>JBBSCQ010000014.1:0-59745 GCA_038250105.1 Burkholderiales bacterium | reverse complement strand
GCGTCAATTCCGTCGAGCAAGCCAAGCGAATCATCAGCTTGGGTGTTGAGAAGGTTGCGATCAGCGCTGCTGCGGTAGCGGACCCAGCAATCGTGACCCACATCGCTGAAGCCATTGGCCGCCAGAGCGTGGTGGTGGTACTGGATGTTCGCAAAAAGTCAGGCCTGTTAGCCAAGGGCTACGAGTTGTGTACGCACAACGCCAAGACGATTCACAAGCTCGACCCAGTGGTTTTTGCCAAGACCTTGCAGGAAGCCGGCGCTGGCGAGATCGTCATCAACTCGGTTGATCGCGATGGGGACATGAAAGGCTACGACCTGGCGTTAGCCCAGCAAATGCAGGCAGCGCTACGCGTGCCAATGACAATGATGGGTGGCGCTGGCTCGCTTGAAGATCTAGCCGTGCTGGTAGGTAAATGCGGTGTGGTGGGCGCTGCCGCAGGTAGCCTGTTTGTCTTCAAGGGCAAATACCGTGCCGTACTGATCAACTACCCGACAGCGGTGCAAAAAGACGAAATTTTCCGCGCCGCGTTGCCAGTTTCTAACCGTTAAACATTCATAAACCATGTTCGCAAACAAAACACTCTTAATCACCGGTGGAACCGGCTCCTTTGGCAACGCCGTCCTCAAGCGTTTCCTTGATACTGACATTGCTGAAATTCGCATCTTCAGCCGCGACGAAAAAAAGCAGGATGACATGCGCAAGCGCTACAACTATCCCAAGCTCAAGTTCTACATTGGCGATGTGCGAGATTCACGCAGCATTGCGGGTGCCATGCGCGGGGTCAATTACGTTTTCCACGCGGCCGCACTCAAACAAGTGCCCTCATGCGAGTTTCACCCCATGCAGGCAGTGCGCACCAACGTATTAGGCACAGAGAACATGTTGGAGGCGGCCATTGCCGCTGGCGTGCAGCGCGTGGTGTGCTTGAGCACCGACAAGGCGGTGTACCCCATCAATGCCATGGGCATCAGCAAGGCCATGATGGAAAAAGTGATGGTGGCAGCTAGCCGCAACCTGGAAGGCACCAACACGGTGATTTGCGGCACGCGCTATGGCAACGTGATGGCTTCGCGCGGGTCGGTGATTCCGCTGTTTGTCGATCAAGTGCTCTCTAGCAAGCCTATTACCGTCACCGACCCGGCCATGACACGCTTCATGATGACGCTGGATGATGCGGTGGACCTGGTGCTGTATGCGTTTGAGCACGGCAACAATGGCGACATCTTTGTGCAAAAGGCCCCCGCGGCTACTGTAGAAGTGCTCACACAGGCTGTTTTGGCGCTGATGGGAAAGCCCGAACATGAGGTGCGCTGCATTGGCACCCGGCATGGCGAAAAGCTGTTTGAAGCGCTGCTAAGCCGCGAAGAAATGGCCTGCGCCGAAGACTTGGGCGATTACTTTCGCGTGCCGCCTGATGGCCGCGACCTGAACTATGCCAAGTTTGTGGAGCAGGGTGAGCAGCGCCTCACACAAAGCTCCCACGCCGAGGAATACCACTCGCACAACACCACCCGGCTAGATGTGGCGGGCATGAAGGCGCTTCTGCTTAAGCTCGACTTTATGCAGCGCATCGCGCGGGGTGAGCACGTGGTTGCGGAGGATTGACGGATATGCCTTTACTATCCATGTTTTACGGCATCGTGGTGTACATGTATTTTTATGACACCCAGCAGCACCATGCGCCTCATTTCCATGTTGAATACGCTGAGTTCACAGCCGTGATTGCAATTGATAGTGGCGACGTAATCGAAGGTGATTTGCCGCGAAACAAGATGAAACTGGTGCAGGCCTGGCTTGAAATTCACCGTGAAGAAATAATGGCTGATTGGAGCTTGGCAGTGCGCGGGCTTCCTGTTCAAAAGATCAAACCTCTCGAGTAAGGATGCATCATGAATAAGGTAATCAAAGTGGCAGCATTGCCAGACGGGTTCTTAAAGGTAAATCTGCAAGATGGCAGATGTGGTGAGTTCGACGTAAAGCCCTTTATGCAATCTGATTTTTTTGGCGCACTCCGAGACGAAAACTATTTCAAGCAAGTCGGTCTTTTTTTTGCTGGTGTCGGGTGGCCCGATGGGCAGGATTTGGGGCCAGACACCGTTGCTGCACATCTGCACGTGATGGTGTCACACGCGGGTTGATCGGCATATGAAAATTTTGATCACCGGCGCCAACGGCTTTGTTGGCAAAAACCTGCAACTGCACTTGGCTGAGCGCAAAGATGTTGAGGTGGTTTGCTTCACCCGTAGCCATGACGTGGCGCAACTGCCAGATTTGCTGCAGGGCGTGGATTTTGTGTTTCACCTCGCGGGGGTCAACCGCCCGCAAGACCCACTTGAGTTTGTCACTGGCAATGCCGATTTGACGCAGGCACTGTGCCGTGCTGTTTGCGACGTGGCAGCTGCCACGGGCAAAAAGGTGCCCATCATCTGCACCTCATCCACCCAGGCGGGGCGCGATAACCCTTATGGCTTGAGCAAGCTGGCGGCTGAAGAGGCGCTTCAATCGGCCACCCCCAGCCACGGCATTCCGGTTCACATTTTCCGGCTGCCCAATGTGTTTGGTAAATGGTGCAAACCCAACTACAACTCGGCAGTGGCCACGTTTTGCCACAACATCGCACGCGATCTCCCCATTCAGGTGAATGACCCCGCTGCACCCGTCACGCTGGTGTATGTGGACGACGTGATTCAACGCTTTGTGCATCTGATGGATGAGGCAGCAGGCATGGATTGCCACGCTTCGCTCGCAATGACGGAGGGGGAGCAGGCAATGACGCAGGAGGTGTCGTCATTGCGAGGCCGTGAGGCCGCGGCAATCCATGACCCCGGGTTTGCCACGGTTGCGCCGCAATACACCACCACCGTGGGTGAGTTGGCTCGGCTGATTCAGGCCTTTAAAGACAGCCGAAGCACCCTGATGACTGAGCGCGTGGGCACCGGGCTGGTGCGGGCGCTGTATGCCACTTATGTGAGCTACTTGCCTGTGGAGTCGTTCACCTACACCGTGCCGCAATATGGTGACCCGCGCGGGGTGTTTGCAGAAATGCTCAAGACGCCCGATTGCGGCCAGTTTTCATTCTTCACGGCGCACCCCGGCATCACCCGGGGCGGGCACTATCACCACACCAAGACCGAGAAGTTTCTGGTGATCAAGGGTCAGGCCCGTTTCAAGTTTCGCCATATGCAAACCGGCCAGACACATGAGTTGGTAACCACAGGTGATAAGAGCGAGATTGTCGAAACTGTGCCAGGGTGGACGCACGACATCACCAATATCGGGCAGGACGAGATGGTCGTTATGTTGTGGGCCAATGAGGTGTTTGACCGCGAGCGGCCGGATACGTTTGCTTGTGCGGTTTGAATGCCAAATAGGCGTTTAGACCCCGTAGATATTGCGCAAGCAGCTATAAAAATGAGAGTTAATCCATGAAGAAACTAAAAATCATGACGGTGGTGGGCACGCGGCCCGAAATCATCCGCTTGTCACGTGTGTTGGCACGATTAGATGAGCATTGCGAGCACATCTTGGTGCATACCGGCCAAAACTATGACTATGAGCTAAATCAAGTCTTTTTTGATGACCTGGGCGTGCGCAAACCCGACCACTTTTTGAACAGTGCGGCCAATGCCACCAGCGCCGCGCACACCATTGGCAACCTCATCATTGGCGTGGACCAAGTGCTGGCCGAAGTGCAGCCCGAGGCCATGCTGGTGCTGGGTGACACCAACAGTTGCCTGTCAGTCATTCCGGCCAAACGGCGCAAGATTCCCATTTTTCACATGGAAGCGGGCAACCGCTGTTTTGATCAGCGCGTGCCCGAAGAAACCAACCGCCGCATCGTGGACCACACCGCCGATGTCAACCTGACCTACAGCACCATTGCGCGCGACTACCTGCTGCGCGAGGGCTTGCCACCTGACTTGGTCATCAAGACCGGCAGCCCGATGTTTGAGGTGCTGACGCATTACCGACCGCGCATTGATGCATCTGACGTGCTGACGCGGCTAGGGTTGACTGAGGGCGGCTATTTTGTGGTGAGTGCTCACCGCGAAGAAAACATCGAATCGCCGCAATCTTTCACCAAGCTCGTTGCAGTGTTGAATGCCGTGGCCGAAGACCATGGTCTGCCGGTGATCGTGTCGACCCACCCGCGCACACAAAAACGCATTGACGCCACGGGTGCCAAATTTCACCCGCTGGTGCGTTTGCTCAAGCCGCTGGGTTTTCATGATTATGTGAAGTTGCAGATGTCGGCCCGCGCAGTGCTGTCAGACAGCGGCACCATCAACGAAGAATCGTCCATCCTGAACTTTCCGGCGCTCAACTTGCGCGAGGCCCATGAGCGGCCTGAAGGCATGGAGGAGGCCGTTGTGATGATGGTGGGCTTGGAGGTGGAACGTGTACGCCAAGGCCTGGCGATTCTGGCAACCCAGCCGCGTGGTGAAACCCGTGACCTGCGCCTAGTGGAGGACTACAGCATGCCCAATGTGTCTGACAAGGTGCTGCGCATCATCCACAGCTACACCGACTACGTGAACCGCGTGGTGTGGAAGAAATATTGAGGCGACAGGCGCGTGAAAATCCTGATCGTCAGTCAATATTTTTGGCCCGAAAATTTCAGAATTAATGACCTCACGCAAGAGCTGGTGCAGCGCGGGCACAGCGTGACGGTATTGACGGGAATTCCCAATTACCCAGCCGGCCGTGTATTTGATGCGTACCGGCAAAACCCCAAGGCATTTGGGCACTACGGCGGTGCCAAGGTATGGCGGGTTCCCATGTTGGCGCGTGGCCATGGTGCCGCGCGTTTGTTTTTGAATTATCTGAGCTTTGTGATCGGAGCTTGTCTTTGCGGGCCGTGGCGGGTGCGGGGCCAGCAAGCTGATGTCATCTTTGTCTTTGAGCCATCGCCCGTTACTGTGGGCCTTCCTGCGGTCTTGCTTGGCGGAATCAAGCATGCGCCAGTTGTTTTTTGGGCGTTGGACTTGTGGCCGGAAACGCTGGCCGCGATAGGCGCCGTGCGGTCACCCAGGGTGTTGGGCTGGGTCGGCCACTTGGTAAGGTTTATTTATGAGCGCTGCACTTTGGTGTTGGGTCAATCGCACGGTTTTCTTGCAAGCATTGCCAAGTATTGCTCTGACACCCAGAAGATTCGATATTTTCCAAGCTGGGCCGAAGAGGTTTTTAATGAACCTGATTTGCTGCCAGCGCCTGAAGTTCCCGCTCAGGATGGCGTGTTCAATGTACTTTTCGCTGGGAATATCGGCGAGGCACAAGACTTGCCTGCAGTTCTGGCCGCCGCTGAGTCCTTGAAGCACAACGCCGCCATCCGTTGGCTCATTGTGGGGGATGGACGAAAGTCAGATTGGCTTCAAGAAGAAGTGCAGCGCCGTGGCTTGCAAGCCAGCGTTTTTTTATTAGGTCGGTTTCCAGTGGAACGCATGCCGTCTTTTTATGTGCATGCGAATGCACTGCTGGTGTCGCTCAAAAAGGACCCCGTATTTAGCATGACCATACCGGGCAAGGTGCAGTCTTATCTGATGGCAGGTATACCGCTTGTTGGCATGCTCGACGGTGAGGGCGCAAAAGTTATTACAGAGGCGAATGCGGGCCTGGTTTGCGCTGCGGGCGACTCAGGCGGTCTTGCCGCAGCGGTACTTCAGATGGCGGCCATGAGTGCTGATCAAAGGCATCAGCTTGGCGTGAATGGCCGTGTTTTTGCCCGGAAGGAGTTTGGCCGCACCTTACTGATGGATCGACTGGAGACCCTGATGCATGAAGCGGTCTCCCTGTACAGACAAGAAAAGGTGAAGCCGTGATTTTGGTTACTGGGGCAACAGGCTTTGTCGGCAAAGCAGTCGTGCAGCGCTTGCTTGCGGACGATGAGTCGCGACGGGTTGCAGTGGCTGCGCGCAGAGTTGGACAGCATTGGCCAGAGAGGGTGCTACCCCGCGTGACGGGTGACTTGACACCTTCTGCCGACTGGACGGTTGCGCTTGAGGGTGTATCAGTTGTCATTCACTGTGCCGCACGCGTGCACGTGATGACTGATACAGCCGCTGACCCACTAGAAGAGTTTCGGCGAGTTAACGTGCAAGGCACCTTGAAGTTGGCCCGGCAGGCGGCTGCAGCTGGCGTGCGGCGTTTTGTGTACATCAGCTCCATCAAGGTCAATGGCGAGGCGACGCAGTTGGGGTCACCGTTTAAGGCGGACGATGTGCCTGCGCCGCTGGATGCCTATGGCGTGTCCAAGATGGAGGCTGAGCAGGGTTTGCGCGAGCTGGCAGCGCAGACAGACATGGAGGTGGTCATCATTCGCCCGCCTTTGGTGTATGGCCCCGGAGTCAAAGCCAACTTTGCCGCCATGATGCGCTGGTTGCAGCGTGGCGTGCCCTTGCCTTTAGGTGCCATTCATAACCAGCGCAGTCTGGTGGCGCTGGGTAACCTGGTCGATTTGATCGTGCTTTGCCTGACGCACCCCGCTGCCGCCAATCAGACTTTTTTGGTATCCGATGGCGAAGATGTTTCCACTTCAGAGCTGCTGCGCCGCATGGGGCAAGCCATGGGCCGCCCGGCGCGCCTGCTTCCTGTGCCGCAAAGCTGGCTTCGATATGCGGCCGCCATGGTGGGCAAGCCAGATGTAGCGCAGCGTTTGTGTGGGTCTTTGCAGGTGGATATCTCCAAAACCCGGCAGTTGCTAGGCTGGATGCCGCCGTTGTCGTTGGATCAAGGCTTGAAAAAAGCGGCCATGGGCCCAGGGGCAGCGCAGCTCGTGCGCGCCCTTTAATACGATGCCTTGACCACAAATCACGTGTGGAGTGCGGCGTACTCACGGGCCGCACAAGCAGCGATCAAATTGGTTTCTCGTGTTCGTGACGGTAGTTATCATTGGTGTATATCAAGTTTTCAGGAGAACAAATATGGATACTGCACGTCTTTTTCAGTCGGGGCGAAGCCAAACGGTTCGTTTGCCTAAAGAGTACCGCTTTGAGGGCGTCGAGGTCGTTGTGCGGCATTTCGGCAATGGTGCTCGCCCACTTCCGACTGGTGCGTTTGGGTAGTATCGGGGTATCCAGCGTGACGGCGGCAGAGTTGACCTTTGGTGTGGCAAAAAGTAGTTCTGCACGTAATCGCACGGCGCTAGAGATGTTCTTGACCGCAGTGAAGGTGCTCACTTTCGATGCCTCTGCCATTTGGCACTGCGGTAACTTGCGCGCCGCGCTGGAGCGACGCAGCCAGCCGATAGACGCACTTGACATCATGATCACCGCCCCCCGCTTTGGCATGCCGCCATTCTGGTGACCAACAACACCCGCGAATTCGAGCGAGTGCCGGGATTGCGCTTGGAGAATTGGGCGAACGGGCCGTCAGAGTCCAATTAAGTAAAACCGTTTAACTATTTTCAATACGGTCATTCCCGGCTTGACCGGGAATCCAGTTGTCACCATGGATTCCCGCCTACGCGGGTATGACATTCCAAATAGAGAGCAATTGAAGGTTGACGGTTGTACCCAATGACAAAAAAAGGAAATAGTCGTGAAGCGCTTTTTTGATCTTTTGCTGGCCTTGGTGGCCGCTGTGATTTTGGCCATCCCGGTATTGCTGGTGGCGCTGGCGGTGCGGCTGACCTCTGCCGGTCCGGCCCTGTATTGGTCAGACCGCGTGGGGCGGCACAATAAGCTGTTCAAGATGCCCAAGTTTCGCAGTATGCGGGTGGGTACGCCTGCGGTGGCGACGCATTTGCTGGCTGACCCCAAGGCGTACCTCACGCCAATTGGCAGCTTTTTGCGCAAGAGCAGCCTGGACGAGTTGCCGCAGTTGTGGAGCATTCTGGTTGGCGACATGAGCTTTGTGGGGCCGCGCCCGGCGCTGTTTAACCAGCACGACCTGATTGCGCTGCGCACCCAGGCTGGCGTGCATGAACTGGTACCGGGCTTGACCGGTTGGGCACAAATCAACGGGCGGGATGAGTTGCCGATTCCGGAAAAGGTGAAGCTGGATGTTGCGTATTTGGGACGGCGGTCCTTGTTTTTTGATATCCGGATTCTGTGGCTGACTTTCGTCAAAGTCCTCAAGCGGGACGGGGTGTCGCACTAATACTTAAGGAACCGCTGATTTAATCAATTTCGTCGTTCCTGCGTAGGCGGGAACCCAGGAAAATCAGGTGCAGGATCCCCGCCTACGCGGGGATGACGAATAAATCAGGGGGCCTAAGGAGTCGCTGATTTATTGGAGTGCGGTTCGACAGGGCTCTCCTGAGCGAAGTTGAAGGGCTCACAAGGAACGGATTCAATAACTTCGATTTTTAAAGTTGACCGCAGCAGCCAGAATGATGCGTTTTCAGCGTTGATCAGGATACAATAAGTCACAAATAACCCTCCGTTAAGTTAGGGTAACGTAATACCTATGAAGCGCATGGATATGATCAGACGGCTTGCCGATCTCGAAAGATTGGGGGTTTTTGTCCTCGCCAAGCGGGATGTTGAAAAACTGTTTCCTGACGAGGATGAAAAATCGATGGAGAAATCTCTCCAGCGCATGGTTGGGGATGGCCTGCTTGCCAAGGCGGCAAGGGGCGTCTACGTTAATCCGGCGGCGGCTTCCAGAAATGCGGGCTGGATTCTTGAGGAGTTGGCTAAAGCATTGCGGCCTGGCAAGCTTTGCTATGTCAGCCTGGAAAGCATGCTGTCCGAGTATGGGGTTATTTCGCAAATTCCGGTCAGCCGTTTAACCGTGATGACGACAGGTGCAAGCGGCGTTCATGAAACGCCGTATGGTGTGATTGAGTTTACGCATACCAAAAGAAGTCTGCCGGAAGTGTTGATCCGGACAGTTTTTGTCAAAGACCGCCCACTTCGCATCGCCAAAAAAAACGCAGCAGTTCAGGATTTGTTGCGAATTGGGCGAAGTGCTGATTTGATCGATGATGAGGCTGATTGATGAAAAAAGAGGACTTTAAGCAGTACGTCAATCTCGCCATGCAGCATGCCGGCTTGGCAAGCATGCGGCCTGTTGTGGAAAAGGAGTTGCTGCATTACGAAATCTTCAATGCGCTTAACGAGGCGGGTTTGTTGAAGCACCTAGTGTTTCAAGGGGGTACCTCGTTAAGGCTGTGTCGAGGCTCTGATCGTTTTAGCGAGGATCTTCATTTTGCGGGGGGGGAGGATTTTTCTGCCAAAAGCATGGTGGCCATCAAAGACTGTATTGAGAAACGGATTGGGGAAAAGTTTTCATTGAAGGTCTCTGTCAAGGAGCCCAAGGCCACAAGGGCAGATGCCTTGGTGAAGGTCGACAAGTGGTGGGTATCTATTGAGACATCGCCAGGAACCCCCGACTTGCCCAGGCAAAAAATCAAGCTGGAAATCGCCAATATTCCTGCTTATACTCGAGAGCTTGTTCCTTTACGGATAAATTACGTCGTACTTGAGGGAATGCCAACGGTCATGGTCAATGCTGAGGCCATCAATGAGGTTTTGGCTGACAAGATTGTTGCTTTGCCTACCTCGATTTCGAAGATCGAAAATGGGAATTGGCTTGCGACCCCGACCAGAATTCGTCATCGTGATATTTGGGATATTGCTTGGCTGATCCAAAGGGGGGCGGTGTTGAATTCCGATCATGTGAATCACAAAATCCGTGATTATGGCATTCTGGATTTTGAACGGCTGTTGGATTTTGCGGTGCTGTCTATGCCGGGTATCGCATCCGGCAATGAGTTTAAAGCGCAGATGCAGCGATTCATTGATGATGCTGCCTTTAAGAGAGCATTTGTACCGGGGTTCGATGCCTACCTGGCATCTACGGTCAACCAGCAATTCAACACTATAAAGCCTCAGTTGAAGAATTTTGTCGGATTGTTCTCTGAGGAATAGGTGACGGTACAGTGAATTAAGGAGCCGCTGATTTATCAATTTCGTCGTTCCCGGTCAAGCCGGGAATGACGGTATTCAAAATAGTTAAACGTGTTTACTTACATTTGAATTTTTTATGAATTTTCGGTATGAAACATCTGTTCTGGTCTTCAGGTAGCAATCCAAGGTTAAACCAATGTTAAATGTATTTTTGTCTTTGCCGCGAAGGCAAAAACAGGCAATTGCGATTGCGATTGACCTGTTGTTGTTGTGGCTGGCTTTCTGGTCTGCCCTGGCGCTGCGCTTAGAAACCTGGGCGCCGGATGTTGGGCCGTATCAGTGGCAAATGCTAGTCGCGCCTTTGCTGGCGATCCCCATTTTTATTCGGTTTGGTTTGTACCGGGCAGTCATCAGGTTCATGGAGGATCGGGTCGTTTTTGTGGTTGCCGGCGGCGTTACGTTGTCGGTGGTATTACTTGCCGCGTTGATTGCTTTGACGCATACCCCAGGGCTTTCGCGTGGGGTGTTAGGTATCTACTGGCTGCTGGCGATTTCGTACGTGGGTGCTACCCGTTTTCTGGCGCGTAGTTATTTTCTGCGTGCCGAGCGTGGGCAGGATTCGCGCATCCGGGTCGCTATCTACGGTGCCGGTCGAGCCGGAACGCAATTGGCTTCTGCCTTGCGGGCGGGCCGTGAGTATTTGCCGGTGGCTTATTTTGATGATGACCCTGCCTTGCATAACATGGAGTTTGGCGGCCTGCGGGTCTATCCGCCGGACGAATTGCCCGTGCTTGTTTCAACTCGGCAGGTTGATGAGTTGCTACTGGCGATTCCCTCAGCCAGTCGGGCGCGGCGGGCTGAGATTATTGATCGCCTTGAGGGATTGCATTGTAAGGTCAAGCTGGTTCCTGGTATGGCGGATATTGTCGGCGGAAGTGTTGCGGTCGACGCCATCCGGGAGGTCGAAATCGAGGATTTGCTGGGGCGCGAATCGGTTGTCCCTGACGCCAGGTTGCTTGGCCAATGCATTACCGGCAAAGTGGTGCTGGTTTCTGGTGCGGGCGGGTCGATTGGTTCAGAGCTTTGTCGCCAGATTATCCGTTTGCAGCCGACACGCCTGGTGTTGATGGAACTCTCCGAGTTTGCCCTGTATTCGATTGAGCAGGAACTGGCGGGCTTGTGCAAACGCTTGGATTTGAGGATCGAGCTGGTGCCCGTTTTGGGGTCGGTTACCCATCAGCGTCGGAACGAAATGGTGATGACTGGTTTTGGCGTGCAAACTATTTACCACGCAGCCGCATATAAGCATGTGCCGCTGGTTGAGCATAATCCGATTGAAGGCTTACGCAACAATGCGGTGGGTACTCGGCACATGGCGGAAGCTGCGCTGGCGGCAGGCGTGGAAACTTTTGTACTGATCTCTACCGATAAAGCGGTGCGGCCGACCAATGTGATGGGGGCAAGCAAGCGCCTTTCCGAGCTGATTCTGCAGGCGTTGGCCAGGCGAGTGGCGGGAACCCATCCCCACCCCGGCCCTCCCCTTGCCCTAAAGGATACCGGCCCTGTGGGCCATAAAGGGGAGGGGCGTGCTGTGCGTGGGGTGGGCAGTACCCGGTTTTGTATGGTTCGTTTTGGCAATGTGTTGGGTTCGTCCGGTTCAGTGGTGCCGCTTTTTCGTAAGCAGATTGCTGCGGGAGGGCCAATTACGCTGACGCATGCTGAGATTACGCGTTATTTCATGACTATTCCTGAGGCTGCACAACTGGTCATTCAGGCGGGTTCAATGGGCCAGGGGGGCGAGGTTTATGTGCTGGACATGGGTAAGCCGGTTAAAATTATCGATTTGGCACGACGTATGGTGCATTTAAGCGGCCTTGAATTGCGTGATGAGCAGCACCCTGAAGGAGATATAGCGATTGAAGTGGTTGGCCTGCGTCCCGGCGAAAAACTTTATGAAGAATTGCTGATTGGCGAAAACGTTGAGGGAACGCCCCATCCATTGATCATGCGGGCTTACGAGCATGAGCTGTCGTGGGATGTGCTGAATGAGCGGCTGGCGGATCTGGATGAGGCTTGCCAAGCATTTGATTATGAGCGGGTACTTGTTGTGCTAGGTACCTTGGTGCAGGAATATGCCCCGGCTCGTCATGGTGATGGTGAGTTGTTGTGGCGAACGATGACAAAACCCGTTGTGGGTGATGGGGTCGTACATTAATTATTGAAAGAAAAGTTGGCTTTATGAACGAGAATGAATTGATGCAGGAAGACGAAATCAGCCTTTTTGACCTCTGGGATAAGTTGCGGGCTGGGTGGCGATATGTTGCTGGTGGTTCGGCTATTGGTTTGCTGGGTGCGGGGTTGGCGGTTGGGTTGATTTCGCCGAAGTATGAGGCGATCGCTTTTGTTCAAATGGGCCAAATGGGTCAAATGGGCCAAATGGGTCAAATGGGCCAAATGGGCCAAATAGGCCAATTGACCAGTGTACCTGCAGAACCTGCAAGCCAAGCGATTGAACGTATGAAGACACCCTCATTTCAATTAAGGGTGGCGCATGATATTGGCGATCAAGATTGGGTTGGTACACTCAAGCGGTCTTCTGGTGCTGGGAGTGACATATTGACACTACAAATTGCCAAGGCTACAGCTACAAGTGCTTCTGCGCTTATTGAACTGAAGGCAAAGGGGGTTAGTGCCGAGGCGGCTCGAAAAATTGCCGACGCGGTTGTCCTTGAATTGGCTAGGCGGCATGCTGAGATTACCAAGCCGACAATTGATCGGATGCAAAGCGATTTGGCTCTGGCTAAAGAAAAGCGCCAGCGAGCTGAACAAGATCTCGAGTCGTTAAGCAAGCTTGTTGCGACTGCCGGCGTGAAAGATGACCGTTTTACTCAATTATCCCTGATGACTTCTTTACGTTTGCAGAAGGAAGCCGAGCTTTTTTCCCAGCGTCAAATGGTAACCGCGCTTGAGACTGCTCTTAGCCCGCCGGCAACCCAGGCTGCTCAGGCTATCGAGGCTATTTTCGTGTCGGATAAGCCCGTTTCGCCCAAGAAAAGCTTGCTGCTCGCCTTGGGTTTGATCGGTGGCTTGCTGGCGGGCATCGTTGCGGTATTTGTTGCCGATGGCTGGCGGCGAGCAAAAGAGGCCAAGCGTCGCTGATTTTTAAAGTTATTTTTCAGGGCGGATGGAAGGCGGCAAATTCATGAATTCTGGTCAAATTAGTCAAACTCTTGCGGGTATTCCGCAAATTATCTTTGCCGTCCTCATTGGTAGCCAGGCCAATGAGATGGCGCGTCCCGATAGTGACTGGGATGTTGCGGTCTGGATTACGCGTGACCTGACAGGTATGGGGCGTTTGAGTTTGCTGGAAGAGGTGCGTTGCCAGATTGCTTGCGCGCTTGATGTGTCACCAGAAAAAATCGATGTGGTGGATTTGGCCAATGCCGGTTTGGCGATGCGTGCTGCGGCGGTGAATGAAGGGGTACTACTCAAACAGGATAAGGGAAGTATCTACAATCGTTTTCTTAACCGCACTTGGCGGGAGATTGAGGAATTCAACTGGGAGATGCGTCGTGCAGCTTGATATTTATCTTCAAGAAACCGCAAATCATGCAGCTCGCCTGGAGGCGATGCTAGTCGATGCAAAAAGCCGTTTGGTGTCGCAGGGGCGGTTGTCACCATTGGAGATGGGCGGTGCGCTTCATGCCATTCAAGTTCTGGTTGAAAACGCTATTGGCAAAGCCAAGCAACTGGTTAAATCATCACGCGGTGTGACGCCAGTCGATGCCTATGCTGCCTTTGAAGATTTGGTGGCGCTGGGTCAATTGGATGCTGATCATCTTGCGGCTTGGCGGCAGGCAATCGGTATGCGTAATCGCATCGTCCATGACTATCTGAATATTGACGAACAGATTCTGTATGAACTTTTGCAGGACAACGCTTATCAATTCGTCGTTAATTTTTTAAAGCGGATTGAGTTGTAGATAGGCTCAGTATTAGCAAATTTCATTCTGGAATGTTTCAGACTTTCTCATGGCGCAGGTAAACTTGTGTCCTTTGTCGGTTCGAGTGGGTGTAGTCCGCTATTTGGGCTGACTGAATGTCAAATTAGAATGAAAGCGCTCTCTTAAATATGGAATTTATTGACCTTCCCCAGCTAGTTTCTGCAGCCGGTACCGTTCGTTTGCCCGGCTCGAAAAGCATTTCAAATCGTGTTTTGCTTCTGGCGGCGCTGGCTGATGGTGAAACTGAAGTGCGCGATCTGCTCGCCTCTGACGACACCGAACGCATGCTTGAAGCGCTCAAGGCGCTGGGTGTGGGTGTTGCCTCCCTGGGTGGGGAAAACTGGTCGATTAAAGGTTGTGGCGGCAATTTTCCCGTCAAGCAAGCTGAACTTTTCCTCGGTAATGCAGGAACGGCTTTTCGCCCGTTAACTGCTGCGCTGGCGCTGGCGGGTGGTGACTATGTGTTGAAAGGGGTTGCTCGCATGCACGAGCGGCCGATTGGCGATCTGGTTGATGGTTTGCGCCAACTCGGGGCGAATGTCACCTACCTTGGTAACGAAGGTTTTCCGCCGCTGCAGCTCAAGCCGGCAACAATTCAGCCCGGTGGTGTGGTCAAAGTGCGCGGTGATGTTTCCAGTCAGTTTTTAACCGGCTTACTGATGGCGCTGCCGCTTACCGGCCAGGCTGCTACGGTCGACGTCGTTGGGGAGCTAATTTCCAAGCCATACATTGAGATCACGTTGGCGATCATGGCGCGTTTTGGCGTCTTGGTGCAGCGTGAAGGTTGGCAGCGATTTACCGTGCCGGCCGGCAGTCGCTATGTGTCGCCGGGTACGGTCTATGTTGAAGGTGATGCTTCCTCTGCTTCTTATTTTTTGGCATTGGGGGCGATTAGTGGTGGGCCGGTTCGCGTTGAGGGTGTTGGCCAGGATTCAATTCAGGGCGACGTGAAGTTTGCCGAAGCCTTAGCCAAAATGGGTGCGCGTATCGAGATGGGGCCGAACTGGATGGCGGCGCAAGCGCCCGAAGGTGGCTTAGCTGCGGTCGACCTCGATTGCAACCACATTCCTGATGCAGCGATGACCTTGGCGATTGCAGCGTTGTTTGCTCAAGGCACGACAACGTTACGCAATATTGCCTCTTGGCGAGTTAAGGAAACCGATCGGATCGCTGCGATGGCGACCGAGTTGCGTAAGCTGGGCGCGGCGGTGGAGGAGGGTGAGGATTTCATTCGTGTCACACCGGGTAGCCTGAAGCCGGCTGCAATCGATACCTACGATGATCACCGCATGGCGATGTGCTTCTCGCTGGCAGCTTTCGGGACGCCCTTGCGCATTAACGACCCAAAGTGTGTAGCCAAAACTTTCCCGGATTATTTCGAGCGTTTTGCCCAAGTCACCAAGGCGGCACCGGTCATCGCCATTGACGGCCCTTCCGCCTCCGGCAAAGGCACTGTTGCAGCCCGTGTGGCGGCAGCGCTTAGCTTTGCCTATCTCGATTCCGGTGCGCTTTACCGGTTGACCGCGCTTGCTGCACAGCAGGCGGGTATTGCCTGGGATGATGAGGCCGGTGTCGCCGCCATTGCCGCAAGGCTTGATGTTGAATTTTCGGAAACCGATATTCGCCTCAATGGCCAGCTGGTGGGCGATGCAATTCGTACCGAGGAAATGTCGGCTGGCGCTTCGCTGGTTGCCTCCTTGCCCGCCGTGCGCAAAGCTTTGCTCTTCCGGCAGCGTGCTTTCAATACGGCGCCCGGTTTGGTTGGCGATGGGCGTGACATGGGCTCGGTCGTTTTTCCTCAAGCAGCGCTTAAGGTCTTCCTGACGGCGAGTCCTGAGGTAAGGGCGGAGCGTCGTTATAAGCAGTTGATCGAAAAAGGTTTATCTGCTAATCTCCCCGACCTTCTGCTAGACCTGAAGCAGCGCGACGAACGGGATTCCCAGCGTAGCGTGGCTCCACTCAGGCAGGAACCGGGTGCCAAGTTGCTGGACACGACCTCGCTGACAATTGAACAGGCGGTCAATCAGGTGTTGAACTGGGTCCGGGAAGCAGAATAGTAGTAAGTAATGTTGTAAAGGAATTGCCGGTCACGTGGCCGGTAATGTGATTTAAACCCTAACCCGCTGTGAATTTCACGGTTCGCGGCACGAAAGCTCTCTCCGTCAATGGAATCTTTTGCTCAACTATTTGAAGAATCCCTGGCTCGCCAGGAAATGCGTCAAGGCGAAGTAATCACTGCAGAAGTGATGCTCATCGACCGCAACTTTGTTGTCGTCAATGCCGGCCTGAAATCCGAGTCCTATGTTCCGCTCGAAGAATTCCTCAGCGACCAAGGCGAACTCGAAGTCAAAGTGGGCGATTTCGTCCAAGTGGCTATCGAAATGCTGGAAGATGGCTACGGCGCAACGCGCCTGTCACGTGATCGCGCCAAGCGCATCGCGGCCTGGAACTTCCTGGAACAAGCACTGAACGACAATACACTGGTCACCGGTACGATTACCGGCAAGGTCAAGGGCGGCCTTACCGTTATGTCGAATGGCGTCCGTGCATTCCTGCCGGGTTCCCTGGTCGACATGCGTCCGGTCAAGGACACCACGCCGTACGAAGGCAAGACCATGGAATTCAAGGTCATCAAGCTCGATCGTAAGCGTAACAACGTCGTCATGTCCCGCCGTGCCGTGCTCGAAGCTACCGCTGACAAAGATCGCGAAAAGCTCCTCGAGAACCTTAAGGAAGGCACCACCGTCAAGGGTATCGTCAAGAACATCACCGATTACGGCGCATTCGTCGACCTCGGCGGTATCGATGGCCTGCTGCACATTACCGACCTGGCCTGGCGCCGTGTCCGTCACCCGAGCGAAGTGCTCAATGTTGGTGACGAAGTTACCGCCAAGATCCTCAAGTTTGATGCCGAGAAGAACCGCGTTTCTCTGGGCATGAAGCAACTGGGCGACGATCCGTGGGTTGGTATTGCCCGCCGTTACCCGGCTGGTACGCGTCTGTTCGGTAAGGTCACTAACCTGACCGACTACGGTTCATTCGTTGAAATCGAACAAGGTATCGAAGGTCTGGTTCACGTTTCTGAAATGGATTGGACTAACAAGAACGTTCATCCGTCCAAGGTTGTTTCCCTGGGTGATGAAGTTGAAGTCATGATCCTGGAAATCGACGAAGAGCGTCGCCGTATCTCCCTCGGTATGAAGCAGTGCCAAGCTAATCCTTGGGATGACTTCGCGATGAACCACAAGAAGGGCGATAAAGTCCGTGGTGCCATCAAGTCGATCACCGATTTCGGTATCTTTATCGGCCTGCCAGGCGGTATCGATGGTCTTGTTCACCTGTCCGACCTGTCCTGGAGCGCAACTGGCGAAGAAGCCATCCGCAACTTCAAGAAGGGCGACGAAGTTGAAGCGCTGGTTCTCGCCATTGATGTCGAGAAAGAGCGTATCTCCCTGGGTGTCAAGCAGATGGAAGGTGATCCATATACCAACTTTATCGCTACCCACGAGAAGAACAGCATTGTCAACGCTACCGTCAAGACGGTCGATGCCAAGGGTGCTGTGCTGACGCTGGACGGTGAGAACGAAGGTTACCTGCGTGCTTCCGAGTTCTCACGTGATCGTATTGACGACTTGTCGCAGCACCTGAAGGTGGGTGATGTGGTTGAGGCGATGATCATCAACGTGGATCGTAAGACTCGTGGTATCAACCTGTCGATCAAGGCCAAGGACAATGCCGATCAGAACGAAGCCATGCAGAAATTCTCTGCTGAGTCAAATTCTGCTGCTTCCGGTACGACCAATCTGGGCGCCCTGCTGAAGGCCAAACTCAACCAGCAAGGTTGATAGGCATAAAGCATGACCAAATCTGAGCTCATCGCCCGGCTGGCGGAACGGTTTCCGCAGTTGGTGGCGAAAGATGCTGATTTCGCGGTGAAGGTGATTCTCGATGCGATGTCCGAAGCTTTAGTGCGCGGCGATCGTATCGAGATCCGTGGATTCGGCAGCTTTGCGCTCAACTACCGGCCGCCGCGCACCGGCCGTAACCCCAAGTCGGGGGAAAAGGTCAGCGTGCCGGCCAAATGGGTTCCCCATTTCAAGGCGGGCAAGGAACTGCGTGAGCGGGTCGATCAGTCGATCTGATGCTGCGTAGGTGCAATGTGGTAGATTCGGGGCAGTGAATTTCACTGCCCCTTTTTATTTTTGAAGCCATGACAGTTCTAACTTGGGCCGTTCGGCTCATCATTTTCTTTCTCCTGCTGGTATTTGCGATCCGCAATACGCAGCCGATAACGCTCCAGTTTATTCTCGATTACGTTTGGGAAGCGCCACTGGTTATTGTGCTATTGGTATTTTTCGCGGGTGGGGCAATCCTTGGGGTGTTGTCCGTGGTTGGCGTTATTTTTCGCCAGCGCCGTGAAATTACTCGCCTCATGCGTTCTGCTTCAAAGGTACAGCAAACGCCTGCGCCACAACCACCAGCACTTATATGAACGATCTTTTTGAATACTGGCAGTTGTTACTGATCCCGCTATTTTTTGGTTTGGGTTGGGCTGCCGCGCGCGTTGACATGCGGCAGGTGGTGCATGAATCGCGCGCTTTGCCGCGCTCCTATTTTCAGGGCCTCAATTTTCTCCTAAACGAGCAGCCCGATAAGGCCATCGACTCTTTTCTTGAGGTGGCGAAGGTTGATTCCCAGACGGTTGAATTGCACTTCGCGCTGGGTAATCTGTTTCGTCGCCGTGGCGAGACTGAGCGCGCCATTCGCATGCACCAAAACCTGATTGATCGGCCTGATCTGGAAGACGGTGTCCGCCTGCATGCACTTTCGGAACTCGGGCAGGATTATCTGAAGTCAGGCTTGCTTGATCGGGCCGAAGAAATTTTCAACAAATTGATTGGTACAAAATTTGAGGCTGATGCCAAACGTAGTCTGCTGGAAATTTTTCAGGCAGAAAAAGAATGGTTGAAAGCGATTGAACTGGCCCGGGAACTGCCCGATGTCGCCTCGCAGCAGGAGGTGGCCGAGTTTTATTGCGAATTAGCCGCCAATGAAATTATGCGTTCAAAACCCGACTCGGCGCGGGTGTACCTTGAATCGGCGATGCAGCAAAACCGCAAGTGTGTGCGAGCTAGCCTGTTACAAGGTGATTTGTTATTGCAGGAAGGTAAACTGGAGGCTGCCATCGCAGCTTGGCAGCGTATTGAGCAACAGGACCCGGCCTATTTGGCGCTAGTCGCCCAGCGCTTGCTGGATAGTTACCGCAAGCTGGAGCGCCGTGAAGAAGGTATTGCCTTGCTGAGCGTTTATCTGGAGCGCTACCCATCGCTTGATTTGCTCGATGTGGTATATCAACTTGTGCTTGAAAGTGAAGGCACGGAAGCGGCTTACCGTTTGGTTCAGGCTGAATTGCAACGCAATCCGACGTTGCTCGGCCTGGAAAAACTGATGAGCGCGCGTTTGCCCTTGGTGGCGCCGGAAGTCAGGCCGGATGTTGAATTGGCCAAAACGATCATCCAAGGTTATACCAAGCGCCTGTCACGCTATCGATGTAATAATTGCGGCTTCAAGGCGCGCCAGTTTTATTGGCGCTGCCCGGCTTGTGGTGGCTGGGAAACCTATCCACCACGTCGTAGTGAAGAATTCGATCAAACCTTGTAGGGAATATTCATGAAGATTACTGTCGTCGGGACTGGCTATGTCGGTCTGGTCAGTGGCACTTGTCTGGCTGAAGTGGGCAATAATGTTCTGTGTCTGGACGTTGATCCGGGCAAGATCAAAATCCTTGAAGACGGCGGCATTCCGATCTACGAACCTGGTCTTCAAGAGATGGTTCGGCGCAATGTGACGGCTGGCCGTTTGCACTTCACCACCGATATCGAAAAAGCCGTCCAGCACGGCACCATCCAGTTCATCGCGGTCGGTACGCCGCCTGATGAAGATGGTTCGGCTGACTTGAAATACGTGCTCGCCGCCGCCCGCAGCATTGGCCGGACGATGACCGACTACAAGGTCGTCGTCGACAAGAGTACGGTGCCGGTCGGTACGGGTGCCAAAGTCAAGGCCGTCATTCTCGATGAACTTGCCAAGCGTGCGGTCGACATCCCTTTTAGCGTTGTTTCCAATCCCGAGTTTCTGAAAGAAGGGGCGGCAGTTGAAGACTTCATGCGCCCGGACCGCATCGTGGTCGGCGCTGAAGAGGAGCAAGCCATCCACCTCATGCGCGCCCTCTACGCCCCATTCCAGCGCAACCACGAACGCCTGATTATTACTGACGTCAAGAGCGCCGAACTGACCAAGTACGCTGCCAACGCCATGCTGGCGACGCGCATTAGCTTCATGAACGAACTCGCCAACCTCGCCGAAGTGATCGGGGCTGATATTGAAATGGTCCGTCAGGGCATTGGTTCCGACCCGCGTATTGGCTACCACTTCCTCTACCCCGGCTGTGGCTACGGTGGTTCCTGCTTTCCCAAGGATGTCAAAGCCTTGGTCAAGACCGCTGCAGACGACGCCGGCATTACCCTCAAGGTGTTGACTGCCGTCGAAGAAGCTAATGATGCGCAAAAGCACGTTCTCACCGGCAAGATCAAGAACCGTTTCGGTGATCTCAAAGGCATGCATTTCGCACTCTGGGGCCTCTCCTTCAAGCCTAATACCGACGATATGCGCGATGCGCCGAGTCGCGAATTAATTGCCGATCTGTTTGCTGCCGGCGCTACGGTGTCTGCCTACGACCCCGTCGCCATACATGAAACACAACGTATCTTCGGCGATGAATCCCGCCTGCAATATGCGGATAGCCCGATGAGCGCGCTTGACAAAGCCGATGCGCTAGTCATCGTGACCGAATGGAAAGAATTCCGTAGCCCGGACTTTGAGGCCATCAAGTCGGTATTGAAGAACCCGGTGATTTTTGACGGACGCAATCTTTATGATCCCAAGTTCGTTCGCGGCTTGGGCATTGAATATTTCGCTATTGGGCGTTAAGGAGCGGTAAGCGGCATGCTGGAAAAAATTGCGCAGGTTCGCCTGCTCGTCGTGGGTGATGTGATGCTTGACCGTTACTGGTTTGGCGAGGTCAACCGGATTTCGCCGGAAGCACCGGTGCCGGTGGTCAAGGTTGAGCGCGTCGAAGAGCGTCTTGGTGGTGCGGCCAATGTGGCACGCAATGCGGCCGCTGTCGGCGCTAAAACGGCATTGCTGTCGGTCGTCGGTGACGATGATGCCGGTCGCAGTTTGTCCCGCATGTTGGCCGAAGGTGAAATTGATGCCGGTTTGCACGTCGACCGCAGCATTGATACCACGGTTAAGTTGCGTGTCATTGGACGGCAGCAGCAGTTGCTGCGCATTGATTTTGAAACGACGCCGTCGCACGAGATACTGCAAGCTAAATTGGCTGAGTTTGAAAGCCGTGTTGCCGACTCCGATGTCGTCATTCTCTCCGACTACGGCAAAGGTGGCCTGACGCATATTGCCGAGATGATTCGTTTGGCCCGGGCCGCTGGCAAGCCGGTGCTGGTCGACCCCAAGGGAGACGACTACGCCAAATATGCCGGGGCGACGGTGATCACGCCGAACCGTTCAGAATTGCGCGATGTCGTTGGGCGCTGGTCATCGGAAGCGGAGCTTTTTACCAAAGCGCAGAAACTTCGTGCTGATCTCGGTCTCGAAGCTTTGCTGGTCACCCGCAGTGAAGAGGGGATGACCTTGTTTTCCGAAGGTGAAACGCATCATCAGGCGGCGCAGGCCCGGGAGGTTTTCGATGTTTCCGGGGCGGGCGATACCGTTATTGCGACTTTAGCGGTGATGTTGGCGGCCGGCGCAGACTGGGATGAAGCTATCCGCACGGCCAATATTGCGGCCAGCATAGTCGTTGGCAAGCTAGGTACCGCCGTTGTCACCCGCGATGAACTCGCTGCTGCTTTGTAAGGGAAAACCATGTACACAGTCGTTACCGGCGCTGCCGGCTTCATCGGTTCTAATATCGTCAAGGCGCTTAATGAGCGTGGTGTCACCAAGATTATTGCGGTCGATAATCTGACCAAGGCGGACAAGTTCAAAAATCTGATTGACTGCGAAATCTCGGATTACCTCGATAAACACGATTTCATCGAGCGCATTCAGACTGGCCATTTTGACGGGGAGATTGAAGCGATTTTCCATGAAGGTGCCTGTTCCGACACCATGGAAACCGATGGTCGTTACATGATGGAAAACAACTATCGTTACTCGATGATCTTGCTTGATTGGTGCCAGGATCAGGATGTCCAGTTCCTTTACGCCTCAAGCGCCGCAACTTACGGTAGCACCACTGTCTTCAAGGAAGAGCGCCAGTACGAAGGGCCGCTCAACGTTTATGGTTACTCCAAATTTCTTTTTGACCAGATCGTTCGTCAGCGCCTGGCCAAAAACCCGTCGTCGCAGATCGTCGGCTTCCGTTACTTCAATGTTTATGGGCCGCGCGAGACGCACAAAGGACGGATGGCTTCAGTGGCCTTCCACAACTTCAACCAGTTCCGCGCCGACGGCAAGGTCAAGTTGTTTGAAGGCTCGCATGGTTATCCGGATGGCGGCCAGCAGCGCGATTTCGTTTTTGTCGGTGATGTGGCCAAGGTCAATCTATTCTTCCTTGACCACCCGGAAAAATCCGGCATCTTCAATCTCGGCTCCGGGCGGGCGCAAAGTTTCAACGATGTCGCGGTTGCTGCGGTCAACGGCTGCAGAAAGGCAAAAAGCGAAGCGCCACTGACCTTGGAAGAATTGCGGGCACAGGGCTTGCTGGAATACACCGCCTTCCCCGAGGCGCTGAAAGGCAAGTACCAGGCATTTACCCAAGGCGATTTAACGCGCTTGCGGGCAGCTGGCTACGCTGCGCCGATGGCCACGGTTGAGGAGGGCGTTTCCCAATATATTGAGTGGCTCAATCGCAATGTATAAAACCCTGCAGGATTTTGTCGGAAACACGCCGCTGGTTCGTCTGGTGCGTATTCCTGGTGCTGAAAACGACCAGCGCGGCAATGTCATTCTCGTCAAGCTGGAAGGCAATAACCCAGCGGGTTCGGTCAAAGACCGGCCGGCGCTATCGATGATTGTGCGCGCCGAGGCGCGTGGTGATATCAAGCCGGGCGATACACTGATTGAGGCGACTTCCGGCAATACCGGCATCGCGCTGGCGATGGCGGCGGCGATGAAGGGTTACAAGATGATCCTCGTCATGCCGGAAAACCAGAGTATCGAGCGTCGTCAGACGATGCGGGCTTTTGGTGCCGATCTGGTGTTGACCCCGAAGGATGGCGGCATGGAGTTGGCGCGTGATGTGGCCGATAAAATGCGCGACGAAGGCCAGGGCATCATCCTCGATCAGTTTGGTAATCCGGACAATCCGCTGGCCCATTTTGAAGGTACCGGCCCGGAAATCTGGCGCGATACGGCGGGGAAAATCACCCATTTTGTGTCCAGCATGGGCACGACCGGGACGATCATGGGGACGTCGGCCTTCCTCAAAGTGCAAAATTCGGCGATCCAGATCATCGGTTGTCAGCCGGAAGACGGCAGCCAGATTCCTGGTATCCGCAAATGGCCCGAAGCTTATCTGCCCAAAATTTACGACAAAACCAACGTCGACCGTATCGAATACGTCGGGCAGGCCGATGCCGAGGCCATGACTCGGCGCTTGGCCATTGAAGAAGGTATTTTTGCCGGCATTTCCTCCGGTGGCGGTGTCGCGGTTGCCCTGCGTCTGGCGCAGCAACTGGAGAATGCGGTGATCGTCAGCATCATTTGCGACCGGGGCGACCGCTATTTGTCGACGGGCGTATTTCCGGCATGAAGCCTGTTCTGGTCTTCGACATCGAGACAATTCCCGATGTCGCCGGCTATCGCCGGCTTAAAGAATTACCAAATGAACTGTCGGACGATGAAGTCGCCGAACTCGCCTTTCAGCAGCGCCGGGCGAAAACCGGGAATGACTTTCTACAACTGCATTTGCAGCGCATTGTCACGATTTCCTGTGTTTTACGAACCAGCGAAGGTTTGAAAGTCTGGTCGCTGTCCGAGCCGACGCATGGCGAAGGTGAAATCATCCAGCGTTTTTTTGACGGTATCGAGAAGTTTACGCCGCAGATCGTTTCGTGGAATGGTAGCGGCTTCGACCTGCCGGTGCTGCACTATCGCGGCATGCTGCATGGCGCCAGCGCTCCGCGCTACTGGGATCTTGGTGATGGCGACTACGCTGATAGCCGCGACTTCAAATACAACAACTACATCAGTCGCTATCACACTCGCCATCTCGATTTAATGGATCTGCTCGCCCTGTACAATCCCCGGGCCAATGCGCCACTGGACGATCTTGCCAAGCTTTTTGGCTTCCCCGGCAAGCTCGGGATGGATGGCGGCAAGGTATGGGAAGCCTGGCAAGCCGGGAAGATCGCCGATATTCGCGATTACTGTGAAACAGACGTAATCAACACTTACCTTGTTTATAATCGGTTCCGCCGCTTGCGGGGCGAATTGACCGCAGCTGAAGAGATCGCTGAAGTTGAGTTTATCAAGACGCAACTTGGCAAAATTGGTGCGCTTCATTGGCAAGAGTTTCTCGCTGCCTGGCACTGACAGTATTTAGCACGGCGTTATAATTGTAAGTTCTCAAACCAAACGCAGAGAGATAACGATGGCCCTGAATAACGTTCCTTCCGGCAAGTCCCTTCCTGACGATTTCAACGTCATCATCGAAATTACCGCTCATTCCGACCCTGTCAAGTACGAAGTTGACAAGGAAAGCGGTGCGATTTTCGTTGATCGTTTCATGTCCACCTCCATGCACTATCCCTGCAACTACGGCTACATCCCGCACACCATCGCTGGTGACGGTGACCCGGTTGACGTGCTGGTCATGAGCCCGTTCCCGTTGCCGCCAGGCGTGGTTGTCCGCTGCCGTCCGCTCGGTCAGTTATCGATGACTGACGAAGGTGGTGAAGATGCCAAGTTGCTCGCCGTCCCGGTTGATAAGCTGACCCCGCTCTACAAAAACTTCGCGACGCATGAAGATGCGCCGCAACTGTTGCGTGACCAGATCGCCCACTTCTTTGAACATTACAAGGATCTTGAGCCTGGTAAATGGGTCAAGGTTAATGGCTGGGAAGGCATTGACGCTGCCAGGAAAGAAGTCATGGATGGCGTTCAGCGTTACAGCGAAGCGAAAGACAAGCCGGCTTACTAATCAATGTTACGTATTGCCGTTGCCCAGTTCAACGCCACCGTCGGTGACCTGACGGGCAACGTCGAACGTATCATTGAGTGCGCCGTGCAAGCTAAATTGCGTGGCGCACAAGTCTTATTGACGCCGGAGCTGGCCTTGTCCGGTTACCCGCCAGAAGATTTGTTATTGCGCCCGGATTTCTATCGGGCCTGTCAGCGCGCCCTGGATGATCTGGCGAGTCGGGTTGAGGGCATTGCCCTGATTGTCGGCTTTCCTGAAGCGCACGAAGGTCATTGTTTCAATGCTGCAGCAATCATTGAAAATGGCCAAAAAAAGGCGGTCTACCGCAAGATTCGCCTGCCCAATTACGAAGTTTTTGATGAGAAGCGTTATTTCGACCCTGGCACTGAAGCCTGCGTCGTGACGCTCGGCGGCGTGCGCTGCGGCATCAATATCTGTGCCGATATATGGGAACCCGGCGCAGCCGAGTTGGCCCACGCGGCTGGTGCAGAACTGTTGCTTGTCCTGAATGCCTCGCCCTGCCATCTCGAAAAACACGAGCAGCGTGCTCAAGTCTTGGGTGAACGGATCAAGGCGACGGGTATTCCCGCTATTTATTGCAATCTGGTTGGTGGCCAGGATGAGCTGGTTTTCGATGGTGCCTCGTTTGCCCTCGACGCGCAGCAAGTTTGCCGCATGCGCTTGCCGCAGTTCTCGGAAGCCCTTGGTATTGTTGATTTTACGGCCGGTGAGCTGCGTTCCGAAGATCTGGCGAGTGAACTCTCAGTCGAGGCTGAGGCGTATCAGGCCTTGGTGCTCGGTGTTCGCGACTACATCGGCAAGGGTGGTTTCAAGGGCGTCATCATCGGTTTTTCCGGCGGCATTGACTCGGCTTTGACCCTCTGTGTTGCGGTCGACGCGCTAGGGGCAGCAAATGTCCGGGCGGTCATGATGCCTTCGCCATACACCGCGCAAATGAGTCTCGATGACTCACGGGCAATGATCAAGACGCTCGGCGTTCGTTATGACGAAATCCCCATTGCATCGGCGATGGATGTTTATCAAACCATGCTGGCACCGCTTTTTGCCGGTTTGCCGGCCGATACGACGGAAGAGAATATCCAGGCGCGGATCCGCGGCAACCTGTTGATGGCGCTCTCCAATAAAACCGGCGCGCTGGTTCTGACGACCGGCAATAAATCGGAAATGGCTGTCGGTTATTGCACGTTATATGGTGACATGGCCGGTGGTTTTGCCGTTATCAAGGATGTTTACAAGACGCTGGTTTATCGACTGGCACGCTACCGCAACACGCTTTCGCCGGTGATTCCGGAAAATATCATCGTTCGGCCCCCGTCGGCCGAGCTGAAGCCCGATCAAACTGACCAGGATTCCCTGCCGCCCTACGACGTGCTCGATGCGATCGTTTGTGCCTACATGGAAGAAGACCGTAGCCCGCGTGAAATCATCGCTGCCGGCCTGCCGGAAGAGGCGGTGCGGCGCGTTGTTCGCCTGCTGCGTATTGCCGAGTACAAGCGGCGTCAGTCGCCGGTCGGTATTCGTATCACGCCGCGTGGCTTTGGCAAGGATTGGCGTTATCCTATTACCAATCGTTATCAAGACGAATTTTAAGAAACTGAATAAAGAGGACGCACGAATATGAAAAAAATCGAAGCCATCATCAAGCCCTTCAAACTCGACGAGGTTCGCGAAGCCCTGTCAGAAGTCGGCATCACCGGCCTGACGGTGACCGAGGTCAAGGGTTTTGGCCGCCAGAAAGGTCATACCGAACTCTACCGTGGCGCCGAATACGTCGTCGACTTCCTGCCCAAAATCAAGATCGAAATTGTCGTCAATACCGAACACGCCGATGCCGCCATTGATGCGATCATCAAGGCAGCGCGTACTGGCAAGATTGGTGATGGCAAGATTTTTGTCATGCCGGTTGAGCATGTGGTTCGCATCCGCACCGGTGAAACCAACGAATCTGCTGTTTGATTTTTTCGTAGTACCGCATCAAAAAGGGCAGCTCAGGCTGCCCTTGTCTTTTTCGCCGAGCGTAACAAAACCAGTAACGCCCCTTCGCCGCCATCTTGCGGTTTGGCTTGGCAGTAAGCGAGAACTTCATTGCGTTGCATCAACCAGCCGCGTACCAGTTGACGCAAGATTGAAGTTTTTTGCGGTGAGCGCAATCCCTTGCCGTGCACAATTCGCAAGCATCGTTTGCCTTGATGCAGGCTATCCAGCAAAAAAGCAGCGAGCATTTGCCGGGCTTCGTCACGATTCAAACCATGCAGATCAATTTCATCCTGCACCACCCAGCGGCCGCGTCGGAGATCGCGTAATACACTGAAAGCCAGGCCGACGCGCAAGTAACTTGGTTCGTCGCCACCTTCCAGGCGATCCTGCAGGCTAATGCTGCCATGCAGGCTCTCGTTCAACGCCGCCCGTTCGTCAGCCAGATGTTGCAATGGCCGCGGTGGCGGCATCGGTCCGTCAAGATGAACGCGGCCAGTGGGCGGTAACGGCTTGGTATCGGCCACTGCCGCGCGAAAGGCGGCGAGATCGTCGGCGTCGCTCAAGCCGGCTCTGGAGCTTAGGCTAGTTGGTCCAGGTAACGCTCGGCGTCGAGCGCTGCCATGCAACCGGTGCCGGCTGAGGTACAGGCCTGGCGGTAGATATGATCCTGCACATCGCCGGCGGCAAAAACGCCGGTAATGCTGGTTTGTGTGGCATTACCCTTACGGCCCATTTCGGTCACCAGATAGCCACCTTCCATTTCCAGCTGGTCGGCGAAGATGTCGGTGTTCGGCTTGTGGCCGATGGCAATGAAGACGCCAAAGACGTCCACATCTTGCATTGCGCCGGTTTGGACATTCTTCACCCGTAGGCCAGTCACGCCGGAGTCATCGCCCAGCACTTCATCGAGCGCGCTGTTGTAAAGAATAGTGATCTTGCCGGCTTTTTGTTTTTCGAAAAGTTTGTCCTGCATGATTTTTTCCGCCTTAAATTTCTCGCGGCGGTGAATCAGCGTGACGTGGCTGGCAATGTTGGCCAGATACAGCGCTTCTTCAACAGCGGTGTTGCCGCCACCAACCACTGCGACTGACTTGTTGCGGTAAAAGAATCCATCGCAGGTAGCGCAGGCCGAAACGCCTTTGCCAGCAAATTTTTCTTCGGAGGGTAGGCCGAGGTATTGCGCCGATGCGCCCGTGGCAATAATCAGTGCGTCGCAGGTATATGTGCCAGCATCGCCAATCAGTGTGAAGGGTTTTTCGGTTAGTTTTGCCGTGTGAATATGATCAAAAATGATTTCTGTCTCGAAGCGGCGGGCGTGGGCTTCAAAACGCGCCATCAACTCCGGACCTTGCACACCATCAGCATCGGCGGGCCAGTTGTCGACTTCGGTGGTGGTCATCAGTTGGCCACCTTGGGCCATGCCGGTGATCAAAACCGGCTTGAGATTGGCGCGGGCGGCATAAACGGCAGCGGTATAACCGGCCGGGCCGGAGCCAAGAATAATGAGGGAGTTGTGGCGAGTTGTTTGGGACATGACGATCCTCTTGGATGGTTGAGCCGAAAATTATAGCCTTCTCTGAGCTCTCCATTTTCCCCAAGTTCCCTTGACGTATGGCAAAGCGGTTTATAATTGTCACGTAACTACATGAACGGAAACTGATTTATGTCCGCTACCAATATAGGTTTGAGCCTGGTTGTTTTACGCAACATTTCTTTGTTTGCGGAATTGAATGAGGCTGAATTGCAGAAATTGTCCAAGCTTTCCGTTCGTAAGCGCGTCGAGCGCACCGCTTTTGTCGTGCGGGCCGGCGACAGTACGGATTCTCTCTATATTTTGTTGAATGGTCGCGCCAAGGTGACTAATACGGACGAAGATGGGCGAGAAATTATCTTGGCCTGGCTTGGGCCGGGTGAGTTTTTTGGTGAAATGGGGCTGATTGACGGTAGTCCGCGCTCGGCCAATGTAGTTGCGGTAGAGGCTTGTGAATTGTTGGTTTTGGGTAAGGATGCCTTCCAGCGCTGCATGCAGGACAATTTTCAAGTAGCCCAAAAACTGATGCAGATTCTGGTGCGCCGTTTGCGGGAAGCTGACCGGAATATTGAAAGCCTGGCCCTGCTCGATGTCTATGGGCGTGTTGCCCGTTTGCTGCTTGAACTCTCCGAGTTGGATGAGGGGCGGCGTGTAGTTAAGAAGAAAATTTCAAAGCAGGATATGGCGAGAATGATTGGTGCATCACGCGAGATGGTGAGCAAGGTTATGCGGGATCTGGAATTGAGCGGTTACATTGCCTGTGAGAAAAATCTGGTGATTATTTTGGGTGCATGAGGATGGGGGCGCGAATGGTTGATCGGGGCTCAGCAAGCCCTTTGCCGGATAAGATCGGGACGCTTTTACAGGAATCCCGCTGGTTGGGTGTGGGTGCTGTTGCCTTGTTTTTAACCATGGCGTTGTGGGGATTCAGCAAGGAGGACCCGGGCTGGTCGCACGCGATCATTGCTCAGGGAGTGCACAATCCGGCGGGCCGGGCGGGTGCCTGGATTGCTGATTTGTTGCTCTATATTTTCGGTTTTTCTGCTTGGTGGTGGATTGTCTTGCTTGGCATGTCAGTCTGGTGGGGTTTCCGCAAACTGAATTCACTGGATAAGCCGGACAGACGACCGTTGTTTATCGCGTTAGCGGGCTTTGTTATTTTGCTGGTGGCGAGTTCGTCGCTGGAGGCTTTGCGGTTCTATTCCCTGAAAGTTGAATTGCCACTCAGCCCGGGTGGCGTGCTGGGTGTGGAGGTCAGCCGTGTTTTGGCCCGGCAATTTGGCTACACCGGTTCGACCCTGTTTCTGCTGGCTTTGATGGCCGCCGGCTGGGCTGTGTTTTCCGGCATGTCGTGGCTTTGGGCTTTTGAACGGCTCGGTGCCATGATGGAAACAGTCGGTGGCTTCTTTTACGGTCAAGTTGATACCTGGCGTGATCGGAAAATCGGTCGTGAAGTGGCCCAACTGCGCGAAGTGGTGGTTGAGGAGGAGAAACGAAGGGTCGAGTTGCACGATCCTATCGTTATTGAATCGCCGCTGCCGGAAGTGCCTGTCTCGAAAAAAGCTGAGGCTCGGGCCGAGCGCGAAAAACAGATTGTTTTGTTCCCGGAAGTGGTTTCGGGTGGCCGATTGCCGCCGTTGCATCTGCTCGACCCGGCACCGCCGGCGACTGAAACCGTGAGCGCCGAAACGCTGGAATACACCTCGCGTTTGATCGAGCGCAAGCTGGCTGACTTTGGCGTTCAGGTCAAGGTGCTGGCCGCTTTGCCCGGGCCAGTGATTACGCGCTACGAAATCGAGCCGGCAGTGGGTGTTAAAGGGGCGCAGATCGTTAATCTGGCGCGTGACTTGGCACGAGCGCTGGCGCTGGTCTCGATTCGGGTTGTCGAAACGGTGCCCGGCAAGGCTTGTATGGCGCTGGAGCTACCCAATGCCAAGCGGCAAATGGTCAAGCTCTCAGAGATCATCTCAAGTAAGCCGTACAACGACATGAACAGCCCGCTGACAGTGTGTCTGGGCAAGGATATTGGCGGTTTGCCGGTCGTTGCCGATCTGGCCAAGACGCCGCATTTGCTGGTGGCCGGGACAACTGGCTCGGGCAAGTCAGTTGGCGTCAATGCGATGATTTTGTCGATGCTTTACAAGTCTGATCCGGAGCAGGTTCGGCTGATCATGGTCGACCCGAAAATGTTGGAGCTTTCGATTTACGAAGGTATTCCGCATTTGCTGGCGCCTGTCGTCACCGACATGAAGCAGGCCGCTAACGCGCTGCACTGGTGCGTGACCGAGATGGAAAAACGCTACAAGCTGATGTCGGCGATGGGCGTGCGTAATATTGCCGGTTTGAATACCAAGATCCGTGATGCCGAAAAACGTGGCGAGCATATTCCCAATCCGCTGACGTTGACGCCGGAAACGCCGGAGCCGCTCAAGACCTTGCCGTTTATCGTTGTCATCATCGACGAGCTGGCTGATCTGATGATGGTTGTCGGTAAAAAAGTTGAAGAGCAGATTGCCCGTTTGGCCCAGAAGGCACGGGCTTCCGGCATTCACCTCGTGCTGGCGACGCAGCGGCCGAGCGTTGATGTCATCACCGGCCTGATTAAGGCCAATATTCCGACCCGACTTTCCTTCCAGGTATCGAGCAAGATCGACTCGCGAACTATTCTCGACCAGATGGGCGCCGAGGCGCTGCTCGGGCAGGGCGACATGCTTTACCTTGCGCCGGGTACTGGTTATCCGACGCGGGTCCATGGTGCTTTTGTTTCCGATGATGAAGTGCATCGAGTGGTTGAGCATCTGAAATCGCTGGGTGCGCCGGAGTATGTTGAGGACATTCTGAATGGTTCGGCCGGTGGCGACGAGGAAGGTGGCGAAGGCGTTGAGGGTAATACGGATGCCGAGAGCGATCCGCTTTACGATCAGGCGGTTGATATCGTGCTGAAAAATAAGCGGGCATCTATTTCGTTGGTTCAGCGCCATCTGCGTATCGGCTACAACCGCTCGGCGCGCTTGATCGAAGCAATGGAAAAAGCCGGTCTGGTGACAGCGATGGATGGTCGCGGTGGTCGTGAAGTAATTTCCCGCAAGGAAGCTGAATGAAATTTGTCTTAAAAATGCTGTCGACCGCAGCAATGATGATTTTCCCGCTACTGGCTGAAGCCGGTGCGGTTGATCAATTGCATCAGTTTCTGAGCAGCACGCGGACCTTGAAAGCAGAATTTTCCCAGATGGTGGTCGCCAAAAGTGGTCGCAAGCCGCAGCAATCTTCCGGCGTTGTGGCAATTTCCCGGCCCGGCAAGTTGCGCTGGGATATTCAGAAGCCTTACCCGCAGTTGGTGGTTGGGGATGGCGAAAAAATCTGGATCTACGACGCGGAGCTAAAACAGGTGACCGTGCGCAAGGCTGGTCAGGCGATCAGTGGCTCGCCGGCTGCACTGCTGGCTGGCAGCAACGAACTGGAAAAGAATTTCACCTTGAGCGAAGCCGGCGCGGCGGAAGGCATGAACTGGGTTGAGGCGATCGCCAAGGCCGACGAAAGCGGCTTCGAGAAAATCCGCATGGGTTTTGTCGGTGCTGATCTAAGGGCAATGGAGCTTTACGATAACTTCGGCCAGACGACGCACATCCGTTTTTCCAAACTGGAACGTAATCCGCAGCTGCCAGCCGCAACGTTCAAATTCACCCCGCCCGTTGGGGTGGATGTCGTCGGCGAATAAATCAGGTGGGGTTTGTGGGGGTCGGCTTTTCTGACCCGCACTAGTTGATCAGGCTTTTTTTTACGCCAATAAACCACCCCAAAGATTTTTTCCAGAAATAGCAAAATCGAATAAAATTGCTTGTTATTACAAATAAGCCATGCGTGTCGCCATTGCCCCCTGAACATTCCTCCGCATAATTTGGCCTGTCTTGCCGGCATGAGCCAAAAATGAATTTTCACCGCCTTGCCAACAGCATCGTCACTCGCCTGCTTATCTTGGGCGTAGCTCTCGTGTTATTTGGCGCTGTCGTGCGCTACATTTCTTTGTCTAATTTCCTGTGAGAGGATTTTGGTACGGTTGTAGCCGCGCAACAGTAGGTGCTGGCTAATTATGTTGCGCACGATGTTGATCAGAAAATCGTCCAGCGGCAAGCCATGCTCAAGCAACTCACCGCAACGCTGCCGCTTAAATTACTTGAGCATCCCGCACAATTGCGCGCTTGGTTGGGCGAACGGCATGAGTTACAGCCAATTTTTTCGCAAGGCCTGTTTGTCACTTATCTGAGCGGTCTTACCTTGGCCGATTATCCGCAACGGGCCGAACGCGAAGGGGAGAACTATGGCGATCGCGACTATGTGCGCGCGGCGCTGCAGGGCGAACAAGCTATTGGTCGGCCGCTGTTTCGCGCCGCTGATCGCTTATTGATGGCGGCAGACTTTGCCATGTGTCAGGCAAAAAAACAGGGATAGGGCTGTTACGCTTTTAGCGAAAACCTTGCGTCGCAGACTGGCGCAGCAAGTTAAGCTCGATGTCCGGCCAGTTTGTGGCAAAGGAAGCATACTTCAGTCCTATTTCGGCCCAGCGGCAAACCCCTGAAATAAGGCCTATCTGCTAAGATTCGCCCTGATTTTTCAGGCTTTTCCAATTGTCTTCCCTTAAAGAAATATTCTCCCCCAGCGGCCCGCTGGCCCAGTCGATCAGCGGCTATCGCGTCCGCGAGCAGCAGGTTGATATGGCCGAGCGCATTGCTGCCGCCATCAACAGCTGTTCGGTCTTCATCGCCGAGGCGGGCACCGGTACGGGCAAAACCTTCGCTTACCTTGTTCCCGCCCTGAAATCGGGCGGCAAGGTGATTGTTTCGACCGGCACCAAGAACTTGCAGGATCAGTTGTTCAACAAGGATCTGCCGATGGTGCGTGATGCCTTGAAGGCACCGGTCAAGATTGCGCTGCTCAAGGGGCGGGCCAATTACGTTTGCCCCTATCATCTGCAACAGTCGCTAGCTGATGGTCGCTTTTTGACTCGGGAAGATGCCGCCGATGCCCGCCGTATCTCGGTCTTCGCCAAAGTGACGCATACCGGCGACAAGGCGGAATGTGTGGAGGTTTCGGAATCCTCGCCGGTCTGGAATCACGCCACGTCTACCCGGGAAAACTGTCTCGGCCAGGATTGTCCGGATTACAAGGACTGCTTCGTAATGTTGGCCCGGCGCGAGGCAATGGCGGCTGATCTGGTCGTGGTCAACCACCATTTGTTTTTCGCTGACGTCATGTTGCGCGACGAAGGTATGGCTGAACTGCTGCCCGCGTGCAACACGGTTATTTTCGACGAAGCGCACCAGTTGCCGGAAGTAGCGACGCTGTTCTTCGGCGATACGGTATCGACCGCCCAGGTACTTGATCTGGCTCGCGATGCCCGGGCCGAAGGCATCACTAATGCTCGCGACTGTCTTGATCTGCAGTCGGCTAGCCGCGAGATCGAAAAAGTCGCCAAGGATTTGCGTTTGACCGTTGGCTTGGACGCCGGGCGCTTTGCCTACGGTCAACTGGCAGAAAAGCCCGAATTTGCCCCCGCCTTGAAGGTGCTGGAAGCCGAGATGCTTAAGTTCGCTGCCATTCTGGAAACTCAGGCAGAACGGGCCGAAGGCTTGGAAAAATGCTGGCAACGGGCGGTTGAACTGCTCCAGCGACTTGGCGAGTGGCAGAAGATCACGGCCGGCTACGTGCGCTGGGCCGAAGCCTTTAGTCAGACCTTACAGCTCAATTCGACGCCGCTCGATGTTGCAGAAATCTTCAAAAAGCAGATGGGTGGCCATCCGCGCGCCTGGATTTTTACCTCGGCGACGCTGGCCGTGCAGGGAAAGTTTGAACATTATTGCGCCGAGCTCGGGCTTGGCGAGCCGGATTCTGCCTGTTGGGAAAGCCCTTTCGATTACAGTCAGCAGGCTGTGCTCTACGTGCCGCTCGGCATGCCGGAGCCGAATTCCTACGGTTACACCGAGGCGGTGGTGGATGCTGCCTTTCCGGCGGTGGTGGCGGCGGGTGGCGGCGCCTTTTTCCTGTGCACCAGCCTGCGCGCCATGCGCCGAACGCATGAACTGATCAAGGCGCGGCTGGAGGACGAAGGCCACGACATGCCGCTACTGTTGCAAGGTGAAGGTAGCAAGAATGATCTGCTGCAACGCTTTCGCCACTTGGGCAATGCCATTCTGGTCGGTAGCCAGAGTTTTTGGGAAGGTGTCGATGTGCGTGGCGAGGCGCTCTCGCTGGTCGTTATCGACAAGATTCCCTTTGCGCCGCCGGATGATCCGGTGCTCTCGGCGCGGATCGAACAGATGCGCCAGCAGGGGCGCAATCCGTTCATGGAATATCAGTTACCCCGGGCCATCATCAACGTCAAGCAAGGGGCGGGGCGGCTGATTCGTGACGAAACCGATCGCGGCGTGCTGATGATTTGCGATCCGCGACTTTTATCAAAGCCTTACGGTCGTCGTATCTGGCAAAGTCTCCCGCCCATGAAACGAACCAAGGAACTTTCTGAGGTGCTCGGTTTTTTTGCCAGAAGGAATGCTGATGTTTGACCGGCAAGCCCTGGAAGCGGCGCTGGAGGCGGGCGGTACGCTGGATTTTGCGGCGCTTACCGTGTCGCATCCCTCGTTGTTTTCGCAAGCTGAATTGGCTGTTGCTCCTGCTGCCTTGCAGGCCATGGCCGAATTGGTGCTGGCCATCGAATCCGTGATCGCCTTGCCGGCCTACCAGCAACGCGTGCTGGCCTGGGCGCCCGCCGGTGCACAGAAACCGCAGGCGGCGCGCGGCGTATTTTTTGGCTATGACTTCCATCTGGCCGAAAACGGCCCGCAGCTGATCGAGATCAACACCAATGCCGGCGGCGGCATGCTCAATACCTGCTTACTCAGGGCGCATGGCAAATCGATCGCCGCGGAAGCTATCGAAGCAGAATTTGTCGAGATGTTCCGCGCCGAGTGGCGCCTGATGCGCGGCGACAAAGCGCTCAAGCGTATTGCCATTGTCGATGCGAACCCCGCTGAGCAATTTCTGGCGCCGGAGTTTGAATTATTCCGCCGGCTATTCGAAGCCAACGGCATTGCCGCCATTGTGGCCGATCCCAGCGAACTCACCCGTGAGGGCAATCACCTGCTGCATCAGGGCGAAGTCATTGACCTGGTTTACAACCGGCTGACTGATTTTTCATTGGATGCTACGGTCAACGCCAAATTTCGGGCTATTTTCGATATCGATGGTGTCGTCGTCACGCCGCATCCGCGCGCCCACGCGCTCTATGCCGACAAACGCAATCTGATGCTGCTCTCGGATGAAGCTGCGTTGATTGAAATGGGCGTGCCGGCAGCAACGCGGCAAGCGCTGCTCGCCGGTATTCCGCACACGGTGGCGGTAAGCGCAGAGGAGGGCGAACGCTTCTGGGCCGAACGCAAACGCTGGTTCTTCAAACCCGCCGCCGGTTTCGGCAGCCGCGCCACTTATCGCGGTGACAAACTGACCAAGCGCGTCTTTGAAGAAATCCTCCAAGGCGGCTACATCGCCCAGAAAATCGTCCCACCCTCCGAACATGCCGTCGTCGTCGAGGCTGAAGCGCAGATGATGAAGGTCGATATTCGCGCCTTCGTCTATCAAGGTGCCGTGCAAATGTTCGTGGCCCGCCTCTATCAGGGCCAGACGACCAATTTCCGGACACCGGGTGGTGGTTTCGCCCCGGTTTTCCCGGCTTGAAAGCGTAAAATCGCCCCATGAAAGTATTTGGTATTGCCGGCTATTCCGGCTCCGGCAAGACAACCTTGCTGGAAAAACTGATTCCCCAGTTCACCGCTCGCGGCCTCAAGGTCGCGGTAATCAAGCACGCCCATCATGGCTTCGATATTGACCGGCCCGGCAAAGACTCTTACCGCCATCGCGCAGCCGGGGCGAGCGAAGTGCTGCTCTCCTGTAACGACCGCTGGGCCTTAATGCATGAGCGGCGCGAAGAAACTGAGGTGACTCTGGACGAACTGCTCGGCCGGCTGTCACCGTGCGATCTGGTGCTGGTCGAAGGCTTCAAGCAGGAGCCGATTCCCAAGCTGGAAGTCTATCGCCCGGAAAATGGCAAGCCGCCACTCTTCCCGGAGCGCCCGGACATTGTTGCGCTGGCGACCGATGCCGATATCGCCACGACCTTGCCCAAGCTGCCGCTGAATGACATCGGCACCATTGCCGACTTTGTGATGAAAACACTCCAATTGCAGGACCGCCCATGCTGAGTTTTGAACAAGCCCTGGAAAAATTACTGACCGCGGCGCAACCGGTGGAAGAAATCCGCTCGCTGCCGCTGACTGCCGCTGCTGGCCGGGTTTTGGCCATAAAACAGCAGTCGACCGTAGCCGTTCCGCCGCTTGATAATTCGGCGATGGATGGTTACGCCGTGCGCACTGCTGATGTCACGGTGGCCGGTGTTTGCCTGCCGGTCAGCCAGCGGATTCCGGCCGGTACGGTCGGCACGACGCTGCAACCGGGCACAGCAGCGCGCATCTTTACCGGTGCGCCGGTGCCGGCCGGAGCCGACGCCGTGGTGATGCAAGAGCTTTGCGAGCACGGCGAAAATGGCGTGGTGATCAATCAAGTGCCGCGCCTGAATGAAAATATCCGTCGCGCCGGTGAAGACATTGCCGTCGGCGCTGAAATTCTCAAGCCGGGTATCAAGCTGCGGCCGCAAGACATCGCACTTGCTGCCTCGGCTGGCTTGCCGGAACTGCCGGTCTATCGGCGCGTTCGCGTTGGGGTGTTTTTTACTGGTGACGAACTGGTGCAACCGGGCGAGCCGCTGCCACCGGGCGGCATTTACAACTCTAACCGTTACGCCCTGCGCGCCCTGCTCGAAGGTCTGGGCTGCGAAGTGCGCGATCTCGGCACCGTGCCCGATCAGCTTGACGCTACCCGCGAAGCCTTGCGCAAGGCGGCAACCGACAACGATTTGATCATTACCAGCGGCGGTGTTTCGGTCGGCGAGGAAGATCACGTCAAACCAGCCGTCGAGGCTGAAGGTCGGCTTGATATGTGGAAAATCGCCATCAAGCCGGGTAAGCCGCTGGCTTTTGGCGAAGTTCGGCGCAGCGTGGACAACGGCGGCGGCAAGGCCTGGTTCATCGGTCTGCCCGGTAACCCGGTATCGGCCATCGTCACCTTCATGATCATGGTTCGGCCTTTTGTGCTGCGTTTGCAGGGCGTGAGCGATGTGACGCCGCGCGCCTTCAATCTGCGGGCCGATTTTGACTGGCTACGGCCGGACATTCGGGCCGAATTTCTGCGCGGCCGGATCAACGACAACGGCGGTGTCGGGCTTTATCCGAATCAGGGCGCTGGCGTTGTGACCTCACTGTGTTGGGGCGATGGTCTGGTCTTCAACAAGCCTGGCCTGGCGATCAACAAGGGCGATAGCGTGCGCTTCGTCCCTTACTTGGCTTTGCTGTCATGAGCGTCAAGGTGCTCTATTTTGCCAGCCTCAAGGAAGCGCTTGGCATTTCCAGCGAAACGGTCGAACTGTCGGCCGACGTGGCCACGGTTGGCGCGCTACGCGACTGGCTGGTGGCACAGGGCCGCGAAAAATTGGCCACCGCAAAAAACCTGCGCTGCGCCGTCAATCAGAATATGGCCGGGCTTGATGCTACGGTCAAAGAAGGCGACGAAATCGCCTTCTTCCCGCCGGTTACCGGCGGCTAATCAGGAAAAACCATGCAGGAAAAACAATGTCGATAAATTGGTTCCCGGGGCACATGACCCAGGCCCGCAAGAAGGCGGCCGAAACGCTGGCGATGGCTGATGTCGTCGTCGAAGTGCTCGATGCCCGCCTGCCGCAGGCGAGTAGCAATCCGATGATTCACGAGTTGCGCCGGCATCGCCAGCGGCCGTGTTTGAAACTGCTCAATAAGGCCGATATGGCCGACCCTGTCGTCACCAAAGCCTGGCTTGAGTATTTTGCCAAGCAGCCGGGCGTCAAGGCGGTCGCCATTTCATGCAAAAAATTTAGCGACGTAGCACGTATTCCGGCGCTGGCGCAGCAATTGGCGCCGAGCCGTTGTGATGCCGTCAAGCCGCTGCGTCTGATGATCATGGGCATTCCCAACGTCGGCAAATCAACGCTGATGAACGTGCTGGTCAAGAAAAAAGTGGCAGCCGTTGGTGATCAGCCGGCGGTGACCAAGAGCCAGCAGCGCATCGACATCAACTCGCGGCTGACCATTTACGATACGCCGGGCATGCTCTGGCCGAAGATCGAACACCCGGTGGATGGCTTGATGATGGCTGCTAGTCACGCGGTTGGCGTCAATGCCTACATTGATGAAGAGGTCGCAACCTTCCTCACCGATTTCCTGCTCGAACACTATCCGGCGCTATTGACGGCGCGTTATGGCTTTTCGACCGAAGGGATGGATGGGGTGGCGGTCATCGCCGCCGTTGCCAAAAAACGCGGCTGTTTGATGAAAGGCCGGGGCGGCGAGCTTGATCTGGAAAAAGCGGCGACCATTTTGATCAATGACTACCGCAGCGGCGCGCTCGGTCGGATCAGCATGGAAACGCCGGACCTGCGCGAAGCGCGCGCTCGGCAACTGGCCGAGAATCCTGTGGTCGACCCGCCTGAAGGCGATCTTTCCGACTGAAACTACTGTCAGCTAAGGCGGTTTATTACTAGTTGCAAGTTGGCTGCGGTCGACGCCAAAAAAACATAAAAATTGGCAGCCAAAATTTCTGGCTGCCGATTTTTTCTTGCCGATACTTGAGTTTAAACCCGCAGGATGGCGATTTTTAGCGGTGGCTGGCCGTCGTGGCTGGGGAAATCTGCTTCCGGGTTGACCCATTCCAGTTCCCGAATCGTCCGGCCAGCTTTGGTTGCGCAGCGTTGCAGCTGATCGGCCCAGACTTCGCGGGTAACTTGTGCCGCGTTATTGCAGCAGATCAGCGTGCCGCCTTCCACCGTGCACAGCAGAGCCAGCTTCATCAGTGCGGCATAGTCATTGACCACGTCGACGACGCCGAACTGGCTTTTGGCGTAACGCGGCGGGTCGAGAAAGACCAGATCAAAAGCCTTCTTTTCGAGCTTGGGGAAGAGCGGCATGTGCTTGCCACGAACCATCTTCAACTGGCCGATGCCGGCCAGTTGGCGCATGGCGGCAAAGGCATCGGACTCGACGAAACGCATGCGGATCGGCAGGTCATTCAGGCGGGCGTTTTCCTTGCCGATGCCGATATTCGATTCAGCAAAATCGACGTTCACCACATGCGCCGCGCCGGCGCTAGCGGCAGCGATACCGATGCCACAGGTGTAGGCAAAAAGATTGAGGACAGTTTTGCCCACAGCTTCCTGCCTGATGCGTCGACGGCCGGCGCGCATGTCGAGGAAGAGCCAGGGGTCCTGGCCACCGTGGCGCGCCTGGACGACATAACGCAGGCCCATTTCGTGGAATTCGCGCGCTTTGTGCGCTTCGACTAAAACCTCGGCCGGTAGCGGGTTGCTGATCCGTGAGTTGGCGCGGCTGCGGTCGTTATAAACAGCGACCAGGCCGGGCAGGGCGGTGGCGTAAAAGTTTTCGATTTCGCTGCGGTCGTGGCCGTCCAGCGTATCGTGGAAAGTCTGGATCAGCAGCAGGTCGCCATAGCGGTCGACGGTCAGGCCGGCGTAGCCTTCGGTGCTGCCGTTGAACAGGCGGTAAGCGTTGGTATCTTCGGCGTGCAGGCTTTCAATCAAGGCCTGACGGGCAGTAAAGGCCGCCTGCAATAGGGCGGTAAGGGTGGTTTCGGGCATGGTTGTTTCCGGTGGTGTGGTGGCTATCTGTGCAGTGAGATCCGCCGGAAAGCCGAGAGGGCGCATTCTACCGGAGGATGCCCGCTCCGTCCGCTTGCTGCAGAACTGACCAGATGCGCCAATGGCCGCAAGCCGAGCGGGCGCGGCGTTCCGAATTATCCCAGCCGCCGTCCAGACAGAGGCCGGAGATGGTTTCAGATTTGACTGCAACGCTATCCGGCGTAGCGCCAGGCTGACGTTCGCCGCGCCAGCATTCACAACTGGCGCAACGCTTGCGGTCGACGGCCTGAATCAGCAAGTTTTCGCGGTACGGCAGGCGGCAATGCTTTGGGTGGCCGGTACGACTGCGCCGCCATCCTTGACCCAGCCCTTGATGCCGGTTCTGACGTTATAAACCTTGGCATATCCGCTCTGTGCTGACAGAAACTGGCTGGCTGCCTTGGTGCGGTTGCCGGAACGGCAGATCAGGATCACTGGCTGGTTCGGCTGGGCAATTGGCGAAACTTTATTCAGCCAGGCAGCGGGATCAGCTTTGCCACGCTCGTCAAAGAAGGTCAGTAATTTGCTGCCAGCGACAATGCCGGTTTCTTCCCATTCCGGCTGAGTCCGGATGTCGACAACGGGAACGCCTGATTTGATCAGTCGTTCCATTTCCGCCGTATCAATGTCAATAATTTCGGCGTGAGCCATCAATGTGCTGAGGACAAGGCTGCAGGCAAGAATCAAATGGCGCATATTGTGATTTCCAAGAATTAGAAGATGCTGATTATACAAATCGAGGGCTTGCCTCGCTTGCTGGCAATTCAATATTTAACAGCGCTGCATGCAGCTTAATCCTAGCCATCCTTCGCTGAGTCGCCATGGGATAATGCCATTTTTTCACAGGCGTTGGCATGGCACTCAAATCAACAATTTATAAGGTGGAACTGCAGCTTGCCGACCTTGATCGCGGTCATTTTGGCGATTATTCGTTGACCTTGGCGCGTCACCCGTCGGAAACCGACGAGCGAATGATGATGCGCCTGATGGCCTTTGCCCTCAACGCTTCGGAAACGCTGATTTTTGGCCGAGGATTGTCGGCCGAAGATGAGGCTGATCTCTGGGATCTGGATGCCACTGGCAGTATCGAACGTTGGATCGATGTCGGGTTACCCGACGAAAAAGCCATCCGCCGCGCCTGCAATCGTTCGCGCCATGTCATGGTAATCAGTTATGGCGCCAGATCGGCCGAAGTCTGGTGGCAACAGACTTATAGCAAGGTGTCGGGGCAAAAAAATCTGCGCGTCCTCTCGCTGAGTACCGAAGAAGGTCAGGCTCTGAGCAAATTGGCGGAGCGCAACATGCGCCTGCAATGCACCATCCAGGATGGTTTGATCTGGTTGGGTAATGAAACGCAACACCTTGAACTGGCGCCGAAAATTTTGTTTCCCCTCGAATCGTAATAGAATATAGGAATATTATTGGTAATATCCCAAAAGACTCTTTCTACGCGAGGTGAATATGGCTGCAAATGATGATGACGAATCCACAGCGGTGATCGTTGGGGTGTTGGCGGGTATAGCATTGGCGGTTACGGCAGTGGTTTTTAGCGGTAACTCGATGAAGTTTTCATCCGTATTCAAGACGCCTACTGTTGAGGTGGCTGAAATTGCGCCGGTCGGCGAAGCGCTGGCCAAAGTTTATTTCGCGGTTGGCGCTGCCGCCTTGGATGCTGCTGACAAGGGTGTTGTTGCAAAGACGATGGAGGCATTAGCCGCCAATCCGAACGCAATTGTTCTGCTTTCAGGTTTCCATGATGCTTCTGGCGACCCGGCCCACAATGCCGAACTGGCCAAAGCGCGTGCCGAATCCGTGCGCAATGCACTGGTCGCGGGTGGTGTCGCTGCCGAACGCGTCAAATTCCGCAAGCCGGAATCGACCCTGTCTGCCGGTAACCCGGAAGAGGGCCGTCGGGTCGAAATTCGCGTCCAGTAAGCACTGTCCCCCAATGCACAGCGAGCCGAGAGCTCGCTTTGTTTATTTCAGTGATGGAGCAGGTTGCGGATCAGGTCAACGCCGGAAATGATCAGGTCGCCAACGTCGGTCAGCCCATCGTTGAGGCCAGCACTCTCCTCTTTTTTCTGGCGGTTTCGCTGCGATTTTTCCCGTTCGCGCAGCACGATGGCATCGCCCAGCAATTCGACATCCCGCGTCGTGCGCTTGGCTTCGGCATGCTGAAAGCGGGAAAGCGCCTGCTCGACCGCAGTGGGATCGAGAATGCTGATCGGCGAACGGCAATGGCTGCAGGCGTGGTCCTGACGGATGTCGATCGGCGCGCCGCAACTGGTACAGCGGACAACGCCCACTTTGGCCGCCAGTTCTTCAATCTCGGCACCGGATAGCTGGCGGACGAAACCCTTTTCAATCATGAACTGGGCAAAAGCGGTGAAGCGACCGTGCTTCTGCAGGCAACGGTGATAGTTGAACTTGCCGCCGGGTTTCACCACATCCAGCCCATGCAGCAGTTTTTCCTGGCAGCGTGGGCAATGCAAAATGTCGCTCAAAGGCAGACGTTGCTCGTCGCGATTTTTGTGGATCAGCTTGAATAGTTCAACAATGCCGCCTGGCGTAATCTGCACGCTTTCATAGTCGTCGAACCAGATGCCCTGGCAATGAAAGCATAGATCGAGTTCAACCTCGCCGTGCAACAGGCGCTCGAAGCGCTGCTGCAGCATTGGTTGGCGGCAGGATGGGCAGTTTGTGGTCATATTCAGAGCGGGCGGATAGTGCCTAGGTTGAGGACGACGCCTTTTTTCATCTTGCCCATGACGTGCATTTCGCAGGCTTTGCAGTCAAATTTGAGGATCAGTTTTTCGCTGCCATTGACCAGCGTCATCGGGTCGGGTTTCAAGTGCTTGACCTCTTTCGGGCAGAGGTTGAAGCTAAAACGCAGGCAATGGCGGGTGATCATCAGCGAGACCATGCCTTTTTCCTGATTGGCCTCGTAGGCGTCGGCGATCAGTTTGACGCCATGTTTTTCGTAGAACTCGCGGGCCTTGGTATTGAAGACGTTGCCGAGGTAGGTCAGTTCTTCTTGCGGGTAAGGCACCGGATTGGTCGCCGGCGTGGCGCGTGGTGGGCGTTGGTAGGCGGCGAGACGGGCCAGTTCGAGCTGTTCGGTGGCTTCACGGCGCAGCGCATTGATCGCGCTGGTCGGCAGGAACCAGGCTTGTGAAAGCTTCAATTCAGCCGGTTCAGCGGTGAACATCGTGTTGCCGAATTTGCCGAGCTGCTCGTTTAGCGTGGCAGTGGCGCGTTCGGCGTTCTTGGCAATTTCCTTGCCCAATTTTCCGCTATTTTTCAGGTCGACCGTAGCACTGATGCCGTCTTCGTCGGTCAGCGTCAGGGCGAAGCCATCGGCCGTTTCAGAGAATGCCGGTTTGATCGATACCCGGCGTTCAGCCGATTCTTTTTCCAGCGCCCGTTCAAAGGCCTGATCGTGATTGCGAAACAGCGTCGCGCCGACAGTCAGTTCTTCTGGAACGGCAACCGGGAACAGCTTCTTGCCTTCAGCCCGATTGATCCGCACGCCAACAACAACGCCATTAGCACCGTAGAAGCAGACGCCGTCGCCATTGTTGAAGTCGCTTTCGGTATTGACCATGAAATAGTTGGAGCCGATTTCGCTGACTTCACCAATCGCCTCGCCGACGAAGCCGGCCGCATCAAAGGCGCCAATATCGTCCTGGCGATCATTAGCAAAGTAGTCGGTATAGCCCCGGTTGAAGGTTTTTTCCGGCTGTGGCGTGAAGGTGTAGGTGCTGTGGCCGGACGAAGCGCGCTGGAATTCCGGGTGGTTGGCCAGCACTTCGTCGATCAGCCTGCGGTAATGCGCCGTGATGTTCTTGACGTAGGAGAGGTCTTTGTAGCGGCCTTCGATCTTGAAGGAGCTGACGCCCGCCTGGGCCAAGGCCAGCACATTATTGCTCTGGTTGTTGTCCTTCATCGACAGCAGATGTTGGTTTTCGGTGATGGTCTTACCCTTGTCATCGACCAGCGTGTAGGGCAGGCGGCAGGCTTGCGAGCATTCGCCCCGGTTGGCGCTGCGCCCGGTATGGGCGTGGCTGATGAAGCATTGGCCGCTGAAAGCGACGCAGAGCGCGCCGTGGACGAAGTATTCGAGGGCAACGGTGGAGCGCGTGGCAATTTCTGCTACTTCCTGCATCGACAGTTCGCGGGCCAGCACAACCTGCGAGAAGCCGACATCTTCGAGGAATTTCACCTTGGCCGGGTTGCGGTTGTCGGTCTGCGTGCTGGCGTGCAGCTGGATCGGCGGCAGATCAAGTTCGAGCAGCCCCATATCCTGAATGATCAGGGCATCAGCGCCGGCCTCGTAGAGTTTCCAGGCGAGCAGGCGAGCTTCTTCAAGTTCTTCGTCATGCAGGATGGTATTTAACGCTACGAAAACCCGGGCGTTGAAGCGATGGGCGAAGTTACACAGGCGCGTGATGTCCGCAACCGTGTTGCCGGCACCGTAGCGGGCGCCGAAAGCCGGGCCACCGATATAGACGGCGTCGGCGCCATGCTTGATGGCTTCGATGCCGAAATCGGCGTTCTTGGCCGGGGCGAGAAGTTCTAGCGGGTGGTTGAGGCGAGTCATTTGGTCTCAGTACGTAAAACGGGCGGCAAGCTCTTCAATATTAAACTCGCGCAAAATGGCTTCGGCGCGTGCGCGGGCATGTTTGCGCGGTCGACGATGATTACCGGCTGGTTTGGTCGCGATGATCAACTCGTTCTTCATCGAATGTTCCCAGCCGACCAGTTCGGTGACGGTGATGTCGTATCCGTGCGACTCGAGCAGAAGGCAGCGTAGGACGTTGGTCAGGTGGCTGCCCAGCTCGCGAGTGTGAATCGGGTGTCGCCAAAGTTCCGAGAGGGGGGTTTGGGCCAGTGAGGCGTTCTTTTTGGCGCGCATTGTTGCAGCGACTTCGGCCTGGCAGCAAGGGACGAGGACGATATGCCGAGCTTCCTTGGTGAGGGCAAAACGGATCGCATCGTCGGTGGCTGTGTTGCAGGCGTGTAGTGCTGTCACGACATCGACCTGGGCGGGAAGCTCGGGTGAGGTGAGTGAATCCTCGACCGTGCACGGGAGAAAGCGCATCCGCTCAAAGCCAAGCCGGGCGGCCAGTTCGCGTGATTTTTCAACGAGTTCCGGGCGGCTTTCAATGCCGACTATTTCACTGCTGGCGCGGTTCTTGATACAGAGATCATAGAGGATGAAACCGAGATAGGATTTTCCGGCGCCATGGTCGACCACTGTCTCGGCACCCTCCAGTAGCGGTTCAATGAACTGATAGAGGTGATAGACCTGCTTCAGCTTGCGCCGGGTGTCTTGGTTGAGCTTGCCGTCGCGCGTCAGGATGTGGAGTTCCTTGAGCAGTTCGATGGACTGCCCGGGGCGGATTTCCGGGATGTCGACGGGGGTATTTGACTTTTTCATAGGTGTGGATTATCTCATCCAATCTTCGATCACTTTCGTGTCAACCGAATTGAAAGTGCGTCGTTATTAGGCTCATGGTGATCTAACACCGAACATATAACGGAGATAAAAAATGGGCAGTTTGAGTAACGAATCCTTTGATCAGTTTCTGGATTCATTGAAGAGTGCCGGTATCACAATTTCCAACGAAGTCGAGCTGCGCGAGCGGCTGGCTGAAGCTCAACGTTGGCGTTTCGCCTTCCAGACATTGGCCGCCAACGGCAAGATGATCGGTATCAGTTTTGAAGATCAATCCGAAGGTCGCAATGAAGCCGAGATCAATCGTGCTTTCAACGACTTCCAGTTTTCTGAAAACAGCAAGGCCGTTTTCTCTGCCAGTCTGAAGCACTAAATACAAGTTTGCTGTGTCTCGCGTTGGCGGGGCACCAAAAAAGAACGGGCGCCGCTGAGGCGCCCGTTTTGCGTTGTATTTCCGGTGGAGAGTCGTTTCTACGGTCAACCGAAAAAAATGGCCGAAATTGAAATTCCGGCCATTCAAATTTAGCGGGTGATTGGCTTGTAGCGAATCCGCTTCGGCTTGGCGCCTTCTTCACCCAGACGCTTGCGCTTGTCTTCTTCGTATTCCTGATAGTTACCAGCGAAGAAGCTCCATTGCGAATCACCTTCCGCCGCCAGAATGTGCGTACAGATGCGGTCAAGGAACCAGCGATCGTGCGAGATAACCATCGCACAACCGGCGAATTCCAGTAGCGCATCTTCCAGCGCCCGCAGCGTTTCAACGTCGAGGTCGTTGGACGGTTCGTCAAGCAACAGCACGTTGCCGCCTGCCATCAGCGTTTTCGCCAGATGCAAACGGCCGCGTTCGCCACCGGAGAGATTGCCGACCAGCTTGCCCTGATCGCCGCCCTTGAAGTTGAAGCGACCGATATACGCACGGCTCGGCATCTCGAACTTGCCGATCTGCAGGATGTCGCTGCCTTGCGCCAGTTCATCGAAAACCGTCTTGGTGCCATCGAGGCAATCACGCGACTGATCGACGTAGGCCATTTTTACCGTCGGGCCGATGTCGACCGTACCGGAATCCGCCTGTTGCTGGCCGGTGATCATCTTGAACAAGGTTGATTTACCGGCACCGTTCGGGCCGATGATGCCGACGATGGCACCGGCCGGAATGTTGAAGCTGACGTTGTCCATCAACAGCTTGTCGCCAAAGAACTTGGTGACGCCGTTGAATTCGATCACCTTGTCACCCAGACGCTCGCCGACCGGAATGAAGATTTCCTGCGTCTCGTTGCGCTTCTGATATTCCTGACTGGATAGTTCCTCAAAGCGCGACAGGCGGGATTTGGATTTGGCCTGACGGGCCTTCGGGTTCGAACGCACCCATTCCAGTTCCTGCTTCATCGCCTTCATGTGGGCGTCGATCTGCTTGTTTTCGGTTTCCAGGCGGGCTTCCTTCTGCTCCAGCCAGGATGAGTAGTTGCCTTTGTACGGAATGCCATGGCCACGGTCGAGTTCGAGAATCCACTCGGCGGCGTTGTCAAGGAAGTAACGGTCGTGCGTGACGGCGACGACGGTGCCCGGGAAGCGCACGAGGAATTGTTCCAGCCATTCGACGGATTCGGCATCAAGGTGGTTGGTCGGCTCGTCGAGCAAGAGCATGTCCGGCTTGGCCAGTAGCAGCTTGCACAAGGCAACACGGCGTTTTTCACCACCGGAAAGATGCTCTATTTTTGCTTCCCAAGGCGGCAGACGCAGGGCGTCGGCAGCCAGTTCCATCTGAGCAGCAGTATCCGAGCCGGCGGTGGAAATAATCGCTTCCAGCCGGGCCTGTTCTTCAGCCAGCTTGTCAAAATCAGCTTCCGGGTCGGCGTAGGCAGCATAAACTTCGTCCAGCTTGGCTTGTGCCTGCATCACTTCGCCGAGGGCAGATTCGACCTCTTCCCGCACTGTCTTGTTTGCGTCGAGCTGCGGTTCTTGCGGCAGATAGCCAATCGAAACACCGGCTAGATGCTGAACTTCACCGTCAAATTCTTTATCGACGCCGGCCATGATTCTGAGCACGGTCGACTTGCCCGAGCCGTTCAGGCCGAGCAGGCCGATCTTGGCACCGGGGAAGAAAGAAAGGGAAATATCCTTGATGATCTGCCGCTTGGGCGGCACGATTTTGCTGACGCGCAGCATACTCATTACATATTGGGCCATCGTTAGTCAGTCTGGGAAGCGTTGAGAGACTGACAGTTTACCCAAGAAGCGCGCAGCAGAAAATTATTCCGTAATTTTCCGCGCCGCTAGCCCTGAATACGGGCTGGAAAATCAGGCTGCTATGGCAGCTTCGACGGTGCCGGGGAGGCTGTGGCGTAAATCCCGTTGTAGCAGTATCGCGGGTGCATCAACCCGAGGACAAACGCGCCGCTCTCCGACTTGAGCGAATCCCAATTCACGTTCGTAATATCGACGATGCCGTGGGTTAATTTCGACAACTGCAGCGGTGGCGCCAAAGTGCGAGCGGGCAAAGTTGTAGGCCGTCCGTAAAAAAGTATCCAGAAGTGCCGGAGAGCTAAATTCCGGGTCAATGGCGAGGCGCGAGAATTCGCAAACTCGCTGACTTTTTGCCCGCAACTCGGCAATCTCCGTTGGGTAAAGTGCTTCGCAAAGCAGGTCGCAACCCTTATCCCGAGAAAGGGTAAGGGTTGCGACGAGTTCGCCATCTTGCCAGGCCGCCAGCGTTGCGTGGTCTGGGTTGCGAACATTTGAAAATTGCCGCTTAACAAGGTAGCCGCGCCAGGCATACATGCGCCGAACCAGTAAATCGGTGGCGAGTTGCTCGTCATGCTCCGTAATCGGACGGATAACCAGACCGGTCGACTGGATCGGCAACGAAGGCACTGATTTACCCGACAGAGTTATCGGAGCGATGAATAAAGTATGAGTGGATGCATTAAGCATGGCGCGGATTCTATGTTGGGTGGAGAAAGCTTTCAACCAGTAATTACATTGAGCGGAGGGGAGATATCCGGTCGTACGCGCTGAGGTGAAGTTTTATCAATCGAAAGCGCATTGATGTCGCCACAAAGCTCGCCGCCTTCATCAATGACCAGTTTGCCATAGCGAATCTTGCCGCTGACACGTCCGGTGGCGTGAATAATCAACTGCGAGCGTGCGGTGAGTTCGCCTTCAAAGGTGCCGTGAATTTCGGCAATGTCGATACTGACGTTGCCGGAAAATGCACCTTTGTCGGCAATTCGGATCACCCGACTATCCATCGTTGCTTCGACGCGGCCCTCAACTACCAGCGTGTCACAATCAAGAATTTCAGCCCCTTTAAGTTTTACATCCGAGCCAACGATCAGATGAGAGCCGATCGATTTTTCTACCGTGGGAGGGGCAATGACAGATGCCATAACTTCGGGTGCTGGTGGTGGATTGTTGGGCAAAGCCTCTTTGGTGGATACCTCCGCACCGTTGCTACCTGATCCCAATACGCTACGAACGTCTTTGCGGGTAATGGCTTCGTTGCGATTGGTCATGCTGATTTTGTTGAACATCTTGACTCCTGGGGTTTGACCTGATTTCGGCAACAGGCCGAACCATAGCGATAAGTGTTCCAGTTTTTGTAAACATCAATTAAATCATATTGATAGATAGATATTATGTTTCGGATCAAGGATGATTTTGTCGTATGTGTCGCTAAAAAAAGACAAGTATTTTGGGTCTTCCTGAGATGTTTCCGTTGCGTCGGGTTTTCGGCCTGTCGCTATTTGGCGACACGTAATTAAGTTGTTGATTATTATTAAATTTTAATCATTACGGTGCGGCACTTAGGCAGCCAAAAGCAAAAATTTTTGTGATCGCCTGGACTGCTACGGTCTACACTGCAATTTTGGCAAAAATCACTCCGATGATTCGAATTTCCTTTCGCCAAGGCATGCTGACTGGTTTTGCCGTCATTGTTGTGCTGCTTGGCGGCGCAGCGCTGCATGGCTGGCTGGTTGTCGAACGCCTGCTGGAACAGAGTCGGCATGGTAATGAGCAAGCGATTGCACTGACTGCTTCGATTCAAGAACTGGGCGAACGCAGTATTGATATTGAACGAAGTGCCCGACAGTATCTGGTGCTGGATGACCCCTTGTTTCGCCAGCATTTTGATGAGCATTTAGCGCATTCGCTAGCAGTCGTTGATCGTTTGGATACTTTTTCGGCCGAGCCTGTCGCGCCTTTGCTCGCCGGCTGGCGAATGGTTGCCGAGGCAGTGCGAAATGGTCTCGATCAAAAAATCGGCAAGTCTGAACTCAGCCCCTTGTTGGGGCGGCTGGTTGAGTTGAATACCTTGATCAAGCAGTCCGGGCAGCATTGGGTTGAGACACAAAATAGAAAAATTATTGATGATCTGGAAGTCAATCGTTTGTTGCTTGGTGGCCAGATTTCACTCGCCCTGCTTGGTGCCATTCTTGTTGCGCTGGCCATGGGGTGGTGGTTGGTGCGGCCGGTACGCCAGCTTGAGGTGGCAATTTCGCATCTTGGCGCTAGTCGTTTTGATGAGGTTGTCACTGTGGGTGGGCCGGATGATCTGCGGCAACTGGGTAAGCGACTGGATTGGCTCAGGCTACGTCTGGGGGAACTGGAAAGTGATCGCGAGCGGGCGCTGCGCCATGTTTCGCATGAGCTAAAAACCCCTTTGACGGCGCTGAAAGAAGGGGTGGCGTTACTGCATGACGAGGTTCCCGGTCCGCTCGTCGCCAGTCAGCGTGAGGTGGTTGAAATTCTGCAGCACAACGTGGCGAGTCTGCAGCAGCAGATTGAAAGTTTGCTCAGTTTGAACGCGGCAGCTTTTGAGTCGCGCCGATTGAATGTCGAGCGGGTCCGTTTGCCAAAGTTGCTTGAATCGCTGGTGCAGCGGCATGAACTGCATGCCCAGGCGCGGCAATTAACCATCACAGTGGATGCCCCCGAGCTTGTCCTGTTGCTTGATGCTGAAAAAATGGGCGTTATTCTCGACAACCTATTATCGAATGCCATTGATTTCAGTTCTGGCGGTAGTGAAATTAAGATTCTCGCCGTGCATGCTGAGAATAGCTTGCGGCTTGAATGTATCGATCAAGGTCCGGGCGTCGCGCCAGAAGATGTGCAACGGATATTCGACCCCTTCTACCAAGGAAACCGTCACGCCCCCACTCCCCGCCGGGGGAGTGGCGTTGGCCTCTCAATTGTTCGTGAGCTGGTGCGTGCAATGGGCGGCACCGTTGCCTTGTTGCCGAGCAGTCAGGGGGCTCATTTTTATGTGGAAATACCTGATGAAAAGTAAGTTTTCAAAGCAGTCATGTCGAACCAAGGCTTTATCTTCCGGCGTCGCGATTGTTCTTGCTCTCGGGTTGAGTGGATGCACTTTAAACCCACCGGTAAAAGAAGCAACGCCACCGGAAATGGCTGCCCCAACGCCGAACGCGATGCTGCCATTGACTTATTACCAGATGCTTTCCCGGATGACCCAGGCCGAACTTGGACGGGAGCGGATGGTGCTGGCCGCACTGCCGCACGGGGCGAATACTCAGGTCCGAATGGCCATGTTGTTGGGACATCCCCGGGCGCAGCAAGATATTTCCCGCGCCATTGCATTGCTTGAAAACGTTCTGAAATCGACTGATCCGACGTCCATTGGTTTGCAAGGCTTGGCCCGTTTAATGGCTGATAACTATATCGAGCGGCAAAAAATCGAGGCACATCTTGATCGGCAAGGGCAGCAACTCAAGGAAAACCAGCGCAAACTCGTCGAGTTGCAGGAAAAAATTGACGGCTTGGCCGACATCGAACGCACCTTGCCGCAACGCCCTCGCGCGGCACGGCCTGCGCCGACCGGAGCAACGCGATGAACAATCTGGCGGCCGGTGCTGGTGCGCATATTCTGGTTATTGATGATGACCAAGATATTCTGAAACTTCTCTCGATGCGCTTGCGGGCGAGGGGGTTTCGGGTCACCGCAGCGGGTTCGGCGGAAGAGGGGCTGGCACGTATTACGGTAGATCCACCGCGTCTGGTGGTCAGTGATATTCGTTTGCCCGGTCGCGATGGCCTGTCACTGTTTGAGGAGTTGCGTAGTACGCGGCCGACTTTGCCGGTGATCCTCCTGACCGCGCACGGAACCATTCCAGATGCGGTCGACGCCACTTCCAAGGGCGTTTTCGGCTATTTGACCAAACCCTTTGATAGCCAGATTCTCCTCGAAAAAATTGATCAAGCCCTGCAACTTTCGGCACCCAGCCCGTCGGTCGATTCAGGTTTTTCCGGCAAGGTCGCCAGTGCCGGGGAAAAGTGGCTGACCGGTGTTATTTTCCGCAGCAGCCGCATGGCTGAATTGTTGGCCGAAGCCCGCATGGTGGCTGCTTCTGACGCCAGTGTGCTGATTCGCGGCGAAAGCGGCTCTGGCAAGGAGGTGCTGGCCCGGGCGATTCACCGCGCTAGTTCGCGCGCACAGGGGCCATTTGTTGCGATCAACTGTGGCGCCATACCTGAACCTTTGCTGGAGTCGGAATTATTTGGCCATGTCAAAGGTGCTTTTACCGGCGCGGCGAGCAACCGTATCGGTTTGATCCAAGCAGCCAATGGCGGCACGCTATTTCTCGATGAAATTGGCGATATGCCACTTGCCCTGCAGGTCAAATTGCTGCGTGTGCTGCAAGAACGTGTTGTCCTGCCCGTCGGCGCAACCAAAACCGAACCAGTGGATGTTCGCTTGCTCTCGGCAACGCACCGCGACCTGGATGCCGCGATGGCGCAAGGTCAGTTCCGCGAAGATCTCTATTACCGTCTTGATGTCGTTTCCTTGACCTTGCCGCGTCTGGACGAACGTCGTGAGGATATTCCATTGCTGGCGGCGCACTTTGCGCTGTTGTTGGGGGCAAAGTACAAAAAACCGATCAGCGGCTTCTCCCCGGATGCACTTGAGGCTTTGGCAACCGCCACTTGGCCGGGCAATGTACGGCAGCTCTATAACGTTGTTGAACAAAGCTGTGCCTTGACATCAACGCCGTTGATTCCGCTTTCACTAGTGCAGCGCGCCCTGCGCGTTCCCGCACTGGAGGCCTTGAGTTACGCCGATGCGAAACAACGTTTCGAGCGCAACTATCTGGTTCAGCTGCTTAAACTGACCGATGGCAATGTCGCCGATGCTGCCCGAATTGCCGACCGAAATCGTACCGAGTTTTATCGCTTGTTGCAGAAATATGATTTGACTCCGGCGATGTTCCGAAGTGATGGCGATGCTGTCGCTGAACGGTGACAGGCGATTATCAGCCTGTGCCAGTCATTCTGGCGTGAGCGTTTATCACGCTGTCGCTCAGGGACGACTAAAAGGCAAATTTCATACCAAAATATTTAATTATGTAATTGATTATTAATGAGTAATTTATGCTGGCATGGAGTTCGCATTACTTCTTCCAAGTTACATTAGAAGGAGTAAATCATGATTAATCGGAATTTTGTTGGTGCCGGCCTAATTGCCGCCCTATTGTTAGGTGGACTTGGGCTGACCGCCTATGCCATGGAGAGTCCTCAAGCAGTATCGGCGGCCATGGTGGGTACCGATGCACTTGATGCGGCATTAAATGACAAGGTCGAAACCCTATTGCGCTCTGATGTCGGGCTGGCCGGCTCGCAGCTGCGTATCCAGGGGAGATCAGGCACCCTGACGATTGGGGGCACCGTGCCGGATGAGCATTCATTACGCCGGGCGCTCGATCTGGCCAGTAGCGTGCGGGGTGTCCGGGAGATTCGCAATGCGATGGAACTGACACCCCCAAAGTAGCGGGAGGGGGCGCTTCGGCGCCATTCTGGATTGCGTTGGTCAAGTTACTTCCAGCGTTACCAGTGGCGCTCCCTCATCAACTATATCGCCCTCTGTAACGTGGATTTCGACAACCCGGCCAGCGTAGGGGCTGGGAATATCCAGTGCTACCTTGCCGGTTTCCAGCGTCAGAATGTTGTCGTCACAGGCGATGATGTCGCCAATTTTCACCAATAGTTCGAGAATGAAGACGTTGCCACTGGCACACGAGCCGCAACTTTTCCAGCACTCGGGATACTTTGGCATACGGATCGAGATTGTCTTCATCACTGGCTTTTCCGGAAGATACTTGCATTCTACGCGGGCATCCGTATAATGCGCCGCTCTGACAGTGCGCCCGTAGCTCAGCTGGATAGAGTACTTGGCTACGAACCAAGGGGTCGGGCGTTCGAATCGCTCCGGGCGCACCAAGATGATATGAAGCTGGGCACTTTCTCCAAGGAAGTGCCCATTTTCATTTTTGAGACGGCTTCGTTAAGCGCGGCGGTTTCCCCAGTCATTTGAATATTGACTGTACCCACCCGAATCTCAGTCACCAGCAAACTGAGTAATTGCTTCCCATAGCCCCGATTGGGGTCAAGCAACAGCCCCCGGAGGCGCTCACAGGCATACGCGACCTGTTTCGGTGAAACCTGGCGCGCTGACGGCTTTTCCCGTTTAGCCATGGCCAGTTCAGCAAGAACTTGCTCGCGCTGGTCGCGCAGCTGTTTTACCCGCACTTGTAGCGATGAATCCAGAGCGATTACTCCTTTCTGAATTGCGCTGTACAAATTGTTCAGGGCGTCATCCGTCGCCTGTAAAGCTTTTCCAAGCTGCCCGACCTTGGCATCGACCGAAGTTTGAGCTTTAGCCTGGTGACGTAACCAATCCTTCATGAGTTCGGTCACCCGTTCCGGATTGAGCACCCGGTTCACCAATCTCTCCAGAATCAAACAGTCAAGACGCTCCATCGGCAGATTCGGCGTATTGCAGACATCCGGGCCGATACTCATCTTGTTGCAACACTTGTAATACTTGTAGTGGCCGCTTTTTCCTGTCGCCAAGGTCATCGACTTCCCGCAGTGCTCACACTTGAGCAGTCCAGTCAGTAGGGTGGGAAGTGTTGCCAGTTTGGCCTTGGGTGACCCTTCAGCTTTTGGGTCACGCATTTCACGCACACGCCGAACGGCCTCGAACGTCGCCTCATCGATAATTGCCTCGACCGCATACCGTATCCATTCGCTCTCTGGGCGCAACAATCCGGTTTTTGAATCCTTCATGTTGTAACGGTATTCCCCACGGTACGTCGGGTCGGATAGCAAATCATGCATTTTCTGAATACGCCAAGGCCGTCCTCGCATCAGCGTTCCTGCCGCATTAAGGTGCTTGGCAATGGCCTTCATCCCCATTGCCTTACCCTCAAGTCCTTCGATGTAGAGGTCATAGATTTGGCGAACAACGTGTGCCTCGAGTTCGTCGACAGCCAACTGCTTTCGGACCTTGCCTTTGTGACCGATGATGTCGGTGGCGACGACTTGGTATCCGAAAGGCGCCCGAGAACCATTGAAATAGCCTCGCCGGGCGTTTTCCCGCATGGCGCGACTGGTATGTTTCGCGTTCTCCTGGGAGCTATAGCCATCCATCATCGAAATCAAATTCTTTAGCAACTGCCCGTTTTCATCATCGGTGGTTGGCTGCGAAATTGAAATCAACTCGGCCCCAGACTGCCTGAGCATCCGTTCGTAATGCAGCGTCCCATACATGTCGCGGAAGAAGCGCGAGCGACTGTGTACGATTACCGCCTCGAACGGATACGGTTTGCGCGTTGCATCGCTCATCATCTGCTGGAACATCGGGCGACGATCATCAGTAGCGGTCGCGCCCGGTTCGACGTATTCCTTCGCTATAGTGAGTCCATGGTCATGGCACCAGGCGCGCATCTGATTAAGCTGGTCGGGGATGGATAAGTCCGCCTGGGCTTGGCGAACGGTTGATACGCGGGCATACAGTGCAACGGCCACTTTTACTCTCCCCAGCCCTCGAAGGGCAGTTCCTGCGCGATTTCATCAAAAAGCTGCTGCATGAGTTTTGCCACAGAGCTGTCTTGAAAGGCATCAAGCCCTTGATAATGCATTGTCAGGCATGGGTTCTGAAGCTTGCCTGTTGATATGTACAGTATATCGGTCGGCGGAAATTCCGGGGTGAATAACGAGGACATTTTTGGGGCTCAAGTTGAGCACCCGGGGTGCAGTAATAAATTTGTCCTCAGGGTGAAACCAACATACCGAATGTCCTCGTGCTGCCTTCCCGAATGCGGGTTATCTAAGTGACGCCTGATCCCCAGGCATCCAGACATATAGGCACCCGCCCTTGATTTCCGGCGTGACAGCAAAAATAGTTCCTGCTAACGTTTTCTGATTGGCCAGGCCGCCACTTTACGGTTAATCCCATGCGTCTCCTGTACCTTTCGTTTCGGGCAGCGCTTTTGCCCGAAACGTCCCCCACAGTCGTGGCCGGCGCAGCTGGCGACGAGCACTAAATCAGAGCGGCAACGGCGTCAGACATCCCAAACCACAGTCGCTGAACCTGCGCCAGCGAGTAGCCTCAACAAAGGCGGTCAACCAGGTGATTTTTTTGCCACCTTCCTCGAACCCAGTTGAAATACTGGGTGAGTGCCGGTGATCCGGCAAACTCACCCAGTGAACGGCTGGGGTGTTGGCCAACTCAACCCAACGGCTTATCCCCTGGTGATGTCTTGCCGCACCGGTTAATTAGACCGGGTGGTGCGGCGTTGACCAACCCCCATCAAACAGCAGATTTTCTCAGGGGTGATCAACCGTATTGAGAACTTGCTCACTGACTATTTTTTACCAGGTGAATTTCCCGTCACGTCACGACTCACCCGGTAGATTTCCTGGGTGAGAAGCGGCAAACCGGCAAGCTCATCCAGTAAAAGGCCAAGATATGAGGCAACTCAACCCGAAAATTCACCGGGTGATGTCACGCTCTCCAGGGGCTACACCGTGGTGAGCAGCAGTCGCTCGCCATGGCTCAACTTCTGAACGTAGTAGAGAAATGGCAGTTCTCCCGCGTAGCCGCGGCGCCGGGCTTCCTGGCACAACGCCCAGGTTTGGGCACGCACCCCATGAAATCCGGGTTGATTTGTCAGTCGGCCCAGAAAGCCTTCGATACCAGCAGAATGGCAGGGTCGGGTCAAGGCATTCAGCAGGACGTAGTGCTCAGCCATCTCAGCTTTCGGCCGCCGCCAAGTCCACCGGGTTATACCCCGCGCCGCGTAGCGAACCAGTTCATACCCCAACCAGGGCAAACGCGGCTTACCAGTGACGTCGAGTAATTTCTCCCGTTCGACTACCAACCCGGCACCGGGCGTGACCAGTAGCAACCAGGCCACGACCTCAGCATTCTCTGGCCAAAACATCACCAATAGGGTATTCGCATCACCCCGCTTCTTACGGGTAATCCGCTGTGCCGGTGTACAACCGATGCCATACAGTTGATGAAATTTTTGGGCCAGGGCAATCGCTTTGTCCGGCTTGGTGACCCCGGCGGTGTATTGGGTGTAGCCGCGTGATACACCATCAAGGACACGCGACAAGGCGGCGGTTTTACTGTGGGCAATCGGGGTTGAAGCGGGCATGGCAGGAATCTCCAGTTGGTTACCCCTTCTATAGCTACCGGCATATCACCCCTGGAAACCCCGCCGTTGCAATGTGATTAGTTCGAGCGAAGCGAGACATATTGATGTTCCAAGATTTTTCTCGGCTTTGCGTGGCTGGTTCCTATATTTGTTAGGAACCAGCCACGCCTCGCTTGAGAAAGCGAGGCAAACGCAAGCCGTGGTGATCTGCCTCGGATGTCTTGCCCAACAGGGCGGCCGAGGCAGATCGCCAGCTGCAAACACACACTGACTGAAAGGTCGCACCGGGGTTGCCACCCCGGTAGATTGAGGATTGCCAGTCCTCAATCTAGCAAATGCTGAAGCCGCATGCCTCTAATAGGGCTGGTGCGGCTACGCTGGGCGCTGGGGGGTGCAACTCCCCCTTTCGACCCAATCACACGTCCCACTTCGCTGCAATATTTGACCAGCAAACCGTGGGCAACAGGGCAATAATGACGTTGGGCGACCATGAAACGGCGCCAAGCAGGAAATGGCTTGGTGACCTGGTTGCATGTGAAAGTCGGATAGACCGACCCAGGGGATGTATCGGAAGAGCGTAACCCGTGCCACACAGGATGGCTTTTGAGCACGTCGCGAGGCGTGAGGGTGTCAAGGCGAAAGCCGGCGATATCGGCACCTGAAGAAATTCGGGGTCAATGTATAGCTCAAACCTGTAACCGCACCCGCAAGGGTGCGTTGTGGAGTTCCAGGGAGCCATAGGCACAGAGCCGTGGTTCGTAGTCGATGATGCAAGCGATGAGTAAGAGAAGGGCTATGGAACATCGCCTCTCTGAAATCCAAGGAAAGCCGGAAGGCTAGTCGTGTTGCTGAGACAGTGGCGCCCTGGGGCGCAGTAGCTGCAATCTAAATGGGGAACCTCCCTGTCGACGCCATCGGGTGGCACCGTGGCGGTTGAAATGGGGAGGGGGAGACTGACTGAGTAGGGTTTGATCTCGTCGGCGATACGACCGAAGCCACGAGAGAGTTGGAGATGCGACAGCAGCATCGTTGCTAATACAACGGCACGGTTGGCACCGTGTCCCGAAAGGTCAGAGCATTTGCGAAGGTGTGTACCCCGCTGTCTTGGGGAAATGGGCTTGGCGGCCTATTGCAGTCTTGGCCCTCGGGGAAACTTGGCGGTTTTCCGGAGGTCCGCATCGTCTGGCGACGATGTCAGCGTAAAAGGGTGTTCGGTGCATTTTTGCCGAATCGAGATTGATGTTTTTTAGGTGCCCCGTCTTTTGGCGGGGCACTTTCCGTTGATCTGTATTGTGTTCCTTGACTATCGACCGCCTTGATCCTACTCTTGCCGCGCTGCTGAAACAGAAGCAGCCGGGGGTGGAAGCCCGAAATGGAGTTCCGAAAAGCCAGTGTCAGCATTGCAGCTGGCTGTTCGGCGTCTGGTGTGCTTATGGGCGGCTGGGCGAGGGGAGCTTCGGCTCGCCGTGCTCCATCGGTCTTCCAACCCTCGTTTCGGTCGCCCACCTGTTTGGAAGCAGGCGGGAGTTTCAACCCACTTGGAGCACAGAATGACACATCAAAAACCCTTGGCTAGCATCGGCCGTACGACGGCTGCCGTCGAATTTCAAATTTTTCCCAGTGATACGGGGATGCGCTGGACTACATGTGCCGGCATTTCGATTGATGCAGCACTTGAAGAAGCTGAAAATCTCTGTGCTTGTGCGAGGCAATTTCATGAGGCTGTTCAATTAGGTCGTATGCCAGAGCCGTTCGCAAATTTAGCAATTGTCTACTTTGTGGCGCTGGCGGATGCGATACTGAAGTCGGTGATTGAAGGGGCCACTTGAGCAGGATTACTAAAAGACTTGATTGGTTCTTCTTCATTGAGTTTTGATTGCACCAAGTCAAAACTCCGCTTTTGAATGTCCTTGGGGACGCGTGATAACTAGGAACGTCGACGGCAGGTATCTGATCAGATACCTGCCGTTCGACTTTTCGGGTTGGCGGTCTGGTGCTCGGCCACAGCGGACGGTGGCGGTCATCGCCAACTTGGTCCGCAATCCATCGGTTACCTGCCTCTCAGCACCAAATCGAGCTGAACGGCAGCTTGCCATTTTGGCGAACGCGCACTGACGACCCAAAGGCGCCCCACGGGTTGCTCCAAAGCGGCCGTTGCGGCGAGTGCCGGATTTCTGAGTTTCACTTCCGCAAACCGGCCGTTGGTCAATTCGTGCTCCCGGCCATCAAGAGACATTGGGGCACCAAAAAAACTGATGCCCTGAACGTAACCGTTAACCCACCGGCGTTCTTGCCTACGCTTTGAGGGTATGCAAAGGCGAGCGGAGGGGATTGGCGGCGAAGAGGGGTTTCCAAAGACGCGGCGTCAGTTCGTGTACACGGCTGGCCGGATG
>JBBSCQ010000013.1:0-62277 GCA_038250105.1 Burkholderiales bacterium | reverse complement strand
TGTCAGGCTTCGATGCAGCATCGGCAGGAGATCGGCCACCGAAATGTAGATGAAGCTTGCCGCCGCTAGCGTGAGAACATAGGGAATCGCACTCTGGCTGGCATTCAGGAAAAAATAGCCCAGGATGCCCCCAAGGACCGCCGTCAGACTACTGAGGGCATTAGCCAGCAAGGCCGTTGATTTTCTCCAGCCGGCATTGAGCAGGATGGCAAAATCCCCCAATTCCTGCGGTATTTCGTGTGCAATGATGGCGACAGTCGTCCCAAAGCCCAGCGCCGGGTCGGTCAGGAATGCCGCAGCAATCAGGATGCCGTCGACAAAATTGTGAAAGGCGTCGCCGATAAGGATTAGCGCTGCCGCGTTCTGCTCAGGTTGAAGGCTCGATTGATCATGCCCATGAGTGGTCTCTGGGTGGGCATGTCGCCAAAGCGCTAGTCTTTCCAGGGCGAAAAACAGCAATATCCCCACCAGCAAGGTGATGAACAGGTGGTTCGCATAAAACCCGGTCGTGTCTGTCTGAGCGAGTAGGGCAAATCCCTCCTGAGCCTCGGGCAGAATATCCAGGAAGGCTGCCGAGAGCATCACGCCGGCGGCAAAGGCGATCAGTTGATGGCTCAGGGTCTCGCTCATGCGGAATGCAAGGAGCGCCGCCAGGCAAACGCTGAGTAATCCACCGGCCAAGGTCGCGGCAAGAATTGAAATGAGCTCGTTCATCATTGCCCTTTGCGTTGATAAGGTTCCAGGCCGTCTGCCTTGAGCCGGTAGCCGTAAACGCCCATACCGCTCTCGCCCCGCACGACCTTGAGCGTGCCACTGACCCAGAAGGCATCCATCATGCGTAGCCCCGTCAGCGGCTTGCCCAAAACCACGTGGATGGCTTGGTTCGCAGGTGGCGGCGGTGTGTGGATGCAGGCGCCGAAGTACGGTACCAGCAGCAACTCCGAAACCAGATCACCTTTGCGTTCCAGCGGAATGACGAAGCCGGCCAGGCGGATGGCTTTGCCGTCGAGGGCGGTCTCCACTGGTGCGGCATCCCAGGCGGTGCGCAATTTTTCGAGGGCCTCCTGGGCTCTCGGGTCGTTGTCGCGCAGGCGGCCAAGCTTCAATGTTTTGAATTCCGCCATCGGATCCCAGTCCTTGGGCATCAGGTCATCCCACTGGATTTCCCGATAGGCCGAGCGGGTCGGCTTGGTGATCGGTTTGAGACGTTCGCCGACGCGATAATCCTCACTATGGACGGCAAGCGACAGGGTTATCAGTGCGCAGGCGAGGATCTTGGAAACGAGGCGCATCATCTTCCTTTTAAATACGTGGCGTCAGGCCGTCGGCCAGAGCCAGACGGCTGGCTCGCCAAGCCGGCAGCAGGCCGGCGAGCAAGCAGGTGGCGACGATGGCGGAGACCAACATCCACTCGGCGGGACTGGGGGCCAGCGAATGCAGCACGATGCCCCAGGTTTGGGCTAGCCACGGGCCGGCGGCCAGGCTGGCGCCGGTCAGCAGGATGAGGCCACCGAGGGCGCCGATGACACCGAGGATCAGGCTTTCAAGCAGTAGCAGAACGACGATGTGCGACAGGCCGGCACCGAGGGCGCGCAAGATAGCCAGTTCGCGCCGCCGTTCGCCCAGCCCGGCCAGCATCACCGCTAGCAGGCCGGACAAGCCAAGAAGCAGGATTAGCCAGGACAAGCCGCGAAGTAGCCTTTCGCCGAAAGCCAGGCTTTGCCACAACTGATCGAGGGCGACGCCGGGCAGCACCGCCTGCAAGGGCTCGTCCTTGAAACCGGCAATCTTGCGCTGCACGCCGAAGACGGCGGTGCGTTGGTGCAGGCCAATCAGGAAGGCGGTGATTTCGCGCGGCGTCAGGTCAAACTTGCCGACCATGCCGGGCGGGATGTCCACGCCGGGTAGCGGCATGCCACCCTGCCAGTCGAGGTGAATGGCTTCGATGGCAGCGAGGCCGACATGCACAGTGCGGTCGACTGGCGTGCCGGTGGGCGTCAAGATGCCGACTACGCTGAATGGCTTGTCGGCGTGCTCCAGTCCGGGCAAGGGGCCGCTGCCGTGGCTGAGTACAATGGATTGCCCGAGCCGATAGCCGAGCTGTTGCGCCATCTCGGCACCAAGCACGGCTTCGAAGACGCCCTCACGACCGTCGGAGAAGGCTCGCCCTTGGGCAAAGGTAAGCGGTGTTTTCAGGCCATAACGGAAGTGAGTGAAATAGTCATTGTTGGTGCCGAGCACGGGGTAGCCGCGGTGCGAATCGCCGAGCGAGAGCGGGATGGTCCACGCTACCGCCGGATGGGCAGCGATTTGGCGGTAGCTGTCCCAGCCGATGTTGTTGCTCGCCTCGCCCAGCCGGAAGACCGCGTAAAGCACCAGTTGTAGCGGGCTACCACGGGCGCCCACGATGAGGTCGGTGCCGGACACCGATTGGGCGAAGCTCTCGCGGGCGTCGTGGCGAAGGCGTTCGACGGCGAGCAGTAGGCAACTGGCGAGGACGATGGCGATCAGGGTCAGGCCGAGCGTCGCACGCCGGTTCCAGGCGCTGGCCCAGGCCAAAGGAAGCAGGAATTTCCAGGCATTCATGCGACCAAGGCCAGACAGGTATCAAAATGCGTCGCCAAACGCAGATCGTGGCTGACGAAAACAACGGCGGCGTCATTGGCGTGCGCTTCGCTCAGCAGCAGATCGACGAAGGCAGTCTGGCGGGCTGCATCAAGGGCCGAGGTCGGCTCGTCGGCGATGAGAACTTCCGGTCGACCAATCAATGCCCGCGCGGCGGCAACTCGCTGCTGTTGCCCGACCGACAAGGCGTAGGCCGCCCGGTTATGTAGTTCGGGGGCAATATCGAGGCGGGCCAGCAAGGAACGTGCGCTGGCGGCGGGGTCGCCGGCCCTTTCGGCTCGCCGTGTCGAAAAGCGGCAGGGCAACAGCACGTTGTCGAGCACCGACAGGTAGGGAATCAGGTTGAACTGCTGGAAGATAAAGCCAATGTGCTCGGCGCGAAAGGCATCGCGCCGCCCGGCGGTCCACCCGGAAAACGGCTGGCCGAGCAGGTCGACGTGGCCAGTCTGCGGCGCCAATACGCCGCCGATCAGGTTGAGCAGCGTGCTCTTGCCGCTGCCGCTCGGGCCATGCAAAAACAGGCTTTTTTTCCGGTCGACCGCAAGATTTGGCAGATTCAGGCAAAAGCTGTCGCTGCCCGGCCAGCGGAATTGGAGGTCACGAACGAGCAGTGCGGGCGTATCCATCACCAGGCAAATCGCGGCTGCTGCGGCGTCAGGTGGCCGGATTTTTGCCCGCCCGGACCGGCGAACTCGACCTTGATCCGCTTCATTTTCGGAAACTCGGCAAACAGGCGGGTGGACATGGCGCGCAGCGCTGCTGGCTTGGCACACTGCCAACGATAATCGGCATCGAGATCGAGGTGGCCATCACCGGCCTTACCGCCAAAGATGGGCGATTCGAGTTGGGGCGTTTCGGCTTTGCAACCGGCCTCGGCGGTGAGCAGAAAGAGGCGCTCGGGCTGCGCCAGCGTCACCTTCATAGCCTGCACCGCCTGCTTTTCTGCCGGGCTGCGCGGCGCCCGCTCGAAGCCGAGCAAGCCGTCGAGTGGGGTTTCGAGATGGATGGACAAGGTGTTGCCATCGACGACGATTTCCAGCCTGGCTTCGCCGTGTACGTGGGCGGGTGCAGCCATAACTTGAGTTGCGGCAACAAAGGCAACAGAGAGCAGCAGGAAACGCATGAAAAACTCCTTTTAGTCTGACCAGCCGGCGTCTAGCGCCACTAATACGCGCGGAAGTTGGTTGTCCGGAATGGCTGGCGAACGATGGACGATCCCCCGCCCACCATTGCCCTGCCACAAATTCCCCTTGAGCAGGGCGACGGCAAAGGGCGGGATGCTTTCGAACCGATAACCCGGCAGAAGCAGGCCGGAGCAGTCGTCCGGCAAGCCGCCAGAGGCGGCGCCGAGAAAGCTGCGGTCGACAGAAGCATCCTCGACCCAGTCCGTGCCCGGCCCACGATAGGTGCACAGCAGGCGAATGCCGACGCGGTCCACATGCAGGCGCGGGCACATGGCTTGGCGGACGACTTCCAGACGCAGGCCGATGGTTGGTGCATCGAGCAGTTCGCCAAGCATTTCGGCCAGAAGCGTCAGGTCGACCGCCAGCGCATCACGTCCGGTACCGGCCGGCAAGCGGCCGAGATCGGGCGTCCGGCCCGGTGACAGTGTTTGGCGAAAGCCGCTGCCCAGATCGTCCGCGTGCGTTTCGAGCCAGTCGGTAATGACTGTATCGACGGGCCGCCGCCACTGGGCGAGCTGGATTTGCGGGTCGAAGATGCGGGTCAGGCCGAGCGCATCATTGCCAATGCTGGCACAACTTGTGATCGAAGAGGGAAGGGGCGCATTCATGGTCATCTCTCGAAATTGGCTAAAAATAGGCAGTGCACCGCAGCAGTCAGCGTTTGAATATCAGTGCATGGCCCCGGCAGTTCGTTCGAAGTTGCCCGTCATGCCAGGCGACCTGGCCGGAAACGACGGTGGTCGCCACCTGGCTGCGAAAGCGCCGGCCGGCGAAAGGTGACCAGCCACAGCGGCTGAGAATGGGATCGTCCGGCGCATCGAAAGCGCGCTCGCCGATCAGCACTAAGTCGGCCCAGTACCCCTCGCGCAGGTAGCCGCGTTCGACGATGCCAAAGAGATCGGCGACGCGATGGCTAGTTTTGTTGACCAGCGTCGGCAGGTCGATGATGCCATCGTGCACCAGCCCCATCAGGCCGGACAGCGCGTGCTGGACCAGCGGCAAGCCGGAAGGCGCCTGAAAATAGCTGCCGGCCTTCTCTTTCCGCGTATGCGGTGCGTGGTCAGTACCGATCACGTCAAGCCGATTGCTGTTCAGCGCGGCGCGCAAGGCGTCACGGTCGGTCTGGGTTTTCACGGCCGGATTGCATTTGAGATGGCTGCCCAGCCTGGCGTAATCGCGGTCATCAAACAGCAGGTGATGGATACAGACTTCGGCGGTGATGCGCTTGTCAGCCAGCGGCTTGTCTTCGAATAGATAAAGTTCGCGGGCCGTTGAAATGTGCAGCACGTGCAGTCGCGTGCCGAGCTTTTTGGCCAGCGCCACGGCCAGCGACGAAGATTTGTAGCAGGCTTCGGCATCGCGGATCAGTGGATGCGCCCACATCGGCACATCGTCCCCATGCGATTTTCGCCATTTTTCCTCGTTGACCGTAATCGACGGGGTGTCCTCGCAATGGGCGATCAGAATCGTCGGCGCACAGGCGAACAGGCGCTCCAGCACCGCTGGATCGTCCACCAGCATGTTGCCGGTGGAGGCGCCCATGAAGACCTTGATGCCGGCCACTTCCCGTGGATCAAGCGCGGCGACGGCATCGAGGTTGTCGTTGGAGACGCCGAAATGGAAGGCGTAGTTGGCCAGCGAATCGCGGGCGGCAATCAGCTTCTTGTCGGCCAGCGCCGGCATCGACAGGGTCGGGGGGCTGGTATTGGGCATGTCCATGAAACTGGTGATGCCACCGGCGGCCGCCGCCGCCGATTCGGTCGCGATGCAGCCCTTGTGCGTCAACCCCGGCTCGCGGAAATGTACTTGGTCGTCGATCATGCCGGGCAATAGCCACTGCCCGGCGGCGTCGATTTCCTCGTCGGCCGTGGCATCGATGCTGGTGGCAATCTTGTCGATGCGGCCGTCACGGACCAGCAGGTCGGCGTCAAAGAGTTGGCCTTCATTGACTAGGCGGGCGTTGCGGATGAGCAGTGTGTGCATCTTCAGAACTCGTTCTGCAGTTTCTTGTAGCCCTGCACCAGCTCGTGATTGGTACGCACCACGTCCTCGGAAAATTCCGTGGCTTCCGTGCTGACACGGGGAATGGTGGAGAGGTCTGTTTTCGGGCCGATGCGCAGGGTCGAGGACACGTAGAAGCCCGGTGGCAGGTCGGTGCCATCGACCACGGCGTTGTGGCGGACGACGCAGCCTTCGCCGATACGGCAATTGAAGACGACGCTGTTGAAGCCGATGAAGACGTTGTTGCCGATCACACAGGGGCCGTGGACGATGGAGCGGTGAGCGATCGAAGTATGCTCGCCGATATCGACCCGCGCCCCGGACTTGGAGTGGATGACGACGCCGTCCTGGATGTTGGAATGGGCGCGGATGTGGATCGGCTCCAGGTCGCCGTCGGCATTCACCTCGTCGGCGCGGATCACGGCGTAGGGGCCGACGAAGACGTTTTCCTCGATGATGACCTTGCCGCAGATGATGGCGGTCTGGTCGACGTAGGCGGATTCGTGGATTTGCGGCAGGTCGCCGCGCGGATTTTTGCGGATCATGTTTTCAGAGGGTGACCGGGTTGTTGATCGGCTCGCCGCGCTTGAGGCGGTCGACGAGCTCGAAATCGGGCCAGTCCTTGCGGATGGCATCGGAGAATTGGATATCTTCCAGCGCGATCAGGCCCATGCGCGGGTTGTCGGCATCCTCGCGAAAGCACTGGGCGTAGCCGGTTTCGGTTTCATGGACGATGACCGAGTGCAGGCGCACCCCGGCTTCGCCGTTGCGCATTGGAGTGAGTTGCAGCAGGCGGTCGATCAGCACAAAGAACAGGCGGGAAAACTGCTCGGCGCTGGGCGAGACAGGAATCAGTATCCAGCGTTCAGAAAAGCGTTGGGCGGCGGCGATGTAGTCGGGGTCATCGCCCGACCACAGCGCCACGGCATGGTCGAAGGCATCAATCAGCGTGCGCGGCCCCTGCTTGAGCAGGCCGAAGTCGTACACCATCTGGCCGTGATCCAGCGCCTGCGCTTCGAGCAGCAACTCGACCTTGTAGGAGTGACCGTGGATCGAGTGCGAGCAGCGCCGCGTGCTGCAACCGCGCACGATATGGGCGTTTTCGAACTTGAACAGCTTGCGGATCAGCATGCCGGATCGGCCTGTTGCCCGGGCATTCGCGCTTCAACACGCAGCCGGGTTACAAGTGCTTCCAAGCCCAGGCTGCCCAGATTGTCGCCGGCCTGCGAACGCAGGGTGACGCGGCCCTCGGCCTTTTCCTGTTCGCCGACAACGAGCAGATAAGGCACTTTCTGCAGCGTATGTTGGCGAATCTTGTAGCCAATTTTTTCGTTACCCAGATCGCAGCCGACGCGAAGTCTGGCCTGTTTCAGGCGCCGAGCGACATGGGCCGCGTAGTCGGCCTGGCCTTCGCTGATATTGAGCACAATGGCCTGCAGCGGCGCCAGCCAGAGCGGGAACAGGCCGCTGTAATGCTCAATCAGGATGCCGGTGAAGCGTTCCAGCGAACCGAACAGAGCGCGATGCAGCATGACCGGGCGTTCCCGTTCGCCCTGTTCGTTGATGTAGTTGATGGCGAAACGTTCGGGCAGGTTGAGGTCCACCTGCAGCGTGCCGCATTGCCAGTCGCGGCCGATGGCATCGCGCAGCACGAATTCGAGCTTCGGGCCGTAGAAAGCGCCTTCGCCGGGGTTGACGCGGTAGGCGACGCCCATCCGGTCGAGCGCGCCGGACAGTGCGCTTTCGAGCTGATCCCAGGTTTCGTCACTGCCGATGCGCTTGGCCGGGCGGGTGGATAATTTGACCGCCACGTCGTCAAAGCCGAAATCGCGATAAATGGCGAAGACCAACGCGATGGTGCTGGCGCATTCGTCCTGCATCTGCCCCGGCGTGCAGAAGATATGAGCATCGTCCTGCGTGAAGTGACGGACGCGCAACAGGCCGTGCAGCGCGCCCGAGGGTTCGTAGCGATGCACCTTGCCGAACTCCGCCATGCGCAGCGGCAGGTCGCGATAGCTCTTGATCCCCTGGGCGAACAGCGACACCGCGCCGGGGCAGTTCATCGGCTTCAGCGCGAAGATGCGTTCGTCCTCGGTGGTCGTGGTGAACATCGCATCGCGGTAGTTGAACCAGTGGCCGGAGGTTTCCCACAGGCTGCGATCCATCACGTCCGGGGAGTTCACCTCGACGTAATCAGCGGCATCCTGTTGGGCGCGCATGTAGCCAATCAGTTGCTGGAAGAGCGTCCAGCCCTTGGGGTGCCAGAACACTGAACCGGGCGCGCAGTCGTCAAAATGGAACAGGTCGAGCTGGCTGCCGAGCTTGCGGTGGTCGCGCTTGCCGGCTTCTTCGAGGCGGGTCAGATAGGCCTTGAGCGCCTTGGCATCGGCCCAGCAGGTGCCGTAGATGCGTTGCAACATAGCGTTTTTGGCATCGCCCCGCCAATAGGCACCGGCCACCTTGGTCAGTTTGAAGGCTTGGAGTTTGCCCGTACTCGGTACATGCGGGCCGCGACAGAGATCTTCGAAATCGCCTTGGGCGTAGAGCGACACAGTTTCACCCTCGGGTATGGCGCGGATCAGCTCGGCCTTGTAGGACTCGCCCAACTGCTCAAAATGCGCGATGGCATCCTCACGCGGCAGTTCGCGCCGTCTCATCGGCAGGTCGGCGGCGGCGAGTTCCTGCATGCGGGTTTCAATCTGCGCCAGGTCGTCGGGCGTAAAGGGACGCTCGTAGGCGAAGTCGTAGAAGAAGCCATCTTCGATGACCGGGCCGATGGTGACTTGGGCGCTCGGGTAAAGTTGCTTGACCACCATGGCCAGCAAATGGGCACAGGAGTGGCGCAGGATGTCCAGCCCCTCCGGGTCGCGGGCGGTAATCAGGCTGAGGGCGGCATCCCGGTCGAGGATGAACGCCGTATCGACCAGTTGGCCGTCGACACGGCCGGCCAGCGCGGCTTTGGCCAGGCCGGGGCCAATGTCGACGGCCAGTTCCGAGACGCTGAGTGGTTGCGGGTAGTGGCGTTGGCTGACGTCAGGCAAGGTAATAGTGGGCATGGGGTGCAGTCTCGAAATACGTGTTCAGTGGCGATACCAAGTCGTGCCGGCTGCCGTGTCTTCGATGCCGACACCGAGCGCCAGCAATTCATCACGCAGGGCATCGGAACGGGCGAAGTTGCGGCTGGTACGGGCTTCGCGGCGAGCCGCCAGGAGTTGCTCAATCTGCTCGACATTAGCGCTGGATGCCGGGCTTGGGCTGTTCTGGCGCCAGTTAATCGAGTTTTGCGTCAGCAAGCCAAGCAGTTCGGCGCCATCGCGTAGCGCTTCCAGCAGACGCGCCTGCTGGTCGGCGTCAACGCTCTTGCGCAGGGCGGACGCCGTTTCGTGCAGGCAGGCCAGGGCCAGCGGTGTATTAAGGTCATCGGCCAAGGCAGCGGCAACCGTTTCAATGTGCGGTGCACAGTCGGGGCGCGGCCAGTCGGCATAGGGCAGCAGGCTGCCATAGAGCCGATCAAGTGCCGCCCGTGCCTGGTCGAGGGCATTCAGCGAGAAATCGAGCGGTTTGCGGTAATGCCCGGCGAGTAGCGCGTAGCGGATGACTTCGCCGGGGTAGTGCTGGAGTAGATCGCGCACGGTGCGGAAGTTGCCCAGCGATTTTGACATCTTTTCGCCGTCGACCGTGACATAGCCGTTGTGTAACCAGTAGCGGCAATACTGCCCACCGTTGGCTCCTTCGCCTTGGGCAATTTCGTTTTCATGGTGCGGGAAGATCAGGTCCTGGCCGCCACCGTGAATGTCAATCGATGGGCCAAGATGGGTGTTGATCATCGCCGTGCATTCGATGTGCCAGCCGGGCCGGCCTAAGCCCCAAGGGCTGTCCCAGCCCGGCTGTGCTGCGGTGGACGGCTTCCAGAGGACAAAATCGGCCGGGTCGCGCTTGTAGGGGGCAACCTCGACCCGCGCGCCAGCGATCATGTCTTCGCGCTGGCGGCCGGAGAGCTTGCCGTAGTCCGGCAGCGATGGCACATGAAAAAGGACGTGACCCTCGGCGGCGTAGGCATGGCCGCGTTCGATCAATCGCTCGATCAACCCGATCATCTGCGGGATGTGGTCGGTAGCGTAAGGCTCAATGACCGGCGGCAGCGCATTCAACAGCGCCATGTCTTCGCGGTAGGCCATGGCGTAACGTTCAGCCAATACGCGGATGGGCTCGCCATTGGCGGCCGCTGCGGCGTTGATCTTGTCATCCACATCGGTGATGTTGCGGGCGTAGACTACCTGCGGAAAATGCCGCGACAGCAAGCGGTAAAGAACGTCGAAAACGACGACTGGGCGGGCGTTGCCGATATGCACGTAGTTGTAGACAGTGGGGCCGCAGACATACATCGTCACCCGTTGCGGGTCGGCCGGCACAAAGACTTCCTTCTTCCGGCTCAGGGTGTTGTAGAGGCGGATGCTCAATTCATCCTTCCTTCGGCAACCAAGGCTTCCCGGCGCTCGCCATCGAGCACGCCGCAGAACATGGCGAAGGCCTTTTCGATCAGGAGTTGGTCGATGCCGCGCACGATGAAGATGAGACGGCTTTTTTTGTCGTTATAAGGGGCTTCGACTGGCCAGTCGTCGAGCCGGGTGTAAGGGTAGTTGGTGTGCTGGACGCACTGGACGACGCGCGGCTTTTCGTCACCGATCACGTTGAGCAGGCCCTTGATGCGCAGGATGCGGTCGCCCATCCCCTGCAGCAGCAGGCTGACCGCGTCGACGAAACAGACCCATTGCAAAGGCTGGTCGAAGGTCAGGGCAAAGCTGTAAACTTCGGCATCGTGCCGATTCACATCGTGATGATGGTGATGATGACCATGCGCCTTGAGCCGCTCCTCCCGCACTTTTTCCTCGGCCAGCCAGCCGGCGACGTCCGGCGTCTTGCTGCCCGGATCGTAGAGGCCACAGCCGGTAATCGAGGCCAGCGAAACTTCGCCCCGCCGCACATAAATCTGCGACGCAGCCGGGTTGATGCGGCGCAAGGTCTGACTGAGTTCGATCGTTTCCGGCCCGGTGACCAGATCACATTTGCTGAGCAGCAGCCGGTCGGCCATCGCCACTTGCTTGACCGCCTCGGCATGCTGCGCCAGTTGGCCGGTGGCATGTGTTGCATCAACGACAGTGACGACGCCGTCAATACGGAAACGTTCGGCGACGAAGAAGTCTTCCATCAGCGTGAAGATCACCGGTGCCGGGTCTGCCAAGCCGGTGGTTTCGATGACCACGCGGTTGATCGGCACGATCTTCCGATGCAGGCTTTTCATGAAGAGATCGGTCAGGCTGCGCGTCAGGTCGCCGCGTACGGTGCAACAGATGCAGCCAGAGTCGAGCATGATTAGGTCTTCGTCGATCTTGGTGACCAGATGGTGGTCGACCGCGACACTACCAAACTCGTTGATCAGTACGGCCGCATTTGCCATTTCCGGCTGGCTGAGCAGATGGTTGAGCAGCGTCGTCTTGCCGGCACCGAGAAAGCCAGTGAGCAGCGTGACCGGAATGCGGCGGTCGATGTCTGAAGTATTCATGCCTTTCCTCCCCGGAACTGGCGTTTGCGTTGTTCGCGACGTTCCTGGGCTTCAAAACACAGGGTTGTGCACGGGCGGGCGAGCAGACGAGCCAGGCCTATGGGCTCGCCACTTTCCTCACACCAGCCGTAACTACCAACATCAATACGCTCAATCGCTTCGCCAATCTTCTTCAACAGTTTTCGCTCGCGATCGCGAACGCGGAGTTCAATGGTTCGTTCTTCATCCATGCTCGCCTGGTCCGTCCAGTCCGGCGCCGCCTCGTTGTCCTGCAGATGGTTTTTGGTTTCGCGGGCGGCGGAAATGAGTTCCTGCTCACCAGCAAGAAGACGCTGACGAAAAAAGGCGAGTTGATCCGCCGACATGTACGCATCGGGCGGCGCGGCGAGAATTTCTGCCTCAGTCTGCGAGCTTTTGAATTTCGGAGAGGAGGTCACGGGCTATGCCTCGTCATCTTCATCGACCATCCAAGGCGGAAACGGATCGTCATAAATCGCCCAGGCTTGTGGCCCAGCCGATAATTCGGCGTCGCTGAGCAAACAGGCATCAAAACCCCGACGCAGCGTGGCCTCGTCCATTTCCATTCCGATCAGCACCAGTTCTTGCTGCGCATCGCCATAGGGTTCGACCCAACGCTCGCGGATGATGCGGAGATTATCTTCGTCCTGCGGCCATTCAGCCTTCGGTACCGCTACCCACCACAGGCCGCCCAGTTCATGGCGAATGACCGGGCCGGCTTGCGACCAACTGCCGACCAATCCCGGGCGTGAAGCCAGCCAAAAATAGCCTTTTGACCGCACCACACCTGGCCATTCCTGATTGATCCATCGATCGAAGCGGGCCGGATGAAAAGGTCGGCGGGCGTGATAGACGAAACTACTGATGCCGTACTCCTCACTTTCCGGGATGTGCTCACCACGAAGTTCCTGCAGCCAGCCCGGCGCCTCGGCCGCCTGGTCAAAATCGAAGCGCCCGGTATTGAGCAGGCGGGCGAGCGGTACCTGCCCGAAGCTCGCCTGAACGATATCGGCACGCGGATTGAGGGTATGCAAGATGGCTTCGAGCCGGGCGAGGTCTTCCGGCGGCAGTAGATCGGTCTTGTTGAGCACAATCACGTCGCAAAACTCGACCTGCTCGACCAGCAGATTGACGACGGTACGCTGGTCTTCTTCACCCAGACTTTCACCCCGGTCAGCGATATAGTCGTGCGAACTGTAGTCGCGTAAAAAATTGAAGGCATCGACCACCGTCACCATGGTGTCCAAGCGTGCAATGTCCGACAAGCTGGTGTCGTCTTCGTCGCGGAAAGTAAAGGTTTCCGCCACTGGCAGCGGCTCGGAAATGCCGGTCGATTCGATTAGCAGGTATTCAAAGCGCTTCTCTTTCGCCAGCCGGGCAATTTCAATCAACAGGTCTTCGCGCAGCGTGCAGCAGATGCAACCGTTGCTCATTTCGACCATTTTTTCTTCACTGCGAGACAGTTCGGCGCCGCCCTCAGCAATCAGTCGGGCATCGATATTGACCTCGGACATGTCATTGACAATGACCGCCACCCGCAAGCCATCGCGGTTGTTGAGGATGTAATTCAGCAAGGTGGTCTTGCCGGCGCCAAGAAAGCCGGAGAGGACAGTGACCGGCAAACGTGTATCAGGAACAATTGATGTCATCGGGGTTTCTCAGTGGGGTGTGGCGGATCGCTCAGGACGAGGAGCCGCTCGTTGTCGAGCTGGTGGTAAAAACAGGAGCGACGACCTGTATGGCAGGCGGCTCCAGCCTGATCGACCAGGAGCAGCAACGCGTCACCATCACAATCCACCCGTACTTCCTTGACGACTTGCGTGCAGCCCGAGGTCTCGCCCTTGCGCCAGAGCGCCTGACGAGAGCGTGACCAATAACAGGCCCGACCAGTCGCCAGTGTTTCTTTCAAGGCGGTGCGATTCATCCATGCCACCATCAGCACCTCGCCACTGTCGAATTGCTGCGCAACCACAGCCACCAGGCCGTAAGCGTCAAATGGCATGCTTTCCAATGCCGCATTGAGCAAAATTTGAGTGCCTTCAGGAGAAAATTCGAGATGTTTGAACATGGCGTGTGTGGATTGACAACGACGCAATGTTATATCATTGCACTTGTGTATTCCAAGCACTCGCCCCTAAAATTGTCCAAATGACAAGCTTATGCACAGTTACCCCAGAGAGCAGCGCCGCATTTCTCGATCGCGCCAGTGAGCGCTGCAAGGCCAGTGGCGCCCAATTGACGCCGATTCGCCGCGATGTTCTTGGCTTGCTCTACGAATCAGAGAACGGCCTAAAGGCTTACGATCTACTGGCAAAAATTAAGGAGTTGCGTAGCAACGCAACTCCGCCGACCGTATATCGGGCGCTAGATTTTCTAATTGAGCAGGGCTTGGTTCACAAAATTGAACGCATCAATCAGTTCGTGGTTTGTCGACACGAATCCCACTGTTTGCCCAATCTGTTTCTAGTTTGCCCGCGCTGTGGGAAAGTTAGCGATTTTCACGATCATGATTTGATGAAATCGCTATTGGCTGGCTTGGTCTCGGCTGGACACAGATTGGTTAGTCCTGAAGTTGAGATCGGTGCTATTTGCCCTGAATGTAGTAACTCAGAGAATCCAGTTGGTCATTGAGTGAGCAGACAACCGAGCGCTGGCTGGGGAGCCACTCGGTTTGAGAATTGGCTGACCGAGGCAATAGCTGGCTCCCGACTGTCTGCTTACCCGGGTATTGCTGGCCACTATGCCAAGTTCGATGAATGAAAGTTTTGGCCGACGGCCTATCCGTAAACCCGGGTGATAAGTGACAGCTCCAATCTGATACCTGCCGTTCAACCTCCGAGGTGGCTAATGATAGCAACGGGTCGGATCCGGCTGTAGCCTGAAGTGCCAAGCGGTCATTGACCGCCACAAGCGCCTGGACGGCAGGTATCCGTCGCATTGCCGCCTGAATTTGGCTACAGGCTCACGGTCCGCTGTGGCCGAATTTTTGCCATTCGTCAGGCGGCTGGAACGGCTGCTGAACTCTGAAACCTGACGTTGAGTCACTGCAGCGGTGAATGACAGCAATGGGTCGACTTCAGTCACTCAGCCCACTAACCGCCCACCGCCAAACCAGACACCGATTATTCGACGGCATTGCCCGGTCTTCAAGCAAGGCCAGTCCTTCTCTCACGGCGAGTTCGTGTACTTTTTCAAAATCGCGAATCCCTTGATACGCGGTGGTTTGCTTCAGGGAATAGTCGAAGGCCGCGTTGCTTGCGCTGGTGAATTTTCCACCGTAGTTGAACGGGCCGTAGATAACCAGTTTGGCACCTTCGGCGAGCACGCCGGGTAGACCGGCGAATAATGCTTCGACCGCCGCCCACGGCATGATGTGCAGGGTGTTGGCGCTGAATACCGCATCGTAACGACCGACCGGCCATCGGCCGAGCAGGTCAAATTCGAGCGGCGGCAGAATATTGGGCAGTTCGGCTTCTTCAAGCCAGGCGTGGATACCGGGCAGAAAATCTGGGCGGTCGCTGGGTTGCCAGATAAGGTGCGGCAGATGCCGGCAAAAATGGATGGCGTGCTGGCCGGTGCCGCTACCAATTTCGAGCACATGCTGGCGGTCGGCGAAGACTTCGCGTAGCACGGCAAGAATGGGCTCACGGTTCTTGTCAGTCGAGGGAGCGTAGGGTTTTTCCATCGTCTTTTTTGCCGATTTTTCCGGTTGACCGCAGGATCATAGGTTGGCCGCCAGCCCGAGATAAAAGGCAATTTCGCTGACCTGCTGCACCGCGCCCAGACAATCGCCGGTATAGCCCCCGAGCCAGCGCCGGAATTTGCGGGCCAGCCAGAATGTCACCAGGGCAGCGAGCAGGCAGGCGACGAGGGCGTTGTGCAGTGGCAGCCCGACCAGACCGCACAGTGCAAACAACGAGGCGACCAACAGCGCGCCGGGTGCGAGGCGCGTTGCCAGCGGTTTGCTTTTCGATAAGGCGTCTTCGCGCACATACTCCATCGTCGCCAGCAATACCGTGGCGCAAAAACGCGATACGGCGTGGGCGGCGATCAGCGCGATGGGCAGCAGCGCGGCGTCGAGTGCGCTGAGCAGCGTGAACTTGCCGAGCAGCGCCAACACCATGGCAACGACGCCGTAGCTGCCGACCCGCGAATCCTTCATGATTTCCAGGATGCGCAGCTTTTCCCAGCCGCCGCCCAAACCATCGACCATGTCGGACAAGCCGTCCTCGTGGAAGGCGCCGGTAGCGTAGATGGTGGCGGCCATTGAGAGCAGCACGGCGACGGGCTGCGGCCAGAGCAGCGCCGCCGCGAGATAGACCAACGCGCCGATGCCGCCAATGAGCAGACCGACCGCCGGGAAGTAGCGCGCCGAGCGGTTCAGTGCTTCACTCGAATGGCCGACCCAGGCCGGCACCGGCAAACGGGTGAAGAATCTGACCGCACCGAAGAAATATTCCAGCTCGCGACGGATCATGTTTGGTCGGCGGCTTTTTCTGACACCCCAGCCGACTCGAAGCTGGCCATTTCCTTGAGGAAGCTCGCCGCTGCTTCGACCAGCGGATAGGCTAGTGCCGCGCCGGTGCCTTCGCCCAGGCGCAGGCCGAGATCAAGCAAGGGTTCGGCCTCAAGCGCTGCCAGTTGGGCCCGGTGGCCGGCTTCGGCCGAGCGATGGCAGAAGATGCAGTATTCAGTTAGCGCCGGGAAGAGGCGTGCTGCGGTCAACGCGGCAGAACCGACAATAAAGCCGTCGATCAGCAGCGTCATTTTGGCCTCGGCCGCACCCAACATGGCGCCGACCATCATGGCGATCTCGAAGCCGCCAAATTCGGCGAGCACTTGCAGCGGTTGGTTGCTGCCGCCGGTGGCGCGGTAGCGGGTCAAAGCCTTTTCAAGCAGCGCCTGCTTGCGAGCCAGGCCGGCATCGTCCAGCCCGGTGCCGCGGCCAACGCAGTCAGCCAGCGCGGTGCCGGTCAGGCAATGGGTAATCAGCGAGGCGGCTGCCGTGTTACCGATGCCCATTTCGCCAAAGCCGACGACGTTGCAGCCATTAGCGAACAAATTACGCGACAGTTCGGCGCCGCGAGCAATGGCGGCGGCGCATTGCTCGGCGGTCATCGCCGGTTCTTCGATGTAATTGGCCGTTCCCGACGCCACCTTGGCGTTAATCAAGCCGGGGCGTTTACCGAAATCGTGAGCGACGCCGGCGTCGATGATCGCCAAATGCAGGTCATTTTGCCGGGCGAAAACGTTAATCGCGGCGCCGCCAGCCAAGAAGTTCTCGACCATCTGCCAGGTGACATCCTGCGGATAAGCCGACACCCCAGCCTTGGCCGCGCCGTGGTCACCGGCAAAGACGAGCAGATGCGGCTGACCAAATTCCGGGTCAAGACGCTGCTGAATCAAGCCGATCTTTTTGGCGATAATTTCCAGTTGACCGAGGGCGCCGAGCGGCTTGGTCTTCTGGTCGATTTTCTGCTGCAGGGCCGCCGCCAGCGCTTGATCCGGGGCGACGATGTTGAAACTCAAGGTACTAAGATTTGAATGCATCCGATTCTTTCTGTTCAAAAAAGCAAAAGGGCTTCGCCGCGGCGTTCGCAAAAACGCCGCCGCGAAACCCTGTCCAGTGGCTTCCAACTGCAACAATTCAACACGTCTTCTGGCTTTCGGATCAGCCGGCACCTTGCACCTTCCCGGTTTGCACCAGTGGTCGGGGTTTGCACCCCTTGCAACGTCCGTCCCCGATTACAGCGGCGGGCCCGCCAAGGATTTACACCGTGTTCCGTATTATCGAATCGGGGCGGATTATCCGGCTTGCCGGCAGGGGGCGCAATCACCTAAAGTTCGGGCCATGAAAGAACTGATCCTTGGTGGTGCCCGTTCGGGCAAGAGTTTGCTGGCAGAAAAACGCGCTGCCGAATCCGCTTTGCGAGTAATTTATCTCGCCACGGCGGAAGCGCGTGACGGTGAAATGAACCGGCGGATTGCCCACCACCAGGAACGCCGACCAGCCGCCTGGGGCTGCGTCGAGGAAACCATCCATCTCGCCGCCAAGCTGAGGGAACTAGCCGCGCCGGAGACCTGCATTCTGGTCGATTGCCTGACCCTGTGGCTCTCCAACCTGCTGTTTGCCGGAAAAGCGGCGGCGCAGGCCGAGGCGGGCGAAGCGATCAATTGCCCCGTGTTCGACGCCGAAACAAGCGCGCTGATCGAACTGCTGCCACAACTCCCCGGCCAGATCATTCTCGTTTCCAACGAAGTCGGCTGGGGCATTGTGCCGATGCACCCGGTGTCGCGGCTATTCGCAGACGAACAGGGAAGGCTGAACCAGCGGGTTGCTTCCGTCTGCGAGCGGGTGACGCTGGTCGCCGCAGGGCTGCCACTGACCCTCAAGTAGGATTATTCTGTCACCGTCAGGCCCAGAAAACCACGGGAAATACTCATGCACCGCTTACTCGACATCCTCGCTTCCGGCATTCACGACACCAAAAATCAGCTTTTTTCGGCTGAATCACTGGTTGCCGGCAGTGAGGCCAAGCATCAGATTGATCTCTTTGAAATCCGCTACGCCATCGAAGCGGCGGCCGACCGGCTGTCGCGCACCCTTGCCGCCTACCAACTGATGCGTCACGGGGCGCAGTTGGCCGTTGTCCCGGCCATCGTCAGTGATCTTTGTGAAGAGGTCGGGCTGGCCCAGAAACACCATCTGGTCAATGCCGGCATCAGCTTGACGATTGATTGCCAAACCTTCGACGACTGGCCGCTGGACCGCGATCTGGTCACCGACATGCTAAACAACGCCATCCAGAATGCCGGCCGGTTTGCCCGCTGCGCGATTCGTCTGAGCGCCTTCGTGCAGGATGAAGAACTGGTCCTGCGGGTTGAGGACGATGGCGCCGGTTTCAGTACGCTGCCGCCAGCAATGGGTACCGGATTAATCGTCGCCGAAAAACTGGCCGCCTTGCACAGCCGCCAGGAGCACCACGGCAGCCTGCACCTGAGCAACGGCAGCGCATTGGGTGGCGCCTGTTTCGAATTGCGGTTGCCCTGATGACGGATTACAGCAAAAAACGTTTTCTCGTCATCGATGACCAGCCACAAGCGCGCGACGCGCTGCGCACCGTCGCCCAGACGCTGGGTGCATTTATCGTCGAATTCGCGGCTAATTATCAGGATGCCATTTACCGCATTCGCAACAATGTTCCCGACATCATTCTCTGCGACTACATACTGGGCGAAGGTCGCTCCGGCCAGCAATTGCTTGAAGAATTACGCCGCTTCAAGCTGCTCGCCGATGAAACCATCTTCATGATGGTGACGGGCGAGCAATCCTACGAGCAGGTTGTTTCAGCCGTCGAGTTGGTGCCGGACGACTACATCATCAAGCCTTTCTCGCCGGACAAACTGTTGCTGCGCCTTGAGCGGATCGTCGCCAAGAAAGCATTTTTTGCCGACTATTACCAGGAAAAGCGCAAAGAGGAATACGCCCGGGCGATTGCCCTGCTCGAAAAAAAACGCAACAGCGAAGCAGGCCGACCCTATCGCTTTGAAATTCTCCGCCAGCAGGCGGAAGTGATGCTGATCAGCGGCAATGCCAAATCAGCGGAAACGGCCTATCGCGGCATTCTCGACAGCCACGACTTCCCCTGGGCCAGAGCCGGGGTAGCCCGCGCGCTGCACAAGCTAAACCGGCTAACCGAAGCGCGGCAAGAGGTCGACCGCGCCATCGCCGGCACACCGCACTTTTTCGACGCCGCCGACCTCAAGGCGACGATTTGCATGGCGCAAGGAGAGCACGCCGAAGCGCAAAAAGTGCTCGACGAGGTAGCCAAAAAAACGCCGCGCAACTACCTGCGCAAGCGCCTTTTGGCCGAAGCTGCGATGCTGAATGGCGACAGCGAAACCGCCCGTAGCGTGATGGCTGACGTCATTGCGGGGGACACCATGCCCGGCGCCGTTTCAGCCGAAGACCGGCTGGCTCTGGCGCGCAGCCACGTCAATGCCAGTGACAAGATTTCGGCGGAACGTGTGCTGGTCAGCATGCGCGATGTCGAAGTGCAGAATTTCAACCTCGCCGAGCAGGCAAGTTTTGTCGCGCTTCTGGCGATCTGCTCGCCGGAAAGGGGCAAGCCGCGCTTTGCCGGCCTGCGCCCCGCCTTGTTATCGACCGATCTCAGTACAACCATCCGGCTTGATGTCTTACGGGCAGCACTTTCCGTCGGCGACAACCCGCTCGCCGATACACACTGCGAAAAACTGATGGCCGGGCCGGAAGCAAAAAAAGCATTCAGCACCATCCGCAGCCAGTACGCCTTGCACGGCCGGGAAAAAGAATTTCGCGAGATCCAGAAACAGGTGGCGATGCAGCGTATTCACCATGAAGTTGAGGCGCCCGGAGCAAGCGCCTAGCCGCCCGCCGCTGATTCTGAAAAAAGGCATAGAATTCAGAATCACTCCAGGAGAAACATCATGGGCCTGCCTGCCGAAAAACCGCACTTTAGCCGCGCCGATTATCTGATCTGGGAACACGATCAGCCTGATCGCCACGAATACATCGGCGGCGAGGTGTTTGCCATGGTCGGCGTGCGTGACCGCCACAACGTCATCGCACTCAATCTTGCTGCCTTGGTACGCCCCCACCTCAAGGGCTCGCCCTGCAAAACTTACCTCTCCGATATCAAACTCGAAGTCAGCGCCGCCGATAGCGTGTTTTACCCTGATCTGTTCGTTACCTGCGAAACGCCGTCTGACCCTTTGGTCAAGCGCGATGCCGCCTTGATTGTCGAAATCCTTTCGCCCTCAACCGAGGCTTACGACCGCGGCCGGAAATTTGCCATGTATCGCCTACTGCCCGGCCTCAAGGAATATCTGCTGATCAGCATCGACGAAGCACGGCTTGAAGTTTATCAGCGTACCGACGACGACGCCTGGCTACTCCGCGAATACCGTTTGGGTGACACCTTGAGCCTGGCCAGCATCGACCTGAAAGTCGCCGTCAACGAAGTATTTGACGATGTCGAATTCAACACGCCGGCAGATACGCTTTAAGTTTTTCCCAGTCGAGCGCCGCCTCGACCGAGTCAGCTAGCCGATTCAAATCAGCCTCGCGGCGGGCGGGGAAATCGACTTGCGCAGTTTCCTGCAACCCGGCCCAGGCCATTAGCGCGGTCAACGCGTCCGGATGATCAAAAACGCCGTGGCAGTAAGTGGCGAAAATCTGGCCATCCGCCGAAATGGCGCCCTCGCTGCGGCCATCGGCGAGCTCAACCGCGGCCCGTTCCAACCCATCGCCACGGGTCACACCGAGATGGATTTCATAGCCGTTCATTGCCGGCTTACCGGGTAGCGCCAAATGACCGCTGACGTTGCGTAGCTGTTTTTCGCTTTCCAGCGTCGTCAGGCACTCCAGCACGCCCAGTCCGGGCGTGCTGCCGGGCTGGCCTTCCAGCCCGAGCGGGTCATTGATGGCGCGGCCAAGCATTTGATAACCGCCACACAGACCGATCACTTTACCGCCGTAGCGCAGGTGTTTCTGAATGGCCTTATCCCAACCTTTACTGCGCAGCCAGTCGAGGTCGGCGCGCACGGCTTTGGAACCGGGCAGCACGATCAGGTCGGCCGCCGGCGGTGTTTCGCCCGGCCCGATCCAGCGAAAATCGACTTCCGGATGCAGGCGCAGCGGGTCGAGGTCATTGTGGTTCGAAACACGCGGGTAGGCTGGGGCGATGACTTTCAGTTTTGCCTCTTTTTTGCCGTCGACCCTAGGGCCAGCCGTTGTTTCTGTGGTCACAGCAGTGGCAATCGCATCCTCGGCATCGAGCATCAGGCCGTGCAGGTAGGGCAGCACCCCCAAAACCGGCTTGCCGGTACGCTCTTCCAGCCAGGTCAGACCGGATTCAAGCAGGCTGATGTCACCGCGAAAGCGGTTGATGACGAAGCCCTTGACGCGGTTCTGCTCAGAGGGCGAAAGCAGGTCGAGCGTACCGACCAGATGGGCGAAAACGCCGCCCCGATCAATGTCAGCGATGAGGATCACCGGACAATCAACCGCCTCGGCAAAACCCATGTTGGCAATGTCGCGGTCGCGCAAATTGATCTCGGCCGGCGAACCGGCGCCTTCGACAATCACGCACTCATATTCTGCGGTCAACCGCGCCCAGGAGGCTAAAACGGCAGCCATCGCCCGCGGCTTGTAGTCGTGATAATCGCGGGCGTTCAAATCCATCGCCACCTTGCCGTGAATGATCACCTGCGCCCTCTTGTCGGTGGTCGGCTTCAACAGCACCGGGTTGAAGTCGGTATGCGCCTCCAACCCGCAAGCCAGCGCCTGCAAGGCCTGCGCCCGGCCAATCTCGCCCCCATCGACGGTCACCGCCGAATTGAGCGCCATGTTCTGCGGCTTAAACGGCGCAACACGCACGCCACGGCGCTGAAGAATGCGGCACAGCGCAGCAACCAGCGTCGTTTTACCGGCATCCGACGTGGTGCCTTGAACCATCAGGGAAAAGCAGGACATGGGCAAGGGGCAGCATTGAGGGGCGGCGATTATCGCATGCCGCTTGGCGACTGCCGGCCGCAAGCCGGCAAGCTGTCGCGGCCCTGGCAACTAGGAAATATCCCGTCCTTCACCGGCTTCTTCATAGGTTTTACCGTCGCGAATATGATAAATGCGACGAAAAGTCGGCATAATTTTTTCATCATGGGTGACGACGATCACCGCCGTCCGATACTGCTGCGCCATGCGGTTGAGGATGCGCATGACGCCAAGCGCTCGTTCGCTGTCGAGCGGTGCCGTCGGCTCGTCGGCCAGAATAACCGGCGGCTGATTAGCCAAGGCGCGGGCAATCGCCACCCGCTGCTGTTCGCCACCGGAGAGTTGCGATGGCGAGGCCTTGGCGCGATGCGTCACTTCGAGCGCTGCCAACAGTTCGAGCGCCCGTGTCCGCGCCAGATGATTCGGCCGGCCGGCCAACATCGGCAGCAAAGCAACGTTATCGGTGACATCGAGAAAGGGAATCAGATAGGGCGCCTGAAAGACGAAGCCAATGCGGTCGCGGCGCAGGGCGCGCAGATCAGGAATGCGCCAGCCGTCGTCATAAATGATTTCCTCGCCCAGCGTCATGCGTCCGGCGGTCGGCTCGATCACCGCCCCCAGGCATTTGAGCAGCGTACTTTTGCCCGAACCGGAGGGGCCAACCAGCCCCACCACTTCGCCCGGCGCGACGATCATATTGACGTCTTTTAACGCGTCGACCGCAGCATCACCGGCGCCATAACGCTTGCGCAGGCCTTCGATGCGAATGCCGAAGCCGGCTGTACTGCCCGTATTTTCCGGACTCATTTCAACCTCCGATGGCCGTTGCCGGATCAACCCGCAAGGCGGCGCGAATGGCCAGCGTACTGGCCAGCGCGCAAATCACCATGACAATCACAAAACCGCGTACGGCATCACCCGGTTCGAGCAGAACGTATTTGGGGAAAATCGGCGCCCATAGTGTCGCCACCGTCTTGCCGACGATGAAGCCAATGAGGCCGAGCCCGAGCGCCTGTTGCAGAATCATCCCGGCGATCGTCCGGTTGCGCGTGCCGATCAGCTTGAGGACGGCAATTTCGCGCAGCTTGCCCAAAGTCATGGTGTAGATGATGAAGGCCACGATGGCCGCACTGACGATAGCGAGGATGACCAGAAACATGGCGATCTGTTTGGCCGAGGTGGCAATCAGCTTGGCGACGAGAATTTCCTTCATCTCGTCCTGCGTGTAAGCCTGCAGATGCCGCCAGCGCCGGATTGGTGCCGCCACCTCTTCCGCCGTCATGCCGGCGCTCACCTGCACCAGCACGGCATTGACATTGTGATTGCTACTCTGGCTGGCCTGTACCGCCTCCAGCAAGCCGGGAATGCCCGGCCGATTGAGCGCCGGATTCGCCGCCGTCCGCGCCCGATCATTACGAATCGCCTCGTTGTCCTTGAGAAACTGGGCTTCTTGCGCATCCTTCATTGGAATGAAAACCATCGGATCACCGCCCGAGGAAACCATCCGCTGCGTCAGCCCGACCACAGTGTATTCATGCCGCCGAATCTGGATGCGCTCGCCGAGCCTGAATCCTGTCTTGGCGTCGGCCAGCGCCTCGTAATGACCACGCGTCAGATAACGTCCGGCAATCAGGAAGGGCGGCTCGCCCGGCTGGCCCGCCTCAAAGCCGACGACCATTGCCCGTACGTCACCTTTGTCATGCCGCACCTGCATGGTCAGATAGGTCACATTGGCTGCCTTGGCAACTCCCGGCAAACCGAGCACGCTGCGATAAATATCATCGTGCAGGCTGGACGCTTCGGCGTAGGGGCCAAGCGTATCCTTCTGCACCACCCACAGATCAGCACCGCTATTGACCAACAAAGCCTGCGCGTCATCGACCATGCCGCGATAAATGCCGGCCATCGACAAAGTGACGCCAATCAGCAAGCCGAGCCCAAAGCCGGTCAATACAAAACGCGGCCAGGAATGCAGCAAATCACGCCCGGCCAGACTGATCATTTGCCGCTCCTGACCAATTGCTCGACGACGCTGATGCGGCTGCCGGCATGCAAAGGCTTTTCGCGGTACACCACCACCTGCTCGCCGGCCGCAATGCCCTCCAGCACCTGCACCCAACCATCGGCACTCGTCGCCCCAAGGCGCAGCGGCATAAACTGCAGATGCCCGGCCTGCAAACGCCAGACACCCCGTTGCTCACCCTGATGCACCACCGCCGCATTGGGCAGGCGCAAACCCGCCTTGGCAACCGGCAGAGCCAGCGATATCTCGGCCAGATCGCCGACACTCAACTCGGCCGGCACTCGATCAAACGCCACCAGCGCCACCCGTTCTTCCGTAATGCTGTCACTCAGCCTTTCCAGCCGGACAACCTTGCCCGGCAAGGCATTGGCGGCATTCGAGCGGAGCACGATCTGCGCCGGCAAACCTACGGCCAAGCCAGTCGAACGGCTTTGATCAAGGCGCAGGCGCAGCCACAGGCTATCGGCTTCAATCAAGCGCAACACTGCCTGACCGGCGACCACCGTTGAGCCCGGCTCGGCATCGCGGGCGCTAACCACCGCGTCGGCCGGGGCGCGTAAATGCAGGTTGGCTCGTTGCTCTTGCAAAGCGGCATACTCGCCCTGCAACCGCCCAATCTCCGCCGCCGCCGCGCTGGCGTTGGCCTGCGCCGCCGCCAGCGCCGCTTCAGCGGAAGCCTGCTCCTGGTTGCGCGCCTCAACGGCGCTCGGGCTGACAAAATGCTTTTGCCCAAGATCAACGTAACGCTGCGTATTAGCACGTGCCAAGCGGGCCTTTGCCTCGCCGTCACGAATCAGCGCCGTCGCCGCACTCGCCGTGCTTTTACCTCGCGCCAGTGCGGCTACTGCCGCTTGCAAACGAGCATCGAAATCAACCGCGTCGATTTCAGCCAGAATTTGTCCGGTTTTTACGCTATCGCCGACGTCGACCGCAACCGACAACACCCGCCCGGCTGTGATCGGCCCGATCAAATAAGCGCGACGCGCTTCGACGGTGGCGATGCCGAAGAGTGAGGGCGCCACGTCACCCTCACCAACTGTCGTCACCGTCACCTTGATCGGCGCCAAGGGCCCGGCGCGCAGCAGGGAAAAGGCAAAAGCCGCCAACAGAATGACGACCAGCACCAGCAAGCCAATCTGGCGTACCGTGAGGCGGGGAAAACGATTGCTCAGTTTCATGCTGCCCTCCGGATACCACGTTCAAAAATTGCCAGGATGGCCGGCGCCTGCGCGCCGATCGATCCACTGTCACCAGCCAACATCGACTGCATGACCAAACCCTGAATGCTGCCGACAAAAAGCAGCGCAGCGGCTGAGGGATCGATGTCTGCGGCCAGTAGCCCATCGCCTTCAGCCATTGCGAGCAAGACCAACAAATGCTGCCGATAGCGCCCCATAAACTGGCGCAAACAGGCCTTGATCGGCGTTTCAACCGTCTGCTGCAATTCGTGAAAAATAAAACGGGGTGCACCCGGATGCGTTATCACAAAATCAACATGGGCAAGAAAAATCGCCCGCAAGGCCGGCATCGGCCCAACCGCCAGCAGCGCTGCTGCCTCGATCACCGCCAGCAAACGACTGGCAATGGACTCCGCCACAGCCAGCCAGATATCCTCCTTACGCGGAAAATGCTTGAAGATCGCACCCTGGCTCAGACCAACAGCACGCGCGATATCGCTGGTCGAAATTAGAGCCGGGCTGATCGTTGCCGATAAGCTCATCACGCTGTCAACAATCGCCGAGCGGCGCTCATCGCCGGATAAACGCGGTGTGTTCGATAAACGCTGAGAACTGGTCTGGTGCACAATACGTCCTTGGTAAGCAATCAATTACTTACCAATATAACAGAATATTATCAATCCGTTATACATCGATACAATCGCTTACGACGATGCATCGATGCTAGCGGCAAAATGGCCGACCCAAGCCGGTATACGGCAGATTACCTTGCTCTAAGCTGGCAAGGGCAGCCTGGTTCTGCTCGTTGGTTTCGGCCTGCTCGAACTCGTGCACCGCGACCTGCAGCACAGCGCCGAAACCATCGTCCAGCACTTCCATCTGAACCCAGCCAGCCTGCGCCTGACCGAAGCCTGGGGCCTATGGCGGCAACGGCGTTGGGCCGAATGGCTGGGTGCGCTGAGTGGCGGCATCAACCTGCCGAGCAAAATTTTCGAACTGGCAGATGGTGAGAACTGGATCAAGCTGAGCGTTTTTGCCATCAACGTGCTGTGTGTCCTGCTCCTCGTTAACGCACTGCGCGCCGGGAACAAACCGGCTGCTCGGCACGACAGCCAGTAAGGCCAATGAGGCTAGGTAACTTGCCAGCACCTTCTGGCTCGCATAGCATCGCCCCCTTCATGTCTCCGGGTGCCGTTCGATTTGCCTCGAATGGAGAATCGGGAAGGCGGTGCAATTCCGCCACGTGCCCAACGCTGTAAGGAGGACGGGCGATGCAGCAAGCCACTGCCAAAGGGGAAACCCGACCGGGAAGGCGCATCGTTCGGATGAATCCAAGTCAGAAGACCGGCCGGGAGATCCGTTGAAAGCTGCCGGCCAGGCAGCCGCCGTTTTTCCACAAGGGGAATCCATGGAAAACCAAACAAAGCAGCAGACAGAGCAGCAGACAGAGCAGCAGACAAAACCACGCGCCCCCAGCGCCCAGCCTTTTTCCGACGCCGACCGGGCAGCGGTCTATTCAGCCATTTTCAACCGCCGCGACGTGCGCGGGCAATTTTTGCCGACGCCGGTTCCAGACGAGGTTTTGAGCCGGGTGCTGATGGCTGCTCACCATGCGCCTTCGGTTGGTTTCATGCAGCCGTGGAACTTCCTGCTGGTCCGTTCCGATGCCGTCAAACAAGGCGTCCATGAAATTTTTACGGCAGCCAATGAAGAAGCGGCCCGAATGTTTCCGGATGAAAAACGCGAAATTTACAGCCGCCTGAAGCTGCAGGGCATTCTCGATGCACCGATCAACCTGTGCATCACTTGCGACCGCTCGCGCAGTGGCCCGGTCGTCCTCGGCCGTACCCACATGCCAACGATGGATTTGTATTCCAGCGTCTGCGCCGTACAAAACCTCTGGCTGGCAGCCCGAGCTGAAGGTCTGGGCGTCGGCTGGGTGAGTATCTTTCACGAAAAGGCGCTGCAGGACGCGCTCGGCATTCCGCACCACATCGTGCCGATTGCCTACCTGTGCATCGGCTACGTTAGCCATTTCAACGACAAGCCGGAACTGGAAAAAGCCGGCTGGCTGCCGCGTCTGCCCATTGATCAGCTGGTCTATTTCGAGCAATGGGGCGAAATGGATTTTGGCCAAAATAATCCGTTGACCGCAGCTTTGCGCGAAATGCAGGCCAACATTCAGGAAAACGGCTTGTTTCCGCAATGAACCTGAGTTTTGACGCTTTTTCAATGCCGCTGGCGGCCTTGGCGGCGATATTGCTAGACCGGTTATTCGGCGAAGTATCCCGCTTTCACCCGCTGGTTGGTTTCGGCAATCTGGTTGCCGCCCTGGAAAAACGGCTGAACCGCCGCACCCGGCTGGCTGGCGTCATCAGCTGGGTAATTGCCGTGTTACCGGCCTGCGGCCTAGCGTTCTGGCTTCGCCCTTTTGCACCGTTCGCTGTCGATGTCGCCCTGCTCTACTTCGCCCTCGGCGCACAAAGTCTGGCCGAACATGTCGAAGCCGTCGCCAAACCATTGCGTGAAGGGCGTCTTGATGAAGCCCGGCAGCGCGTCGGCTGGATTGTTTCCCGTGAAACCTCGGCGCTGGATGAATCCGGCATCGCCAAGGCTGGCGTCGAATCGGTGCTGGAAAATGGCAACGATGCCATCTTCGGCACGCTGTTCTGGTTCGCCCTGCTCGGCGGCCCCGGCGCCCTGCTCTTTCGCTTGGCCAACACGCTGGATGCAATGTGGGGCTATCGCACCGAACGCTTTAACCATTTCGGCTGGGCGGCGGCGCGGCTTGACGACGGCCTGAACTGGTTACCGGCGCGCCTCACCGCACTGACTTACGCCCTGCTCGGCCAGACCCGCAACGCCTTCGCCTGCTGGCGCGCCCAAGCGTCGGGCTGGGATAGCCCGAATGCCGGCCCGGTAATGTCGGCCGGGGCCGGCAGCCTCGGTGTCCAGCTCGGTGGCGCCGCCATTTACCACGGCCAAGAAGAAATCCGCCCACCACTCGGCAGCGGGCCTGCCCCCGTTGCCGCCGACCTCGGGCGGGCCATTACCCTGATCCGCCATAGCCTGTGGCTGTGGCTGGCCGTCTTTTTCCTGATTGGATTTTTACATGCTTGAACACGGCGGCCGCCTGCGTGAAGCTGCGGCCCACTACCAAATCCCGCTCGAAAACTGGCTCGATTTATCCACCGGCATCAACCCGGAAGCTTGGCCAGTGCCGGCTTTATCGACGGATTGCTGGCAACGCCTGCCGGAAGGCAATGATGGTCTGGAAGCCGCCGCTGCCGCGTATTACGGCAACGCCAATTTGCTGCCGGTGGCTGGCTCGCAAGCCGCCATCCAGCTATTACCAACGCTGCTGCCGCGTGCCGTCGTCGCCTGCATCAGCCCGCTTTATGCCGAACATCCGCAAGCCTGGGCGCAAGCCGGGCACCGCCTGCGCTTTCTGCAAAACGCCCTGTTGCCCCGCGCCATCAGTACCGCGACGCCCTATGTTCTGCTCTGCAACCCGAACAACCCGACCGCCGTCCGTCATCCGCACGATGCTGCGGTCGACGCGGCAAAACAGCTAAAAAAGCGCGGCGGCTGGTTGATCGTCGATGAAGCCTTTATTGACGCGACGCCGGAAGACAGCCTGACGCCGCTGGCCGGCACGGATGAAGCGCCCAACCTGATCGTCTTCCGCTCGCTCGGCAAGTTCTTCGGGCTGGCCGGCGCCCGCGTCGGCTTTCTCTTCGCCGCCCCCGATCTGCTCGCCAAGATGTCCGAAGCGATGGGGCCGTGGGCCGTCGCTGGCCCCTCCCGCGAAGCCGCCCGACTCGCCCTGCAGGACACTGACTGGCAAAACCGTATGCGACCGCATTTGCGCGCCGCCGGCGAGCGCCTGCAACAACTGCTGGCACCGCTGGGCGAGGTCAAATCGACGGCCCTATTCGCTGCCCTATCCACGCCGCACTCAAACGAACTGTACGAATTCCTGGCCAGCCAGAGCATCCTTACTCGCCGCTTTGACCAGCAACCACTAATCCGCTTTGGCCTGCCCGGTGACGAAACCGCCTGGCAACGCCTGACCAGCGCATTAAGCACATGGAACCCCGCATGAAATTTGCCCTATTTTCAGCGTTGACCCTAGGGCCAGCCGTTGTTTCTGTGGTCGCAGCATTGACCTTTTCCCCAGCCGCCCAGGCCGATCTCGTCTTTAAGGACGACACCGGCCAGGAAGTCCGCCTCAAGGCACCGGCCAAGCGCATCATCACCCTCGCCCCGCACGCCGCTGAAAGCCTTTATGCCGCCGGTGCCGGCGACAAACTGGTCGGCACCGTCGACTACAGTGATTACCCGCCGGCCGCCAAAAAAGTGCCGCGTGTGGGCGGTTATTCGCGAATTGATCTGGAAGCCGTCGCCGCTTTGAAACCGGATCTGGTCATCGCCTGGGAGAGCGGCAACAGCATGACCCAGGTCGATAAGCTGAAATCCCTCGGCTTGGCGGTCTATGTTTTCCAGCCGAATCAAATGGAAGAAATTGCCGGCCAGTTGGAACGCCTCGGCCAATTGGCCGGCAGCGAAGCCACCGCCCACGCCGCCGCCGAACAATTTCGCCAGCGCCTGGAAAAGCTGCGTGCCGCCAATGCCGGCAAACCGAAAGTGCGGGTCTTTTACCAGATCTGGAAAGCGCCACTAATGACCGTCGGCGGCCCGCAAATCATCAGCGACGCCATTCGCCTGTGCAGCGGCGAAAACGTCTTCGGCCAGCTCAAGCAAATGGCGCCGACGGTCGATGTCGAGGCGGTACTCGCGGCCAATCCGGAAGCCATCATCGCCACCGGCATGGGCGACGCCCGGCCGGAATGGCTGCACGACTGGGATCAATGGACCCAGATCACGGCCGTCAAACGCGGCAATATGTTCCACATCAACCCCGACATCATGCAGCGCCACACACCGCGCATTCTCGACGGCGCCGAGCAACTTTGCGTCCATCTCGATGTCGCACGCAGCCGTCGCCCAAAAAAGTAAGCCATCATGTCCCGCCTACCCAAACGCATCGTCTGCCTGACTACTGAAACCGTCGAAGTCCTCTACGCCCTTGGCGAACAGGACCGCATCGCCGGCATTTCCGGCTACACCGTCCGCCCACCGCAAGCCCGCAAGGAAAAGCCCAAGGTCTATGCCTTCACCACCGGCGACATCGAAAAAATACTCGCCGTCCAGCCTGACCTGGTGCTCACCTTCTCCGACCTCCAGGCCGATATTGCCCGCGACCTGATCAAGGCCGGCGTACCGGTCTACGCCTTCAACATGCGTAGTGTCGATGACATTCTCGGCATGATAGAAACGCTCGGCCGGCTGGTTGGCGCTGAAGCCAAAGCCGCCGTGCTGGTTGGCGAACTGGAAGCACAGATTGAACAAGCCAAGGCCATCGCCGCCGAACGCATCGCGCGCAACGGCCATCGCCCGCGCGTTTATTTTGAGGAATGGGACGAGCCGAACATCACCGCCGTCCGTTGGGTTTCGGAACTGATCGAGATTGCCGGTGGCGAAAACATCTTCACCGACCGCGCCGCCTCGCCGCTCGCCCGCGACCGCATCCTGGCTGACCCGCTCGAAGTCGTCCGCCGCGACCCGGAAATCATTATCGGCTCGTGGTGCGGCAAGCATTTCCGCCCCGCCCACATTTCTGCCCGTCCGGGCTGGTCGACCGTAGCAGCGGTACAAAGCGACCGTATGCACGAGATCAAGTCGGCAATCATCCTCACCCCCGGGCCGGTCGCCATTACCGAGGGCTTGCCGCTGTTGCTCGACATATTTGATTTGTAAGAAAGCCAGCCAGCCCACGCTGGCTATAATCGGTCGCCTGTTGCCTGGAGACTGATCATGAAAATTGCCGCCGCCGCTCTCGCCCTATCCATTTTTGCTGCCCCCACCTTTGCTGCTGATGCCGGCAATGTCGCCATCACCGCCATCGGTGAAATTAACGGCATCGCCCTGGCCTGTAATCAACCAGCCATCGTCAGCCGGGCACGCAATGCGGTCACCACCACCGCGCCGAAAACCCGCGCTTACGGTGAAGCCTTCGAGGCCGCCACCAACGCCGCCTATCTCGCCCAAGGCAAGGGCGCAACCTGCCCCGATGTCGCGACCCTGGTCAAACGCCTGAACGATGCCGAGAAAAGCCTGAGCACCGCCTTCGCCAGCCAATGATCCGCCTCGCCACGCTTTTTCTCTGCCTCGCTATCACCGGGCCGGCCGCCGCCCAGGCCCAGCACAGCCTGAATCTGCTGCGTGAACAAAACGTTGGCATCATGCCGCGTTACCTGCTGCAAGACCCGAATGGCCGTTCGGTGACCAGCGAGGATTTTCGCGGCCGCTGGCAATTGATTTCCTTCGGCTACACCTACTGCCCAGACATTTGCCCGACGACACTGGTCGAAATGGCGGCCATTCTCAAGCTGCTTGATGCCAAGGCGGCCAAACTGCAGCCCATTTTCATCACCATCGACCCGGAACGCGATACCGGCCCGGCGCTAAAAACCTATACCGAGTTTTTTGACCCGCGCATTCTCGGCCTCACCGGCTCACCAGCACTGATCCGCCGCGCCGCCGACAACTTCAAGATCCGCTATGCCAAAGTCCGCGAACTAGGCACGACAGACAAGAATTACGCGGTCGACCACTCAGCAGGGATGATTTTGCTCGGGCCTGATGGACAATTTATCAAGAAGTTTGCCTTTGCCATGCCAGTCGAAGCCATCACGGCCCAAATCAGCGGCTTCATGGACGCGCACTGAGCCGCTAAATGCGCGCCACTTGCGCTAGCACAAGGCATGCGGATCATGCCGGCAGGCGCACCGGCAGCAAAATTACAAAATCAATATAAACATCCACCCGCATCCGATATGTGGAAAATACTCATTGCATTGGCATAGGCGCTGAGGCAATATCGGAACGATGCGCCGCCTCGTTCTCTATGCGTCTATGCTACTCCTCGTCCTGGCCCCAGCGGCCTGGGCGGGGAGCATTGCGCTGGTGCTCAGTGAAAACAGCGGCCCCTATGCCGAGTTCGCCGCCGCCCTAAGCGAATCGCTCAATAGCGCCCGCTGGCAAATCAACTATCCCGGCAAAAGCGACAGCACCGATCTACCCAGCGGCCGCGCTGACATCATTGTGACGGCTGGCGGCGAAGCGCTGCGCAAGACATTGGCCAGCGACAGCACAACACCGATCATCGCCACCTTGTTGCCGCGTCAAACCTACGAAAAAATCCTTGCCGAGGCGGGCCGGCCACGCAGTCGCATCACCGCCATCTATCTCGATCAAACGCCGGCACGACAGGCGGCCTTTTTGCGCCAACTGCTGCCCGACCAGAAGCGTATCGGCATCCTGTTCAGTAACGAAACCCGTGGGCTATCCAGCCAATATCGGCAAACCTTCAAAAATGCCGGCCTGACCCTGGATAGTGAAGACAGCGATACGCCAGCCACGCTGCTGCCAGCGCTCAACACCCTGCTTCCCCGCATCAACATCCTGCTTGCCATCCCGGATAGCAGCATTTACAAACGCGACAACATCAAGGCCATACTCGTTACCACCTACCGCTTCCAGCGCCCTGTCGTCGCCTTCTCGGCGCCTTTCGTCAATGCCGGCGCACTCGCCGCGCTCTACACCACCCCCGCCCAAATTGCCCGCCAGACGGCCAACCTCATCTCAAGTAGCAGCGCTGCGCTGCCGGCACCGATGCCGCCCAACCAGTTTGCCATTGCGATCAACCCCAATGTCGCCTCGGCGCTTGGTCTTTCCATCCCGGATGAAGCCACTATCCGGCGCGCCATGCTGGCGGAAGGTGAGCCAAGATGACCCACCTGACACTGCGTTTTCGGCTACTGATCCTGACGCTGCTCCCGAGCATGCTGATCGCCATCGCCCTCGTCTCTTATTTCACGCTGAGCGGCATTCGCTCACTGGAAAGTGAATTGCGCGCCAAGGGCATGGCTACCGTCCGCTATCTCGCCCCGATCAGCGAATACGGCATTATCGCCGGCCAAATCGAGAGCCTGCATGGCCTGGCTCAGGCAGCCGTACAGCAATCCGGCGTTAAAGCTGCTCTGATCGCCAACCACCATGGTCAAGCCATCGCCGTCAGCGGCCGGGTTTCGCTGAGTAGCGAAGTGCTGCGCCAAACCCTGACTCAACCGGCTTTGGTCGCCGAAACCGATCAATGGGTCGCCTTCGGCGCCCCGGTCCGGCGCTCGATCAATGAGGTCGATACGCTCTTTGAGCCGCCAGGCGAGAGCGAAAAAACGCAGAAGCCTGAAGTCATCGGACACGTTTTCATCGAGTTCGACAAAACCGAACTGGCCAACCGTCAGCGCGACTTAATGCAGCGCGGTCTGCTCATTGTCCTGCTCGGCTTGGTGCTGCTCGCGGCACTCGCTATCGCCATCGCCGACAACCTGGCAAAACCCGTCATGCGGCTCGTTGGCGCCGTCCGCGAAATGTCGTCCGGCCGTCTCGACAGCCGCGTGCCGAACATTACCAGCGGCGAAATAGGCATTCTTGAACAAGGCTTCAATGACATGGCAAGTCATATTAAAGAAGCCCACCAGTCGCTGCAATCGCGCATTGAGGAAGCCACCGCCGAACTGGCTTTTCAAGCGCGCCACGACGCTCTGACCGGCCTGCTCAACCGCCGTGAGTTTGAGCATCAGCTGGAAAAGATGCTGGTCAACATTCAGGCCGGCAGTGACGATTGCAGCGTGCTGTTCATCGACCTTGATCGCTTCAAACCGGTCAATGACACCTGCGGTCACTTGGCCGGTGACGAACTGCTCCGCCAAATTTCCCAACTCTTCCAAGGCCGCCTGCGCGAAGAAGACACCTTAGCCCGACTCGGTGGCGACGAATTCGGCATTATTCTCGCCAACTGCAGCGGCCATCGCGCCCGCCAGGTAGCGGAAGACATCTGCGCCCTGACGGCCGCCTACCGCTTCATCTGGCAGGACAAGGTCTTTGCCATCGGGGCCAGCATTGGCCTGACCCCGGTTAATCGCCGGGTGCGCAACATCACGGAAATTCTCGCAGCGGGCGACACCGCCTGCTATAACGCCAAAGATAGCGGCCGCAACCAGGTCTGCGAACAGGATGTTCTGAACACTCAGGAGCGCCGCCAGGAGACCAACACCTGGGCCAACCGCATTGCCAGCGCCTTGGCTGACGACCGCTTGCAGATTGAGGCCATACCGCTCAGGCCACTGCAAGGCTCTGCAATTAACGATAATCTGGTCGAGCTCACCGCGCGCCTGCTCGAACCCGGTCAGCCACCGATCGCCCTCGCCGCGCTGATGGATGCCGCCGAGCGTTACGACCTTGCGCCGTCGATTGACTTGCACTTTCTTGAAATCGCTTTCACCGCGCTGGCCCGCGCCCAACGCAACAACAAAACGCTGCATTGCCTGGTACCACTTTCCGGCGCCTCACTCGGCCGGCGCGAGGTGGTTGATTTCATCGCTCGCAACCTGAGCAACCACAAGTTATCAGGCGACGGGCTATGCCTGATTTTTTCCGAGGACACCTCGTCCCACCAAAGCAGCCGGGCGATGGATTTTTCACGCCAGGTGCGCGCCTTGGGTTGCCGGATCGGCCTCAATAATTTTGGTGGCAGCCTGTCTTCATTCAGCCAACTGCGCAGTATTGTCCCGAGTTACGTCAAACTCAGCCGCAGCCTGACCCGCGATTTAAGCGGAAATCGGGCGTCGACCGCGCTATTGCGGGCCGTTCAGGAAATCACTGCCGATCAGAACATTGCTTCAATCGTGGATGGCATCGACGACAGCGCCAGCCTCGAGCAACTGAAAAACATCGGCATCAACTACGCTCAAGGCAATGCCATCGCCCCCAGCGAGCCGTTTGAAGTCTGGCTCGAAGGGGCAGTGCTGCGGTCAACCTGATTTTTGGCTAAAAATCCAGACGCAAGCTAAGCCATTGGCGGCGTTCGACGATACGGTCAGCGGGATCACCGTAAGCCTTGTATTCGAAATGAGCCCCGTTCAGTGACTGCACGACATAAGCCAGCTCGCCACGCCGTGTTCCCCAGCGGAAGGGATAAGCCAGGCGAGCATCGGTTCGCTGATACTTTTCCCCCCAGGTATTGATGGACCATTTCATCTTGTCCTGCCAGTAGCTAGCTAGCGAACCCTCGAAACCCAGCGGCAGCTTTTGAAGCAGCAGAATCGAAGTCGCACGACGCGGCGCCCCACGTTCCGACAATTCGTCGATGGAACGCGCCTTTTCAAAATTCCCGCCGGGTGCCCATACCGTGCTATCCGGATTGGCTCTGGCAGACTCGTTATATTCTGCATTGGCATCTATAAATGCCTGGTTAATCATTACTTTTGTTAGTTCAAAGGGCTGCCACCGCCATTGATACTCAACACCGCGCATACGAATATTCTGAATCGGGGTCATCGCATCGGGAATCGAATCCACGCCATCATTGCGATCTATCACCAGCAAACGGTTGTATACCTTCTCTTGGAAGACACGAACATCAAGGCTCATGCGCTGGCTGCGCCAGTCCCCCAGGTAACCGAGCTCCCAGGTATCCATCCGCTCGGCAGGCATATTCGGATCACCGCGAAACTGGTATTTCGTACCGTTATGCCAATCGCCACGATAATCAACCACGCTACCCGTGCGATAAGCTCTGGACGCACCAAGGCGCAAGGTGTTTTCCGTATTGAAGTGGTAAGCGGCACTGGCACGTGGCGAGAAATGCGTGCCTGCCATCGAATCGTCCTCACCCGACAAACCGATATTGCCGGTAAACCACTCGACAGGTTTCCATTCAAGGTTGCCAAAAACCCGCCCAACGGTCCGTCTGACATCGCCCTGATTAACCAGCGTCGTTGCGGCACTTACTGAATCAGCACGCCAACTTCCGCCCCAGGCCACCCGCGTCGTGTCCGACAGACTGGCGTTATGTTGCGCTTCAATTTCATGCCGAGTACCTTTCGCCCCCCAAGGATCATACCGGTAAGGCGCAATCGGTGGAGTTGCCGTTGGTTTACCCGGATTGGTAAAAGCCTCGGACCCATCGTCTGCCGAATAGGCATAACGTAAGGAGAATTCCGAACCTGCCGCGATAACCCGCCGCCAAAGTAATTGGGCGTAGGTGTTGGATTGCTCGAAGTCACGAATCGGATTGCGTGGGTTGCTCTCCACCAGAGCCGGCGTAACCAACCTACCCCGCTGCGTTACCGCCGAGACATGGCCGACGCTGACCTGCAGACTGTCACGATCATTGAGCGCAAAATCGGCGCGAAAATCGAAGAGCTGTGAAGTGTAAGAGTCAATCCAGTCGAACTGGTTGGTCAAGCCATCATCATTCTGCTTGCGATAAGTAAACCGAAAGTCCCCGGCCTCGCCAAGCTTGCCGCCGGTGCGCAGACTATAGTCGCGAACATTCTGGCTGCCGTAATTGGTCGACACCGAAACACCTCGAACCAGCGCCGGATCAACTGTAATGATGTTAACCACGCCAAGAAAGGCATTCGAACCATAGGACACCGCATTGGTCCCACGGACGATCTCGATACGCTCAATATCCTCAATCGCTACTGGAATAATTGCCCAATTGACGCCGTTACGGAAGGCCGAGGAGTACATCGAACGACCATCGACCAGCACTTGAAGTCGCGGCGAAAACTCTTCGTCGGTCAGGCCGTGATAAGTCACCCGGCCAGCCTCGGTAGTGTTCGGATAAGTCTGGAAACCGGGAACCAAACGAAAAATATCGTTCAGGTCACGAATCGGCAAAGAACGAATCATCTCCCGGTCAATTACCGTCACCGAGGTCGGCGCATCCGCCAAGCGTTGTGGCAAGCGGCTCACCGATGCGACAACCGGCAGTTCGCTGAAGAAAATATCTTCGTCGGCCGCAATAGCGTTCGTCACCATCCACAGGCTCGCTACGGCAAGCACCAATTTATTATGTCTTGCTAAAGATGCTGGCATCGTTTTCCCTATTTTTTAGATAGCTTCAATTTCGCCAGGCGCGGCCAGCGCCAATTTCCAGGCTTGGGCAAAACAGGCCGACTGGGCACCAATTTCCACCCCATAGCGTTTGACCGCGACCAAACATAATGCCAACCCAGACTGGTCGACCGCAGTAACCGTCTCGACATTAATCTCGTTCACCCCAACCCGGGTCAAGGCGTGCATAAAATCGTTACGCAGGGTTCCGTTCAAGCCACCGGTAATGCGCATGACTTTTTTGCCGGCCAGTTCATGCAGCGAAAAAATCGAGGCCTGGCCGACCTTCAGAGCGGCATTGATCGCGTCCTCGATCGAAATCTGATTTATCGGCCCGGTTTGAAAGCGTGCCCCGAAGAGGTTGCCAACGCGGCTGACGATGGCCGCCGGCACGTCAATCACCGGCGAATCGAATAACGCGAACTCACAACCAGCGGTATGGCCGATTTCAAGCGCCATATCGGTTCGCACCATAAAGCCCGACAAGGAAATATTCTCGATGACCCCTTCGCCAATCGAACCACCATAGCCAATTTTGACCACGGGCGGGGTGCAAAAACGAATACGCTGATGCCGTCTTTGATCCAGCATGGTTCTGGCCACCCTTCTTGATTAATCATTATTTTATGCAATTTTAACAAACCTTTACACCCCAACGCTGAAAGTTATAGCCAGCGCCTTTTATTGACTTTTCCCGGCCTGCTCGGTATTGTCCGAAACACGCTGGCAACACGCCAGCAGCGCCGATTTGAACTCTGATTGCGGGCGCTAAATAAATACGGCTAAAACGGGAACCACCCAGTTCGCGTTCAGGAAGCCCTCTTTAACGCCACTGGGTTTTTGTTTTCAGGAACAGCATGCCAGGACAATCCGTCGGCGCAGTCCAGTCACAGCGCGCTCACTTCGATCAGCCACTGCAATTGCGCAGCGGCGGAATTCTGCCCGCCTACGATCTGGTCTATGAGACGTATGGCACGCTCAATACCGCCAAATCAAACGCCATTCTCGTCTGTCACGCCCTTTCCGGGCATCACCATGTCGCCGGCCATTACGCTGACCAACCGGACAATATCGGCTGGTGGGACAACATCATCGGCCCCGGTCGACCGCTCGATACCGACAAGTTTTTCATCGTCGGGGTGAACAATTTAGGCGGTTGCCACGGCTCGACCGGGCCATCCTCGCTCAACCCGGCCACCGGCAAACCCTGGGGTGCCGACTTCCCGATGGTGGCTGTGGTCGACTGGGTTCATGCTCAGGCACGACTCGCTGATTTACTCGGCATCGACAGCTGGGCCGCCGTCATGGGCGGCAGCCTGGGCGGCATGCAGGCGCTACGCTGGAGCATCACCTACCCGGAGCGCGTTCGCAACGCTATTGTGATCGCCGCAGCGCCCAAGCTCTCGGCCCAAAATATTGCCTTCAACGATGTCGCCCGTCAGGCCATTTTGACCGACCCTGATTTCCACGGTGGCAATTATTACGAACACCATACCCGCCCCTTGAACGGCTTGCGCCTGGCGCGCATGCTCGGCCATATCACCTATCTGTCAGATGACCAGATGGGCGCAAAATTCGGCCGCGAGCTGCGCAATAGCGCCTTTTCCTTCGGTTTTGATGTTGAATTCGAGGTCGAATCCTATTTGCGCTACCAGGGCGACAAGTTCGCCGGCTATTTCGACGCCAACACTTATTTGCTGATGACCAAGGCACTCGATTATTTTGATCCCTCGCGGGAAGATAACGGCGATTTGAAGGCGACAATGGCCCGCAGCAAAGCCAATTTCCTGATCGCCTCCTTCACCACCGACTGGCGCTTCACGCCGGCCCGCTCGAAGGAAATCGTCGCCGCCCTGCTCGCCAATGGCCGCAATGTTTCGTATGCAGAAATCAGCCTCAATTTTGGCCACGACTCTTTCCTGATGGATGATGCGCATTACCACGGCGTAGTCGATGCCTACCTGCGGAATATCAAGCTATGACGCACACTTTGGGCCGCCCTGACTTCGATGTAATTGCCGGCTGGGTGGAACCCGGTCACCGCGTCCTCGACCTCGGCTGTGGCGATGGCACCCTGTTGAAACACCTGATTGATACACGCGGCGTGCGCGGCGTCGGCGTTGAAATTGACGATGCCAATGTGCTGGCGGCGCTCAAAAACGACATCAATATCATCCAGGGCAATCTCGAACGCGGTCTCGATGTATTTGCCGACCAGGCTTTTGACCATGTCGTGCTGTCACGAACGTTGCAAACCGTCCGTCACACTGAAGGCATTCTGCGCGAAATGCTCCGGGTCGGGCGCGAAGCGGTCGTTTCTTTCCCGAACTTTGCGTACTGGAAGAACCTGCGCTCGGTGCTTGACGGCCGCATGCCGGTGTCGGAAGACCTGCCATATCAATGGTACGACTCGCCCAATGTGCGCTTTTTCACGCTGCTCGATTTCGAAGATCTGTGCGCCAAAATGGGCCTGATCATTCGCGAACGCAGCATTCTTGATGAAGCCGGCAATCCGGTCGAATGCACAGAGCTTCGCGAGGTTAATTTCCTTGGCAGCCTTGCCGTCTACCGCCTGACCCAAAACCGTTGATGCCAACTTGGCTTGGCACCCTGATGACGCGGAAGATGCTGATCTGCATCTTCACCGGGTTTTCATCCGGCCTGCCACTCTATCTGCTGCTCAACCTGCTGCCGGCTTGGCTACGCAGCGAAGGCGTTGACCTCAAAACGATAGGCTTCTTCGCGCTCATCCAGTTTCCTTACACCTGGAAATTCCTCTGGTCACCCTTGCTTGACCGCTTCAGCGTTCCCGGCTTCGGCCGCCGACGCGGTTGGATGCTGATCACGCAATTCAGCCTGCTCTTTACCATTGGCTTCATGGGTGGCCTTAGTCCGAAAGACAATATCTGGCCAATACTCTGGCTCGCCACGCTGCTCTCACTGCTCTCCGCAACGCAGGATATTGCGGTCGACGCCTTCCGCCGGGAAATTTTGAGTGATCAGGAACTGGGTATTGGCAATGCCGTTCATGTCAATGCCTACCGTATCGCCGGCCTGATTCCCGGCTCGCTATCGCTCATTTTGGCCGACCGCCTGCCCTGGAACGAAGTGTTCTGGATTACCGGTGCCTTCATGCTGCCCGGCATGGTGATGGCCTGGCTGGTCACTGAACCGCTGGTCAAAGGCGCCCCTAAAACCCTACGACAGGCAGTGACCGAACCTTTTCACGAATTCATTGGCCGCCAAGGCTGGCGCGGCGCCCTGATGGTGCTTGGCTTCATTTTTCTGTACAAACTCGGCGACAGTTTATGCACCGCCCTGGCCACACCCTTTTACCTCGATATGGGCTTCACCAAAACCGATATCGGCCTGATCGCCAAGCATGCCGGACTTTGGCCAGCAGTGATCGGCGCCCTGCTTGGTGGCTTGTGGATGATCAAACTCGGCATCAACCGCGCCCTCTGGCTCTTCGGTGTCGTTCAGCTCGTATCAATTTTTGGTTTTGCCTGGCTCGCCGCACAGGGCCACTACGACAGCATTGGCGCCAGCGAACGCCTTTCCCTGTTTTTCGTCATCGGACTGGAAGCCCTCGGCGTCGGGCTGGGCACGGCGGCTTTCGTCGCCTTCATCGCCAAGTCTACCCATCCGGCTTACACGGCAACGCAGATGGCGCTATTCACCAGTTTGGCCGCTGTACCGCGTACCTTCATCAATGCTTCGGCTGGCTGGTTGGTTGAATCACTGGGCTGGCTGAATTTTTACTGGCTGTGCGCCGTATTGGCGATACCCGGGATGATCCTGCTACTAAAAGTAGCGCCATGGAACAAGCCGGCGGAAACTGTACTTAGCCAAGCCGATTAAAGCAAAATCGATCTGGTGACCAAGCGGGAAGCCCCACGACGGTGCATTGCGGCGCATACCGCGAATGCTACGGTCAACGGATTCCAGATAGCGAATTCCGGATCGCCTGCCAACTGCGCCAAAGAAAGAAACCCCGTTTGGCCCAACGCCACGCCCGCTTTGGCCGTGCCACAACGACAGCAGCAACGGCAGCCCCAACGGCGAGCGGATGATGTTTAAGCCAGTCGACACCTTTTAGCACCGTATCGCCCCGCGCCAAAGCAATCTCCAACGGCTCTACATGCTGGGCAAGCGCCAGCCGCTGTTGATCAATACGCACCTTGAGAGCGCCATGCCGGGTGGCCAATTGAAGCCGTGTTGAGCTCATTCTGGATGCTTGGCATGGCGCTGCAACAGGGCCAGATCAGCCTCAAGTTCCGACAAGCTGGCATGAAATAGTTTGCTCGGCCGTTTAGCCTGGCGCTTCAGCGAAACAATCAGCGATAAACCACCGCCAACGAACAACACCGCAAACACCCCTAAAACCAGCGCACGGTATTCCCAGAAGACGAGAACAAGGCACAGGACAGCCATGACAATGCCTAGAGCAAGGAAAAAGGCTGCACCAACGGCTTTCGCCCAAAGCGTCATCAGGCGGTATTTTTCTTCCTCCACCTCGACAACCAGCAACTCAGCCCGTGTCTTACCAATGGCGATGACTGACGCGATGATATTTTTCAAGGCAGGATAAAGACCTTCGCGAAGACCTTCACGAAGACCTTCTCGAAGGTCTTCGTGTTCTCCAACCCCGCCTGTTTGCTGCGTCATGCGTTTAACGACGACCGATCAATACACCCAAGGCAAGACCAAGTGCAGCGGCCACGCCAACGGCTTTCCATGGCTCTTCATGGACGAAATCATCGGTCGCACGCGCGGCTGCTTTGGTTTTTTCAACCACAGCCACTTCGAGATCAACCAGACGTTCCTTGGTATCACGCAAACGAATACTCAGGCGCTCGCGTAAATCGCCCACTTTTTCGCCAGCAGCACCGGCCGTTGCACGCAACAGCTCTTCGGTGTCGGAGATCACAACACGCAGATCAGAAACCAGTTTGTCTTTATTAGCGGTAGTAAATTGTTCGGACATTTTTGACCTCTTAGATGACAGTTAAGCAAGAGCTAGAAGAGTAGCCCCTCTGTGTGGCGAAATCAATTCGCATTCGATATTCCGGCAGCTTCATATTCAACGATTAGCGGTGCATGATCGGAAAACCGCGCCTCTTTATAAATTTCTGCCCGGGTTGCCGTTGCCGCAATACCTGGCGTTGCGATCTGGTAATCGATCCGCCAACCTACATTTTTCGCCCAAGCCTGGCCGCGATTGCTCCACCAGGTGTAAGCCTCTCCCGTTGCTTCAGGATAAAGCCGGCGATAGACATCAACCCAGCCGAGCTCGTCGAAAACCCGGCTCAGCCAGGCCCGCTCTTCGGGCAGAAATCCGGAATTTTTCCGGTTGGATTTCCAGTTTTTCAGATCAATTTCCTGGTGTGCGATATTCCAGTCGCCACACAGGACAATTTCCCTGCCCTCAGCCCGCAGCGCCAGCATCTGGGGAAAGAACACGTCAAGAAAGCGAAACTTTGCTTCCTGCCGTTCAGGTGAAGAGGAACCGGAAGGTAGATAGAGCGAAATCACCGACAAGTTGCCAAAATCGGCACGAATGTATCGACCTTCCGTATCAAATTCACCACCATCAAAACCTTCGATCACCCGATCCGGCTTCTGTCGGCTCCATATCCCAACGCCGCTATAACCTTTTTTTCCTGCACAATGGTAAAACGCGTGCATGCCGTCCGGCGCCAGCATTTCCGGCGTCAAATTAGGCAATTGCGCCTTCAATTCCTGCAAACAGATGATATCGGCGTGCTGGGCAACAACCCAGGGCAGAACATTTTTGCTCCAGGCGGAGCGGATGCCATTGAGGTTCAGAGAGATGATGCGTAACATTGTGTGAGGTCTGGCCAAGATTAAAGGCCATTGAGAATGGAAGATTATGGATTTTCGGCAAAATTTCATCGAATTCGCGCTCGGCTGCAAAGTCCTGCGCTTTGGCGAGTTCACCACCAAGGCCGGGCGACTCTCGCCTTATTTTTTCAATGCCGGCTTGTTCAATGACGGAAATTCATTGGGTCAGTTCTCCGAATTTTACGCCAAAGCCGCCAAGGCTGGCGGCGTCGAATTCGACATGCTGTTCGGCCCAGCCTACAAAGGCATTCCACTGGTTGCGGCCATTACCATTGCCTTGGCCCAGCGCGGTCAAAACTATCCCTTTGCCTACAACCGCAAGGAAGCGAAGGATCACGGCGAAGGTGGCAGCATTGTTGGTGCGCCGCTCAAAGGGCGTGTGCTTATTGTCGATGATGTTATTTCGGCCGGCACCTCGGTGCGTGAGTCGGTAGAACTGATTCGCGCAGCTGGCGCGACACCGGCTGGTGTGCTGATTGCGCTCGATCGGCAGGAGCGTGGCTTGGGTGAGCTCTCTGCCGTCCAGGAAGTACAGCGCGACTATGGCATTCCTGTCGTCGCCGTGGCCGGACTGGGCGACCTGATGGCCTACCTTGAGCACCACCCGGAATTTGCCAACCACCGCGAGGCCGTCGCGCGCTATCGGGCGCAATATGGTATTGATGCCTAGTCAGCGCTTCGCCGCCCTTCTTTTGATCCTTGCTGCCAATTCGGCACTTGCGGCGGGAGAGTTCTATTGCTGCCCCGACCCCACTAGCGGTCGCCGGATTTGTGGCGACACCTTGCCAGAGCAATGCCGGGGCCGTGCCTATCGCGTTCTCGACAGTGGCGGTAACGTTATCAAGGAGGTCGGGCCACCGCTGACCTTGGAACAAAGAGCCGAGTTACAACTGGAAGCGCGGCGCAAAAAACTGCTTGAGGATGTTGCCCGCGAACAACGGCACAAGGATCAGGCGCTGCTCGATACCTACTCCATGCCGCAGGATATCGATCTGGCTCAGGGTAAGGCAGAGGCAGACGTCAAACTCGCCATACAGGATACGCAGGCAAGAATTGATGAGGCCAGAAGCAAGCAGAAGAAGCTACTCGCGGAAGCGGAGTTTTATCAAAAGAAAGCCATGCCGGCCGATCTCGCCAAGGATCTACGGACGGTTGAGCACGAGATCAAGATTCAGCAGGATCTGATGGACGTCAAAAAACGTGAATTTGAGACGATCAAGAACAAGTACGACGCTGACCGCAAGCGTTATAACGAGGTCACCAAACGCGTAGCAACTCCTGCGCCGGCAAGCAGCGCAGGGCCACTTCGCTAATTAGCTCGCCAGTTTCTGCCGCAGCAGATCGTTGACCTGCTGCGGATTGGCCTTGCCCTTGGCGGCCTTCATCACCTGACCGACCAGCGCATTGAATGCTTTTTCTTTCCCCGCCCTGAATTCAGCGACATTTCCCGGATTAGCCGCCAACACCTCGTCGACCAGCGTTTCAATCGCCCCGCTATCGGTAATCTGTTTCAGCCCCTGCTTCTCGATAATTTCGTCTGCCGTCGCGCCTTCACCGTTCCACAACGCCTCAAAAACCTTCTTGGCAATGTTATTGGAAATTGTGTTATCGGCAATCCGCTCGATCAAGGCCGCCAACTGGGCCGCCGCCACGGGCGATTCAGCCAGTTCCTTGCCTTCCTTGTTCAAACGGGCGGCGAGATCGACCATCACCCAGTTGGCACAGGGCTTGGCATTGGCCTTGCCAGCGATTGCTACGGTCGACGCAAAATAATTGGCAATTTCCGGACTCGCCGTCAGCGCGCTCGCGTCATAGGCCGAGAGCCCGAATTCGCTAATGAAGCGATCACACATCTGGCGCGGCAGTTCGGGTAATTCACGTTGGACGCGGGCAATCCAGTCGGCTGAAATGACCAGCGGCAACAGATCCGGATCAGGGAAATAGCGGTAATCGTGCGCATCTTCCTTGGTCCGCATGACGCGCGTCACGCCGCTATCTGGGTCAAAGAGCACGGTGGCCTGCTGAATCTTGCGGCCTTCCTCAATCTCGTTGATCTGCCATTGAATTTCGTAGTCGATAGCTTCCTTGAGAAAACGGAAGGAATTCAGATTTTTGATCTCGCGCCGCGTCCCTAATGCCGCCTGCCCTTTCGGGCGGACGGAAACATTGGCGTCACAGCGGAAAGAACCCTCCTGCATGTTGCCATCGCAAATACCGATCCAGCGCACCAGTGCGTGCAGCACCTTGGCATAAGCCACCGCCTCATCGGAAGAGCGCATATCCGGCTCGGTGACAATTTCCAGCAGCGGCGTACCAGCGCGATTTAAGTCAATACCGGATTTACCCTGAAAATCTTCGTGCAGCGACTTACCAGCATCTTCTTCCAGATGCGCCCGCGTCAGGTGGACGACCTTTTCGTAAGCTTTCTCTCCTTGCCCGACCTGCAGCGTGATGGCACCGCCGACCACAACCGGCAGATCCATCTGGCTAATTTGATAACCCTTGGGCAAGTCCGGATAAAAATAATTTTTCCGGGCGAACACTGACTTTTCCGCCACTTCAGCGCCGATTGCCAGACCAAAGCGGATAGCACATTCAACCGCTTTTTTGTTGAGCACCGGCAAAACGCCAGGCAAAGCCAGGTCGACCGCGCACGCCTGGGTATTGGGCGCCGCGCCAAAAGCTGTCGAGGCGCCGGAGAAAATTTTGGAAACGGTCGCGAGTTGCGCGTGCGTTTCGATGCCGATCACTACTTCCCACTGATTCATAGCTCTATCCGTTCAGAAACAACGACCTGATTTCGCCTCGACCATAATTGGCCAAAGGTAACTGAAAGCATCTCTTTCGCAGGACTTCGGGCAACTATTGAAAGCAATCGTCACGTTTGCTCCCTGCTCCCACATCCGCACCGTACAGCCGGATTCGCTCTTGTGTTTGAGCAAGGCCTGCGGCAGTTTTTCCACCTGTTCAAAATCGTTCAGCTTAAAACTGCAACTGCCATAACCCTTGATCGTCACCTGAGCGTCAAAGTTTTTGACGACGGCTTCGGTCACCAGCAAATCGAGCCGGGTCGCCGTACCAATCGCGTCCTTGTGCGTACAGCGCGAGCGCACATTAAGCGGCCGCGTTGGCTGCGGTTTGATATTGCGCTTGGCAAGATACTTCAACGTATCCGATTTGAACTTCACCTCACCACTGGCCGGTGACGGCAATTTGGCGGCAGACTCATCGACAGGCTTGGCCTCAGGCTGTTTCTCGACCTCGGCACAACCCGCCGTGACCAGAACAGCCAGAAGCGCCCAAAGTCGCCACATATTTACTCGACGCCAGCCGGCCGACGCTGATGCCAGTCAGTTGCCTGTTGATAACGATGCGCCACATTGAGCAGTTGCGCTTCGGTAAAGTAGTTGCCGATCAACTGCAAACCGACCGGCAAGCCGCCAGCAAAGCCGCAAGGTACCGACATGCCGGGCAAACCGGCCAGATTGACTGCAATGGTATAAATATCCGAGAGGTACATCTGCACCGGGTCGGCCGCTTTTTCACCGAGTTTGAAAGCGGTGGATGGCGAAGTCGGCCCCATGATGACGTCACACACCTTGAAGGCTTCAACAAAGTCATCGGCAATCAGCCGGCGAATCCGCTGCGCCTGCAGGTAGTAGGCATCGTAGTAACCGTGCGACAAGACATAGGCACCGATCAAGATGCGGCGCTTGACCTCGGCACCAAAACCCTGTGCCCGACTCTTCATGTACATGTCGTCGAGGCTGCCATATTCGGGCGCACGATAACCGTAACGGACACCGTCGAAGCGCGAGAGATTTGAACTAGCCTCAGCCGGCGCAATAACATAATAAGCTGGCACGGAAAGATGCGAATTGGGCAGCGAAACTTCAACCAACGTCGCACCCAGTTTTTCGTATTCGGCAATCGCCGCCTGCACGGCAGCCATTACCTCGGCATCACAACCGGCGCCGAAAAACTCTTTTGGCAAGCCAATACGCAGACCAGCCAACGGCTTTTCCAGATCACGCGAGTAATCTTCAAGCGGACGATTCAGCGAGGTGGAATCACGCTCATCGAATCCCGCCATCGTGTTCAGCAGCAGCGCGCAATCCTCAGCGCTGGCCGCCATCGGGCCAGCCTGGTCGAGCGAGGAAGCAAAGGCAATCATGCCGTAACGGGAAACAACGCCGTAAGTCGGCTTCAAGCCGGTGAGATTACACAGCGCCGCCGGCTGGCGGATTGAACCGCCAGTATCGGTACCAGTGGCCGCCGGAGCCAAGCGGGCAGCGACAGCAGCGGCCGAGCCACCGGAAGAACCACCAGGTACGCGAGACTGGTCCCAAGGGTTTTTCACCGGGCCGAAATAGGAGGTTTCATTCGACGAACCCATGGCGAACTCGTCCATGTTGGTCTTGCCGAGCGAAACAAGACCGGCCTCTGCCTCCATCTTGTGGATCACTGTAGCATCGTAGGGCGAGACAAAATTCGCCAGCATTTTCGATCCGCAGGTCGTTCGCCAACCTTCGGCGCAGAAAATATCCTTCTGGGCGATCGGAATACCAGTCAGCCGGCCGGCGAGTTTGCCACCACTCCCGGCAGCAATACGGGTATCAGCAGCACGAGCGGAATTCAGGCTTTTTTCGGCGTCGACCGTAACAAAGGCATTCAGCGTCGGATTCAACCGATTGATCCGGTCGAGAAAAAGCTGCGTCAGTTCGACACTGGAAATCTGTTTTGCGGCCAGCGCCTGCGACAACTGTTTGAGACTGGCGTTGATCATTCGATCACCTTCGGCACGAGATAAAGACCAAGCTCGGTTTCCGGCGCAACCGCCTGATAAGCGGCGCGGCGATCTGTTTCAGTGACCGCATCGGGGCGTAAACGCTGGCTTAAATCCTGCGCGTGCGCCATCGGCTCGACACCTTTTGTATCGACCGCCTGCATCTGCTCAATCAGCTGAAAGATACCGTTAAGATGACCTTGCGTGCTAAGCGCCTCGGAGTCGCTGATCTCGATACGGGCGAGATGGGCGATGCGCTGAACCTGTTCTAATGTGAGCGACATGGGGACCAAAGACTTATATTGCAGTGCACAAAGTCTTAAAATGTAAAGCGTTATAAGGTATCATAAAAGTTTTCCTTACCGCACCCCCCCAAACGCGGAGTTACAGATGTTCGGCTTCCTAAGCAAATACTTCTCCAACGACCTCGCCATCGACCTTGGCACGGCAAATACGCTCATTTATGTGCGTGGCCGTGGCATTGTGCTCGACGAGCCGTCCGTTGTCTCTATTCGTCTCGAAGGCGGACCCAACGCGAAAAAAACTATCCAGGCCGTCGGTAAAGAAGCCAAGGATATGCTCGGCAAGGCGCCTGGCAGTATTACGGTTATTCGTCCGATGAAAGATGGCGTGATCGCCGACTTCACCGTCACTGAGCAAATGCTCAAACAATTCATCAAGAAGGTGCACGATTCGAAGCTGTTCAGCCCGAGTCCGCGCATCATCATCTGCGTGCCGTCTGGCTCCACCCAGGTTGAACGCCGCGCCATTCGCGAATCAGCACTGGGCGCCGGTGCCAGCCAGGTTTATTTGATTGAAGAACCGATGGCTGCCGCGATCGGTGCCGGCTTGCCAGTTTCCGATGCGACCGGCTCAATGGTGGTCGATATCGGCGGCGGCACCACCGAAGTCGGCGTCATCTCGCTCGGCGGTCTGGTCTATGCCGGTTCTGTCCGTGTTGGCGGTGACAAGCTGGACGAAGCGATCATGAGCTACATCAGCCGTAATTACGGCATGATGATTGGCGAAAACACCGCTGAAAAGATTAAGAAAACAATCGGCTCAGCCTTCCCTGGCGCCGAAGTTCGCGAGATGGAAGTCTCTGGCATCAACAAGGCCGAAGGCATCCCGCGCAAATTCACAATTTCCTCCAACGAAATCCTCGAAGCGCTGACTGATCCGCTCAACCAAATCGTTTCCGCCGTGAAATCTGCGCTGGAAAAGACCCCGCCAGAGCTCGGTGCGGACATTGCCGAAAAGGGCATGGTCCTGACCGGTGGCGGTGCATTGCTGCGTGACCTCGACCGTCTTCTGATGGAAGAAACCGGCCTGCCGGTGATCGTCGCTGATGAGCCCTTGACCTGCGTCGCGCACGGTTGTGGCATGGCGCTGGAAAAGATGGACAAGCTGGCCAGTATTTTCACCTCGGACTAAATCTTGCCGCAATCTAAGGGCTGATCGCGATGGCTGGGATCAATCACGCTCCACCACCGTTCTTCAAGCAAGGGCCAGCACCGCTGGCCCTTCTGACTTTTTATATCGCCATTTCGCTGGCGATTTTTGTCGTCGACCTGCGTTTCCGTAGCCTCGAACTGTTAAGGCAAAGCATTGCGTTGGTTGTCGACCCAGTTCAGCGCGTCGCCCAAACGCCAGGCAGCCTGGTCGATTATGCCGCTACCTACCTGCAAGGCCTGCAGGCACTGCAGAAGGAAAATAGCGAACTCAAACACGCCCAGCTGAGTACCGCACCAAACCTGCAGCGGTTGGCCCAACTTGAAGCGGAAAATGATCGTCTGCGCAAGCTGCTGACGGTCAAGGAACGGGAAAAGGCGAATGGCCAGGTCGCCCAGATTCTCTATACTGCCCGCGATCCTTTTTCGCGCAAGGTGATTGTGGACAAGGGCCAGCAATCTGGAATCACTGCCGGCCAGCCGGCAATTGATGAAACCGGCGTCGTCGGCCAGGTCACCCGTGTCTTTCCGTTCTCGGCTGAAATCACGCTGATTACCGACAAGGATCAGGCCGTACCTATCCAAGTCGTTCGTAACGGACAGCGCTCAGTTGTCTTCGGCCTGGGCAACGGGCAACTGGAACTGCGCTATATGCCGGCGAACGCTGACATTCAGGTTGGTGACTTGCTGGTCACCTCCGGCCTCGATGGGGTTTATCTGCCCGGCTTCCCGGTCGCCAAAGTGGTCAACATTGAGCGTGACAGCGCTTATTCTTTCGCCCGTATTTTCTGCGTACCAATTGCCGGCGTCGAAAACTTTGGCGAGGTCATGGTACTTGACCCACGCACGCCGCTACCCGCAGCGCCGCCTGACTCAGCCAGCCGGGGCAGTGACAGCAGCGAGAAAAACGGCCAGCGTCCGAAGAAAAAACGGGCAGCGAAAGGCAACTGATGCAACCAACTTTCTCATCTTCACGCATCCTGCAACCGGTTCGCCCCTGGTTCATTTTTTTCAGCCTGATCATGGCTGTCGTGCTCAATTTCCTGCCAACGGCCCATTGGTCGGGCATGCCTGATTGGGTGGCACTCGTACTATGCTTCTGGAGCGTGCGGGAGTTTCGCCGTGTCGGCATGGGTTGGGCCTTCGTACTTGGCCTGTTGATGGATGTTGCCGATGGCTCTGTCCTCGGCCAACATTGTTTTGCCTATGTGCTATTGGCCTATGTTTCTGCCTCCTTATCGCGCCGCTTTCTCTGGTTTCCACTTGCCCAGCAAGCCTTGCAGGTGATGCCCTTGCTGGTCGCCACTCAGGTCATCCAGGTGCTGATGCGCCTGGCCGTTGGCGCTGACTTTCCCGGCTGGGGTTTCTTTGTCGCCCCCCTGATTGCTTCGCTGCTCTGGATTCCCGCCACCTTTATCCTGCTTCTGCCGCAGTATCAGCCAGTCGAGCAGGATCCTGACCGGCCGATTTAGGCAGGCCGCAGCCAGTGGGTGACTTCCACAATCCCGATAGCGATATTGATCGCTTCCGATTCCGCCTGGGTTTCGCGGCAGTAACTGTGCTGCTCGCGTTCGGTCTGCTGATCGGCCGATTTTTCTGGCTGCAAGTCATTCAGCACGATTTTTACCAGACTCGTGCAGAAGATAACCGGATTGCTCTGATCCCCATCGTACCGAACCGTGGTGTCATCACGGATCGCAACGGTATCGTCCTGGCGCGCAACTACTCTGCATTTACGCTGGAGATCACGCCATCCCGCGTGCCTGATCTGGAAGCGGCGATTGATGCGCTGGCGACAGTCATTGATATCCAGCCAAAGGATCGAAAACGCTTCAAGCGGGTAATGGATGAAGCGAAAAACTTTGAGTCGATCCCGATTCGCACCCGCCTGACCGATGCCGAAGTTGCCAAATTTGCGGCACAGCGTTATCGCTTCCCCGGTATCGAGGTTAAAGCGCGACTTTTCCGCCAATACCCATTGGGCAATGTTGCCTCACACGCCCTTGGCTACATTGGCCGTATCACGGACCGCGATCTAAAATGGATCGAAGAGGTCGAGAAACAAGCTAACTACAAGGGTACCGACCATATTGGCAAGAATGGTCTGGAGCAGCGCTACGAGTTTGAGTTGCATGGCGAAACCGGCTACGAGGAAGTTGAAATCGATGCCGGCGGGCGGGCCCTGCGGAGCCTGAAACGGATTCCACCAGTTTCTGGCAATAACCTGACTTTGACCCTGGATGCCAAATTACAGGAAATTACCGAGCAGGCATTTGGTGACCGCAAGGGGGCACTGGTTGCCATCGACCCGACCACCGGTGGCATTCTGGCGCTGGTCTCGAACCCGACCTATGACCCCAACCTGTTTGTCGATGGCATCACGCCTGACAACTGGAAAGAATTGAACGAGCATCCGAGTAAGCCCATGGTGAACCGGGCGATCAATGGTGCTTACCCGCCCGGTTCAACTTTCAAGCCATTCATGGCGCTGGCTGCACTGGAAATGGGTAAGCGCACACCCAACCAGACGATCAGCGACCCCGGTTACTTCAATTTTGGTAACCACCAGTTCCGCGACGACAAGAAGGGCGGGCATGGTTCAGTCGATATGTACAAATCGATCGTCCATTCCTGTGACACCTATTACTACATGCTGGCCAACGACATGGGGATCGACAACATCGCCAAGTTCATGGCCCAGCTTGGCTTGGGCGAGCGCACCGGGGTCGACCTTGGCCGCGATGGCGCCAGCGAGTCGAAGGGCATCCTGCCCTCGCAGGAGTGGAAGCGCCAGCGTTTCAAAAAGCCGGAACAACAGAAATGGTATGCCGGCGAAACGATTTCGATCGGCATCGGCCAGGGCTACAACGCATACACTCCGATTCAACTGGCCCAAGCAACCGCTGTCGTCGCCAACAACGGTGTGATGTTCCGGCCACACATTGTCGGTCACATTACCGATGCCAAAACCGGTGAAAAACGCCCGGTTGAGCCGCAGCCCATCCGCGACCTGCATCTCAAGCCGCAAAATATCGAGGTGATTCGTCGCGCCATGGTCGGGGTTAACAAGGAGGGCACAGGTGCCCGTGCTTTTGCCGGCGCGGCCTATGAGTCTGCCGGCAAAACCGGCACGGCTCAGGTGTACTCGCTAAAAGGGGCTGAATACAAGGCCCATAGCGTCAAGAAGGAACTGCGCGACCACGCTCTATTTATTGCCTATGCCCCAGCCGACAAGCCGACAATTGCCCTCGCCGTGCTGGTTGAGAATGGCGGCTTCGGCGCCCAATCGGCCGCGCCAATCGCCCGCATGGTGATGGACTACTATCTGCTCGGCAAATTGCCGGCCGGCGCGGCGAAAGAAGACGACACAGCGGTTGAGGACGACAACGAAGAATGATCGACATCACCGCCACACTCCGGCGCGGCTGGCAGCAGCTAATTGCCCACATTGACTTCCCGCTCCTCGTGATCACTTTGGCGATCATGGCATTCGGCCTCGCTACCGTCTTTTCAGCGACCTATGATGGCAACCAGCGGGTACTTTCGCAGGCAGGCAACATGGGGGTTGCCTTGGTCATCATGTGGTTTGTCTCGCGGCTACCACCGCAAAAGCTGATGAGTTTTGCCATCCCCCTTTATTTGCTAGGCTTGATTCTGCTTGTCGCTGTCTTCCTTTTCGGAATCAAGATTAACGGAGCAAAACGCTGGTTACTGCTTGGTTTCACTCGCATCCAGCCCTCGGAAATCATGAAGATCGCCATGCCGCTAATGCTTGCCTGGTATTTTCAGAAATACGAGGCAACACTCAGTTACAAACATTTCATTGTGGCCGGCCTCCTTCTCATCATCCCCTTCGGCATGATCGCTAAGCAGCCCGATCTAGGCACTGCTCTGCTGGTCGGTGGCGCCGGATTTTTCGTCATCTTCTTTGCCGGCCTGCCCTGGAAAGTAATTTTCGGTCTTGGCGCAGCTGCAGCGGGAGCAGCACCGTTTCTCTGGAACATGCTGCATGACTACCAGCGCAAGCGCATCCTGACCCTGATTGATCCCACCACTGACCCGCTCGGTTCCGGCTATCACATCATCCAGTCCACCATCGCCATTGGTTCTGGCGGGGCCTTTGGCAAAGGCTATCTGAATGGTACGCAGACCCATCTCGAATTTATTCCCGAGCGCCACACGGACTTCATTTTTGCCGTCTATTCGGAAGAATGGGGCCTACTCGGCAACGCCTTACTGGTCTTTCTTTATACCCTGCTAATCGGCCGCGGCATGATCATCGCCTCGGCCGCGCCCACCCTGTTCTCACGGCTTCTCGCGAGCGCCATCACCCTTGGCTTCTTCACCTACGCCTTCATCAACATGGGCATGGTCAGCGGCATTTTGCCGGTCGTCGGTGTACCGCTACCCTTCATGAGCTATGGCGGCACCGCACTGGTCACACTCTTTCTCGGCGTCGGTATCCTGATGTCAATTCACACCCACCGCATGCTGGTCAAAAAATGATCCTGCGCCTGACGACGCTTGCCTTTGTGACTCTGTTTCTGGCCGGCTGTGGCAGCGCCCCACGAACGACAGCAGATGCTACGGTCGACGGGCAAAAAAGCCCAATTTCCAAAACCCCGACCCCGACGCGAAAATCCACCGCCGTATTGAAAAGGGGTGGCGGTTTCTACAAGGATGATGGCCCGGCTGATGACATTCCGGATGGCCTCGACGACATTCCGGATGCCGATCCAAAATGGGTGCCGTTGCACAAACCGGCAACCAAACCCTATGTTGTTTTAGGCAAGGAATACGTGCCAAACCAGGCCGTCAAACCCTATAAGGCGCGCGGCATTGCCAGTTGGTATGGCAAAAAATTCCATGGCCAGAAGACCTCAATCGGTCAGCCTTACGACATGTTCGCGATGACTGCGGCCCACCCGACGCTGGCCCTGCCCTCCTACGTGCGCGTCACCCAAGTGCAAACGGGCAAATCGGTCATCGTTCGCGTCACTGATCGCGGCCCGTTTCACGCTGACCGGATCATTGACCTCTCCTACACGGCGGCCTACAAACTCGGCTTGATCAATGGTGGCAGTGGGCAGGTAGAAGTCGAAGCAATCATTCCTGGCGAACTCGGCAGCACCACCTATAGCCAAGTCACCCCGCCGGCCCGTCCTGCCATGGCAGAGCGCGATAGCATCGAGCTGATAGCCCAACGTGCGGCAGTTGAGGAAGCAACGCCAAACAGCACGGCACTCTCTTCTGACGTCGCGCCCGCCAAAGGCACCTACCTGCAACTCGGTGCCTTCGCCAATGCCGATAACGCCGAGAATCTGAAAAATCATCTCAGTCGTGAACTTGACTGGCTAACTGAACCGATGCGCGTCATGCCCGGTGGCGGCGTGCATCGCCTGCAACTCGGCCCTTATGCCAGCCGCAACGACGCCGACCGGGTAGCGGAAAAAATCCGCGCTGCCCTTGGTTATAAACCAACGGTGATTATCCGCTAAGCCTTTGACCAGGATCAAAGGGTGCCCCTGGGTAATGGATATACTGCCTCGTTTGACTTTCAGGATGCCCCATGCGCGCCCTGCCCGATCTTATTTGTCCAGCCGGTAGCCTGCCCGCACTAAAAGCAGCGGTCGACAATGGCGCCGACGCGGTTTACCTCGGCTTCAAGAACGACACCAACGCGCGCAATTTCGCCGGCCTCAATTTTGACGAGAAGACCATGGCCGAAGGCATTCGTTACGCCCACGCCAAGGGCTGCGAAGTGCTCCTCGCCATTAATACCTTCCCGCAAGCCGGGCGGGTCGGCGACTGGCACAAAGCGGTCGATGCTGCGGTCGACCTCAAAGTGGATGCAATTATCCTGGCCGACATTGGCCTGCTCGATTACGCGCGCAATCGCCATCCGCAACAACGCCTGCACCTTTCCGTCCAAGGTTCGGCCACCAGTTACGAGGCAATCAATTTTTGCCAGCGTGAGTTTGGCATCTGCCGCGCCGTATTGCCACGCGTTCTGACGCTGGCCCAAGTCGAACAGGTCATCAATAACACGCCGGTCGAAATTGAAGTCTTCGGATTTGGCAGCCTGTGTGTCATGAACGAAGGCCGCTGCTGGCTCTCCTCCTACGCCTGCGGTGAGTCGCCCAACACGGTGGGCGCGTGCTCCCCGGCCAAATACGTGCAATGGGACAAACAACCGGGCACGATGGAAACCCGCCTCAACGGCATCCTGATCGATCGCTTTGCCGACAACGAACCCGCCGGCTACCCAACGTTATGCAAAGGCCGCTTTGAGGTACAGGGCGACACCTATTACGCCCTGGAAGAACCGGCCAGCCTGAATGTCGTCTCCATCCTGCCGGAGATCATCAAAATTGGCGTCCGCGCCATCAAGGTTGAAGGCCGCCAACGCAGCCCAACCTACGTTGCCCAGGTCACTCGCACGCTCCGAGCCGCACTCGACTCACTGGCCAATGGCAGCGAGAACTTCCAGGTAAAACCCGCCTGGCAAGCTGATCTGGCCAAGGTTTCCGAAGGCAGCCAGGCCACCCTCGGCGCTTATAGCCGGCCATGGCGCTAAGGAAATACTCATGAAACTCTCGTTAGGTCCCCTGCTCTATTTTTGGCCCAAGGCCGAAGTGATGGAGTTTTACGCTGAAATGTCGGAAAACCCGGCACTCGACATCATCTATGTCGGCGAAGTCGTCTGCTCGCGCCGGCAGCAGTTGCGGACAAGCGACTGGGTTAACCTGGCCTGCGACCTGAGCGAGGCTGGCAAACAAGTCGTCATTTCGGCGCAGGCACTGCTCGAATCAGAAAGTGACCTGAAGGCATTGCGCCGCATCATTGGCGAACTCACTGAGATGCCGGGCTGCCTGATTGAAGCCAACGACCTCGGTGCGGTCAACCTCTGCCAAGGGCAAAATTTCATTGCGGGCCCGCATCTCAATATCTACAACGAAGCAACTCTCGCCACCTTCGCCCGCTACGGCATGAAACGCTGGGTGCCACCGCTCGAAGCGACCCGCACCTTGATCGATACCTTGCACCGAAGCAAACCAGCCGAAGTAGAAACCGAAGTGTTCGTCTACGGCAAGATTCCACTCGCCTTCTCGGCCCGCTGCTTTACCGCCCGTCACTACGATTTGAACAAGGATGACTGCCAGTTCAAGTGCCTTGATCATGCCGAAGGCCTAACACTGAAAACCCGCGAAGGTCAGGATTTCCTCAACATCAACGGCATCCAGACCATGTCGGCGCAAAGCTACAACCTGCTGCACGAAATTCCCGACATGTTGAAAATGGGCATTGATGTTATCCGAATCAGCCCGCAAAAGCAGCACATCAACGAGATTATTGCCGCTTATGATCTCGCCCGGCGCGGCCAGTCCGGCGCAGCTGACTGTAAAGACTGGGACTCCTGCGGACTGGTTGATGGCTACTGGTTCGGCGATGCCGGCATTGTCCAGCGTCACACACAAGCCCTCACACAATTGGGAGCATGAAAATGAATCCGCGTTTCACCATCCCGAAATTCCGTTTACCCAATTTGGTCGCCAATATCTTTCAGAAGTTGCCGGAATGGCCACACGCCATCGTTCTGGTCACTGGTCTGAACGCCGCGCTGAAAATGAATTTACTACCGGCAGATGCGTTGACCCCACTGGAAGAAAAACTTTTCCGGATTCGAGTGCTCGATACCGGTGGCGAAGCCTACTACACCTATCGCCAAGGCTTGTTTCGTCCGGTTTTCCAAGCGGATCGTGAGCCTGATCTTGCCTTTGCTGCCAACCTTTCGGCCTTCCTCCAGCTACTCGCTCGCCAGGAAGACCCGGACACGCTGTTTTTCAACCGCGAACTGGAAATTACCGGCAACACTGAACTCGGCCTGATCGTCAAAAACATGCTGGACGCCATTGAGTGGCCAAGCCTGCCCAAGTTGCCCCGGTTCAAGCACTAATCAACTCACCGGTCGGCACGATGCTGACCAGTTCCTCCATTTGTACCAGTGTCGCCAAGCCCTGCAGATTGCGCACGCTGTTCGCACCAAGATAGATGGCAAGGCCCGGGAGGATTTGGCCATTTGCTTGCAAAACATGCTGGCGCAACTGGGGAAATTCGTTGCTAACCGCTTCCAGCACATCTCCAACCGTGTCGCCACTGGCGGTCACTTCATCATTGCCATTGGCAAATGGGCGCAAAACTGGCGGAATGTGCACAGTCACGACAGGCGATTCTGAGATCATGGCGCTACTCCCTTAGACAAGTTTCTGTATGACTGCAGAAGCAGTTTTATGTTCAAAAAAAGGGAGGCCGCAGCCTCCCTTTTTACCTACCGGAGCGCGTTCGATTAAGCCTTCTTCTGCGTATCCAGACGGAACTTGGCGAAACTACCCGGCGCATCTTCGATGACCTTCAGCGTGCCGTCTTCCGGCTTGCGCGCCTTGACCTTGGTGCTACCGCCAGGCAGGCTGGTTAGCCACTGGTCCCAATGCGTCCACCAGGAGCCGGCGTTTTGCGTTGCACCCGCCAGGAAGTCTTCCGGGCTTTCCGGCAATTTGCCGTCGGTGGCGTCATTGGTCCAGAAACCATACTTGTTTGCAGCTGGCGGATTGACGATACCGGCGATGTGACCAGAGCCACCGAGAACGAACTTGGTATTACCGGAAGGGAGACGGGCGCCCATATAGGTGCTCTTCCACGGTGCAATGTGGTCTTCGATCGTTGAGATAAAGTAGCACGGGGTCTTGACCTTGCTGATGTCGATCTTGACGCCACCCAGGGTAATGCCACCCGGCTCAATCAGCTTGTTACCAAGGTACATGTTGCGCAGGTAGAAGCTGTGCATGGCGGCAGGCATACGGGTTGAGTCCGAGTTCCAGTAAAGAAGGTCGAACGGGAACGGATCCTTGCCCATCAGGTAGTTGTTGACCACGAAAGACCAGATCAGATCATTGGCGCGCAGCATGTTGAAAGTGCCGGCCATTTCCGAACCTTCGAGGTAGCCCTTTTCGTTCATGCGCTTTTCAAGACCGGTCACAGCGCCTTCGTCAAGGAAGATGCCCAGTTCGCCCGGCTCGGAGAAATCGAGCATGGTGGTAAAGAAGGTGGCTGAATTGACGCGCTTGTCTTTTTTGGCCGTCATATAGGCCAAGGTTGTCATGGTCAGCGTGCCACCGAGGCAGTAACCGGCCAGATTAACGCTGTCTTCGCCGGTGTGGGCGCAGACCTGGTTGATCGCTTCAATGGAACCTTCGAGCAGATAGTTCTCGAAAGACTTGGCGGCCAGCTTCTCGTCTGGATTAATCCAGGACATGATGAAGGTGGTATGACCTTGATCGGTCGCCCACTTCACCATCGAATTCTTTTCGCGCAGATCGAGGATGTAGTACTTGTTGATCCACGGCGGCACGATCAGGAACGGCTTCTTGTTCTGATCAGGCGTCGTCGGGTTGTACTGAATCAGCTGGAACAGTTCGTTCTGGAAAACCACTTTGCCCGGCGTCGAGGCAACGTTTTTACCCATTTCGAAGGCTGCAGTGTCGGTCATGCGAATACGCAATTGACCATCACCGGATTCAACGTCATGCAAAAGGTTATTCAGACCCTTGATCAGGTTCTGGCCCTTGCTCTTGACCGTTTCACGGAAAACTTCCGGGTTGGTCATGGCGAAGTTGGAAGGCGACAGCGCGTCGATATACTGACGGGTGAAGAAATTCACCTTCTGCTGCGTCGGTTCGTCGAGGCCTTCGGTGCCGGCCACGGTGTCATGCAGGTGACGGGCGGTAATCAGATAGGACTGCTTGACGAAGTCGAAGAGGAAATGCTCTTCCCACTCTTCATCCTTGAAACGGTTGTCACCCTTTTTCGGCGAAGCAACAGGGGCCTGAACCGGTACGCCCATCATCTTCATCGAAGAGTTTTGCCACAGCGAGAAGTAATCCCATACCATGTTCATCTGGGTCTGGGCCATCTTGTACGGATTGGCCATCAGACGGGAAGACATGTCCATGAAAGCTTTGGCGATACCAAGTTCGTCAGTCGGCGCGCTAACGCCTTCCTTAGCCTTCTTTTCCATAAACTGGGTGATCAGGCGCGAAGCGCGTTGAGCGACTTCGGCGTAGGTCTTGGTGATTTCAGCCGGATCAGGCATCTGGGCGGATTTGTCGTCGGTTTTCTGCGTCATATTTTTTCCCTCTGTCAGTGCACGGCGCAAGCAGTAGGCCGCGTATATCGAATTACACCATTGGCGTCAGTATTGCGTGACAGCCGGCCGGCTTGTTCAAGAAGATTCAGGTGAGCAATGGCCTCACCCATGGCAAACATGGTTTGATGCGTATCGAGCGCCCGCTGAAACAAGACATCGAGCAACTCAGCTGCGCTCTGCGGCGCAATTTCACAAGCCTCCTCCAAAGCACGCAACCTCTCTTCGTGATGCGCACACAGAGCATCCACTCGTGCCTGAACGCCAACAAACGGCAGCCCGTGCGATGGCAACACCAAAGTTTCTTCCGGCATTCCCCGAGCCAGCTCATCCAGTGAGGATAAAAACCAGCCCAAAGCGTCATCATCGGGCGTCGCCGCGAAGACGCTTATATTTGTGGATATTCTTGGTAAAAGCATGTCGCCGGAAATTAACACGCCGAGTTCAGCGCAGTAAAGGGCCATATGCTCTGGCGCATGCCCGTAACCAATTAAAATTTGCCATTTTTTGCCGTCGACCGTAGCAATATCACCCGCCTTCAGGCGCTGGTAATACTCCGGCAAAGCCGGCACTGCCTTACGATAACCTGAACCGCGCTGTTCAAATTTGGCCAGCCGGACTGCATCCAGACCGTGCTGACGGAATTGTTCAACCATGAAGCGCGCCCCGTGGCCGCCAACTTCGTTCCAGACCGCATGAGCCGTCAGAAACTCTCCCGCTGTCATGGCGAGTCGTGCGCCGGTTTTTTCCATCAGCCAGGAAGCCAGACCAAGGTGATCGGGGTGAAAGTGCGTCACTATCAAGCGTTTTACTGGGCCATCTAATTGTTCAATGATCTGCGTCCAGGTCGCGCGCACCACATCATCGGGGAAACCGGTATCGATAATTGTCCAGCCATCGCCGTCACGGAGCAGCCAGAGATTGATGTGATTCAGCTGAAAAGGCAGCGGCATGCGCAGCCAGAAGACGCCGGTAGCGACCTCGATAAGCTCACCAGCAAGCGGCGGATGGGCATGAGGATAATGCAGGGACATAGACAAACTTTCGGAGCAAGGCCTGCAAATTACCATACCGTAGCGGATTGAAAAAATGGCTTTCTTCTGATTTACTGAGCCGCAATCGACAAGGAAGCTCAATTGACCCTGACCGCAAGCACTTTCACCATTTCTGATCTCGCCCGCGAATTTGGCATTACGCCGCGCACCATTCGCTTCTGGGAGGATCAGGGCATCCTGGCGCCACAGCGTGAAGGACGAAATCGCGTGTTCGCCCGGCGGGATCGGGCTCGCCTCAAGATGGCCTTGCGCGGTAAGCGCCTCGGCCTGACGTTGGCCGAGATCAAAGACTTGATCGGCATGTACAACTCAACCGAAGACGAAACCCCCCAGTTGCTGAAATGTCTGCATGTGATTGAGAGTCGGCGGGCGGCGCTGGAACAGCAGCGCGAGGACATCGAAGCCATGCTCGGCGACATCACGCAATTCGAATTGCAGTGCCAGCAGGAACTGGTTCGTCGGGATGCTGTATAAAAAAATATTTGCCAACCAGTTGACGTTAACGTCAACGTCAATACAATCTCGTTCCAGCAATTGCATTTCCCAAGCTCAGCTTGCCCAAGGTTTGGTTGATGCGCGGAATATCCAAAAAAAACAAGGAGACAAAGCATGAACATTCCCAGCCTGGATTTTGCCCTCGGCGAAGACATCAACCTGTTACGCGATGCGGTTAAGGCTTTTGCCGATGCCGAAATCGCGCCGCGTGCGGCGGAAATTGACCGCAATAATGAATTCCCGGCCGATCTGTGGAAGAAATTCGGTGACATGGGCCTGCTTGGCATGACGGCTAGCGAGGAATACGGTGGCACGGGCCTGGGTTATCTCGCCCACATCGTCGCACTTGAGGAAATTTCCCGCGCCTCGGCTTCGGTCGGCCTTTCCTACGGTGCACACTCGAATTTGTGCGTAAACCAGATTCGCCGCAACGGTACGGCAGCGCAGCGCCAGAAGTATTTGCCGAAACTAATCTCCGGCGAGCACGTTGGCGCCCTCGCGATGTCCGAGCCGAATGCGGGTTCCGATGTGGTGTCGATGAAGCTGAAAGCTGAGAAAAAGGGCGACCGTTACGTCCTGAACGGTTCGAAAATGTGGATCACCAACGGTGGCGATGCTGACACGCTGGTGGTTTACGCCAAAACCGACCCGAACGCCGGCGCCAAGGGCATGACCGCCTTTATCGTCGAAAAAGGGATGCAAGGCTTCAGTCACGGCACGCATCTCGACAAGCTCGGCATGCGCGGCTCCAACACTTATCCGCTGTTCTTTGACGACTGCGAAGTGCCGGAGGAAAACGTGCTGGGTGGCGTCGGCCAGGGCACCAAAGTCTTGATGTCGGGCCTTGATTACGAACGCGCCGTGTTATGCGGCGGGCCACTTGGCATCATGGCGGCATGCATGGATGTCGTTGTGCCTTTCCTCCACGAGCGCAAGCAGTTTGGTCAGGCGATTGGCGAATTCCAGTTAATGCAAGGCAAGGCGGCCGACATGTATTCGACCTGGCAAGCCACCCGCGCCTATGTCTATGCCGTCGGCCGGGCCTGTGATTTAACCGACCATTCCCGCACGCTGCGCAAGGATGCCGCCGGGGCGATTCTTTATTCGGCCGAAAAGGCCACTTGGATGGCTGGCGAGGCGATTCAGACTCTGGGCGGCGTTGGCTATACCAACGAATACCCGGCTGGTCGCCTCTGGCGTGATGCCAAGCTTTACGAGATCGGTGCCGGCACCTCGGAAATCCGTAGAATGCTGATTGGCCGCGAACT
>JBBSCQ010000012.1:0-64257 GCA_038250105.1 Burkholderiales bacterium | reverse complement strand
TGCAATTGGGCAGGGCGGCAGCCCCGTAACGCTGGCGTAATTCGCGCGCCGCGAAAAAGATCGCCAGTTCGCCCTTTGTTTCTTCGGAATAGTTCAAATAAGGTGAATAGAGCAGCCGTGGTGTAGCAATTTCCTCGACCAGCAACTTGCTGCGGTCGACCTCGGAAAGCGCCTCATAATTCGGGCAACGACCAGCTCCCGCGAGTAGTTCAGCAACGCTGCGAGCATGCACTTCCGAGTTCTGGCGTAGATCGATTGGTGCGAGGTGGAAACCGAAAACCTGCACGGCGCGCATCAGGCGGCGCAGACGGCCACCCGCCAGATTGGCGCTGCCATTCAGCTTGAGTGAATTGGCCAGCACCTTGAGATTGCGCCGCAAAGCGTCCGGGCTTTCGTAAGGGGCCGCTTCGCCAATTTCATGGCGGACTGGCTCAAACTGATCGAGACTGCGCGCTGTGGCCGCCAGCCGGGCATAAATACCGGACAGGGCACGGCGGTAGGGTTCGTCAGCACGCTGTGGCGAGTGGTCGGTGGAATGTTCGGCCAGCGCCATCAATTCCGGCGTGACATTGACCAGCAGGTCGGACAAGGGTAGTTCGCCCCCCAGTTCGTGAATGTCTTCAAGATAATGGGTGAGTGCGGCCGCCGACTGCAGGCGCAGGGTTTCGCGCAGAATATTGGCGGTGACATAAGGATTGCCATCGCGGTCGCCGCCGATCCAGCTGCCGACGCGGAAGAAAGGCGGCAGCGCCCAGGTTTTTTCCGGGTAGCGTTTGTGCAGTTGTTGCGCCACTTGAATGTAAAGGCGCGGCAATTCGGTAAAGAAAGTTTCGTTGAAGTAGCTAATCCCGTTCTTGACCTCATCCAGCACCTTGAGACGTACCGGGCGCAACATGCGCGACTGCCACAAGGTCAGGATGGCATTGGCCAGGCCGAGATCGTTTTCAGCCGATTCTTCTGGCGTCATTTGCAGGCGTTCGCGCTGGTCGAGCAGGCGGGCGATGTCGCGATGATTGCGAATCAGGCTCTGCCGCTGGACTTCGGTGGGGTGCGCCGTGAGCACCGGGGCGACCACGGCATGCGCGAAAAAGTCGGCGACGGCTTCCGGCGAAACTGCTGCGGTCGACAACGCATCAAGGGCAAAAATCAGACTACCTTCACGCGGTGGAGAACCCGCCAGATCATGGGCACGGCGCCGGCGAATGTGGTGCTCGTCTTCGGCGATGTTGGCTAGTTGCAAGAAAAAGCTGAAGGCACGGACGACAGCTTGCGTCGTGTCACCGGGCAAGGGGTCTAGCAGGCTGGCCACTTCGGCGCGGGCGGCTGGGTCGCCATTACGGGCAAATTGAACGGCAGTCTGCCGAACGCGCTCGACGATCGCGAAAACCGCATCCCCTTCCTGTTCACGAACCGTATCGCCGAGCACTCGGCCAAGCAGACGGATATCGTTACGAAGCGGTTCGTCTTTGATACTGTCGAGCGTTGAATCTGGCATCGTGGTCTTCTCAAGTGGCCCGTTATCACAAGGGAAGCGCAAGTTCACGGGCTGGTTTTATCGGGTAGGGCTCCGGTCGGCGCGGGAGCCACCAAGTTCGTGCGTGTGAAACAGAATTAGTGTTTTCTGACCAGCAAAACAGAAGCGTCAGAAATTCTTGCCAACTGTTCAGCCACCGAGCCAAGAATAAATGTGGCCAAACCGCGCTGACCGTGGCGACCGATGATGATCAGCTCAACACCCAGTTCGCGCGCCTTGTCAGCAATGGTTTCCGAGACACGACGGCTAAGGGCTTCGAGGAGTAACGGCTCGGCGTCGATCCCCTCAGCTGATTTCATGGCCTCGTCAAGCAGCTTGACGCCGGCTTTCGACAGGTTGTCGATGGCACCGTCAACATTTGCCATATTGGTCAGTACGTGATGGTGCATGTTCAACATGGTCTCGTCAGCAACGTGGGTGATGAAAAGCTTGGCATTGCTGGTACGGGCAATATGCAGTGCTTCGCGCAGTGCAGAACGTGAAGTTTCGCTATCGTCGATGGCAACCAGAATTTTCTTGTACATAACGGTTCTTCCTTGAAAATTTAACAATGGCGCTACGTTAGCAATTGTTTTACTTTTCCGCAGTTAGGGAAATCCACCACATCGATCGTTCCTTGATCACCAAGTCGGTCTATTGTTGACTGATTTGCTCAGGTAAAATAGCGTATGAATTCAATTACTCAAGCACCACCACCGCTCTTCGGTTACCGAAAATTCTGGGCCCATCGTTTTGGCCCGGCACCCTTCCTGCCCATGTCCCGAGAGGAAATGGAAGTATTGGGTTGGGATTCCTGTGACATTATTCTCGTCACTGGCGACGCTTACATCGATCACCCCAGCTTCGGCATGGCGCTGGTTGGACGTCTGCTTGAGTCACAAGGTTTCCGCGTCGGCATTATTTGTCAGCCGGACTGGAATTCCGCCGCCGACTTCAAGCGCCTGGGCAAACCGAACCTGTTTTTCGGCATCACCGCCGGCAATATGGATTCGATGGTGAATCGCTACACCTCTGATCGCAAATCCCGCTCCGACGACGCCTATACGCCCAATGCCGAGCCCAACAAGCGCCCGGATCGTTCCGTCACCGTCTATGCCCAGCGCTGCCGGGAAGCGTTTTCCGGCACCAATATCGTGATTGGTTCGATCGAAGCGAGTCTGCGCCGCATTGCCCATTACGATTACTGGTCGGACAAGGTACGCCGTTCCGTCCTGCCTGACTCTAAAGCCGATATTCTGATCTTTGGCAATGCCGAACGCGCTATCGTCGAATTGGCCCACCGTCTGGCCAAGGGCGAGAAAATCAGCGAAATTCGCGATTTGCGCGGGACAGCATTCATGGTGCCGCGTGGCTGGTTGCCTTCGGAAGCCTGGTCCGTGATGGATTCGACCGAAGTCGACACCCCGGGAGCACTTGTCCAACACGCTGACCCTTACGCGATGGATACGCCCGGAACCAGCAAAGCTGTCGAGCCAGAAGCCAAACTCGGTGAGCACGTCGTGCGTATCGTCTCGCGCGCCGAGCGTACCGCCAAGCTGCGCGAGGCCCGGGCGCACGTTGTCGTTCGCCTGCCATCCTACGAGCAAGTCAAGGAAGACCCGGTGCTTTACGCCCATGCTTCGCGCACCTTCCACCTGGAATCCAACCCCGGCAATGCCCGGACGCTGGTTCAAGGGCATGGTGAGCGTGACGTCTGGCTCAATCCACCACCGATGCCGCTGTCAACCGAAGAATTCGATGGCGTCTATGAGTTGCCTTATGCCCGTCGGCCACACCCGGCCTATGGCGAAGCGAAGATTCCGGCCTGGGAGATGATTCGCTTCTCGGTTAACATCATGCGTGGCTGTTTTGGCGGTTGCACTTTCTGTTCGATTACCGAGCACGAAGGCCGCATCATTCAGAGCCGTTCGGAAGATTCAATCATTCGCGAAATCGAGGAAATGCGCGACAAAACGCCGGGCTTTACCGGCATTGTTTCTGACCTCGGCGGGCCGACGGCCAATATGTATCACCTGAAATGCAAGGACGAAAAGATTGAAACGGCTTGCCGCCGCTTGTCCTGCGTTTATCCCGATATTTGCGAGAACCTCGGCACCGACCACACGCCGCTGATTTCCCTATACCGCAAAGCGCGTGCTTTGAAGGGCGTCAAGAAGGTGCTGGTCAGTTCCGGTTTGCGTTATGACCTGGCAGTGCGTTCGCCGGAGTACATCAAGGAACTGGTGACGCATCACGTCGGCGGTTACCTGAAAATTGCCCCGGAACATACTGAGGAAGGGCCGCTTTCCAAGATGATGAAGCCGGGCATGGGCGCTTATGACCGCTTCAAGCAGTTGTTCGACCGGTTCTCGCGCGAAGCCGGTAAGGAGCAATACCTGATTCCTTACTTCATCGCCGCCCATCCAGGCACGACCGATGAAGACATGCTCAATCTGGCGCTTTGGCTGAAGAAAAACAACTTCCGTCTCGATCAGGTACAGACCTTCCTGCCGACGCCAATGGCGCTGGCGACAACGATGTATCACACTGAACGTAATCCGCTGAAGAAGTTGAAGCGTGATGGTGAGCATGTCGGGGCGATTCGCAATGGTCGGCAACGCAAGCTGCACAAAGCATTCTTACGCTATCACGACGCCAACAACTGGCCCCTGCTGCGTGAAGCGCTGAAAGAAATGGGTCGGGCTGATCTGATCGGCAACGGCAAGAAGCAACTGATTCCCGCCTGGCAACCGGCCGGTACCTGCACGGCAGGCGTAACGCCGATTGGGCGCGGTCAACCGGTAAAAACCGGGCAAATGCAAAAACCGTTTGCTGCTCCCCGGAGTGGCCAGCGGCCAGTGCGTCCAGCCGCGAAACCCACTGCGTCCGCCCCACGCGGCCGAAGCCCGGCACGTAAGGGATAAACAATTGACTGACGATAGCATCATGGAAAACACCACAACGACCTACGAAAAAATTGGCGGCGATGCGACCGTCGCCAACCTCAGCGTACGTTTTTACGCATTGATGGACAGCGTGCCGCAGTTCGCCGAATTGCGCGCCATGCACCCGCCCAGCCTGGAGGGTTCGAGCGAAAAACTCTACATGTTCCTCTCCGGTTGGTTGGGCGGGCCGGATCTGTTCGTCGAGAAATTCGGTCATCCGCGACTACGCGGGCGGCACATGCCTTTTGCCATTGGCGTACAGGAGCGCGATCAGTGGGTCGCCTGCATGGTGCTGGCGATGGAGGAGGTCGGCATTGAGGCGGGCATTCGCGCCAAGTTGCTGGAAAACTTCTTCAACACCGCTGATTTTATGCGCAATAAAGAAGGTTAAAAGCACCTTGGGGATGTTGCGGCGCAGCATCGGGTGGTAGAATTACGCCTTTGATTTTTCAGGCCTTCCCATGTCCGCTCGTCCGATTCGCAACATCGCCATTATCGCCCACGTTGACCACGGCAAAACCACCCTGGTTGACCAGCTCCTTCGCCAGTCCGGCACCTTTGCTGCGCACCAACAGCTGGTCGAGTGTGTCATGGACTCCAACGACCTGGAAAAAGAGCGTGGCATCACGATTCTTTCCAAGAACACTGCGGTCGAGTACCAAGGCGTTCACATCAACATCGTTGACACCCCGGGTCACGCGGACTTCGGTGGTGAAGTTGAACGCGTGCTGGGTATGGTCGATGGTGTGGTTCTGCTGGTTGATGCCGCTGAAGGCCCGATGCCGCAAACCCGTTTCGTCACCAAAAAGGCGCTGGCCCTTGGTTTGCGGCCGATTGTCGTGGTGAACAAGGTTGACCGTGACGGTGCTGATCCTGATAACGCCGTCAATCTGACCTTCGACTTGTTCGACAAGCTGGGTGCGACCGACGAACAGATGGATTTCCCGATTGTTTACGCTTCCGGCCTCAATGGCTGGGCTGCGCTGGAACTGGATCAGCCGCGCGAAGACATGAAGCCGCTGTTCGACACCGTGCTCAAGCATGTGCCGGCACCGGATACCGATATCGATGCACCGCTGCAACTGCAGATTACCGCCCTTGATTACTCCTCCTACGTCGGCCGTATCGGCGTTGGCAAGATCAATCGCGGCAAGGTCAAGACCGGCCAGAACGTACTGATCATGTTCGGTACTGAAGAAGAGGCCCTTGAGCACGAACGTACACCAGTCAAGGCCAAAATTGGCCAGGTGTTCGGTTATCGCGGTCTGAACAAGATAGAACTCGAAGAAGGTTGTGCTGGCGATATCGTGCAGATTACCGGTATTGAAGATCTGGTTCTCGGTTGTACCGTGACCGACCCGGATCAGCCAGAATCCCTGCCGTTGCTGAAGATCGACGAGCCGACGCTGGAAATGCAGTTCATGGTCAATACCAGCCCGCTGGCCGGCCTGGAAGGCAAGTTCGTCACCAGCCGTCAGTTGCGTGATCGTCTGCATAAAGAACTGCTGACCAACATGGCGCTACGCGTCCATGACACCGCCAACGGCGAAACATTTGACGTTGCTGGTCGTGGCGAATTGCACCTTGGCATCCTGCTGGAAAACATGCGCCGCGAAGGTTTTGAGCTGGCAGTTGGCCGTCCGCGTGTGGTTAAAAAGACCATCAACGGCGTCGTTTGCGAACCGTATGAAATGCTTTCCATCGACGTGGAAGAAGAGCATCAGGGCGGCGTTATGGAAAGCCTCGGTCAGCGTAAGGGTGACCTGCAGGACATGGTGCCGGATGGCCGTGGTCGCGTTCGTATCGAATACCGTATTCCGGCCCGGGGCCTGATCGGCTTCCAGGGCGAGTTCATGAACTTGACCCGTGGTACTGGCTTGATGAGCCACGTTTTTGACGAATATGCGCCGATTCGCGAAGGTGGCGTCGGTGAGCGTCGTAATGGCGTGCTGATTTCCCAGGATAACGGTGAAGCCGTCGCTTACGCCTTGTGGAAACTGCAGGACCGCGGCCGCATGTTTGTTGTCCCGGGCGACAAGTTGTACGAAGGCATGATCATCGGTATCCACAGTCGTGAAAACGACCTCGTGGTTAACCCGATCAAGGGCAAGCAGCTGACTAATATCCGTACCTCCAGTACGGATGAGGCGGTGCGTCTGGTGCCGGCAGTTCAAGTCACGCTGGAATCGGCTATTGAGTTCATTACCGATGACGAACTGGTTGAACTGACGCCGAAGTCGATTCGTATCCGCAAGCGTTACCTGACCGAAATCGAGCGCAAGCGTTCGCAGCGTTCCTGATTTAGAAATAGAATCAGCGCCTGCCAGTCCTTTAATGGACAGGTACAGCGTTACAGAAAGGCGGCCCGGTGGGTCGCCTTTTTTAATTTGGATTTTTCTCCGGGTTTCGCTGGATAAGCCAACCGATCAATGGAATCGGCTTTTGCCGTTTTTATCCGTGATTACTGGACCCCAAGGGGGCTTCCTGCGGGGTGCGGTCGACCAGGAATTTGGCGGCAAATTCGTTCGCCGGTAGCGGGCGACTAAAGAGATAACCCTGAATTACATCGCAGCCGAGGGTTTGTAGATGCTGACGTTGCGCATCGGTCTCGACACCTTCGGCAATGACCCGGAAAGACAGGCTTTTCGCCATGGCGATGATCGCCTTGACCAAGGGTTCGCTGCCCGCAGAGCCATCGTCCAGCACCAAGTCGTTGATGAATGAGCGATCAATTTTCAGCGTGCTGATCGGCAGGCGTTGCAGGTAGGAAAGTGATGAATAGCCGGTGCCGAAGTCGTCCAGCGCGATCAAAATTCCAGCAGTGCGGAGTTTAAGTAGTTCATCGATACTGCTGGCCTCGGCGTCAAGTAGCACGGATTCGGTGACTTCCACTTCCAGCGCCGAAGTTGGCAAACTGGCCGACTGAAGCTGGTCGAGAATCATTTGGGCCAGCGCCGGGCGCCAGAACTGGCGTGGTGAAAGGTTGATTGCAATCGGTGGGATTTCGCCAAAGACTTTGCGCCAATCCGCAATCTGGGCGATAGCCTGCTTGATCACCCAATCGCCAATCGGCAGTATCAGCCCACACTCTTCTGCGACTGGAATGAATTGATCGGGGGGAATCTGCTTTTCGCCATCGTGCCAGCGTAACAAGGCTTCAGCACCGAGCAGTCGGCCGCTTTGGGTATCGAACTGGGGCTGAAAATGGAGGCTGAGTTGCTGGTTCTTAATGGCGTGGCGCAGGCGGGTTTCGAGCGACATGCGAAAGGTCAGGCGGGCATTCATCAGTGCGGTATGGGTGCGGATGGTGTTGCCACCGGCGGCCTTGGCTTCGTACATGGCGGTGTCGGCATGGCGGAGCAGGGTTTCGCCATTGCTGGCATCTTCCGGAAAGAGACTGATGCCGATACTGGCGCTGGTGAAGAAATGCGCTTCGTCGCCGGTGAAAGGGGCGGTGATCTTCTCTTTTAGCTGCGTGGCGATGTCGACCGCAGCATTGCTGTCGCTTGCAGCATGCATCAAAACAATGAATTCATCGCCGCCCTGGCGGTATAGGGAGCAGTTTGAAGGCATCGCTTGCTTCAGCCGTTGCCCGACCATTTGCAGCAATTGGTCACCAGCCCGGTGGCCGAGGGTGTCGTTAGTGTTTTTAAAGCGGTCGAGATCGATAAACAAGACCGCCAGTTTTTGATCATTTTTCTTGGCGACTTGAATGGCCTCATGCAAATGTTGCGAGAAGAGCAGACGATTCGGCAGGCTGGTCAGTGCGTCGTGCTGGGCGAGAAACTCCATGTCTTCTTGATGGTTTCGCCGCTCAGTGATGTCGGTGACTGAGCCGACCATTTGATAGGCTTTGCCATGACGATCCCGGACGGCCAGACCGCGCGAACCGACCCAACGGTACAAACCGTTTTTGGCCAAGACGCGGTATTCGCAATAAAAGAACTCGGTTTTACCCTTCAGATGCTGGGCGACTGCGCTGTTGTAGCCAACACGGTCGTCGGGGTGGACCAGACTTAACCAGGCGTCGGTATCCGGCAGGAAGTCTTCACGATAACCCAGAATTTCGAGCAAGCGAGGCCCGACATGCAGGCGCTTGGTGATCGGGTTCCAGTCCCAAAAGCCATCATGCGCGGCCAGCATGGCCATGTCGTAGGCTTGGCGGATTGATTGAAAATTGCGCCATTCAGAAAAACCAAGCCAGGCGAGGCCAGCGAAGCCGAGAATTGACAATAGTGCGAAGGCGGAGCCCGGTGTTACCAAGCTGCCGATCAAGCCAACGAGTTGGAGTAGGACGACCGCAATGAATCGCGGGCCACGAATGGCTTTATTCCGCTGGAGTGACGACGACCAAGCGAGTTGCGATAGGCGCAAAGGGGTTTAACCGCCAGTCATTGACATGAAACGCACGACATGCGGGGCATCCATTTGCTGCGTGAAGTCATGGCCAAAGGGTTTGATGCCCATGCTGTCGACAATTGCCTGGCGCAGCGCTGCATCGCTTTGATCGCTTCGCAAGACCTGAAGCAGATTGACTGCGTCATTCTGGCCGAGACAAGGATAAAGCTCGCCCTTGGCAGTGATGCGGACTCGATTACAGGTGTCGCAAAAATTGTGGCTGTGCGGTGAAATAAAACCGATGCGCGATTCTGAACCAGGAGTGCGCCAATAGCGCGCCGGGCCGCCCGAGTTTTCAGTTGATGGAATCAGTTCGAAACGCGGCGCCAGAATTTGCCGGGTTTCTTCGGAGGAAATATAGGTGTTGTTCCGACCGTGAATTTCACCCAGCGGCATTTCCTCGATAAAGGAAATATCCAGTTCGTTATCGACAGCGAATTGGACGAGGTCGGCAAACTCGTCATCATTGGTGCCGCGCATCATTACGGCATTTAGCTTGGTTCGGCGGAAACCAGCGGCGCGGGCAGCGTCGATGCCTTTCAGTACTTTGCTCAGTTCGCCAATTCGGGTGATTTTTTTGAAGCGGTCGGCTTGCAGGGTGTCGAGGCTGATATTGATTCGTTTGACGCCGGCATCGCGCAGCGGCTGGGCAAAGCGATCCAGCTGCGAGCCGTTGGTTGTCATCACCAGGTTTTCCAGGCCGGGCAAGGCGCCGAGACGTTCGATCAGCCACATGGCATCCTTGCGGACCAGGGGTTCGCCACCGGTGATGCGCAGTTTGTTGACACCCAGCCCGACAAATACGCTGGCGACGCGCAAGCATTCTTCCAGGCTCATCACCTCATGGCGCGGCAGAAAGGTCATTTCTTCCGCCATGCAATAGGTGCAGCGGAAGTCGCAGCGGTCGGTGATGGAGAGGCGAACGTAGGTGATACGGCGCCCGTACTTGTCTACCAAGGTTCCTTCGGCATGATCCAGCGCCGCCGGGTTAATTACCGGCTTGAACTCGGCAAGGCCGATGGGCGTTGATTCTGGCCTCAAGGTTTCGTTCTGCATGGCGGGCGATCTGGCGTGGCCGAAAGTGGGTAGGAGCTGGCTTGGCTGCAGATTATCAAACTAGAAAGCAGGTGCAACAAGTAGAGAGATCAAAAACAGAAAAAGTTCCGATCCTGGCTGGCAAGCTGCTTTGACTGTGGGTGCTGGCCGAATGCTACGGTCGACGGCAAAAAACAGGCAATTTTTCGTTTCAGGTTTTGACTGGGTGCTTTGAGAGTTTGCGTTGCAGGGTACGCCGATGCATCTTCAGGGCGCGGGCAGTGGCTGAGATGTTGCCATCGTTTTCATTCAAGATGCGCTGGATGTGCTCCCATTCCATGCGATCGATTGAAAGCGGTTCATCTGAAACCGGCATGTCGAAATCCGGTCCATCATCGTTATCAAAAGCAGTCAGGATGGCTTCGATTTCAACTGGCTTTGCAAGGTATTGAATGGCCCCGAGTTTGACCGCATCGACGGCGGTGGCAATACTGGCATAGCCGGTGAGCACGACAATGCGGCAGTCCGGATTGATCGCCAATAGTTCCGGGATCAAGGCTAGACCGGAGGAGCCATTCAGGTTGAGGTCAAGAATGATGCGCCGGATGGTCATCTCGCGCGCTGCGGCCAGAGCCGAGGTGGCATCAAATTCACCGCGCGCCGGATAGCCGCGCCGTTCCAGAGTACGAACCAGAATGGCATTGAAGCTTGGGTCGTCGTCGATAACCAGCGTGAGTTCGTTCATGGGCTCGTCTGCGGAAGTTCGATGCGGGCGAGGGCGCCACCCGCGTCGGGGTTGGTGAGGGTCAGGCGGCCACCCAGTTGTTCAATAGCCGTCCGGGTCAGCATCAGGCCAACACCGCTGCCCTGGGCGTGGGCCGGAAAGCTCTGTTGTCCGCCTTGCTGGAGGACGGAGGGCGGGAAGCCCGGGCCTTGATCGCGAATATCAATACAGAGGTTCTGGCTACACCAGCTGAGGCGAATTTCCAGCGGCTGAGTTGTGGCATTGGCAGCGTTATTAAGCAGATTGAGCAGTGCTTGTTCCAGTCGTGGGTCAGCGATGATTTCCGGCGCCTGGCCGTCGCTGCCAATGATTAATCGACTGGCCGCCTGCGGTCGGCTGGCATGCCAATGTTGACGCGTGCTCTCCAGCCATTGGTCAACGGCTTGCAGCGAGGCGTTTTCCAGCCTTTCCGCCTCGGCCCGGCGGGCTAGGCCGGTGATGATTTTTTTGCAAATGCCGATTTGCTGGCGGAGCAGGGCAATGTCTTCCTGCACCGCTACTGGCAGGGCTGCATCATTGGCTAGCTCGCCGGCGACCAATGCCATTGTCGCAAGGGGCGTGCCAAGTTCATGCGCGGCACCGGCTGCCAGCGTACCCATCGCCATCACCCGTTCATCGCGCAAAGCCTGCTCGCGGGCGGCGGCCAACTCGGCATCGCGCTGGCGAATCAGGCGCGTCATGCGCACGACAAACCAAGCAATCATGATGGCAGATACGGCAAAGGTCAGCCACATGCCGACCAGATGCAGGCGGGTAGCCCGCGTTGCATCGGGCATTGGCAGTGGCACGTAATAAATCATCAGCATGGAGTAAAGCGTGATGGCGCTAGCGCCAATAACGAAAACACAGCGCGCCGGCAGCGTCAGAGCGGCGATGGCGACTGGGGGCAAGAGTAATGAAACAAGCGGGTTGGTGGCGCCGCCACTAAAGAAAACCAGGGCGCTCAAAGCAACGATATCGAACAGTAGCTGGCTGAATAATTCGTAAGGTGTCGCCGTTTTGGCGCGCAGCACCCGCCACTGAACCAGCGCATTGAATAGTGCGGTGACGCCTATGATGCCAAGCAACGGGCTTTGGGCGAGTGGAATGTCGAGGCTGCTGGGAGCGATCAGCACCAACGTCGTCATTACGGCGAGTACGAGCCAACGACTAGCGACCAGGCGGCGCAGGTTGGCCAGATGGTCGGCGCTGTCGGTGCTACATGAAATAAAAGGCATGGGGCGAATTATGCGTGATTTGTGTCAATTTTCAGTCGCTTAGACCGTGCGACAATTCGCCGCATCCCTATCTGGAGTTGTTACGCATGCTACTGCGTTCGTTTGTTTCACTCGGTTTGTGCGCCTTGCTGCTGAGCGGCCCGGTTGCTGCGGTCGACCTGGAAAAAGGTAAGGAAATCAATGGTACTTGTGCCGCCTGTCACGGTGACAATGGGCAGGGCGGCAAGAAGGGTGAATACCCGCGCATCGCCGGCCAACGGGTGAGCTACATTGAAGGGCAGCTGCGGAACTTTCGCTCGCGAACGCGCTTGAACATTCCCATGTTCCCGTACACCCAAGAGCGTGAAATGGGCGATGAGGATATTAAAGATATCGCGGCTTATATCGCCGGTATTGATTTGCCAAACAAGATGCCTGACTACAAGGGAAACGAGGACGCCCTGACCAAGTTGCTGATGGCTGACCGGGTGATGATTATTCCACGGGCTGAGGGCGATCTCAACAATGGTGGCCAGATTTACCAGAAGCAATGTGCCGCCTGCCACGCCAAGACTGGCAAGGGGCGCGGCATGTTCCCGATGCTGGTTGGGCAATACACACCGTATCTCAAGCGTCAAGTGGATCTCTACCTGAAGGGGGACCGGCCGCATGATGGGGAGGGCTTGGTTGGCGTCTTGAATGGCTTGAAAGAACAGGATGTTCAAGACATTCTGGCTTACCTTACTTCAATACAGGAACCACAAGAATGAATCGTTTCATCGTGGCAGCGTTAGGCTGCCTGTTTTTGCAAGTGGCATGGGCGCATGGCGTAAAAATTGATGACAGCATGCCGGATGCACAGAAGGTGCGCTTTTGCGAGCGGGTTCGCGACCATGCCCTGCAAGCGTTTTACAGCCGCGACAAGGGCCGTCCGATGAAGTTATTTGACGAGGATGCTAGTGACGGGGCGCGGATAACCAATGTCGTCATTCGCCGTATCTACGAAGAGCCACAGATATCCAGCCCGAAAAAGGCCGAGACCTTCGGCCGTGCGACTTGCAACGAGATGATGGGAACGAAAATGGCGCCGGAGTAAGCGGCGGCGTTAAATCAGGAACGGAATGAAGCGCCGGGTGCGTTGCATATAAGCGGCGTAGGGCGCACCAAAATAGGCCAGACATTCCTGCTCATCGGCTTTGGCGGTGAGTAACAGGCAGAGCGAAGTAAAGGCAGCAATGCCGGTGCCAAGCCAGTTGGGGTTCTGAAAAAAAGCCCCCCAAGCCAACGCCAGCAGTGAGGCATACATCGGATGGCGGATGTAGCCAAAGATCCCCGTGGTGACTAGTTGCGTTGTTTTCTCGAACTGATAGAGAGTGCCGTCGTCACGCTGTTGGCTGGCCTGCCCATGCTGGGTCAGGAGGCGATAGGCTTGGATGACGAGAAAAATGCTCAGCAGCATTAATATCCAGGAAGTGATCTGATGTGCGGAAAAGGGATCATTTCCCCAGACCGAGTGGTTTAGCACGATTAAGCCAAGAATCGCTTCCCAGGCAAAAAAGCGGTAAAAGCCGTGTACACCGCGGCAACTCAGGGGTTTGCGGGAAAGCCAAACGAGTACGGCGGTGCCGACGATGAAGGCGATCAGTTCAAATTGCATATTAGTCTGCCAAGGCGGCGGTCAGCGCTGCCGTCATGTAACGGTGATCGAGTACGCCGGCACTCTCGCGAATGCTGTGCATGGCCCACAGCGGTGAGCCGACATCGACACTCGGAATGCCCAGACGTGCGGCAACAATTGGTCCAATTGTGCTGCCGCAGCCCAAGTCGGTGCGGTGGGCGTATTGCTGGTAGGGCACGCCGGCTTGTTCGCAAATAGCCATGAAACGCGCCGCTGTATCGGCATTTGTACTGTAACGCTGGTTGGCGTTGCTCTTGATCACCGGACCGGCATTGACCAAGACGCGATGGCTCGGCTCGTAAGCGGCGGGAAAATTGGGTTGCCAGGCGTGTGCCATGTCAGCACTAATAAAGAAACTGCGGGCCAATGTCCGGCGCTGATCCTCTGCATCCAGCCCGGCACTGGCGGCAAGTCGCAAAATAACATCAGAAACGAAACTGCCCCCTGCACCGGCGGCGCTTTCGCTGCCCACTTCCTCATGGTCAAAAAAGGCACAAAGACAGGTTGCTGCAGGCTTGGTTGTGGCGAGCAGAGCGCTTAGCGAGGCATGGCAGGAGGCCAGGTTATCGAGCTGACTATTGGCAATAAACTCACGGTCAACACCCCAAAAGCTGCCTTTTTGCGTGTCGTAAGCATTAAGTTCCCAAGTCAGCAGGTCGTTGGCTTCAACGCCTAGATGTTGGGCAATAGGTTGACGAAAGCGGTCATCCGCCTTTGCCTCGCCGTCGGTCACACCGAGCAGCAATGGGATTTCAGTCTGCTTGTTGAATTTGAGGCCAATCTCATTAACCTCGCGATTCATGTGAATGGCGAGATTGGGTAAGCGCAGCAAGGGTTCGGTGAAATGGACGAGGTGAGTCGAAAAACCATCTGCCGTCCGCACATTGACCCGGCCGGCGAGAGACAGGTCGCGATCGGCAAAAGTGGCGAGAATCGGGCCACCATAAATTTCGACGCCGAGCCGTACCATACCTTGCGCATCCTCGGCCGGCTTTGGTTTGATCCGCAAGCCGGGCGAGTCGGTATGGGCACCGATCAGACGCAGGCCGGTTTCTGCCAGGTTCTGCTGACCGACGACGAAAGCAATAATGGAGGCGCCGCCACGCACGACGTAGCGGCGATCACCGGCGGCAAGGTTCCAGCGGTCAAATTCGTTCAGCGGCTTGAATCCGGCTGACTGCAGACGCGTTTCGCAGGTTTGAACGGCGTGCCAAGGGCTTGGGCTGGCGTCAATGAAATCGAGCAGATCCTGTGCGATTGCGTGGCTGGTAGTGGAATGCGTCATTAATATGCGTCTTGCGTGATCGTCGGGATTCCCGATGCTACCGCAGATTTATCAGGGGTAGAAGGCCGCTTGAATCTGATTACAGATTCCATTGCGCGCGGTTAAACTCATTCCCATGAGTCAAATCAACATTACGCGAAAACACAAGTTGAGCCTGAAGAAAGCCAAGCTGGCTGCCGAGCATGTTGCGGTCGACCTGAAAAATCAGTTTAATTTGACTTACGCTTGGGGTGAGGATGGCGTACTAAACTTCCAGCGACCCGGCGTGACGGGGCACCTTTCCCTAGCCAAACATGAAGTGACGGTTCAGGTCAGGCTTGGTTTGTTCTATCTGCCTTTTCGCGCTGCCGTGGAGCGTGAAATTCATGACTATTTTGATCAGCGCTTTGCTTGATTGAAGCGACCGGTCAGCGCGCGGCTACTGGCTTGGCTGTGCTAACATCACATGCGTTATGGCAATAATGATGTCGCTAAGTTAATGGTCAAGAGTTGGGTAAAAATTTGCTTGTCCGATTTATTTATGACGATTCTTATGTTTTCACTTGATTAAGCTAACCGGTTTCTGCCGGTTTTTTTAATTTTCAATTGAAAAATTTATTCAGACCATTTAAATTGTTGCCTCTTATTAAAATCTGGAGTTAATCATGGATTTATCCACACTTTCTATTCCCCAGTTGCGCGACCTAGAGCAGCAAATTCCTGCCGAGTTGAAACGCCGTGAGTCGGAAGATAAAGAGCGTGTTTTGAATGAAGCGCGGGCATTCATTAAAGCACGCGGATATACCATTGAAGATTTGCTGACTAAAGATGCCAAGGTTAAGTCAGCTACCGTTAAAAAGGTTCAAGTTAAATACCGCCACCCAGAAAATGCTGCACTGGAATGGACTGGTCGCGGTCGACAACCGAAGTGGATTGCGGCTTGGGTGGCTAATGGTGGCAGCCTCGATAACTTGTTGGTGTAATTAATGCATATTCTGCTGAGTAACGACGACGGCTATTTTGCTCCTGGGCTGGCCGCACTATTTGAAGCACTTTCCGGCCTGGGTGATATTGTGGTCGTTGCTCCCGAGCAGAATCGCAGCGGGGCAAGTAATTCACTGACGCTGGATCGGCCTTTGTTTTTGAAAAAAGCCTCCAGCGGTTTTTATTTTGTGAATGGCACGCCGACAGATTGCGTCCATCTGGCGGTGACCGGCATGCTTGATCAATTGCCGGATATTATTGTCTCCGGCATTAATCACGGCGCCAATATGGGCGACGATACGATTTATTCCGGCACGGTTGCGGCAGCCATGGAAGGTTTTTTGCTGGGTATTCCCTCCATTGCAATCTCTCTGACGAGTTTCGAGGGAAATAACTTCGAGGCTGCCGGCTGTGTTGCACGCGAATTGGTCGAACGCTTTATTCGCGACCCGATCAAGGAGCCAGTATTGTTGAATGTCAATGTGCCGGATATCCCTTTTGCGGAATTAAAGGGGATGGAAGTGACCCGTCTGGGGCGTCGACATAAGGCCGAACCAGTGGTCAAAATGAATTCGCCGCGCAATGACACCGTTTATTGGGTTGGCGCTGCAGGGGCTGCGGCAGATGCCGGGCCGGGTACGGACTTTAATGCGGTTGAGCGAGGCTGTGTATCGATCACCCCTCTGCAGATTGATTTGACGCATACGGCGCAATTGCCAGCGCTAAGACATTGGATGAAGTGAAATAACGGTGCTAAACGGAATTGGAATGACCTCGCAGCGGACGCGAGCGCGGATGATTGAGCGTTTGCGCGAGAAGGGTATCCGTAACGAGGCGGTATTGAATGCAATGGCAGCGGTGCCGCGACATGTTTTTGTCGAAGAGGCTTTGGCCTCACGGGCCTACGAAGACACCGCTTTGCCGTTGGGGTTGGGTCAGACTATTTCGCAGCCCTATGTCGTGGCCCGGATGATTGAACTCTTGCTCAATGGTCGTTCTTCACTGGGCAAAACCCTGGAAGTTGGCGCCGGATGCGGTTATCAGGCAGCGGTGCTGGCGCAATTGACCAGTGAGGTATTTTCCATTGAGCGACTTGGTCCCTTACTGGAGAAGGCAAAAGCCAACATGCGTACCTTGCAGCAATTCAATGTGCGCTTGAAACATGCCGATGGTCAATTTGGTCTGCCCGAAGCAGCACCATTTGACAGTATCATAGTCGCTGCTGCTGGCATGAATGTGCCCCAGGCATTGCTCGGGCAACTGGCTTTGGGTGGCCGGCTGATCTTGCCAGTGGGTACAGCGGAGCAGTATCTTAGCTTTATTGAAAGAACGCCTCAGGGATGTGTCGAAACCCGGCTGGATGCCGTTCGATTTGTCCCGCTTCTCGCAGGAACGCAATGATTCGAGTTATTTCGCTAATTTTTCCCAGCCTGCTCCTTGCCGGCTGTTTTTCACAACAGCCGGTGCCTGCGGTCGACCGTAGTTCCGGGGCACAATCTCGCGCTGTCGCAGCGGCTCAGCCAACCGGTCCGGGTTATTACACGGTTAAACGGGGCGACACGCTTTATCGCATTGCCCAAGAAAATGGCCAAGACTATAAGGACATTGCCGCCTGGAATAATATCGTCAATATTTCCGCCATCAAGGATGGCCAGGTCTTGCGGGTTGCACCGCCTGGCACAGTTGAAAATGGCGGCGCGGTTGTCACCAAACCGATTGCTACTGGCCCGGTGGTTGAATCACGCTCGCTTGATCAGCCGGCAACTTCGCCTCAGCCGGCACCGATTGTGTCGAGTGGTAATCTTAAACGCGAGCCAAAAGGTGGCAAGGAACCTTATTCTGATGAGGCCTATGCCCGTTTGAATAAGCCTGGCGAGCCGGCTGTTGCTCCAGCCGCTGCCCAGCCAGTTGCCACAACTCCCGCGTCAGCGATTGAACCCAAGGCGGAAGTGAAGCCTGAAGCACCTGCCCCAGCCGCAGTTGTTGGCCCGGATGATGTGCCCTGGATATGGCCGGTTTCAAGCAAATTGACGGCACCGTTCAGCGAAGCCGGCAACAAGGGTTTTAATTTTGCCGGCAAAGCCGGTGACTCGGTTGTTGCTGCAGGTGATGGCAAGGTGGTCTACGCGGGTGCTGGCTTGCGGGGCTATGGTGAGCTGGTGATCGTCAAACACAACGCCACTTACTTGTCGGCTTATGCCCATAACCGGAAAATTCTGGTCAAGGAGGGGCAGCAGGTTACGCGTGGGCAGAAAATTGCTGAAATGGGTAACACTGATTCTGATTCAGTGAAGCTACATTTTGAAATTCGTAAACAAGGAAAGCCGGTCGACCCGGCGCAGTATTTGCCAAAACGATGAATGAACAGGGCGAAGACTTGGCGGCGGAGGATTTTGATGGCGAGCCCGATGAAACCGTGCTACTTCCCGAACCTGATCTGGTTTCGCCCGAGCATGAACTGCTCGAAGATGTTACCCAGCTTTATCTCAATGAAATCGGTGCCAAGCCGCTGCTTACCCCGGCAGAGGAATCTGCAACTGCCCGGTTATTAAGGGCCGGAGATTTCGCCGCTCGGCAGAAGATGATTGAGCATAATCTCCGGCTGGTGGTGAATATCGCCAAGCGTTATTTGAATCGGGGGATTCCGCTACTTGATCTGATCGAGGAGGGTAATCTCGGTCTGATTCATGCGCTGGAAAAGTTCGATCCGGAGCGTGGCTTCCGTTTTTCTACCTATGCCACTTGGTGGATACGGCAAAGCATTGAACGCGGCATCATGAATCAATCGCGAACCATCCGCCTGCCGGTGCATGTGGTCAAAGAAATCAATGTTGTGTTGCGCGCCATGCGGCATCTGGAATCGTCTGATCGCAAGGAGTCCACGATTGAGCGGGTTGCGGCGCTGATCGATAAGTCACCGGATGAAGTGCGCCACATTTTGTCGCTCAACGAACATATTGCCTCGCTTGATGCGCCGCTCGAAATCGACCCGAACTTGACGATGGCGGAGATGATTGCCGACGATGGTAGTAGCGATCCCGAGTCTTTGCTGCAATGCAGTGAAATCGGTACGTTGCTTGATGACTGGTTGGGCCAGCTTTCCGAGCGTCAGCGCCAGGTGTTGGCGCGGCGTTATGGGTTGAACGGGATGGATGTGGCGACGCTCGATGTGATCGCCACGGATCTGGGCTTGACCCGGGAAAGAGTCAGGCAGATTCAGATTGAAGGTCTGGACCGGCTACGCAAGATCATCAAGCGTGGTAACGTCTCGCGCGACTCTCTGTTGTAGCCGGCTCGGCGGCAAAAATAGGGTAAAAACCCGGTTCACCGCAGCATTCGGCCGCGAATTTCCTCAGCCAGCTGAAACACCGACATGGCGTAAAAGCTCGACCGGTTGTAGCGAGTGATGACGTAAAAATTCTCATAGCACAGCCAGTATTCTGTTTCTCGGCCCGGTGAAACGAGATCAACCAGGGCGACGTTGGCTTGTGAGTCGGAAGCAGTCGCAACGATGCCTTGCGCAGCCAGGTCAGCCACTTTCAGGCTTGGGCGGATACCGGCTTCAATCAGACTGCGTTCTGGCTCTTGGCTTGTCTGGGCGCGGAAGGCAACGGGTTGGCCAGACTGCCAGCCGTGTTGTTCGAGAAAACGGGCGACGCTGCCGATGGCATCCTTGACGCTGGCCGTGAGATCGACCCGCTGGTCGCCATCGAAATCGACGGCATAGCGGCGCTGGCTGCCCGGCATGAATTGCGGAATGCCGATGGCGCCGGCGAATGAGCCTTTCATGCTGAGCGGGTCCATGTTGTTTTCGCGGGCGAGCAGCAAAAATTGCTCAAGTTCAGTGCGGAAAAAATCAGCCCGACGCGGGTAATTAAAGGCTAGCGTGGCCAGTGCTTCGAGCACACGAAAGCTACCCGTGTTGGCGCCATATTCCGTCTCAACGCCAATGATTGCCACAATCACCTCTTCCGGTACGCCATAAACCTCCCGAGCGCGGGCCAGGGTGGCACGGTTTTCCTGCCAGAAGCGCACGCCACCATTGATCCGGCGATCATTCAGGAAACGTGGTCGATAGCGTTCCCAAGAGCGTTGCAGCGGCGAGGCCGGTGGTTTAATCAGTTCAAGCACACGGGTGTTTGGCCGCGTCTGGGCAAACTGGGCAAGTAATTCATCGGCGTTGAAACCGTGGCGCTGCTCAAGATCGCGTGCGAAGTCAATGACAGCCGGTTCATCGGCGAAAGTTTTTGCGCTGGGCGCAGCGCTGCAGACTGCGGCCAAGGTGGCTAGTAGCAGGGCGCCAAGGGTGTGTTTCAAATCCATCTCCATCAGGGCAATTGCGCGATTGCTGTGCGCAGTGATTTTAGATCGTTGTTGTTTTTGCCGTAGCGCGCTAGCAGATAGGCCGCGACGACTTGGTTGAACGGTTCGGCCAGTTCCGGGCGTTCGTGCTGAACGCGGCGGGCGAGGGCGAGCGGCGATTCCCAAGTGGCGCAGTTTACTTGTCTTCGCGCCAGTTGTCGCAGGGCTTTATGCCAAAGACGCATGGCCGGGTCTTGGTCTGGCCTTTGGTAAAGCGTCCAGGCGGTGATGACGGCGAGGAGCAGGCTGCAGCACAGGCCAAGCACGGTTGCCATGCTGCGCCAGTCGGTATCAGTCAGGCCAAGACGGGAAAGAAACTCGCGCTGGCGTTTTGGATCGTAGCCCAGCACCTGTTGATTCCAGGCGTTATTGACCGCCTCCCAGCGATAGCGCAGCGTGCGCAGCCATTCGCTGCGTACTTGCATAAATGCGGGCAGGTCGGCGCCATCAGGTAGCGCATTGGCAATACCTGTTTCAATACGGGCTGGTGAAACGGCGGCGGTTGGGTCCACCCGCACCCAGCCGCGTCCTTCCAGCCAGACTTCCGTCCAAGCATGGGCATCGGATTGCCGAACGACCAGATAGCCATCGATCGGGTTACGCTCTCCGCCCTGATAGCCACCCACAACGCGGGCCGGAATGCCAGCATGGCGCATCAGGACAACAAAGGCGGCAGCATAGTGCTCGCAAAAACCACGTTTTGTTTGAAAGAGAAACTGGTCGACGCCATTCTCGCCGAGCAAGGGCGGACGCAATGTGTAGAAAAATTCGCTGGCAAATAAGGTGAGGGCTTTTTGGATGATCGCCTCGGGTGTTTTTTCGCTTTCTCGCCAGCCAATCGCGAGTGCCTGCGTTTGCTGATTTTGCCCGGCCGGGAGCGATAGATTGCGGCGCAGCACGGCTGGGTTTTCACTGGTGTTGAAACGGTAGTCGAGACTGGCGGAAAGCCTGAAACGCTGGCGTGTATTGATCGCTTGGCGGGTTGCTACGGTCAACGTCCCATTCAGGCCAATTTCGGCCGGCAGTCCACTGGGCGCCTCAAGCGCCAACAGCCAGCGCTGATTGTGCGCTTCCAAGGTGGTTTCGTAACTGATCGGTGGCGAAATCGCTTCTAGTTGCTCTGCAGCGTAACGGCCGGGGAAGGGGCGCCAGGTCGTGCCGTCAAAATTTTCCATCACCGGGCCACGCCAGTACAGCTTGTCCTTGGCGGGGATTTCGCCATCGAAACGAACCCGGAATGCGATCTCGCTGCTCTGCGCCAGATGAGCAATACTGCCCGGCGACATGGTATCGGATAACCCGGTCTGACCGCTGTGGGCATCCTGCGGCAAGCCCCATAGCGGCCCGGCGATGCGCGGGAAGAGCAGATAAAGCACCAGCATGAAAGGAATGGCTTGCGCGCTGAGCAGGCCAGCGTAGCGCAAGGTGGCGCGTAAAGAACTGGCCGGGCCGCCATGCAGGCGAACCAGTGTGGCGGTAACGATCCACATTGCAGTAAGCAGCCAGAGGCCGGTGGGAATGCTCTGAGAATTGAAAAAATGAGTGAGCAGAAGAAAGTAGCCGAGCGTGACGACGACCATGGCATCCCGCTGGCTTTTCACTTCAAGCAATTTCATCGCCATAAACATGACCAGCATGGCGACGCCTGCTTCACGCCCGAACAGCGTGCGGAATTCAATGAAAATGCCAGCGCTGCCGGCGATGACCAGCAGCATGAGCAGCCAGCGGTTGGGTAAGTGCAGGTTCTGCCACCAAAGCCAGCCGCCCCAAAACAGCATCAATCCGGCAAAGGCGCTGAGCCAGATTGGTTGATACAAAAAATGCGGCGCGATAGTGGCCAGTGCTGCGGCGAATAGCCAGGGCGCGGCGCCGTGGTCAAGCGCCAGGTGAGCCGGTGTACTCATACTTGAAACAAGGCGAGCGCTTCGAGGCAGCGTCTTTGTTGCGCGGCGCCGGCGTGGCGTGGAATTTCCTGATTCGGCAGGCGTAAACCGTAGGAGCAACCGGCAGCTTCCGCGCTAATCACCCAGCCGGCCAGAATAGAGAGACGGCTTTCGGGCGATAGTGCCGGGTCGATCAGGGTCCAGTCGAGTTGCATTTCAACCTGGGCGCCTCCCGCAAATTGTTTGACCAATAAAGGACGCTCACCGGTATCGCGGGCGCTGGCTTTCCAAGCAACATGGCGGGGCGAGTCAGCGGGCTGGCGGGCGCGGAAACCGGCAAAGTCCTCCTGGCCGCCATCGCCATTCTGCTCGCCACTTGCCGGCATTGCCACGGGGGCAGGCAAGGGTGAGTGGTGTGGGCGCGGATAGACCAGGCAACGCATGGCGGGTTGCAGATAACTCCAGGCGACGAAGAGGCCCAGTGGATAGCGTGAAGATAGCCGCACTCGGGGCAAATCCAGCCAGCCGCGCTTTTCGGCACTGATTGGGATGCTGATTTTTGTGCTTTTTTCGCTGTCGACCGCAGTAATCACCAATTGGCCGGGTTCTGCTTCCAGTTCTAGGGCGAGGCGGGCAGTTGGCCGATCATTGCCTAGGGTCAGTTGAAAATGCGCCATTTCTCCGGCGAAAACAGCTGCGCAGCGACCGGGGGTGATGACCAGACCGTAAAGATTGCGAAAGGTATGGACCATGCCGGTAATGCCCAGGCCGGCAAGTAGAAAAACCAGCGCATGGCCAAGCGCCAGCATGTAGTTGATGGCACCCAGTAGCATGACGATCAATGCCAGCGCATAGAGCAAACCGCCGCGCGTCGGGATGATAAAGATTCGCCGCTGGCCCAGGCGCAAAGGAGCCGTCCCGTCGCTTTGCCAGCGAAAGAGTTTTTGTTTCAGGCTAGCAACAACGCCCATTGCTTGGTCAGGGGATAGCAACGCTGTGGAGCAGGGCGCTGATGTCTTCCTTGCTGGCAAAGCCGCTGCCTTGGGCCGAGCGCAGGCGATGGCGGGCAACCGTGGCGAAGACCGCCTGCACGTCGTCCGGTAGCACCATGTCGCGCCCTGCCAGCCAGGCCCAGGCGCGGGCAGCGGCAAGCAAGGCCAGCCCGGCGCGTGGTGACAAGCCATGCTGGAAAACTGTGCTCTGCCGAGTGGCTTCGACCAGCGCCTGAACATAGTCGATGAGCGGCCCGGCGGCATGCAGGGCGGCGACTTCACTTTGCAAATCGGGCAGATCGGCCACCTGAATCATCGGCAACAAATGTTCGGCTTGCGCCCGTTGCCCGCCGGCGGCCAGCAAGGCTCGCTCGGCAGCGCGATCAGGGTAGCCCAGTTCGATACGCATCAGAAAACGATCAAGCTGGGATTCGGGCAACGGAAAGGTACCGATCTGATGTGCCGGGTTCTGTGTCGCGATGACAAAAAACGGGCGCGGCAAATCCCGCGTTTGGCCTTCTGTCGTAACTTGACCTTCTTCCATCGCTTCAAGCAGCGCACTTTGGGTTTTCGGCGTGGCGCGGTTAATTTCATCGGCCAGCACGAGCTGGGCAAAAACCGGACCGGGCAGAAAGCGGAACTCGCTTTTCTCCCGGTCAAAGATCGAAACGCCGGTAATGTCGGCCGGTAAAAGGTCACTGGTGAATTGGACGCGGGAAAACTGCAGGCCGAGCAAGCGGGCCAAGGCATGGGCCAGTGTTGTCTTACCCATGCCAGGCAGATCTTCAATCAGTAAATGGCCACCAGCCAGCAGACAGGCCAAGGCCTGACGGATTTCCAGTTCCTTTCCCAAGATGATTTTTCCAGCCTGGCTAAGGAGGGCGTCGAACGGTCGCTGATGCCCGGAAAGCGCCGAGAGTGTGTTGCCAAACATGCTGAAATTCCTTGATGTCGATGGGGATCAATTCTAATGCTTGAAGCCGTGCCCAAAATGGGACGATAATGACATTTCGACGGGCGCCCCTTCGTGCCCCGAATCGGAGAGAGAGAACAAGTGACAACCACTGCCTTCATCACCCATCGCGACTGCCAGTTGCATGACATGGGTTCGCATCACCCGGAATGCCCGCAACGTTTGACCGCCATCAATGATCATCTGATTGCTCAAGGAATTGATGCCTATTTTGTTTACCACGACGCGCCGCTTGCCACATTTGAACAGTTAATGCGGGTGCACCCGGCTTCCCATTTGGAACGTATCAAGCGGGCCTCGCCGGAGCATGGTGTTGTTCACCTTGATCCGGATACTGCAATGAACCCGCATACTTGGCAAGCTGCCTTGCGGGCTGCGGGCGCTGGTTGTCTCGGGGTTGACCTCGTGATGAGTGGCGAGTGCGAAAATGCCTTCTGTGCGGTGCGCCCACCCGGCCATCACTGCGAGAAGGCGACGCCGATGGGTTTCTGCTTCTTCAATAACATCGGCGTAGCGGCCCGCCATGCCATCAAGAAACACGGTCTGGAACGCGTCGCGATCATCGATTTTGACGTGCACCACGGCAATGGTACGGAAGACTGCTTTGCCGGAGACGAGCAGGTTTTGATGTGCAGCATCTTCCAGCATCCGTTCTATCCCTACAGCGGCGCTGACAAGCCCGCTGCCAACATGTGCAATGTGCCGCTGGCGGCAGGTTGTGGTGGCGAAGAATTCCGCGATGCTGTAACGCAAGTCTGGACGCCGCGCCTCAGGGAGTTCAAGCCACAGATGATTTTTATCTCGGCGGGTTTCGATGGTCACTACGAAGACGACATGGGCGGCCTCAAGTTGCTCGAAAAAGACTTTGCCTGGTGCACTGAACACCTGAAAAGTCTCGCCGCCGAAATGTGCGACAAGCGTATTGTCTCAATGCTCGAAGGCGGTTACGTGATGACTTCACTGGCGCGCAGCGTGGGGGCGCATTTGCGTGCGCTGGCTGACCTCTGATTTTAATATATGGGCCTTGGCTAGCAGGTTCCAATTCTTTAGAAAAAGCTCGGGGCAGGTTAAAATTCTGCCCTCTTTTTCATGTTTCCAACGTTTAAACGGATAAATCGATGGCGTTGATTGTTCAAAAGTACGGCGGCACTTCAGTCGCTAATCCCGAGCGCATTAAAAATGTTGCAAAGCGGGTCGCCAAGTTTCAGGCGCAAGGTCATCAAGTCGTGGTTGTGCTCTCAGCAATGAGTGGCGAAACCAACAAGCTGATTGCCTTGGCCAAGGAAATTCAGGCAAATCCCGATCCTCGCGAACTGGATATGCTGATGTCTACCGGCGAGCAAGTCACCATTGGCCTTTTGGCCATGGCGCTCAAGGAAATCGGCTGCAAGGCCAAGAGCTACACCGGCGGCCAGGTCAAGGTGTTGACCGACAGCACCTTTACCAAGGCACGTATCCTGTCGATTGACGAAGCTAACATGCGCCGCGATCTTGACGCCGGCAATGTGGTCGTCGTTGCTGGTTTCCAAGGCGTCGATGCAGACGGCAACATCACCACACTCGGTCGTGGCGGCTCCGACACTTCTGGCGTCGCTCTGGCAGCAGCCCTGAAGGCGGATGAGTGTCAGATATATACCGACGTCGATGGTGTTTACACCACCGACCCGCGTGTCGTACCCGAAGCCAAGAAGCTCGACACCATTACCTTTGAAGAGATGCTGGAAATGGCTAGCCTCGGTTCAAAGGTGTTGCAGATCCGCTCCGTCGAGTTCGCCGGCAAGTACAAGGTTAAGTTACGCGTTCTTTCCAGCTTCCAGGATGAAGGGGAAGGTACGCTGATCACTGTTGAGGAAGACAAAAATATGGAACAACCGATCATTTCCGGTATCGCTTTTAACCGCGATGAAGCCAAGCTGACTATGCTAGGCGTTCCCGATACCCCGGGCATTGCCTATCAAATCCTCGGCGCGATTGCCGATGCCAATATCGACGTCGATATGATTATCCAGAACGTCGGCCACGATGGCACCACCGACTTCTCTTTCACCGTCAATCGCGGCGAGTTTGCCAAGGCCCAGAGCATTCTGGAAACCGTCAAAGCCAAGCTCGGTGCGCGCCAAATTACCGGCGACAACAAGATCTGCAAGGTTTCTGCGGTCGGCGTCGGCATGCGTTCCCACCCGGGTGTTGCCAGCCAGATGTTCAAAGCGCTGGCTGACGAAGGGATCAACATCCAGATGATTTCCACGTCTGAGATCAAGATTTCGGTCGTGCTTGACGAGAAATATCTTGAACTGGCCGTCCGTGTCTTGCATCGCACCTTCGGTCTTGATCAGTAAAGTTTGACCAAAGGGTGCGGACACTATATTATCCGCGCTCTTCGTGACGGAGACGTGGCCGAGTGGTCGAAGGCACACCCCTGCTAAGGGTGCATCCGGGCAAAACCTGGATCCAGGGTTCGAATCCCTGCGTCTCCGCCAGCAAAGAATAGATAAGCGCCTTTCGGGGCGCTTTTTTATTTCGCTGAGCTAAAAATAGAATCAAATTGTTGGGCTTGCTCTTTACTTGGCCAGTCAGAAATGAGGCTTTGCCCTATAGTCTCATTAACTCACGCCCAAAAAAACAAGAAGCCATCCCTTGGGATGGCTTGCTGCTGTTTGCCAGTCGAAGGCGAATTGTCAGCGACTTGCGAGTTGGTTTTTGCGGGGTGCTGGTTTTAGCTCTGAACCTTGGTGGCAGGCTTGCGACCGGGTGCAGCAGGCGGGAAATAACCGGCAATCCGGCATTGAATGCCTTCAATCGCCTTGCCATTCATGAAGCGGGTCACGCTGCAACGGGAGATTTCGCCTTGCGCGGTTAATTCTGCCAAGGAGATGCGAACCTCTTCAAGGGGAATGCCTGTTGCTTCCGCAATTTCGGAGTCAAGGAGTTGGCCGTGTTTTTTCAGGTATAGAAAAACTGGGGAAGTGAGCATCTGAAATCCTTTGATAGAGAGGGATTGTGGAACTATTACTGCACCCCATGCGACAATCACGCCTTGTCGGATTTACCGGTCGGGTGTTGGCTATGCGAGTTAATGATTAAATCGGCTTACAAAATATTGAATCAAAGCAAAAAAGCAAAAAGCCCAACCTTTTGGATTGGGCTAAGTGCTTGTTTGCTCTGGCTCCCCGACCTGGGCTCGAACCAGGGACCTACGGATTAACAGTCCGGCGCTCTACCAACTGAGCTATCGAGGAACAGAGGTCCGCATTATAGGGGTCGGTTCCCCTTTTGGCAAGCGTTTTGTGACTTTTTATAAGAAAAATATTTGGGTATGGATCCTAATCTTGTTTATGTAAAGACGCCTATCGGGGATGAAGCAGTTAGGCAAAGCACGCGCGTTGTTCAACGTAACTTGCGGATGGTGCTGGTTCAGGTTGATGGAAAGGTGAGCATCGCCGAAATGACGGCGAAAATTGGTAATGTGCAACTGGTTGAAGATGCACTTCGGAAACTGGAAGAAGGGGGTTTCATTGCCCCCAGCATCGAAGGTGTATCGGTTTGGGAGGAAGGGAAGCGACTGGCGATAGCGTCACCCGTCTCCGGGTTGTCCGAGTTTTCGACATTCGGTCCGAAATCGGTACGGCCATTTGATGCTGCCGGGGCAAGTAGTGTCGCAGGAAATTTTTCGTCCTTTGGCAAGCCAATTTTTCCAAGTTCGCGAAATGTGGTCAGTGAGATTGAGTCGGTCAAACCGGCTAGTGAAACCACGCTCAATATTGTTGATGGAAATCGTTTTGTTTTAATTGTGAAATGGTTTGGGGCTGCATTCGTCGGTCTGGTTGGGCTTTTTCTTGTGATTGTCTTTTTATATCCCTACGCCAAGCTGATTCCGGTCTTTGAGGCCTCGGCTTCCCGATATCTGCAAACGCCGGTGCGGATTGCTCATATCGGCCTGACTTTTGCGTCTTGGCCGCAGTTGCAACTTCGTGATATCAAAATTGGTGAGGCTGCTGATTCACAAATTGAAGCAATACGAATTGCTTCTCCTCTTTGGTTACTGAAGAGTGGGGCAAGGCAAATTCCGACAGTTGATGTCACTGGTGCAGTCTTTACGGCGAATCGAATTGTTTCATTTCCATTTTTCAACGTGCCTTCGACGCCGACAACGCAGGGTATTTACATCCGGGAAATCAAGTTCACACAAAGCCAGGTTACTGCCCGGGATTTGGCGTTGCGCGATATCTCAGGTGCCATACGCTTCAAGCCGGATGGCGCTGTTGAAAATGCCTCGTTTCAGGCCGTTGACCGCAGCATTCAGTTTTCTGCAACGCCAAGCGCACAGGGCCTCTTGCTCAGTATTGAAGGGTTGGGTTGGAAGCCTGCAGGGTCGTTAATTTCTTTTGACTCGCTACAAGCTACCGGTTTGTTGCAGAAGGACAAGTTGTTTATCCAAAATCTGGATACCACTTTCCTCGGTGGCGTTATGAAGGGCGCCTGGTTGTTTGATTGGAGCAATGGGTTGATTCTGGCTGGCGATGTTGCGCTGAATCGCCTTGATTGCCGCAAGGTTAGCGCCGCTTTTGCGCCAGCGCTGAAACTGGAGGGTGATCTTGCTGGTGCGCTGCGTTTTCGGGCCAGAGGAAGCGACTGGAATACCCTGTGGCAGAGTGTTGAGGCGACACTGGAAGCAGATGTGACACGCGGTATTTTTTATGGTGTTGACTTGGGCGAAGCAGCTCGTCGCGGGGTTGGTACGGTGGCGCGCTCAGGAGCAACGAAATTTGATCGTTTGCAATCAACGCTAACGATTAATCCTCGGCAAATTAGCGGAAGAAATGTTCAGTTGAGTGCTGGCATGATGACGGCAACTGGTCAGTTTGTGGCGAGCCACGAGCGGCAGGTGAATAGCGATTTGACGGTTGGTATCCGGACGTCTGCATCGAATCTGCGGGTTCCGGTGCGGGTTTCCGGTGTTTTGCCCGACTTGGTTGCCGTTAGCGGCAAATAAAAAAGGGCGAGACCTTGGTCTCGCCCTTGTCATTACAGTTTTGCGTGATCAGGCCTTGGTAACAATCGCAATCGCCTTGGCAACGTAATCGACATTCTTGGTGTTCAACGCAGCCAAACAGATACGGCCGGTCGACACGGCATAGATGCCGAATTCGTCTTTCATCCGCTCGACTTGGGCTGCGCTCAGTCCAGTGTAGGAGAACATGCCACGCTGCTCGACGACAAAGGAGAAATCCTGGACAACACCCTGCGCCTTGATGGCATTGACCAGGCCGGTACGCATGGCGCGGATACGATCACGCATGGCGGATAGTTCGGTTTCCCACATCTGACGCAGTTCCGGCGAGGAAAGCACGGCTGCTACCAGCGCGCCACCATGGATCGGTGGGTTGGAGTAATTGGTGCGGATGACGCGCTTGAGCTGCGACATGACGCGACCGGATTCTTCCTTGCTGGCGGTGATGATGGACAGAGCACCCACACGCTCACCGTAGAGGGAGAAGCTCTTCGAGAAGGAACTGGAAACGAAGAACTGCAGGCCGGAAGCGGAGAAAGCACGAACGGCAACAGCATCGGGCTCGATACCATCGGCAAAGCCTTGATAAGCCATGTCGAGGAAGGGAACCAGGCCACGCTCGCGGCAGAGTTCGACGACTTCTTTCCACTGCGCATCGGAAAGGTCAGCGCCGGTCGGGTTATGGCAGCAGGCGTGCAGGATGATGATTGAGCCAGCAGCAAGGCTGTTCAGGCAGGCTTTCATGCCAGCGAAGTTGACGCCACGGGTGGCGGCATCGTAGTACGGGTAGTTCTCAACAACGAAACCAGCAGATTCAAACAAGGCGCGGTGGTTTTCCCAGGATGGGTCGCTGATGTAAACCTTGGCATCCGGGTTGAGGCGCTTCAGGTAGTCGGCACCGATCTTCAGAGCGCCGGTACCACCAAGAGCTTGGGCGGTAATGACTTGGCCGTTGGCGATGAGCGGGGAGTCGGCACCCAGCAACAGGTTCTGGACGGCTTGGTTGTAGGCCGGAGCGCCTTCGATCGGCTGGTAGCCGCGTGGCAAGGATGCCTTGACACGGGCATCTTCAGCAATTTTGACAGCAGCGAGCAGCGGGATTTTACCGTTGTCGTCAAAGTAGACGCCGACGCCAAGATTGACCTTGGTGCTACGGGTATCGGCATTGAATGTTTCGTTCAGGCCGAGGATGGGGTCACGCGGGGCCATCTCAACCGCAGCAAAGATCGAAGAGGACATAGGGTCTCCATGAAATAATACGAAAAGTTTGCGCGCGGCGATTCCGCTACGCGATGAAAATCCTGAGAATTTTAGCATGAGCGAAACCAAGTCCAGTATCCCGGTTGTCTGTTTTCAGGGTAGTCCGTTTCGGCTACATCAGCCATTTCTGCCGGCTGGCGACCAGCCCGAAGCAATTCGCCAGTTGGTTGAAGGGCTGGAGGATGGCTTGGCGTTCCAGACCTTGCTTGGTGTGACGGGTTCCGGCAAGACTTACACAATGGCCAATGTGATCGCGCGAACTGGTCGTGCTGCCTTGATTCTGGCGCCAAACAAGACGCTGGCGGCGCAACTCTATTCCGAATTCAAAGAGTTTTTTCCGGAAAATGCAGTCGAGTATTTCGTTTCTTACTACGATTACTACCAACCCGAGGCCTATGTGCCATCGCGTGACTTGTTTATCGAGAAAGATAGTTCGATTAATGATCACATTGAGCAAATGCGGTTATCTGCCACCAAAAGTCTGATTGAGCGAAGCGATGTAATCATCGTGGCCACCGTTTCCTGCATCTACGGACTGGGTGATCGCGACGAATATAACAACATGATTCTGACCATGCGGGTTGGCGATAAACTGGATCAGCGTGCCATCGTCAAACGCCTGAGTGACATGCAATACGACCGCAACGACATCGACTTCCATCGCGGCATCTTTCGTGTTCGGGGCGACATCATCGATATTTTCCCGGCCGAGCATGCCGAACACGCGATTCGGGTTTCGCTGTTCGATGACGAGATCGAAAGTCTGCAGTTTTTCGACCCACTCACCGGACATTTACTGCATAAGGCGCTGCGCTTTACGGTGTTTCCGGCCTCGCATTACGTCACACCAAGGGCAACGGTGTTGCGCGCCATCGAAGCGATCAAGGAAGAGTTGCGGCAGCGAATTGAATTCTTTTCCAAGGACAATAAGCTGGTTGAGGCACAGCGGATTGAGCAAAGGACCAAGTTTGACCTTGAGCTGCTTGATCAGATCGGATTTTGCAAGGGCATTGAAAACTATTCACGCCATCTTTCCGGGCGCAAGCCAGGTGAGTCGCCGCCGACATTGATCGATTATTTGCCAGCCGATGCGCTGATGTTCATTGATGAGTCGCACGTCTCGATTGGTCAGGTTGGCGGCATGTACAAGGGCGACCGCTCGCGTAAGGAAAACCTGGTCAATTACGGTTTTCGCCTGCCTTCTGCCCTGGATAACCGACCGCTGCAGTTCAACGAATTCGAAGCGCACATGCGGCAGACGATTTTTGTCTCAGCGACACCCGCTGAGTATGAAAACCAGCACGCTGGGCAGGTGGTTGAGCAGGTGGCACGGCCAACCGGGTTGATTGATCCGGAAGTCATTGTTCGTCCAGCCTCGACGCAAGTTGATGACCTGATGAGCGAGATCAAAAAGCGGATCGAAGTTGGTGAACGCGTTCTGGTGACGACACTGACCAAGCGGATGTCCGAAGATCTGACGGATTTCCTGGCCGAAAACGGGATCAAGGTGCGCTACCTGCACTCGGATATTGACACGGTGGAGCGCGTCGAAATTATTCGTGATCTGCGCCTAGGTGAGTTTGACGTACTGGTTGGTATCAACCTGCTACGCGAAGGCCTGGATATTCCCGAGGTTTCGCTGGTCGCTATTCTGGACGCGGATAAAGAGGGTTTTTTACGCTCTGAGCGCTCGTTGATCCAGACAATCGGCCGCGCGGCGCGCCATATCCATGGCACAGCCATCCTCTATGCTGATAAGATCACCAAATCCATGCAGCTAGCCATTTCCGAAACAGGTCGGCGGCGGGAAAAGCAGATCGGCTTCAACAAGGAACACGGCATTACGCCACGCGGGGTGTCCAAGAAGATCAAGGACATCATCGACGGCGTATACGATGCCGAGTCCGCCAAGACCGAACTGAAGGCGGCACAGCAGCAAGCCACCTATGAAGCAATGGATGCAAAGACAGTAGCCAAGGAAATCAAACGCCTCGAAAAGTTGATGCTCGAGTGTGCGAGAAACCTTGAATTCGAAAAAGCGGCGGCAGCCCGCGACGATCTATTCCAGCTTAAAGAGCGGGTATTCGGCGTGGCGCAGCACGACACTGACGGAGACGAGACAAAATGAACTTTCGCGTGCTGCTCGTGTGCATGGGCAACATCTGTCGCTCCCCAACTGCAGAAGGGGTTTTGCGTCAGTTTATAAAAATCAATAAGTTAGGAGATAAAGTTGAAGTAGATTCTGCGGGAACGCATGGCTATCACGTCGGTGAAGCACCCGATTCACGGACTCAGCGCGCCGCTTCGGTGCGTGGTTACAACCTGTCCCAACTTCGGGCCCGCAAGGTGGCGCGGCAGGATCTCGATTACTTTGACCTGATTCTAGCGATGGACAAAAGCAATCTTGATAACCTGAAGCGGATGTCGACCACTGAGCAGCAGGAGCGTATCAAGCTCTTCATGCAGTACGCTAAAAACTTTGAGGATGACGAAGTCCCTGATCCGTACTATGGGCTAGGTCATGGCTTCGACTTGGTTCTCGATATGGTTGAAGATGCTTCGCAGGGTTTGATCGAGGAAATCAAACAAAAAATCGGCCGGGCATAAACGGAGTTGTTTAAGGGACAAAAAGAAGGGGCGCCAATTTGGCGCCCCTTCTTTTTGTGTGCAGCAGATTACTTGGCGGTTTCGACCGAAATCAATGGCTCTGCATCAGCCTGATCGGCTGGCGATTTCGCTTTGCGCGGACGCCCCAACTTCACTGGTGCTTCTGGCTGGGCAATAACGGCCGTTGATGTCGTCTGAACCATCATTAAACCGCTGTCGGCCAGCGTCTTTTCCAGATCGATTGGTTTTGCCACAGCAACATCGGCTGGGGCAGCAACGATTTCCTTGCTATCCACGATATCGACCGCAGCAGGCTTGACCTGCACCGGTTCAACAACCGCAACGGGCGCAACTTCAATTGCTTCGACGACGATCGGGGCTGCTTCAACGATTGGTGCAACAACAGGGGCAACAACGGGTGCGGCCTCAATGCTTGGTGCTATCGCTTCGACAACAGGTGCTGGTGCAATGGCAACGGGTTCCGGCGCCGGAATGACAACAATCACTGGCTCCTGATTATTCAAGGGTGCGGCGACTTCCAGTGGCGTTGAATTCTCCTGAGCGACGTTTCCAGTTGCGCTGCCTTCAGCTTCGTTACGACGTTCGCTACGGCCACGGCCACCGCGACGACCACGCCGACGAGCGCCTTGCTCATCACCGCTGCCGGCTTCTAGACCTTCGGTCACGCCAAGCGGAGTAACGCTTGCGGCGATGCCTGCATCAACTTCCGGTATCAGCTTGTTCTCAGCAGCTTCCTGCTGCGGACGCTGGCGTTCCTTGCGCTCGCCACGCGGACGACGCTCCTGACGCTCGCCGTTTGCTGCGGTCGACTCCTCACGCGGCGCCTTTTCGACATTGCGTTCGTTGCGATTGCCGCGTTCCGGACGTTCGCCACGCTCATTGTTACGCGGCTGTTCGCCCGCTTCTTCACTGCCACGGTTGCTATTGCGACCACCGCGACGATTGTCACGACCATCAGTACGTTCACGGCGGCCGTCCTTACGTCCTTCACGTGGCTTTGTGGCCGGCTCTGGCGCAGTTACTGGCTCAACAGCCTTCGGTGGGGTACGAAACCAGGAGAAGATTTTCGAAAACAGGCCGGCTTCAGCTTCAGCCGGTGCCGAAACAGGAGTTTCGACGGCCTTTTCCGGCAGGATCGGCGCTGGCTTTTCCGGAGAAATGCCCTTGATAACCGCTTCCTGGCGCGGCTTGGCAGCCTCCTGCTGGGTTGCCAGTTTGATCGCTTCCTCAATCGGTGCGTCGACCATCTTGTAAGAAGGCTCACGAATCTCGTCGCCATTCAAGTCGTCGTGACGCAGGCGGGTAATCGTATGGGCCGGCGTTTCGAGGTGAATGTTCGGAATCAGCAAGATGGTTGCCTTGTGGCGTGACTCAATTGCCTGGATGTCCGGGCGTTTCTCGTTGAGCAGGAAGGTGGCCACATCGACCGGTACCTGAACATGCACGGCACCAGTGTTTTCCTTCATCGCCTCTTCTTCAAGAATGCGCAGGATATGCAGCGCAGCCGATTCGGTCGAGCGGATGTGGCCCGTGCCGGTGCAGCGCGGGCAGGAGATGTAGCTGGTTTCAGCCAGGGCAGGGCGCAGGCGCTGACGGGACAGTTCCATCAGGCCGAAGCGGCTGATCTTGCCCATTTGGACGCGGGCCCGGTCAAAACGCAAGGCATCGCGTAGGCGATTTTCAACTTCACGCTGATTGCGCTGGTTTTCCATGTCGATGAAGTCGATGACGATCAGGCCACCGAGGTCACGCAGGCGGAGCTGGCGAGCCAGTTCTTCAGCGGCTTCCAGGTTGGTTTTGAAGGCCGTTTCTTCGATGTCGGCACCCTTGGTCGAACGACCTGAGTTGACGTCGACTGCAACCAAAGCTTCGGTATGGTCGATAACGATGGCGCCACCGGAAGGCAGGTTAACCTGGCGGCCAAAGGCGGTTTCGATCTGGTGTTCAATCTGGAAGCGGGAAAACAGGGGAACGTCGTCGTGGTATCGCTTGACCCGATGAACGTTGCCCGGCATGACCGTGTCCATGAAGGCACGGGCCTGCTCGTAGACTTCGTCGGTGTCGATCAGGATTTCGCCGATTTCTGGCTGGAAGTAATCGCGAATGGCGCGGATAACCAGGCTACCTTCGAGATAAATCAGAAAAGCGCCGCTTTGTTGCTTGGCGGCGCCTTCGATGGCGGTCCATAGTTGCAACAGGTAATTCAAGTCCCACTGCAGTTCTTCAGCCTGACGGCCAATCGCTGCAGTACGGGCGATCAGGCTCATGCCGTTAGGCACTTCGAGCTGATCCATCGTTTCGCGCAGTTCGGTGCGCTCGTCGCCATCAACGCGACGGGAAACACCACCGCCACGCGGGTTGTTCGGCATCAAAACAAGGTAACGGCCGGCCAGTGAAACGTAGGTGGTGAGGGCGGCACCCTTGTTGCCACGCTCGTCCTTGTCGACCTGAACGATCAGTTCCTGGCCTTCTTTCAGCGCTTCATTGATCTTGGCGCGGCCGGTTTCAACACCAGGTTGGAAATATGAACGGGAAACTTCTTTGAAAGGCAAAAAACCGTGGCGATCGGCACCGTAGTCGACGAAGCAGGCTTCGAGACTCGGTTCGATGCGGGTTATTACCCCTTTGTAGATGTTGCTTTTACGTTGTTCTTTGGCGGCCGATTCGATGTCTAGGTCAATCAGTTTCTGACCATCAACAATCGCGACACGGAGTTCTTCGGCCTGTGTCGCATTAAAGAGCATGCGTTTCATTATTTTGGGGCTCCCAGCGCACCAAAGCGATAGCAGTGGAGCACCCGAGCAGGCAGCGACAGTTTCAGTTATCGGGTTGCATATTGAGTAAAGGCAAAGGCGACGATGAAAGTGCTGATCAACAAACAGTCACGTTATTTTTTATTGAAAGGCGCGACTTGAAAATTCCTGCGACGGGCAATCCGTGCGTGCTTACGGCGGGCTAATCCATTAACATCACTACTTTTGGTGAGTGAACTTAACCAGTCGTTTTACGTTGTTTTGGCTTGCGCACGTCGCGCAAGTGAGACTTCGAAACCTGCCGCCTGGCAGTCGCGCTAGTGGCGCGAGGCAAACGGTCTGACAGTTCTGAATCTCTTGCAAATCGAGACGTAAAACGTGGGCAGTATATTTCAAAATGAACAACGCTGGTAACAATTCGGTCACCCATGTGGTGATCAGTGAAGAAGAGCAGGGCCAGCGTATCGATAATTTCCTGATTCGTTGCTGCAAGGGGGTGCCAAAGAGTCACCTCTACCGTATTTTGCGTAGTGGCGAGGTGCGGGTGAATAGTGGGCGGATTGATGCGACCTATCGTCTTCGCCTGGGTGATACCTTGCGCATTCCTCCGATCCGGATTGCCGAGCGGCCGCAGAATGAAGTCGACGAAGCTGCCAAGGAGCGGGTCGACCTGCCGATCATTTACGAAGATGAGGCGATGCTGGTGATCAACAAGCCGGAGGGTGTTGCTGTTCATGGCCGCAGTGGTGTCAGTTTTGGTGTGATTGAAGCACTGCGTCGGCAACGGCCACAGGCCAAATTTCTTGAGCTGGCACATCGACTTGATCGCGAAACCTCAGGCGTTCTTCTCGTCGGCAAGAAACGAACGGCGTTGACCGCGCTGCATGACATGTTCCGCGATCATGGCGCCGGGGCTGACAAGCGCTATCTGGTGTTGGTCAAGGGGCGCTGGATGAACACGACGCAGCACGTCAAGCTACCGTTGCATAAATATTTGACAGAAAGTGGTGAGCGACGGGTTTCGGTCAATCCTGAAGGCAAGGCGTCGCATACCATTTTCCGTCTTCTCGCCCGCTGGCCGGAAATGAGCCTGCTCGAAGCGCAGCTTAAAACCGGGCGGACGCATCAGATTCGCGTCCATCTGGCGCACCTTGGCTTTCCTATCCTGGGTGACGAGAAATATGGCGAGTTTGCGCTGAACAAAAATCTCAAGCGCGACGGCCTGAAGCGGATGGCTTTGCACGCCTGGCGCATGGCTTTCCGACACCCGCTGACGGCGGCGCCGCTGGAATGCATTGCGCCAGTGCCGGATGGCCTCCGATCCTACATTGCTGCGGTCGACGCCAAAAAAACACGAGAATTCAGCGCCGAAAACATCAACGAAATTTTTGCCAAAGGCCAGCCAGACTAATGAAATATCAACTGATTGCCTTCGATTGGGATGGCACCTTGCTCGATTCGGCGGGAGCCATCGTGCATGCCATCCAGGCGGCCTGTCGCGACCTTGAGTTACCGGTTCCGGATGATGCCCGCGCCCGGCATGTGATCGGCCTTGGGCTGATTGATGCGATGCGCCACGCTGTTCCTGATCTCCCGCCTGAGCAATATCCGGTTGTTGCCGAGCGCTACCGTTTTCATTATCTGGCGGGCGATCACCAACTCACCTTGTTCGCCGGTGTGCGGGAAATGCTTAGTCGCTTGCAGGCGGCCGGGCACATCCTGACTGTTGCCACGGGCAAAAGTCGGCACGGCCTGGATCGGGCGCTTGATCATTCCGGCTTGCGGCCATTTTTTCAGGCAACGCGCTGCGCCGACGAATGCCATTCGAAGCCGCACCCGCAAATGCTGCAAGAACTAATGGCCGAATTCGGCATCGCCACTGCGTCGACGGTCATGATCGGCGATACCTCACACGATCTGCTGATGGCCAGCAATGCCGGAGTTGATAGCCTGGGCGTTACCTACGGCGCGCATCCCCACGACCATTTGCTTGAGCACGCGCCCTTGGCATGCTTGCACAGCGTGCCGGAACTTGATTTGTGGCTGCAGCGCTTCGCCTGATCTGCGCCAGCCATGAACTCGTCGATGCTGGCCCGGGCTTTCGATTCTCTGTTTCCCGCTATGGCCGGGAGATCCCGGCCTTTGCTATCCGTTTCCATGGACAGGTTTTCGGCTATTTGAACGAGTGCGGCCATGTCCCGGCTCAACTGGACTGGCAGCCGGGCAAGTTCTTCGATGATTCCAAGCTATACTTGATTTGCTCGATTCATGGCGCACTTTATGCTCCAGAAACGGGGAGATGCCTCAGTGGGCGTTGCCAAGGAAAAGGTTTGAAACCTCTTGGGCTTTGTGAGATCGAACGTCAGATATTTTTAAAGCTAGAAAAAAATTATGGATAACCCCCAAACACCCAACAACGATTCCGCCTGGGAGCGGAAAACCCTAGAGAAGCTAGCCTTCTCTGCTTTGAATGAACAACGGGCTGGTCGGCGCTGGGGAATATTTTTCAAGTTTCTTGGTTTTGCCTACTTGCTCGTCGTGCTCTTTGCGTTGGTCGACTGGGGTACCGGTGCGGAGCACCAGGAACGGCACACCGCGCTGATCAATCTCAACGGCGTGATTCAGGCCAAAGGCGAAGCCAATGGCGAGAATCTGGTTGCGGCGCTAAACAGTGCGTTTGAAGAAAAAAACGCAGTCGGTATCATTTTGCGGATCAACAGCCCCGGTGGTAGTCCCGTCCAGTCGGGCATTATCAATGACGAAATCCACCGGTTGCGCGGCAAGTACCCCGAAAAGCCGCTCTATGTCGTGGTTGAGGATATGTGCGCCTCTGGTGGTTATTACGTTGCAGCGGCGGCGGACAAAATTTATGTCAATAAGGCCAGTATTGTCGGTTCGATTGGCGTCTTGATGGATGGCTTCGGCTTTACTGGTGTGATGGACAAGGTGGGCGTTGAGCGTCGCTTGCTGACAGCAGGTGAAAACAAGGGTTTCCTCGATCCTTTCTCACCGCAGGCACCGGAGCACAAAGCGCACGCCCAATTGCTGCTCAAAGATATCCACCAGCAATTTATTGACGTCGTTAAAACGGGACGCGGCAAGCGCCTGAAAGAAGACCCGGAAATATTCTCTGGCTTGATGTGGACCGGGGCGCAAAGCATTCAACTCGGCCTAGCTGATGATTTTGGTAGCGTTGAATCAGTGGCGCGCGATGTCATTAAGGCAGATAAAGTCCTCGACTATTCAATCAAGGACAATATTGCCGAGCGCTTTGCCAAGCGGCTGGGCGCTGGTGCGGTCAACGGCTTTTGGAAGGGTTTTTCCGAAAGCGCGATGAGTGCAACGCTACGCTGAAATTCAGGCGAGCAGCAGGAAGACGGTCGGACGCCGCTCGATATCGGGCGGCGTTTGTTTTTTCCACTGCGCGATTGTGCGAGTTAACACTGATTCGCTATTGAGCGTCAGGTCAGTCGCCACGGTCAAGCGAGTAGCCGGCTGGCAAGTTTGCAGAATGCTGCTGAATAGCGCCTGGTTACGGTAAGGCGTTTCAATAAAAAGCTGGGTTTGCTGACGTTTGCGCGATTCGGTCTCCAGGTCACGCAACGCCTTATTGCGCTCAATCTCTTTGGCCGGCAAGTAGCCTTGAAAAGCGAAGCGCTGACCATTCAGGCCGGAGGCCATCAACGCTAGCAGCAGGGAGGAGGGGCCAATCAGTGGCACGACCCGAATCCCTTCCTTTTGCGCCAGTGCGACGAGATTGGCGCCGGGGTCAGCAACGGCCGGGCAACCCGCTTCTGAGAGCAGGCCTATATCGTGACCCGCGCGCAACGGGGCGAGAAGGCGATCCAGTTCAGCTTCTTTAGTGTGCTCGTTCAATTCTTCAAGTTGCAATTCCTGCAAAGGCGTATCAGTCCCCGCCGCTTTCAGAAAAGCACGCGCTGTTTTTGCTTGCTCCACAACAAAATAGGTTAAAGGCCGTACCGACGCCAAAACATTGACTGGTAGTGATTCCTGCGGTGCGGTCGGGCCGAGTGGAACAGGTATGAGATAGAGTATGCCGGCCATCAAAGTATCGCCACGCCTTGGTTACGTAGTAAATCGCAGAGCGCAATCAGCGGTAAGCCAACCAGCGCATTCGGATCGTCGCCCTGTATGCGACTGAGCAATGCAATGCCCAACCCTTCCGACTTGGCTGATCCGGCACAGTTATAAGCTGGTTCACGCTGCAGATAATTTTTAATTTCGCGGTCAGTTAAGTCGCGAAACGTGACCAAGGTTGCAACGCCACGCACCTCGGCGTTACCTGTTTTGGCATTCAGCAGGCAGAGGCCGGTGAAAAAATTAACGGTTTTTCCGGAAAGGGCGTGCAATTGTTCAATGGCGCGCTCGTGGGTTCCCGGTTTTCCGTAAATTTCACCGTCGACCATAGCAACCTGGTCGCTACCGATAATCAATGCATCAGGAAATGCGTTGGCGACGGCGCGTGCTTTGGCCTCAGAGAGACGTAGCGCCATACGTTCCGGGTCTTCACCGGGGAGGGGGCTTTCATCCGTTTGCGGGTTGGTGACTTCAAATGGCAGGCCAAGACGGCCAAGTAATTCACGACGATATGGGGAGGTGGAGGCGAGGATCAGTGTTTGTGGCATGAAAGTTTCGTAACAACAAGGTGTTGCGCCGACTTCTTGAAGCAGCACTTTGTTTTGACTTGGAAAGCCAAAAATAATATCATCTCGCGTTTGAGTCGAAACAGTTTAAGAGTGAAAAGAATTTCAGACGCGTTTGTGTTTGCCAAGGAAGGCCGAGTTCTCGAAGGAGTGCTACCGCTTTCCAGTTTGGAACGCCTGCATGACCTGTTAACAGAAGTGTCGGGAGACGTCAGTTTCCGGCTTCAGGGTTTAAAGGGCGAACACGGAGAATTGATGTTGCATCTTGAGGTGAGTGGGCTTTTGCCGCTAGCTTGCCAGCGCTGCCTGAAAGCCATTCCTTTTGACTTTGATGTCGATAGCCTGCTGGAGCTTATTCCGGAAGGTGCAGACATGTCGCAAGACGAACTAGAAGACGACACCCGAGATTTCCTGCCGGTGGCAGGCGAACTGTATGTGGCCGAACTCGTGGAGGATGAAATCCTTCTGGCCCTACCAGTCGCGCCGCGGCACGAAAAATGTGGTTTACCTGGTGCAGCCGATGCCGGTGAGCGGATCAATCCGTTTGCCGCGCTGTCTGGACTTAAAGGTAAGCCGAACTGATTTTTTTGGAGTATTACCATGGCCGTTCAACAGAACAAAAAATCCCCTTCCAAGCGTGGCATGCATCGCGCACATGATTTCCTGGTTGCCCCGCCGCTGGCGGTTGAGTCAACCACCGGTGAAGCGCATCTGCGTCACCACATTTCCCCCAACGGTTTTTACCGTGGGAAGAAAGTCCTGAAGGCCAAGGGCGAGTAATCAGACATTTGAAAGGCAGGTGGCTCGTTTCGGGCTGCCTGCCTTTTCTTTTGCCATGAAAACCCGCATCGCCATTGATTGCATGGGGGGTGACCACGGTCCGTCAGTGACGGTCCCGGCGGCTATCCAATTCCTTGCTGAACACTCGGCAGCTCATCTCATCCTGGTTGGTAAGGAGGAGGTCTTGCGCCCGCTCCTCGGCAGCCATGCCGAAGATCCCCGCCTGCGCGTCGTTCATGCCTCCGAAGTGGTGGGTATGGATGAGTCGCCGGCGCTCGCCTTGCGCAATAAAAAAGACTCTTCGATGCGCGTGGCCATTAATCTGGTCAAAGCGGGTGAGGCGGATGCTTGTGTATCTGCGGGCAATACCGGCGCGCTGATGGCAATCTCGCGTTTTGTCCTGAAAATGCTGCCCGGCATTGACCGGCCGGCAATCTGCGCCCCTCTGCCAACGATCAATGGCCACACGCACATGCTTGATTTAGGTGCGAACGTTGATTGTGGGCCCGAGCATCTGTTGCAGTTCGGCATCATGGGGGCCATGCTGGTCGCCGCGATGGAGCATAAAGAGCGCCCCACCGTAGGTATTCTCAATATTGGCGCGGAAGAAATTAAAGGCAATGAAGTCGTCAAGGCGGCGGCAGAGCTGTTGCGCGCTTCCGACCTCAACTTTATCGGTAACGTGGAAGGTGACGGCATCTTTAAAGGCGAGGCGGACGTCATCGTTTGCGATGGTTTTGTCGGCAACGTCGCCTTGAAAACGACAGAAGGGTTGGCGCAGATGCTGGCTTCTTCGCTGCGTGGCGAATTTAAGCGCAACTGGCTGACTAAAATTGCGGCACTGATCGCCATTTCTGTCCTCAATAACTTCAAGAAACGTTTCGATCACCGGCGCTACAATGGTGCGATTCTCCTTGGGCTAAAAGGAATATCAGTCAAGAGTCACGGTTCGGCTGATGCAATGGCCTTCGGAAATGCGATTTCCCGAGCCTATGATGCAGCTGAAAATCGGGTACTCGAACGAATTGCCGGGCGAATTGCCGAGATGGCTTCGGTGCCGACCGCTGCAGTGGAGAATGTCTGAATGTATGCCCGTTTAATCGGTACCGGCAGTTGCCTTCCCGGCAATCCTGTCAGCAACAATGATCTGGCCGCTCGCGGCATCGATACCAATGATGAGTGGATTGTCACACGGACCGGTATTCGCAGTCGCTATTTGGCTGAGCCTGGTACAACATCCAGCGAACTCGGCCTCATTGCGGCCCAAAAGGCGTTGGAGATGGCCGGCGTTGCTGCCAGCGAACTTGATCTGATCATCGTTGCCACCTCGACCCCGGATTTCATATTTCCCAGTACTGCCTGTTTGATTCAGGGCAAGTTGGGAAACAAGGGTGCGGCGGCGTTTGACGTGCAGGCAGTATGTGCCGGTTTTGCTTATGCACTGGGTATCGCCGATAAATTTATCCGCTCTGGCAGCCATAAAAAAGTCCTGGTAATTGGCGCCGAGGTTTTCTCGCGCATATTAGACTGGACAGATCGCGGCACCTGCGTGTTGTTTGGCGACGGTGCTGGCGCTGTCGTCCTTGAAGCTTCTGACAAACCGGGTATTCTAGCCACGGCAATGCATGCCGACGGCAGTCAAAGTGGGATTCTGAATGTTCCTGGTCAGATTTGTCGTGGACAGGTGACGGGTGACCCCTTCCTGCGCATGGATGGTCAAGCAGTCTTTAAATTTGCCGTGCGCGTACTGACCGATATAGCCGAAGAAGTTTGTCAGGCTGCTGGGATCAAAACCAGTGAGGTTGACTGGCTGATTCCCCATCAGGCCAACATCCGGATTATTGAAGCGACCGGCAAGCGACTCAATCTGGATCGCGAAAAGGTGATTGTTACGGTCGAGCGCCACGGTAATACCTCGGCTGCTTCGGTGCCCTTGGCGCTTGATGAGGCGGTCCGTGACGGGCGCATTCAACGTGGTCAAAAGGTTTTGCTCGAAGGTGTGGGCGGTGGTTTTACCTGGGGCGCAGCCCTGCTTGAATTCTGATACAGGAGACTGAACATAATGTCTTTTGCTTTCGTATTTCCCGGCCAAGGCTCACAGAGCGTCGGCATGATGGCCGCTTACGGTGAGTCTGCTGTAGTTCGTGCAACATTTGATGAAGCCTCCTCAGCCTTGGGCGACGATCTTTGGGCCTTGGTGGCCGAAGGTCCAGCCGAAATTTTGACGCAGACAGTAATCACCCAACCTGTCATGTTGACCGCAGGTGTTGCGGTGTGGCGCTTGTGGCAGGAAAAAAGTGGTCGAACACCTAGCGTTGTGGCGGGTCACAGTCTCGGTGAATATTCAGCACTGGTTGCCGCTGGCGTTATCGAATTCAAGGATGCCGTACCGCTGGTTCGCCTGCGCGCAGCGGCCATGCAGCAAGCCGTACCGGTCGGTACTGGTGCCATGGCGGCCATTCTCGGTCTCGATACCCCTGGCATCGTTACCGCCTGCGCTGAAGCGGCACAAGGTGAAGTCGTCGAGCCGGTAAATTTCAATGCTAACGGTCAGACGGTTATTGCCGGTCATAAGGGCGCAGTCGAACGTGCCATGAATGCCTGCAAGGCGCGTGGTGCCAAGATGGCCAAGGCGCTGCCGGTTTCAGCACCGTTCCATTCTTCGCTAATTCGCCCGGCGGCCGACAAACTTGCAGTCCGCTTGGCTGAGCTGACGTTTAATGCACCAACCATTCCGGTCATAAATAACGTCGATGTCGCCATCGAAAATGATCCCGCTGCAATCAAGGATGCCTTGATCCGCCAAGCTTATAATCCTGTGCGCTGGGTTGAAACAATTCAGGCCATGGCCGCTTTGGGTATTACTGCGGTTGCGGAATGCGGCCCAGGCAAGGTGCTAGCTGGGCTAACCAAGCGTTGCGCCGATGGTATAACCGGGGTTGCTCTGGCTGATGTTGCAGCAATTGAAGCCAATCTGGGCCTGGAGTAAGTGATGCTGACTGACAAGATTGCCCTAGTGACGGGCGCTACTCGCGGCATTGGCCGTGCTATCGCGCTTGAACTTGGCAAGCAGGGCGCAACGGTTATTGGCACGGCAACCAGTGTGGACGGCGCCGGCCAAATTTCAACCTATCTGGCCGAAGCGGGCCTGAAAGGCAAAGGCATCACGCTTGAAGTACGCGATGCAGAGCAACTTAATGACACTTTGGCGGCGATCGCCAAGGAATTCGGCGCGATCACGATTTTGGTCAACAATGCCGGCATTACCCGCGATAATCTGACCATGCGAATGGGCGACGATGAATGGGATGCCGTGATTGATACGAATCTGAAAGCCGTTTTCCGCCTGTCGCGTGGTGTGATGCGGGGCATGATGAAGGCGCGTTTTGGTCGTGTCGTCAATATCACCTCAGTTGTTGGCTATTCTGGCAATGCCGGCCAAGCCAACTACTGCGCGGCCAAAGCTGGTGTTGCCGGGATGAGTCGTTCCTTGGCTCGCGAGTTGGGTAGTCGTAACATTACCGTCAATTGTGTTGCGCCTGGTTTTATCGCAACCGACATGACGCATGCACTTGATGATAAGCAGAAGGAAGCCATGCTGGCTTCAATTCCGCTCGGTCGTGCTGGTACGCCGGAAGATATCGCCGGTGCTGTCAGCTTTTTGGTATCCCCGGCAGCCGCTTATGTCACAGGCACAACCGTGCATGTGAATGGCGGTATGTTCATGGATTGATTCCCTCAAGCCTCGGCTTTTGGTAAACTTACACAATGTTTTTTTTCGTACCCCCTAGAGGGAAGGAGTTTTTCTAATGGATAACATCGTAGAACGCGTCAAGAAAATTGTCGCCGAGCAACTGGGCGTGAACGAAGCGGACATCAAGAACGAGTCCTCCTTTGTGGATGATTTGGGCGCTGACTCACTGGATACCGTTGAGCTGGTCATGGCACTTGAAGAGGAGTTCGAGTGCGAGATCCCTGATGACCAGGCTGAGAAGATCACCACGGTTCAGCAAGCAGTTGATCACATCCTCGCCAACAAGAAGTAATTTTATTCTTCGTTGACTCAGGCAAGGCCGGCCCCCTTGGCCGGCCTTGCCGCATTTGAATTCGGAGTGAACCTTGGCACGTCGCAGAGTCGTAATTACCGGTCTGGGTATTGTTAGCCCGGTCGGAAACACCGTCGAAGAGGCATGGCAGAATATTCTGGCCGGTCGCTCCGGCATCGCCCATGTTACCAAGTTCGATGCATCCACTTTTTCGGCCCAGATTGCTGGTGAGGTCAAAAACTTTGACATCACCGACTATATTTCAGCCAAAGATGCACGCCGCATGGATACCTTTATTCATTTCGGCATGGCTGCAGGCATTCAGGCTGTGCGAGATGCTGGTCTGGACAAAGAAAATGTTGCTGACCTTGAACGGGTTGGTGTCGCCATTGGTTCTGGTATCGGTGGCTTGCCGCTGATCGAGGAAACCAAAGCAGAATATTTGGTTAGTGGTATCCGCAAGGTTTCCCCCTTCTTTGTGCCCGGTTCGATCATCAATATGATTTCCGGCAACCTGTCGATTATGTATGGCTTTAAAGGACCGAATATCGCCCATGTATCGGCTTGTACGACAGGTACCCACTCGATTGGCGAAGCTTCGCGCATCATTGAATACGGTGATGCCGATGTGATGATTGCCGGTGGCGCTGAATCGACCGTTTCGCCGCTGGGTATGGGTGGCTTCGTTGCGGCACGCGCCCTGTCTACGCGCAATGATGATCCGACCACTGCCAGCCGGCCGTGGGACAAGGATCGTGATGGCTTTGTGCTCGGCGAGGGCGCTGGTGTCATGGTGCTTGAAGAGTACGAGCACGCCAAAGCCCGTGGCGCCAAGATTTATGCTGAATTGGTCGGTTACGGGATGAGTGCTGATGCGCACCACATCACGGCACCGAATTCTGATGGCCCACGGCGTAGCATGGTCAATGCCATGAAAAATGCCGGCGTAACGCCAGCGGATATTCAATACGTTAACGCGCATGGCACGTCGACACCACTCGGTGATAAAAACGAAACCGAGGCCATCAAACTGGCATTTGGTAATGCCGCCTACACGATCGTGGTGAATTCGACCAAGTCGATGACCGGGCACTTGCTGGGCGGGGCGGGCGGTATTGAGTCACTCTTTACCGTGTTGGCTCTGTATCATCAAATTTCCCCACCGACGATCAATATCTTTAACCAGGATCCAGAATGCGATCTTGATTACTGTGCCAATCAGGCGCGTGAAATGAATATTGAATACGCGCTGAAAAACAACTTCGGCTTTGGCGGAACCAACGGTTCTCTGGTATTCAAGCGCTTTTAAGTCAGCGCGCAGGATAGAACGGTGCAATTTCCGATTACCATCGGGCTGCACCGTTCGCGTTTTCTGGATCTCGGATTCGGCTTTATTGCGCTGCTGGCGAGCGGTGTGATCCTTACATTTCCGCAAAGCGCCTTGTTTCAGTTATTGATCTTTACTGCAATCTGGGTGGCTGCCGGTATAGCGTGGCGACAATTGTCGCCAAAGTGCTCAGCTATTCGTCTTGAGCATAGTGGGCAGATTTCTGTTGTCTGCCATGGCACAAATGATTTTTTGCCGGCCGAGTTGCTGCCGGATGCGACAGTGCATCCTTGGTTGACTGTCTTCAGGCTAAAAACCGAATCCGGTGACGCGTTCATCCTCTTTGCTACGGTCGACTCGTTAAAACGGCAAAATTTCAGACGCTTACGCGTCTTCTTACGCTGGCAAGCCGATTTCAACGCTTTAAACGACGACGCCTGAGTATGGTGTTTTTCGCTTTGGGCAGCATTTCGGGATAATCGCGAGAATAGTGCAGGCCGCGACTTTCCTTACGCAGCATGGCGCAGCGAACAATAAGATCAGCGGTGACGACCAGGTTGCGCAGTTCGATCAGGTCGTGGCTGACCCGGAAATTGGCGTAGAACTCTTCAATTTCCCGCATCAACAGGCCAATCCGGTGCTGAGCACGTTTTAAGCGCTTGGTGGTGCGGACAATGCCCACGTAATCCCACATGAAGCGACGCAACTCATCCCAGTTGTGTGAGATAACGACTTCTTCGTCGGCATCGGTGACCCGGCTCTCATCCCATAAGGGTAGGGCGGGGAGCGGTTCGGATTTAGTGCTCAAAATGTCGTTGACCGCAGCTTCCGAGAAGACCAGACATTCGAGCAGGGAGTTCGAGGCCAGTCGATTGGCGCCATGCAAACCGGTGCATGAAGCCTCGCCAGCGACGTACAGGCCAGAGACATCCGTGCGGCCGCGCAAGTCGCTGACAATGCCGCCACAGGTGTAATGTGCCGCCGGGACCACGGGAATTCCATCTCGCGCAATGTCGATCCCAAGTTCAAGACAACGAGCGTGAATGTTCGGAAAATGGGTACGAATGAAGTCTTCACCCTTGTGCGAAATATCAAGAAAAACGCAGTCAATGCCGCGTTTTTTCATTTCGAAGTCGATCGCGCGGGCGACGACATCACGTGGCGCCAATTCAGCGCGCTCATCATGTTCAAGCATGAAGCGCGTGCCGTCGGGCAAACGGAGCAGGCCACCTTCGCCGCGTACCGCCTCGGAAATCAGGAATGACTTGGCTTGCGGGTGGTACAGGCAGGTCGGGTGAAACTGGATAAATTCCATATTTGACACCCGGCAACCAGCACGATAAGCCATCGCGATGCCATCACCCGTCGAGGTGTCCGGGTTTGTCGTGTAAAGATAAACCTTGCCGGCACCGCCGGTGGCAATCAGCGTGTTTGGCGCACCCATAGTGATCACATCACCGTTTCGGCTATCCTGAATGTAAGCCCCGAAACAGCGATTTTCTCCCGTACCCAGTTTGTCGCCGGTAATCAGATCAATCGCAATATGACTTTCAAAAACGGCGATATTGGGATTGGCCCGCACTTTTTTAGTCAGCGTCGCCTGTACCGAGAAACCAGTGGCATCATCCACGTGGATAACGCGGCGGGCGCTATGCCCACCCTCTCGGGTGAGGTGGTAGCCCGCTTCATCCTTGGTGAAGGGAACGCCTTGCTCAATGAGCCATTCAATTGCGTGCTGGCCATTTTTGATAACAAAGCGGGTCGCTGCCTCATCATTTAACCAGGCGCCTGCGATCAAGGTATCCTGAACATGCGCTTCAATCGAATCACGGCTGTCAAGCACAGCAGCGATTCCGCCTTGAGCCCAGCCCGAGGCGGAGTCTTCCAGGCTACGTTTGCTGACGAGTGCGACGCGACAATATTTGGCCAGCCGAAGTGCGGCGGATTGCCCGGCCAGACCACTGCCGATGATAAGGACATCAAAATTCTGCACAGCTGTTCTCTATTGGGTTTGTTTTTTGAAGAATATAGCACGCAAAAAACGATTAACCTCGTTACAGAGAGTCACAAATAAGGATAATTACCTATCTACAGCACAAAAACAGCTGCGCTATACTATGTTCAACAAACATACTAATGACAACCCCCAGGGAAAACGAGAGCCATGAGTGAGCGCGAGATCGATCAAGCACTGGTCGAGCGGGCGCAAGGCGGAGATCAGCACGCCTTCGACCAGTTGGTAAGCAAATATCAGCGTAAGCTGGGACGTTTGCTGTCGCGTTTTATTCGCGACCAGGCAGAAGTTGAAGATGTTTCGCAAGAAGCCTTTATCAAGGCTTATCGGGCATTGCCCTCTTTTCGTGGTGAAAGCGCCTTCTACACTTGGCTTTATCGAATTGGCATCAATACCGCCAAAAATTATCTGGTTTCGCAAGGCCGCCGCGCACCGACATCAACGCAATACGATGCCGAGGAGGCCGAGTCCTTCGAGGATGCCAGCCAGTTGCGCGACATCAATACACCGGAAAGCCTGTTGCTCTCAAAGCAGATTGGCCAGACAGTGAATGCGGCGATGGATGCGCTTCCCGAAGAACTACGTACCGCCATAGTGCTGCGAGAAATCGATGGTATGTCCTACGAAGAAATTGCCGGCATCATGGATTGCCCAATTGGTACCGTGCGGTCGCGAATTTTCCGGGCGCGGGAAGCAGTTGCTGCCAAATTGCGGCCACTGCTTGATATTGCCCCGGATCGGCGTTGGTAACCATGACACAGGAAGGAAGCACCATTCGCGCCGTTGTTCGTGCCGTGGATGGCAGTCTCGCTGAGGTTGAAGTCGAATCGGGTGGTTGCGGGCGTTGCCACGAAGAAGGCGGTTGTGGCGGGCAACAATTGACCCAGATGTTTTGCAGTGGCCCAAAAACATACAAGGTGGATAACGCACTCGGAGCGTCAATTGGCGATCGGGTAACCGTTGCCATCGCGGCGGGCAGTGTTCGGCGTACGGCGAATTTAGCCTATGGCGTGCCGTTGACCGCAGTAATCATCGGCGCTGCACTTGGTTCATCAATGGCGGGAGATTCGGGCGCCATGCTGGGCGCTGCGCTTGGCCTTGTACTCTCCTTGTTTTATGTTCGTTTTCGTTCGCTAGATGCCTCTGGAAATGTTGCCGGACGCCCGTATATCATTTCCCGTCCCTAGCTGAATCTGGAGGTATGTCGTTGATGAAACGCTTCATCGTCTTTTTTTCATTGTGGTTCACTTGTTCATTCGCTTTCGCGCAAACACGCGGCTTGCCCGACTTTACCGAGTTGGTGGAAAAGCAGGGTTCGGCTGTGGTCAACATTAGTACGACACAGTCAGCGCGTAGTCAGGCAACGCCTTTCCCCTTTGACGAGAACGATCCGGCTTTCGAATTTTTCAAGCGCTTTATTCCGCGCCCACCCAGTGGCGGTGCGCCGAGAGAATTTGAAAACAAGTCGCTCGGTTCCGGCTTCATCATCAGCAGCGACGGTTATATTTTGACCAACGCGCATGTGGTCGAAGGTGCTGATGAAGTAACGGTGCGGCTAACCGATAAGCGTGAATTCAAGGCCAAGACTATTGGCACTGACAAACGAACCGATGTGGCGTTGATCAAGATTGAAGCGAGTGGACTGCCTGCCGTGAAATTCGCTGACACCAATCAACTGAAAGTCGGCGAATGGGTCGTAGCCATTGGCTCGCCCTTTGGCTTCGATAACTCGGTCACCGCAGGCATTGTCTCCGCCAAGGGACGTTCACTACCGCAGGAAAATTACGTACCTTTCATCCAGACCGATGTCGCTATCAATCCAGGGAATTCCGGTGGCCCGTTGTTTAATATGCGGGGCGAGGTGGTTGGTATCAACTCGCAAATTTATAGCCGTAGCGGTGGTTACATGGGTGTTTCATTTGCTATCCCGATTGATGTGGCGATGGAAGTACAGGGTCAACTGCGTGCCTCCGGCAAAGTCAGTCGCGGTCGTCTTGGTGTTGTCATTCAGGAAGTCAGCAAGGAACTGGCCGACTCGCTTGGCTTGAGCAAGCCGATCGGTGCGGTGGTTAATGCGGTCGAAAAGGGCGGGCCGGCTGAAAAAGCGGGTCTTGAGCCAGGTGATGTCATTCTTAAATTCGATGGCAAAACCATCAATACATCCGCCGATTTGCCGCGTATGGTGGGCGCTACCCGTCCAGGCGTCCGCTCGGTAATGCAGGTTTGGCGCAAGGGGACAACGCGCGACATCGCCGTTACCGTTGGTGAGATGCTTGAAGAAAAGCCGGCGAACGCCAAGCAGTCGCGTGGCACGAAGCCTCCTGAGCAGGTAGCCAATCGTCTTGGTTTGGTAGTCAGTGAGCTTACTGCTGAGCAAAAGCGTGAGCTAAAAATGGTCTCCGGGTTGCTCATCGAGGATGTTCGCGGCACCGGGGCTCGTGCCGATTTACGTCCGGGCGATGTCATTATTTCAGTCATCAGCAAAGGTGCGACCACTGAAGTCAAAACGGTTGAGCAATTCAATAAATTGCTCGCCCAGTTTGATAAAGGAAGCAGCGTTACTTTGTTGATCCGGCGTGGTGAAATGCAAACTTTCGTAACGATTAAGGGTTTGAATGGTGGCAATTGAGCTAACGCTGATCAGCCGGGGCTATTGCCACCTATGTTATGACATGGAAGTGGCGTTAGCGCCAATAGCCGCCGAGTTTTGTGCCACGGTAAAGGTCCTGGACGTCGATGCTGACCCGGCCCTCGAAGCAAAATACGATGAATTAGTCCCGGTTTTGCTGCACTGCGAAAATGAACTCTGCCATTACTTCCTAGATGAGCCTAAAACCCGTGAGTATTTAGCCAATATCCGCTAAAATCCAAGGTCTTCTGAACAGGGAAGGGCGCCAAAAGCGCCTTTTTTTACAAGCACCATAGGAACAACGGCTGGCATTAGTATCAATGGATCACATTCGAAATTTCTCCATCATCGCCCACATCGACCATGGCAAGTCGACCCTGGCTGATCGCATCATTCATCTCTGCGGCGGTCTTTCTGATCGCGAGATGGAGGCTCAGGTTCTCGACTCGATGGATATTGAGCGTGAACGCGGTATTACCATCAAGGCGCAGACGGCTTCGCTGCAATACAAGGCGCGTGATGGCAAGATTTATAATCTGAATCTGATCGACACGCCGGGGCACGTTGACTTCTCCTATGAGGTGTCGCGCTCACTGTCCGCTTGCGAAGGCGCGCTGCTCGTGGTCGATGCTTCGCAGGGAGTTGAGGCGCAAACGGTTGCAAATTGCTATACCGCGCTTGAGCTTGAGGTTGAAGTCGTTCCTGTGTTGAACAAGATTGATCTACCTTCGGCTGATCCGGATAATGCCCGTCAGGAAATCGAGGATGTGATCGGCATTGATGCAACAGATGCTGTACTTGCTTCTGCCAAGACCGGCCTCGGGGTCGAGGATATTCTTGAGGCGGTTATTCGGCGGATCCCACCCCCCAAGGGTGATCCCGCGGCACCACTCAAGGCGCTGATTATTGACTCCTGGTTCGACAACTATGTCGGCGTTGTCATGCTGGTTCGCGTTGTTGATGGTGTTTTGCGCCCGAAGGACAAGTTGTGCTTTATGGCCACAGGCACCGTGCAGCTATGCGAGCAAGTAGGTGTGTTTTCGCCGAAATCGGAACCGCGTGAGTTGTTGCGGGCCGGTGAGGTTGGTTTCGTTATTTCCGGTCTTAAGGAGTTGACCGCAGCTAAGGTCGGCGACACGATCACCACGGCTGATCGTAAAGCCACTGAGGCTTTGCCTGGCTTCAAGGAAATCAAGCCGCAGGTGTTTGCTGGCTTGTACCCGGTCGAGTCGAATCAGTACGACTCATTGCGCGAGTCGCTTGAAAAGCTGAAGCTAAATGATGCTTCCTTGCACTACGAGCCTGAGGTTTCTCAAGCGCTGGGTTTTGGCTTCCGCTGTGGCTTCCTCGGCCTGCTCCACATGGAAATTGTCCAGGAGCGTTTGGAACGCGAATTCGATCAGGATCTGATTACCACAGCGCCGACGGTCGTCTACGAAGTAGTGATGCGCGATGGTTCGGTCATCGAGATTGAAAACCCAGCCAAACTGCCCGACCTCAGCAAAATTGAAGAGGTTCGCGAACCGATCATTACAGCAACGATTTTTGTGCCACAGGATTTTCTCGGTAATGTCATCACGCTTTGTAATTTAAAGCGCGGCAATCAGGTCGACATGCATTACCACGGCCGTCAGGTCAAAGTGGTTTATGAAATGCCAATGGCCGAAGTAGTGATGGATTTCTTTGACAAGTTAAAGTCATGCTCGAAGGGTTATGCCTCGCTTGATTATGACTTTAAGGAGTACCGTGCGGCCGATGTGGTCAAACTCGATATCCTGATCAATAGCGAAAAGGTGGATGCGCTGTCGCTGATTGTCCACCGGGCCAACGCGCAGTACCGTGGCCGAGCACTCGCTGCAAAAATGCGTGAACTGATTCCGCGTCAGATGTACGACGTGGCGATTCAGGCAGCCATCGGTTCGCAGATTATCTCCCGGGAAAATGTCAAGGCCATGCGCAAGGATGTGCTTGCCAAATGTTATGGCGGAGATATCAGTCGTAAAAAGAAACTGCTGGAAAAACAAAAAGCCGGCAAAAAACGCATGAAGCAGGTGGGCAGCGTGGAAATTCCGCAAGAAGCCTTCCTTGCTGTTTTGCGTGTCGATAACTGAGAGCTCTGATGAACTTCGCTTTAATTCTTTTCGTATTACTGGTTTTTACTGGTGCGCTTTACGCGGTCGACGTTCTTAAATGCCGAAAACTGCGTGCCCAAAATGCCAAGGAACCGCTTTGGGTGGAGTGGGGCGCCAGTTTTTTCCCCGTTATCCTGATTGTTTTTGTGTTGCGTTCTTTTCTGTTCGAGCCCTTTAAGATCCCTTCAGGCTCAATGATCCCGACCTTGCTGGTCGGCGACTTTATTCTGGTCAATAAATTCACCTATGGCATTCGCCTGCCGGTGATCAATAAGAAGATTATTGACATCAATTTGCCTCACCGTGGCGATGTGATGGTTTTCCGTTATCCGGAAGATCCATCTCTGGACTATATCAAGCGAGTAGTCGGTTTGCCGGGTGATACAGTGGCCTATCAAAATAAGCGTCTGACCATTAATGGTCAAGCCGTTGAAATGAGCAAAATCACGGATTATCTGCATCCGGAACGTTTGTACTATTCGGAGCAATATCAGGCCAACATGGGGGTCGAACATCGCTTGCTCAATGATACCGATGCACCGGCCTTCATTCCCGATGTTGGGCGCTTTCCGTATCGCGAAAACTGCACTTACAATGCAACTGGCGTCATTTGCAAAGTCCCGGCCGGCCACTATTTCATGATGGGCGACAATCGCGACAATAGTCGCGACAGCCGCGCTTGGGGTTTTGTGCCTGAACAAAATATTGTCGGCAAAGCATTCTTCATCTGGTTGAACCTGAGTGATCTCAGCCGGATCGGTTCATTCAAGTAAGGAGAAATGATGAAATATCAACGCGGCGTAGCACTTTCTGGCTTGATTTTCTGGGGCATTATTTTCTTCCTTGTTTCTGTGCTCGGCATGAAAGTATTGCCCAGCATCATTGAATATTACAAAATTCAAAAGGATACTAAGGTCGTTGCGGCACAAGCGGCTCCAGAGGCGACCGTAGCCGATATTCGAAATGCTTTTAATAAATTTGCGGACATCGACTACCTTGAATTCAAGGGCGACCAACTTGATATTTCCAAGGATAACGGCAAGATTGTCATCGAATTTGCTTATGAAAAGCGCATTCCTCTTTTTATGAATGTCAGTCTGCTCATTGAGTACAAAGGGTCGACCGCTGGACAGTAAAGCATGAGCGCATTGTCTGTTGCCGAAAAGCTGGGTCACTCTTTTTTGGATCAGAAACTTCTGCGCACGGCGCTGACTCACCGCAGTTTTGGTACGCCGAATAACGAGCGACTAGAGTTCCTCGGTGATGGCATTCTAGATTGCGTCATTGCTGCCGCCTTGTTTCACCGTTTTCCTGAATTGCCGGAAGGCGATCTCTCTCGCCTACGCGCCAATCTTGTTCGTCAGGATGCATTGCATCGTTTGGCAATTGGTTTAAGTATCGGTGAATCTCTGCGCCTCGGTGAAGGTGAATTGAAAAGTGGTGGCGCCCAGCGCCCGTCGATTCTGGCTGATGCGCTTGAAGCCTTGCTCGGCGCCATTTATCTCGATGCCGGTTTTGAGGCGGCGTATAAGGTGATCGCTAATCTCTACCAACCATTGCTCAATGAACTGAAGCCGGGGCAGGTTGAGAAAGATGCCAAAACCAGTTTGCAGGAATGGCTGCAAGGGCGAAAAAAACCTGTACCGCGCTACCTTTTGCTTGAAGCGACTGGCGCTGCCCATGAGCAGCGCTTCGAGGTGGCTTGTGAAATTGATAATCCCCGCTTGCGTACCATCGGTCACGGCGCCAGTCGCCGTATTGCCGAGCAGGTTGCTGCCGACAAGGCATTGAAAGAATTAAAAGCATGAAGAAAATCCGTTCCGGTTACATCGCGATTGTTGGTCGCCCGAATGTTGGCAAATCGACCTTGCTGAATCGCTTTGTCGGGGAAAAAATCAGCATCGTTTCACGCAAGGCGCAGACGACTCGGCACCGTATTACCGGTATTGTCACTAATGACGACGCGCAATTTGTCTTTGTCGATACGCCGGGATTTCAGACCAAGTATTCCAACGCCCTAAACCGGGCGATGAATCGTGGTGTGACCCAAACTTTGGGTGACGTCGATCTCGTGCTTTTCGTCATTGAGGCGGGGCGTTACGACGCCAAAGACCAAGCGGTGGTCAAGCTGTTGCCGAAAGATCGGCCAGTCATTCTGGTCATCAACAAGACCGACCAGTTGAAAGAACGCAATGCCTTGTTGCCCTTCCTGGCCCTCGTTTCTGCCGACTATGATTATGCCGCCATCGTGCCGATCAGCGCGACTAAAGGCCGGCAGACCGATGAATTGCTCTCCGAGGCACGTAAACATCTGCCCAATGAAGGCTTGATGTTCCCAGAGGATGAGCTGACGGATAAGAGCGAGCGTTTTCTCGCCAGCGAATATATTCGTGAGAAGGTTTTTCGCCTGCTTGGTGATGAGATTCCTTACGCCACCACGGTTGAAATCGAGAAATTTGAAGTTGAAGGGGATCTGCGCCGGATTTTTGCCGCAATCGTCGTCGACCGCGACGGTCACAAAGCGATCGTGATTGGCAAGGGCGGGGAGACGCTCAAACGGATTGCCAGCGAAGCGCGTCAGGATATGGAGCGCCTGTTTGGCAATACGGTTTATCTCGAGATATGGGTCAAGGTCAAATCTGGCTGGAACGATGACGAGCGTCTGCTGAAGAGCCTCGGCTACGAATGAACCTGCGGAGCAAAGTCGACGGTCAGCCGGCCTACGTTTTGCACACATCCCCATTCCGGGAAACCAGCCTGATTGTTGAAGTTTTTTCCCGCGATTTCGGGCGCATGGCTTTACTGGCGCGCGGGGCCCGCCGCCCACGTTCAGCCATTCGTGGCTTGCTGATGGGTTTCCAGCCACTTGAAATTGGCTGGGCCGGTAAAGGCGAAGTATTAACGCTAATGAAGGCTGAATGGCAGGGTGGCCAACCCTTGCTGGCCGGTGAAGCCCTGTTTTGTGGCTATTACCTCAACGAATTGCTGATGCATTTACTCCCCCGCGAGGATGCGCACGAGCGTCTTTTTTCGCGCTACGCTGAAATGCTTGCCCGTTTGGGTGTGGATCCCAGCGGTAAAGTTCGCGAAGCTGATTTGCGCCGCTTTGAGAAAGCCTTACTTCAGGAGTTAGGTTACGGCTTGACGCTGAATCATGACAGTAACGGCAATATTATCTTGGCCGATACCTATTACACCTATCGGATGGAACAAGGCCCTGTTCGTTTGGAACATTCGGAAGCATCGGCTCAAGTTGTCCGGGGCAAAACCTTGCTTGATCTGGAGGCCGAAGACTTCTCCGATCCACGCTCGCGAATTGAGTCTAAGCAGTTGATGCGCACCTTGATGGCTTATTATCTGGCCGGCAAAGAACTGGAAACACGCAAAATATTCAGGGAGTTACAGGAATTATGATCGAGCTCGGCGTAAACATTGACCACATTGCTACGCTGCGCCAGGCGCGCCGCACTTATGAGCCGGATCCGGTATGGGGTGCGGTTGAGGCGCATCTTGGTGGAGCTGATGGCATAACCGTACATCTGCGCGAAGACCGCCGCCATATTCAGGATGCCGATGTGCGTCGCCTGCGCGAACTGACTCAGGTCAAGCTCAATTTCGAAATGGCCGCGACCGACGAAATGGTCGGTATAGCCTGTGATCTGCAGCCGGAAATGGCGATGCTGGTGCCGGAAGGGCGGCACGAAGTCACTACCGAAGGCGGTCTTGATGTTCTGGCTCAGGAGGCGCGACTAAAGGAAGTTATTGCTCGTTTGACCAACGCCGGCATCATGACCAGCGTTTTCATCAATGCCGAGATGCCGCAAATCGAAGCGGCGGCACGCATTGGCGTCCGTGTTTGCGAAATCCATACCGGTCCATACGCGCATGCCTTTCACGCGCTTGGCCGCGATGCCGAGGCGCCGGCAGTCGTCGCTGAATTGTACAAGATACGTCTGGCGGGCCAGCGCATTCGCGCGCTCGGTATGCGCTTCAATGCGGGCCATGCGCTCAATTATTACAACGTTCAACCGGTGGCTCGACTTGCTGGTATTCGCGAATTGCATATTGGTCACGCTATTGTCAGCCGTTCCATATTTGTTGGTCTGCGCGAAGCTGTGCGCGAAATGAAGCAACTGATGCGTGAAGCGGCCGAGCGCGGCGAATGATTTACGGAATTGGCACTGACATTGTTGCCGTCAAGCGCCTGCAGGGCATGTGGGAGCGTCATGGGGAAAAGGCTTTACAGCGCTTGCTAGCTCCCCAGGAAATGTCTGACTTTGCCCAAGCGTCCGACAAAGGGCGCTTTCTCGCCAAGCGCTTTGCCGCCAAAGAAGCTTTTAGCAAGGCGCTTGGCACAGGAATCCGGCCGCCGGCTGTCTTGTCGGCGATTGCCGTCAGTCACGACGAGTTGGGTAAGCCCATCCTGGTTTGCTACGGTCAACTGGCAGAAATGATCAAAAACCAAACTTTAATCGCCCACATTTCTCTGAGCGATGAAGCAGACTACGCCATCGCCTACGTCATTCTGGAACGCCCATGATGCAACTCGCCCTCGGCCCGCTGATGATCGACATCGCTGGCACGCAACTGACCGATCTCGATCGTCAGCGCCTCAGCCACCCATTAGTTGGCGGCATTATTATGTTCAGTCGCAACTACGCCAATCCGGCGCAATTATCCGAGTTGACCGCAGCAATTCATGCCTTGCGCAATCCGGCGCTGCTGATCGCCGTTGATCACGAAGGGGGCAGGGTGCAGCGTTTTCGTGAGGGCTTCACCCGCTTGCCGCCGATGGCTGCACTTGGGCGCCTTTGGGATGAACAACCCGAGGTGGCACTGATCGCGGCTAGTCAAGTGGGCTACGTGCTGGCCGCCGAGCTACGTTCGCGCGGTGTTGATTATTCCTTTACGCCGGTGCTTGACCTCGATTACGGTCCGTCGCGAGTTATCGGCGACCGTGCTTTTCACCGTCAGCCGGCAGCGGTTGTTGCCCTCGCCGGGGCGCTAGCGGATGGCTTGCGCCAAGGTGGCATGGGTTCTTGCGGCAAGCACTTCCCCGGCCACGGCTATGTCATTCCGGATTCGCATGTCGAACTGCCGGTTGATGATCGTAGCTTGGAAGCGATGCAGGAGGACCTCACTCCCTATCGCCAGCTCAGTCTTGATGCGGTAATGGCCGCACACGTAATATACGATTGCATGGATTGCAATACAGCAGTATTTTCAAATAGATGGATTGATTATCTAAGAAATAACATTAAATTTAATGGGGTGGTTTTTACTGACGATTTATCGATGGCTGGGGCGGGTGTCGTCGGTGGCATGCTCAATCGGGTCGATACAGCTTATCGCGCCGGATGCGATATGTTGCTGGTGTGCAACAGCCCGGACTCAGTCGGTGATGTGCTCAATAATTGGCAGCCCGACGTCGACCTCGCCCGGGGAAAGCGGGTGGAACAGTTGCTCCCGCAACAACCCGCCAAGGATTGGGTAGCGCTGCAATCCGATCCTGTCTATGTGGCTGCACAGCAGACAATTGCTCGGCTAAACACCTGAGCTCGTTTAAACGCCTGAAATGAAAACGGGCAGCCCAGGCTGCCCGATCATTGCACCGCAAAACCGCAGATTACTTGGCGCGGCCTTTGTATTCGTCGGTACGGGTGTCAATTTCGATCTTGTCACCAATATTGACGAAAGCCGGAACCGGCAGTTCAAAGCCACTGGCCAACTTGGCTGGCTTCATGACCTTGCCTGAGGTGTCGCCCTTGACGGCTGGTTCGGTGTAGATTACTTCACGAACCACGCTATTCGGTAGTTCTACCGAAATAGCCTTGCCGTTGTAGAAAACGACTTCACAAGCCAAGCCATCTTCAAGATATTTAAGTGCGTCGGTCATGCTTTCGGACTCGACTTCGTACTGTTCGTAGTCGGCATCGACGAAAACGTACATCGGGTCGGCGAAGTAGGAGTAGGTCACTTCCTTCTTGTCGAGCTGGACGAGTTCAAACTTGTCATCAGCCTTATAGACGAATTCAGAACCAGCTTCGGTCAACAGATTCTTGAGCTTCATTTTGACAACAGCCGAATTACGGCCGGACTTGTTGTACTCGGCCTTTAGGACGACGAGTGGGTCGGCACCAACCATGATTACATTGCCAATGCGGAGTTCCTGTGCGGTCTTCATTCGGGATTCCCAAAAATCTGAAAAATAAAAGCCTTGGATTATACCTTGGTGACACAGAACTTGACGAGTGCGTTGGCGAGATCAGGATTATTTGCCAGTTGGCGAGCCCATTGCGCGCTGTGTTCGCTAATTTCCGGCCTGGCCTGCAGGAAAGTGCCCCAGGCCTGGCGCAGACTGCCACCAGAATTCCATGCTTTATGGAGGTCGACCGAAATATCCCTTGCCGCCGGACTCAAGCCCGTCGCGTAGTGCTCAAGAAACGCCGTCAGCTTAATTAAATGCGCCGCATCATCCTGCCGATAAATCTGCCAGATAAACGGCTTGCCAGCCCATTGCGCCCGGACAAAAGAGTCTTCGCCACGAATAAAATTGATGTCGCAACGCCATAGAAGGCGATCAAAATCGTCCTGCGATAGAAAATCGAAGGGGCGAATACTGAGTTTTCCATACTCCCACGGTCCGCTGCCGCCCAAGTGTGCCATTACCGCCGTCGTTGGCTGGCCGGGCGCAACGTGTAGCCGAACGGCAGTGGATGACTCGGCTAGCACATCAAGCAATTCACTGACGGGTGCAGTTTCATAGCAAAACAAACTGACCTCAAGAGCATCGTCACTGGCGTAATGGGCGGTTTCCGCATCTCGTTTGTCGAGTAAAGCCGACTCCCGCAACAAGCCACCACTAGCCGCCGAAAAGCCGGGGAAGAAAAAGTGTTTGACCAGTGGCAGGGAAGGGTGAGGCGACGCCATGCCGTGACAGCTCTCGGCCCATGCTTCAGCGGTTAGATATTCCAGATTCACCCAGCACGGTTTCGGCGAGACCTGCGCCATTTCTTGAAGATAAAGGGGCGGCAATTCGCAAGCGAAGGCTTCGATAATTACCTCTGCAACCCGGTCGACCGCAGCATTTTCTGTCCAATGACGAATTTCAATGCTCAGACAAGTTTGATTGGCCAGCAAAACATCGATAGCGGGGTAAAACGGTTTCAGGCTATTCAGGTCATCCAGCCATAGCCTAACCTTTTTGCCATGCTCGTTAGTCAACTGCCGGGCAAGTCGCCAGCAGACGCCGATGTCGCCGTAGTTATCAATAACCCGGCAAAAGATGTCCCAATGAAGCTGCATGGGTGCCATGCTAACATCGCCGCCATGCCTGCCTTTAACGACCCCCAAGACTGCACCGCCTGCCCACGCTTGGCCGGGCACCTCGCCACCATTCGTCAGCGCGATCCGGATTGGCACGCGCTCCCCGTTCCCGCTTTTGGTTCGCTGGATGCTGAACTCCTTGTGGTCGGCCTAGGCCCCGGTGAAAAAGGGGCCAATCGTACCGGTCGCCCGTTCACCGGCGATGTCGCCGGTGAGCTGCTTTATCCAGCACTAAATCGTTTCGGTTTTGCTAGCAGCGCCGACCCTTTGGCTGCAGATAGCTGGGCCAATCCAGCCATGATATTGAATAACTGCCGGATTACTAATGCCGTGCGCTGCTTACCGCCTGCCAACAAGCCGGTGACCGCTGAAATCCGCCAGTGCAACGCCCATTTGCAGGCCGAACTCGCCGCCATGCCGCGCCTGAAAGTGATTGTTGCGCTTGGCGCCATCGCCCATCAGGCCTTGCTCTGGGCCTACGACCTCAAGCTCAAGAACCATGTCTTTGGCCATAATGTCACGCACACTTTGTCGGACGGCCGTTTGCTGGTTGATAGCTATCACTGCAGTGGCTACAACTGGCGCACTGGCAGGCTTTCGCGGGAGAGCTTCGAAGCCGTTTTTGCTGGCGTAAAAGCGCATCTCGATTAACTTGTTCAAGTCATGAGTTTTGATGCCAAGGCATTCCTTGCCTCGCTGACCGAATTGCCCGGCGTTTACAGGATGCTTGGGATTGGCGGAGCCGTGCTCTATGTTGGCAAGGCCAAAAATCTTAAAAAACGGGTAGCGTCGTATTTTCGCGAAAATCTCACCAGCCCGCGCATTGCACATATGGTCAGTCAGATCGTCGCCATTGAAACAACGGCAACGCGGACCGAAGCCGAAGCGCTGCTCCTTGAAAACAACCTGATCAAGTCGCTGGCGCCACGCTACAACATCCTGTTTCGCGACGACAAATCCTATCCTTACATTGTCGTCACCAAAGGCGCGTTTCCCCGCCTCGGTTTTTATCGGGGAAACCCGGATCGCAAGGCCGATTACTTCGGCCCCTATCCCTCATCGTGGGCCGTCCGTGACAGCATTCACCTGTTGCAGAAGATGTTTCGCCTGCGTACCTGCGAAGACACTGTTTTTTCCAACCGCTCACGCCCTTGTCTGCTTTTCCAGATCAAACGCTGTAGCGGCCCTTGTGTCGAGCACATCTCGGCGGAGGATTACGCCAGCGATGTACAACTCGCTGCCATGTTCCTGCTCGGCAAACAGCACGAGGTCAGTAAACGGCTAACCCAGTCGATGGAAGAAGCTTCCAATCGCCTGGCTTTTGAACAGGCGGCAGTGTTTCGTGACCAGATTCAATCCTTGCGCCAGGTGCAGGAAAAACAATTCGTATCGAGTAGTAAAGGTGAAGATGTCGACATCGTCGTTGCCTTGCAGGAGGCCGGACAATTGTGCGTCAACATTGCAATGGTCCGGGGGGGCCGGCATCTTGGTGATCGCCCGATGTTTCCAAGTAACGTCGGTGAATCCACAGTGGCCGATGCGGTGGCTGCATTCATCCGCCAGCATTACGCCGCCCACCCGGCGCCAGCCAGGCTGCTCGCATTGCCACTTCCTTCAGAAGATGAAAAGGGAGAAGCCGAAGCCTCTTTAGCCCAACTAGCCGGTCGCCACGTCCCGATTCTGGAAGCCTATTCGCTTTTCAATAAGGCCTGGGTGGACATGGCGCTGCAAAATGCCCAGTTAGCAATTCTGGCGCGCAATCAGGCCACCGCCCAACAAGAACATCGCCTGACTGCTTTGCAAGAAGCGTTGCAGTTACCGGAAGCCATTTCCCGGATTGAGTGTTTTGACATCAGCCACACCCAAGGCGAAGCAACCGTTGCTTCTTGCGTGGTCTACCAGGGAAATGGCATGAAAAAAGCGGATTATCGCCGTTTTAACATCCGCGACATTCAGCCCGGCGACGATTACGCCGCCATGCGCCAGGCCGTTAGCCGGCGCTACGACAGCATTGCCGCCGGGGTGGGCGTTGCACCCGATCTGATCTTGATCGATGGCGGCAAAGGTCAGGTAAGTTCAGCCTTCAGTGCCTTGGCCGACCTCGGCTTGAGTCATCTGCCGATGCTTGGCGTTGCCAAAGGGGAGGGACGCAAAGCCGGCCTAGAAACTCTCATTTTCCCGAGTGGGTGCGATCCGCTACAATTGCCGCCGAACCACCCGGCGCTGCATCTAATTCAGGAAATTCGTGACGAAGCACATCGTTTTGCCATCACCGGCCACCGCGCCCAACGTAGCAAAGCAAGAAAAACCTCAAAGCTCGACAGCCTGCCCGGTATTGGCCCGGCGCGACGAAAAGCATTAGTCGCCCGTTTTGGCGGTCTGGCCGGCGTTCTCGCAGCCAGTGCAGATCAACTGGCTGAAGTAAGCGGCATCAGCCAAGAGATGGCCGATAAAATTTATTCTGCACTACACTAAGACATGCCTTTCAACTTACCTATTCTCCTGACCTGGCTGCGCATCGTCGCGATCCCGCTGATGATCACGGTTTACTTCCTGCCACCAGGCTGGGCACAGCCGCATGAACGCGACCTGATCGCCACCCTGATTTTCGTTGCCGCCGCCTTCACGGACTGGGCGGATGGCTATTTAGCCAGGAAGCTCGACCAAACCTCAGCCTTTGGCGCATTTCTCGATCCTGTTGCTGACAAACTGATGGTCGCAGCCGCATTGATAATTCTCGTTCAACTGGGCCGAGCTGATGCGATTGTCGCCACCATCATTATTGGCCGGGAAATTACAATTTCCGCCTTACGCGAATGGATGGCCAAAATAGGCGCATCAAAAAATGTCGCTGTTTCCATGCTGGGCAAGGTCAAGACGGCAGCACAAATGCTTGCCATCCCCGCGTTGCTTTACTCCGCCCCCTTATTCGGGTTTGATCTCCGGCTTGTCGGTAACTGGTTGATTTGGATAGCCGCCTTGCTGACACTTTGGTCAATGGGCTACTACCTGCAGATGGCCTGGCCAGAAATCGCCAAGCGGAGTGCAGAAAAATAAGTGAAGGATGTTGACAAGATCGCCGGCTAATCTATAATGCGCGCTCTGTTTGACGCGGCAGTAGCTCAGTTGGTAGAGCGCAACCTTGCCAAGGTTGAGGTCGAGAGTTCGAGACTCTTCTGCCGCTCCAGTGCTTAAACTGGTAGCAAAAAAGCGGAACCGCAACGGTTCCGTTTTCATTTGCGTAGCGACTTTTGTCGTTGCGCATCAACAGCGGCGATGGCGGGTTAGCAAAGAGGTTATGCAGCGGATTGCAAATCCGTTTAGAGCGGTTCGATTCCGCTACCCGCCTCCAATTCTTGCTATCAGCAAGTATCACAAAGACTCAAAACTCCCTCCGAAAGCCCCGCCAACCGGGGCTTTGGCGCTTTTAGCGTCTCACTTCGTATCATTGAAGCGCATTTATAAATGGGTATTCGTGCGGGTATAAAAAGCGGGTACATTGAGAAATACCCGTTTTTCTCAGGTGCCCGCTTTGCAACAGAAACTCACCGACCTTGCCGTCAAGAACGCCAAACCCAACGGCGAACGAGCGCGCAAGCTGGCGGACGCTAACGGCCTCTATCTCCACATTGAGACGACCGGCGCAAAGTATTGGCGCTACCGCTTCAGGACGCTGGATG
>JBBSCQ010000011.1:0-65677 GCA_038250105.1 Burkholderiales bacterium | reverse complement strand
ATTTTGTGCGGTCGATGAGACCAGGCTGGTGAAGAATCCGGTGATGGTCTTGGATTTGAGGACATCGATCATGCGTGTCAGCATGGACTGAACCTCAAATCGGTTCCCTTGCCCCAGCAGACTCGACAGCGGATCGATGACTACGGCGTTTGGCTTGAAGTCGGCCAGCAGCTTGTAAAAATCCAGCAAATGCATCTCCAGCCCAAAAAACGACGGCCGGGTGGACACCATTTTTAACAGCCCCTTCTTGACCAGCGGCGCAAGGTCGAAGCCGATGGAACTCAGGTTCTGGATCAGTTGGCCCGGCGACTCTTCATACGACAAGAACAGACACCGCTCCCCACGCTTGCACGTCGCCACCGCAAAAGCGGCTGCCAGACTGGTCTTGCCCGTGCCGGCGGTACCCGAACAAAGAATGGTGCTGCCTCGGGTGTACCCACCACCCTGGAACAATTGATCCAGTGAGGCGACGCCTGTAGACACCCGTTCCGCCGTGCCCGGTTGGTCCAGCCCAGCCGAAGTGATGGGGATGACTGAAAGCCCATCTTTGTCGATGACGAACGGATATTCATTGGCCCCGTGGTTGGAGCCGCGGTATTTGATGACACGAATGCGCCGTGTTGCAATCTGATCCCGCACGCGGTTGTCTACCAGGATGATGCAGTCGGAAATGTATTCTTCCAAACCATGGCGAGTGAACGAGCCTTGGTTCTCTCCACTGGAACCTTGTTGCACTTCCCCGGTGATCAATGCCGTGACTTTTTTGTCCTTGAGCCAACGAAAGAGCCTCTTGATTTCGAGACGCAGGATGCCAGCATCCGTAACGCCGGCGAACAATGATTCGATCGAATCGAGCACGACGCGTTTCGCCTTGATGGAATCGATGGCATGTTCAAGGCGAACAAAAATTCCTTCCAGGTTGAACTCCCCTGCATCCTGGATTTCTTTTCGTTCGAGCATCACAAAGTCGAGAACAATCTTCTTCTCAGCGACGAGCCCCCGCAAGTCAAAATTCAGCGAAGTCACGTCTTTGTACAGGTCATCTTCAGTCTCTTCAAATGACATGAAGACGCCGGGTTCGTCGTAGGTGCGCACACCGCTGATCAAAAAATCAATACCAAGCAGTGTCTTCCCGGTGCCGGCGCTTCCGGCCAATAAGGTTATTCTGTTTCTCGGAAGCCCGCCTTCAGTGATTTCGTCAAACCCCTTGATGCCCGTCAGACACTTTTGCAGTCCAGCCTTGGGCGCGAGGCCTTTTTTGCGGGGCTTGCTCGTGGCGTTAATCCCGGAGTCAGTTGGAGACATGGTTCACCTCTATTCAAATGCATGAAGGATCGTATCGGCAGAAAACAGGCGAGGGGCACCCTCACGATCAGCCGAAGTAGAGAAATACAGTTTCATCATCAGACACGCAACGACTTTGCCCAAGATGGTTACTTTATGTTGGCATCCGAATGGGCGCGGGGGCAGTTCGACAGCGCACATATGCGACTAGACAGAACCAGCCGAAGATGACGGAATGCTCGTTTACGCAACTTCCGAATCGCGCCGAGACGCCGGACGGTAAGCGCACTCAGGTTCAGTGTGGTTGGCGGTCGATAGCAATATGTTTGACAGTCTGCCCAGAACCTATGATTTTTGGCCAATTCCCCAAATGGCGGCTTCCGGTTCACGTAGCAGCTATTGACAATTCCTATATCATCAGGCAACTCAAGGACTGGTGCTCAAAACTGAATAAGAACGGGCACCTTGTGGTGCCCGTTCTTATTTCCAAAACAGCTATTCAAACCTCAACCTTCCCCCGCCTCATAACCCGATAGCGTTACCCCGGCATGGGCCAGCACATCGCGTACTGCCTTGATCTCGGTCTTGCTGCAGGTGCTGCTGTTGTGAGGGTGGTGCAGGAAGGCTTCAACTTTGTTGAGGGTGATTTTGAAGCGGGCGCCGTGCGCGGGTTCGATTTCGGCGCCGAGGTGGTGGAGTAGCGACTCGATTTCGCGCCAGTGAATGTTGGCGCTGGGTGGGTCCTGGAAGATGCTGCGCATCAGGTGTGCGTGTTTGTGGCTCATGGTGAGGCTCCCAGCAAATTTAGCCTCACTATTTTATGCTTCTGGAAAATTTTCGTCAGGGGAAAACGAGTTTTAGCAGGGCCAATGAAAGCAAGGTGTAGCCGGCCGCCACCAAATCGTCGGCCATGACGCCGAAGCCGTTTTTGACGTGGGTGTCGAAGTAGCGGGCCGGCTGGGGTTTGGTGATGTCGAAGTAGCGGAAAAGCGCGAAGGCGGTGAGTTGCCAGAAAAACGTGTCGGGCGTCAGCAGCAATACCAGCCAGAAGGGGACGATTTCGTCCCAGACGATGCTGCCGTGATCGGGGTCGCCGATGGCTTTGCCGGTGAGGTCGATAACCCAGATGCCGAGCAGGTAGGCTACGGTCAACGCCGTTAACAGGCCAAAATCAGAAAAATAAGGGCGAAATAGCGGGAAGGTCAGCCAGGCAAAGAGGGTGCCAAAGGTGCCGGGTGCCCACGGTGCCAAGCCGCTGCCGCAGCCGAGGGCGAGAAAGTGCGCCGGGCTGGCAAGCAGAAACTTAAGGCTGGGGCGCTTCGATTTTTCGGCCATTGGTTCGTCGGTTTTCGGTTTTTCAACCGAAGTGGTCGTAGCCTTTATGGTCAAATTCGATGGCTAAGCCTTCAGGGTCGAAGACGGTAACTTGGCCGGCCGGGCCTTCTGCCATTTTTTCCACCATCTCGCCGATGCACCAGAGTTGCAGTTCGAGGGTGGCGGCGATCTGGCTGATGGCGAGGCGCTGGCTGTAGGGGGCGGTGAAGCAGAGTTCGTAGTCGTCGCCGCCGGCCAGTTGGCAGTCGAGCGCCAGACGGCGGAGGTCTGAGTTGTAGTCGTCGCCGCGCGGCAGGTGCGGCAGTTTGACCAGTTGCACCGATGCTGCGCAGCCGGAGCGTTCGGCGATATGACCGAGGTCGGCCAGCAAGCCGTCAGAAACGTCGATGGCGGCGCTGGCGATGCCGACTAGGGCTTGGCCAAGCGCCACTCGCGGCCGGGGTTTTTCCAGCGCGGCGATGCACAGGCGCGGCCAGATGCCGGGGAGTTCGACTCGGCCTTGCAATTGCGCCAGGCCGAGGCTGGCCAGGCCGGGGCGGCCGGAGACCCAGATGTCGTCGCCGACCTTGGCACCGTCGCGGCGCAGGGCGCGGCCGGGTTCGACTTCGCCGATGGCGGTGATGCAGAGGTTGAGCGGGCCTTTGGTGGTGTCGCCACCGACCACATCAACGCCGTATTCGGCGGCGCAGGCGAAGAAGCCTTCGGCAAATTTAGCGATCCACGGCTCGTCGACCGCAGGAAGCGCCCCGGCCAGTGTGACCCAGCGCGGCTGGGCGCCCATCGCGGCGAGGTCGGAGAGATTGACCGCCAAGGCTTTCCAGCCGAGGTTTTTGGGGTCGGTATCGGGCAGAAAATGCGTGCCGGCGACCAGCATGTCGGTGGTGACGGCGAGTTGCTTGCCCGCCGTTGGCTGCAATAGCGCGCAGTCGTCACCGGGGCCGAGCACGGCCGAAGGGGTCGGCCGGGCGAAGTATTTGTCGATCAGGGCAAACTCGCCGGCCATTTTTTAACGAGCCGGCTTGGCTTTTTTGGCCGCAATCTCTTCCGGGCGAATCAGTGCGGCGACCTTATCGAGCACACCATTGACGTACTTGTGGCCGTCCGTGCCGCCGAAGGATTTGGTCAGCTCAATGGCTTCGTTGATGATAACGCGGTAGGGGGTTTCCGGGTGATTGCTCAATTCGAAAGCGCCCATGAGAAGAATGCTGGCTTCAACCGGTGACAGTTCGCTGAATTCGCGGTCGATGTGGGCGCGGATCTGGGCGGTCAGGGTTTCTTTCTGCTTGATGACGCCGCGCAGGGTGCCGACGAAGAATTCGCGGTCCGCTTTGGCAAAATCATCCATTTCCGGGGCGTGGGCTTCGATGGCGGCGGTATCGGCACCGCCGACGCGCCACTGGTAAAGCCCCTGGAGGACAAATTCACGGGCGCGGCGGCGGGCCGATTTGGGCGGCGCCTTGGGTTCTTCCGGGAGGTTGCGGTCGCTGGCGAAGGTGGTCATTGGTCTAGTGCTTTCTGTAGGTTGGCCATCTCGACGGCGGCCTGGGCGCAATCGCAGCCCTTGGGTTGCATGCGGACTTCGGCTTGCTCGTCGGTTTCGCAGGTAAGGATGCCGTTGGCGATCGGCACGCCCGTGTGCAGTTGCACTTCCATGATGGCGCGGCAGGCGTCGTTGGAGACGACTTCAAAATGATAGGTGTCGCCGCGGATGACTGCACCGAGTGCCACCAGCGCGTCGTACTTGCCGCTTTGCGCCATGTTTTGCAGAACGAGCGGGATTTCCAGCGCGCCGGGCACATTGGCAATGGCCATGTCGGCATCAGCGACGCCGAGACGCTTCAGTTCATTGACGCAGAAGGAGAGCAGGCCTTCGCAAACGGGCAGGTTGAAGCGGCTCATGACGATGCCGATCCTGAGGCCGGCCCCGTTGAGGCTGTTGTCGTATTCAAAAATATTGTCGAAGCGAGCCATGGCTTAAAGTTCCGCAGGAGATGTAACGAAACCGGTAACCTCGAGGCCGAAGCCGGTCATCGAGGGCATTTTGCGCGGGCTGGAGAGCAGGCGCATTTTGGTGACGCCGACGTCGCGCAAAATCTGAGCGCCAATGCCGTAGGTGCGTGGATCCCACTTGGTCTGCGCCTTGGGCTTTTCACCAGTCAGGCGGGAAAGCAGGGCTTCGCCGTCTTCCGGGCGGTGCATCAGGACGATGACGCCGTGGCCCTTTTGCGCCATGGCGGCCTGGGCCTGGTCGATGGAAAAGGATTGTTGCTTGCTGCCGGGGTCAAGGAAGTCAAGCACCGAAAGCGGCTCATGGACGCGAACCAAGGTTTCCTCACCAGCCGGAATCTGCCCTTTGACCAGCGCCAGATGGGTGGCGCCACTGGCGCGGTCGACATAGGCGTGCAGGGCAAAATCACCGTGGGCGGTAGCGATGGTCTTGCTGGTGACGCGCTCGACCAGCGTTTCCGAGGCGGCGCGGTAATGGATGAGATCGGCAATGGTGCCGATCTTCAGGCCGTGTTCTTGGGCAAAAACCATCAGTTCGGGCAGGCGGGCCATCGTACCGTCGTCGTTCATGATCTCGCAGATCACTGACGATGGTTCGAGATTGGCCATGCCGGCCAGGTCGCAACCAGCTTCGGTATGGCCGGCGCGAACCAGCACCCCACCTTCGCGGGCGGTGATCGGGAAAACGTGGCCGGGCTGAACGATGTCGTCAGCGGTGGAGGCCTTGGCGACGGCGACTTGAATGGTATGCGCCCGGTCGGCAGCAGAAATGCCAGTGGTGACGCCTTCGGCCGCTTCAATCGAAACGGTGAAGGCGGTGCTGAACTGGGCTTTGTTGTTGCTGGCCATCTGGACCAGGCCGAGCTTCTTGCAGCGGGCCTCGGTAAGCGTCAGGCAGATCAGCCCGCGGCCGAATTTGGCCATGAAATTGATTGCTTCCGGCGTGATGTGCTCGGCGGCCATCACAAGGTCACCCTCGTTCTCACGGTCTTCTTCATCAACCAGGATGACCATGCGGCCCGCCTTTATTTCGGCAACGATTTCAGCGGTAGTGGCAATGGCGGGATGGGGAGGCATGGCGGTCCAAAAGAACAAAAACGGGGGGTGCTATTTTCGCAGAAACAAGGGGGTAGCACATGACTTTAACGCATTGGCGCTGGCCGCCGCGCCTGATTCGGTGCCGGTCAAAGCCGCAGCGGCGCGGACATAAACCCGCGCCGACTCAGGGCAGGTAGGCTTCCACCTGAATGCGCAGGCGAACTTCGTCGCCAATGAAGGGGATGCTGTTTTGTAAACCGAAGTCGGAGCGGCGCAGTACGCCTTGGGCATCCGCACCACAGCCGCGTTTGCGATTGGCCAGATTGAGGCCGCATTTAAAGCGGGAAATTTCCAGGCGCATTGGTTTTGTTTCGCCGAGTAGCGTCAGCGTTCCCTCAACCGCGACTGGCTTTTCCTGCTCAAAAATAAAACGCTGGCTGCGAAACAGGATATTGGGGAAGGCCTGGACATTGAACCAGGCGTCGCCCCGCAGGACGTTGTCGCGCAATTCGAGGCCGGTATCGAGCGAGGCGGCGTCAATGGTGATGTCGATGCTGCCGCTGCGGGCGTCGAGGTCAAACTCGACTGAGCCGGCGCTCCGGTTGAATTGGCCGCGCTGGGTGGAGAAGCCGAGGTGGTCGATTTCGAAGCTGGCGTAGGTGTGCCCCGGGTCAATGGCGTACTCCAGCGCAGAAGCCGGCAGGGCGAGGCAGGCCAACAGAAAAGCGGAGAATATTTTGAATGCCACGGTCGACGCTCGAAAAAGACAAAAAAGGGTAAAAGTGCGGCTAGCCGAAATGCACTTGTCAGAAGCGCTTATCAGAATCGCCAAGTCTGACCGCTTCATAATGCCTGACGTTCCTGAATGCAGGCAAAATGTCGGCAATCCGCTTTTGCTTCGCACTGGTCACCATGCGCCACGCCCTGCTCTTCTCCGTTTTCGTCATCGCCTCCTGCGGCCTCGCCTATGAGCTGATCGCCGGCGCGCTGGCGTCCTACCTGCTAGGCGATTCAGTGACGCAGTTCTCGACGGTAATCGGCACCTACCTGTTTGCGATGGGGGCGGGCTCATGGCTGTCGAAATACATCACGCGTGATCTGATCGGCCGCTTCATTCAGATCGAGCTGATGGTTGGGCTGCTCGGCGGTTTTTCGGCGATCGGCTTATTTCTGGTTTTTACCTGGCTGGGCGGGCCGTTCAAACTGGTCTTGTATCTTGCGGTGTTTGGCGTCGGTGTGCTGGTCGGGTTGGAAATCCCGCTGGTGATGCGCATTCTGGAGCGCGAACTGGCCTTCAAGGATCTGGTATCGCAAGTGCTCACTTTCGATTATCTCGGCGCACTGGCTGTATCCATCCTCTTTCCACTGGTGTTGGCGCCGCAGATTGGCATGGTCCGCACCGGGCTACTTTTTGGCTTGCTCAATGTGGCGGTGGCGCTCTGGGCGCTGCATTTGTTCCGCGAGCAACTACCGGCCCGGCGCTGGCTGGCGGTGCAAAGCTGGGCGGTTTTCGCCGCGCTACTGGCTGGCTTTATTGGTGCTGGCCAATTGACCACGCTGGCTGAAGCGCACGTTTACGCTGACGAAATTGTCCACGCTGAAACGACACCTTACCAACGCATCGTTGTCACCCGCTGGCGTGACGATCTACGGCTATTTCTTAACAATAACCTGCAGTTTTCTTCTCACGACGAATACCGCTATCACGAAGCCTTGGTGCACCCCGGCTTGGCCAGCTTGCCCGGCGCACGGCGGGTGTTGGTGCTGGGTGGTGGCGATGGCTTGGCCGTGCGGGAAATCCTTAAATACCCGAATGTCGAGGCGGTGACGCTGGTCGATCTCGACCCAGCGATGACGGCGTTGTTTTCGACGGCGCCACAGCTTGTCGCTCTGAATGCCGGTTCGCTCAAGTCCGACCGGGTCAATGTGGTCAATGCTGACGCGCTGCAATGGTTGGAGGAAAGCCGCGAGTATTTCGATTTCATCGTCATCGACTTCCCCGATCCGGCCAATTTCGCCCTTGGCAAATTGTACACCTCGGCTTTTTATCGGCTATTGGAAAAACGCCTGTCGGCGCAAGGCTTGATCGTCGTGCAATCGACTTCGCCACTCTATGCCCGGCAATCGTTCTGGTGTGTGGTGGCGACACTGGAGGATGTTGGCTTCAAGACGGCGCCCTATCACGCCCTGGTGCCGTCTTTTGGCGAATGGGGCTTCATCATCGCCGGCCGGCAGGAATTTCGGATTGCTGCGACCATGGGAACAACGGCTGGCCCTAGGGTCGACCCGGAAAAAACCCGATTTTTGACGCCGGAAATAACGCCAGATCTTTTCCGCTTCCCGGCCGACATGGGGCGCGTGCCGGCGGAGGTGAATCGTTTGAATAATCAGGTGCTGGTGCGCTACTTCGAGGCCGAGTGGCGCAAGGTCGTTCGCTGACCGTTATTTGCTGACAGGTTCTGAGGTGCCTTGCCGCGCCAACAAATAAGGAACGATCTCCTCAAAAGGCAGCGGCTTGCTATAGAGATAGCCCTGCAGCACATCGCAATTAAGCCGGCAGAGAAATTCCCGTTGTTGCTCGGTTTCCACTCCTTCCGCCACCAGTTTCAGGCCGAGGTTGTGGCCCAGCGCAATTGTGGCGGCACAAATGGCGGCATCGTTGGCATCCGTTTCAATATCCGTCACAAACGAACGATCAATTTTCAAATGCTGGATCGGCAGGTGCTTCAGGTAGGCGAGCGAGGAGTAGCCGGTACCGAAATCGTCAATGGCGAGCAGGATGCCCATCGCGGCTAGTTCGTCGAGCACACCCAGCGTCACCTCGGTGTTTTGCATCGCCGTGCTTTCGGTCACTTCTAGTTCGATGTCACTGGGCAAAAGCTCGTAACAGGCCAGCGCGCCGCGCACCAGTAACAGCAGATTTTCGTGGCGCAACTGTTGCGCCGAAATGTTGATGGCGACGCGGACATCACTGATCCCGGCTGTCTTCAGGGCGCGAATCTGGCGGCAAGTTTCCCAGATCACCCAGTCGCCCAAGGGCTGAATCAGGCCAGTTTCTTCGGCGATGGAAATAAAGCGGAATGGCGGTACCGAACCAAAAGTCGGGCTATTCCAGCGTAGCAAAGCTTCAAGCGCGACGACGCGGCCAGTGACGGCGTCGATCTGCGGCTGGAAGTGCATACAAAATTCGCTCGAATCTGGCGAAATGGCCGCCACGGCATGGCGCAGTGCACTTTCCAGTTGCAGGCGCTCGCCTGCTGCTTCGTTCATCCTTTTGGCATAGAACTGGTGGTTGTTCCGGCCGGCATTCTTGGCGTGGTACATCGCTGAGTCGGCATTGCGCAGCAGCGTCGCCGTATCCTGACCGTCGGTCGGGAAGAGGCTGATACCAATGCTCGGCGTGGCGTAGAGGGCATGATCAGCGAGCAAATAGCCATCGGCCAAGCTTTGCTGAATCTTGTTGGCAACGCGGGCCGCAACCATCGGGCCATCAATTTCCGGCAGCACAACGACGAACTCATCTCCACCGAGTCGAGCCACCAGATCGCTGGCCCGAATACACTCGCGCAGGCGCAAGGCAACTTTTTGCAACACTTCGTCACCGACGTGGTGGCCGAGCGTGTCATTGATGTTCTTGAAGTTGTCGAGGTCGATCACCATCAACGCCAACTGCCGCCCTTCCCGCTCGCAGACACGCAAGCTTTGCGTTAGCTGCGCTTCAAACGACAGACGGTTGGGCAACTGGGTGAGCGGGTCGTGGTAAGCCAGATGGGCCAGGCGATCGGCCGCTTCCTTGCTGGAGCTGATGTCGTTGAAATTGGCGACATAGTTTTCTACCGCCCCGGTTGCGTCATGGATAACCGAAATGGAAAGCCATTTGGGATAAGTGCTGCCATCCTTGCGCTTGTCCCAAATCTCACCTTGCCAGTAATTATTTTGAATCAAGGATTGCCACATGGCGGCGTAAAAACCTGGTTCGGCATGGCCAGAGGCAAGAATCTTTGGGTTCTTACCGAGTATTTCGGCAACGCTGTAACCGGTGAGTTCGGTGAAAGCCGGGTTAATTCCGACAATCCGGTTATTGGCATCAGTAATCAGAATTGCTTCGCGGCTTTGCTCGAAGGCGCGCAACAAGACCGAAGCGGTTGGGGTTTTTGCCCCAACTCGGTCGATCCTGTTCTGGCTTGCACGATTAACGGGTTGAGTCATTCCATCCGGTATGTTCTGGTCTTTACTGATAGCTTACATGTTAAACGGTAATAGTGACCTGAAAGCCTTGCCGTTACTTGTATTTGCCTTGTTGTACTGCATTTTTTACCCGGTTTTGTACCAAGTATAAAAGTTGCTGCATTACTTATTCACTACTTCAATAGACCGAAATTTTACTCGATCATTCTCGATATGGCATTTTGTGCCGTCAGTTATCTCGCGCACATAGATTTTTCCACCGAAGCCACGGATTATGGAAAGGTGGCCTTAATCGCTGACGTTGGCGCGATATTCGTAGAAACCTGTTATCGCTCAAACCAGTCGGTTAATCCGCGAGTCTCACCAAAGCCGAGGAGAGAGCGATCGATCGCGTCGTGATTGCCCCACACCACATCGGCCAATGCGCCATCCGCAACTTTTGCTTCGATGTCCTGGCAGTAAAGCCCCTTGTCACGCTGCACAAAGAAACCGTATGTCCGACAAGCTATCGGCCGATGCGCATAGACCGGACATGCACCCGTGGCGCGATCCAGCAGTGGGCAGACGACAGGGCTGCTAGGACTCTTTGCCAGGAGAGTGATCTCGCGGCGAATTGAACGAAGACGCTCTGGTGCTAACGCGGCAAGTCCTTCTTGCAGAAAGACCCATTCCGCTTCTGTCAGTTGAGGCAGCCTGGCGAGCCGTCGACAACAATTGTCGCAACCCTTCCCACAGACCCAGTCGGGTTGATTTTCCCTGATGCTTTGTACGCGATTGTCGATATCAAAATGAAGCTGGGAAAGTGTGACCATAGCCGGAATTTATGAGGCGCCAAGCGTGGAAAAAAGTGTGCAAAACAGAGGCAACCACCTTGGCAGTAATTGGTGGAAAAATGAAACCACATCCGCCCTCAAATCCTGCCGGTGTTTCCTTGCCGGCAAGCGGCAAATCTATGCCGTGAGGTCAATAAGCGTCCCGAGTATCTCATCGCCAGCCTTGATGACGTTTGCCGCCGCCTTGGCATCGATCTCGCCCTGGCGCATCGCCACCATGTTGCTCGCCATGTCGCTGCTTTCAATGTTCAGGCCACTGCCGGCGCTAGCGGTACGGTTGATGCTGGCCTGCATGCTTTGCAGGCCGCTATTGAGGATTGAGCTGACTGACATAGATACCTCTTGAATGTGGTGACAGATAAAAGCATGGCTTGTGCCTGCGTCACTTCTTGGTTACTTCTTCGGCGCAAAGTAAAAACACTGTTGCGCCGAGGCTTCCATGACAACCAGAATCGGTTGCCGCTGACTCTTGAAGCCCAAGGCCCGACAACCGTACATAAACCGCCTATCGTGGGTTATGTAGTAATGGGCGCAGCCGTTACAACGTGCCGGCTTGTCTGATTTGTTGTCAGTCAATTTGCTCCATCTCCTTGATGAAGCTACAAAGCAACCGACTAAGCCGCCAAACAATGGCGGCCAAGTCCCTGCTTAGCCAAAGCTCCCCCTTGCCCTGAAAAATACGGGCCCTGCGGGCCATAAAGGGGGAATGTCCGTGACAGTCTGCAATCGCAATGCGCGCGGCATTCATGCGATTGCCCTAGACTGAAACCCTTGGTACGAAAGCTATACGTTGAAAAGAAAATTGAGTACGTCGCCGTCTTTTACGACGTATTCCTTGCCCTCGGCGCGCATCTTGCCGGCTTCCTTGGCACCACTTTCGCCGTTGAAGGTGATGAAATCATCGAAGGCGATCGTTTGGGCGCGGATAAAACCGCGTTCGAAGTCGGTGTGGATGACACCGGCTGCTTGCGGTGCTGTATTTCCGACGTGAATGGTCCAGGCGCGGACTTCCTTGACGCCGGCGGTGAAGTAGGTAGCCAGGCCAAGCAACTTGTAACCGGTGCGGATCAGGCGATTCAGGCCCGGCTCATCAAGGCCGAGGTCGGCCAGGAACATCTGCTTTTCGTCGTCCTCAAGATCGGCGATTTCCGATTCAATGGCGGCGCAAACGGCGACCACTTCGGCTTTTTCAGCGGCAGCGTGGGTACGCACAGCGTCGAGTAGCGGATTGTTCTCGAAACCGTTTTCCGCGACGTTGGCGACATAGAGCACCGGCTTGGCGGTAATCAGGCAGAGCGCTTTTAGGCTGGCCCATTCCTCCTTGGTCAGGTCGAGGGCGCGCACGGCTTTAGCTTGGTCAAGTTGGGTAAAGCACTTGTCGAGCACGGCAACCAGCGCCTTGGCATCCTTGTCGCCAGCGGTAGCCGGCTTGCGATAGCGCTGCAGGGCCTTTTCTACGGTCGACATGTCGGCAAGAGCCAATTCTGTATCGATGATTTCGATATCGCGCAAAGGATCAACGCCGCCGGAAACGTGGATGACGTTGTCGTCAGTAAAGCAGCGCACGACGTGGACGACGGCATCGGTTTCGCGAATATTGGCGAGGAACTTGTTGCCCAGGCCTTCACCTTTCGAAGCGCCAGCCACCAGGCCGGCGATATCAACGAATTCGACAATGGCCGGCTGCATGCGTTGCGGCTTGACGATGGCGGCCAGCGCATCCATCCGCGGGTCAGGCACTTCAACGATGCCGACGTTTGGCTCGATAGTGCAGAACGGGTAGTTTTCCGCTGCGATGCCGGATTTGGTCAGAGCGTTAAATAAAGTAGATTTGCCGACGTTAGGCAGGCCGACGATGCCGCATTTCAATGACATTTGTTTTCCTTAAACAGCTTTACCGTGCAACTGTTGTTGAGCGCCGGCAAAGTCTCCGGCAGCGAGTTTGGGCCAGGCCAGCAGGCTGCGGGCGAGGGCTTGTTCAATATCGGGCATTTCTTCCTTGCGCGGCTGGTGCAGCACGAAGTCTACAACCTGCTGCGCCAGACCCAGCGTGCGCGGGTGGCCAATGCCGAGGCGCAGGCGCCAGAAGTCTGGTGTGCCGAGTTTGGCTTGAATATCCTTCAAACCGTTGTGCCCGCCGTTACCGCCGCCTTGTTTCAGGCGTATGCCACCGGGCGGCAGATCGAGTTCGTCATGAATGACGAGAATTTCTTCCGGGGGAATCTTGTAAAAATTGGCCAGCGCCGCGACCGCCTGGCCGGAACGGTTCATGAAGGTGCTCGGCTGCAATAGCCAGAGTTCGCCATTGCGCGCGGCTTTACCGAAAAACTTGGCCTGCGGGGCGAGCGTCACCTTCAGTTTGTCGGCCAGTTGGTCGACAAACCAGAAGCCGACGTTGTGCCGGGTAGCTTCGTATTCATGGCCCGGGTTACCGAGGCCAACGATCAGGCGAGGTGGATTCATGGCTGAAAAAAATGAAATGGCCGCCGGCGGCAAAATGCCTGCGGCGGCCAGTGTAGCGCGGGGCCGGAAATTACTCGGCGGCAGCTTCGCCTTCAGCGGCAGCAGAGCCACCGTGCTTGGCTACGATGCTGACCAGAATCGGGTCATCGGAGCCATGCTGAACCAGCTTGACGCCAGCCGGCAGTACAACTTGGGAAGCGTGGATGTTGTCGCCAATATTCATCGTGCCGAGGTCGACGGTCAGGAACTCAGGCAGATCCTTGGCCAGGCAATGAACTTCAACTTCGGTTTGGATATGGTTGACCAAGCCGCCATTGAGCTTGACGCCATTGCCGGCTTCTTCGTTGATGAAGTGGAGCGGCACCATGATGTGCAGTTCGTGGGTGGTATCGACGCGCTGGAAATCAACGTGCAGAACGAGTGGCTTGTAAGCGTGAACTTGCGCGTCGCGCAAAAGAACCTGTTCTTTTTTGCCATCAATCACCAGATTGATGATGGAAGAATGAAAGGCTTCTTTTTTCAGCTTAAGCAGCACGTCGTTATGGTCGACTTCAAAAGACTGGGGGTCAGCTTCGCCACCGTAAACGATACCTGGTACTTTGGACGCACGACGCAGGCGGCGGCTCGCACTCGTTCCCTGCAATGTGCGCGATTGCGCGATTAGTTCAAAAGTCATTTGATACTCCAGAGTTTTTCCCGCGCCGCGACCAGAGCAGGAGGTTAAAAAAGCTTAATCGATGAATAGTGAGGAGACAGAGTCGTCATTACTGATCCGGCGAATGGTTTCAGCCATGATTTGGGCCACAGAAAGCTGGCGAATGCGCGTTGAAGTCGCCGCGTCATCACGAAGTGGAATGGTGTTGGTGACCACCAGGGCGTCAAGATCGGAGGTGTTGACGCGATCAATGGCCGGGCCGGAGAGTACCGGGTGCGTGCAGTAGGCAACGACCTGTTTGGCGCCGCGCTGCTTGAGCGCCGTGGCGGCCTTGCACAGCGTGCCGGCGGTGTCGACCATGTCGTCCATGATGATGCAGGTACGGCCATCGACTTCGCCGATGATGTTCATTACTTCGGAAACGTTGGCTTTTGGCCGACGTTTGTCGATGATCGCCAGATCACATTCTAGGCGCTTGGCTAGCGAGCGGGCGCGGACAACGCCGCCGTGATCGGGTGAAACGACCATCGGGTTTTCGTAATGCTGCTTCTGGATATCGTCGAGCAAAATCGGTAGAGCGTAAATATTGTCGACCGGAATATCGAAGAAGCCCTGAATCTGTTCAGCGTGCAAATCCATCGTCAATACGCGGTCGACGCCGGAAGCGACGAGCATATTGGCCACCAGTTTGGCCGCGATAGGGACGCGCGACGAACGTGAGCGGCGATCCTGGCGGGCGTAGCCAAAGTACGGAATGGTGGCGGTGATCCGGCCAGCTGAGGCGCGCTTCAGCGAGTCAACGATAACCAGCAGTTCCATCAGGTTGTCGTTGCACGGGGCGCAGGTGGATTGCAGAACGAAAATGTCGCGGCCACGAACGTGCTCTTGCAGTTCAACACTCACTTCGCCGTCGGAAAATCGACCGACGTTGGCGCGACCAAGGTCAATATTGAGTTCTGTTGCCACATCGGCAGCCAGTTTGGGGTTGGCATTGCCGGTAAAAATCATCAAGCTGTTGTAGGCCATTTCCACATTCCTCTGAGCGATTTATGCAGAATGCGCATTTGCCCGCCACAATGAAAATCGGGCAGGCTTGTGACCTGCCCGAAGGAAGCTGGCTGGGGAAGAAGGATTCGAACCTTCGAATGCCGGAATCAAAATCCGGTGCCTTGACCAACTTGGCGACTCCCCAGCGGGTTCGTTAGAACACAGTAGCGTTCAAACGAGGCGCGAATTATATAGGGGCTGTTTGCAAAAATCCAATATTTTATGCGCCAAAGCGGTCAGTTTCCCAATCAGAATTCGCCGCGAACGGTGGTCAGGCCAAGCGCTTCCCAATCCAGCATGCCGCCGCGATAGTAATAAATCTTGTCAGCCGGGAAGCCGTCACGAATCATTGCACTCATGGCAATCGGGCTTTGCGGGCAAACCGGGCCGTTACAGAAGGCATAAACCTTCTTCGCCTTGCTGCAATCCCATTTGCTACCGGCTTTGCTGCAGCCGAGTTCACTCAGGCGCATGCTGACTTCGGTGTAAGGCATGCTGATCGAGTTCGGGATGGTGCCCTTGATGCGGTCATCAACGACGCGCATGTCGACGACGAGCGCGTCCTTGTCGTTCAGGGCGCGCAGGATTTCGATTTCGGTGACCGGGTGCGTGCCTTTTTCCGGGACCAGTTCCTGCAGCCAGCCTTCGTTTTTGGCGCAAGGGGTCATCGTCCGGGTGATTTCGAGCGGGCCGCTGGCGGTATTGACGATGAATTTGGTTTCTTCGCCAATGATGCGGAGTTTCTTCTTTTCCTCGGCGCTGGCGTTTTGGGCAAGCAGAGTGGCGAGGCAAAGGATGAGTGCGGTGCTGAGTCGTTTCATTGATGGCTCCAGTAGAAGATGTTGAATATCTTATATGCGGTGTCAATGTAAGCCATCAGGTCGGTTATAGACAAGTGTCCGGGGTTTTGTTGCCGGTAATTAAAGTCTGGCGAGCGGATGTTCAGGCAGGCCCTCGGCGAGCCAGCCACGCATATTGGCGGGCAGCTTGGCGAAAACGACTTCGGCTTCCTTGCGTTGAGCAAAGCCGGCAAAAATGCAGGCACCGGAACCCGTCATCATGGCTTGCGGGGCATGTTGCTTGAGCCAGGCGAGATGTTCGGCGACGGCGGGAAATCTGGCGCAGGCAACGGCTTCAAGATCGTTGTGCCCAGCACCCTCGCGCCAATTGCCTGGATCAATTGCCGGTGTGTCACGGCGTAGTTCTGGCGCGCCGAAAATTGCCCCGGTGGGGACGTTGACCGCAGGATGCAGGACTAGATAGGTTGCTGGCGCGAGCTGAACGTCGGTAAATGCTTCGCCAACACCTTCTGCAAAAGTGTTCTGGCCATGGACAAAAACCGGCACGTCAGCGCCCAGCGTCAGGCCGAGTTTTTCCAGGGTGTGGCGCGCAAGGCCGGTTTGCCATAAATGATTGAGTGCGAGCAGGACGGTTGCTGCGTCGGAACTGCCGCCACCCAGGCCGCCGCCCATCGGCAGTTGTTTGTCGAGATATATTTTTGCGCCTTGCCGGCAGCCGGTGGCTTGTTGCAGCAAACGGGCGGCGCGAACGGTGAGGTCGGTTTCCGGCGGGACGCCGGGGATCGGTGTGGCTAGCGTGATTTGGCTGTCAGCCAGGGGTTCAAAGCGCAGTTGATCGGCGCGGTCAATAAAGCGGAAGACGGTTTGCAGCAAATGGTAGCCATCGGCGCGGCGGCCAACGACGTGGAGGAACAGGTTCAACTTGGCCGGGGCGGGCCAAGTGCTTTGCCAACCGGGCGATAACTGGCGGGCGCTCACGGCGTTTCTTTCCATTCTTCAATGCGCAGACGCAGTTCGATCTCGTCGCCCCGGTGGAGAGTTAAGCGCGCGGGCAGGGCGCTGGGTGTCTCGTCTTCATAGGCATAGTCAATTTGCCAGCCGGCTTCGCGCAGGCGCAGCGGGCGATTTAACGCATCCTGGACGATTTGTCCTGAGGCGTTGGCTCGGCCCAGCAGCCAGGCCGGGAGGCGAGTGACGGGCAGGCGCTGGCCGGTGACTTCTTCCATCAGGGCCTCCGGGTCGGCCGATTCGAGTGATTTCCCATCCGCAGTACGCAGGCGAGAGAGGCCGGACGTCGTATCAATTTCCGCCAGACCATAGCCGAGCGGGCTAGAGATCAGGACATGGTCGTCGCCATTTTTGTGCGTCCAGCTCAGTCGACCGCCGGAACTTTGCGCCGCTTGGTCGGGCAAGGTGACGCGCAGGGCAAAGCGTGCTTCCAGAGCAAAATCGCGCACCTGCTCGCGCGCCGGCAGTTGGCTTGGCGGTGCGCTGGCGCAAGCAGTGAGCAGGCCGCCGATGAGCAGCGCCGTAATGCAATTTTTCAAGGTTGCAGTTTCTTGCTGGTGCCGTTGATGATTTCGTTATCCGGGAATTGCTTGGCTGCATCCTTCAGAGTCCGTCGGGCATCGTCCGTGCGACCCAGTTTCCAGAGCACTTCACTGAGGTGGGCGGCGATTTCCGGGTCGGCCTTGATACTGTAGGCTTTCTCCAGTGTTTTCAGGGCTTCCGGCAATTTACCCTGACGGTAGAGCACCCAGCCCAGGCTGTCCATGATGAACGGGTCGTCCGGCATCAGGCTCAAGGCTTTGCTGATCAACGCCTGCGCCTCGGGCAGGCGGATATTGCGTTCGGCTAGCGAGTAACCCAGTGCGTTCAGGGCATGGGCGTGATCGGGCTTGAGTTTGAGTAGGTGCTTGAGGTGAGTTTCAAGCACTTCCGGCTGGCCAATGCGTTCAGCCGTTAGAGCCGCTTCATAGAGCAGTTCAGGATTGTCCGGTTGGCTACGGAGCGCTGTTTCGAGGACGGTATAGGCCTCGTTTTGCCGTCCGGCTTCACGCAGCAGTTGCGATTCGGCCATGACCAGCTGCGTTTGTTCGGCATTGTTGCTACCGCGCGTGCTATGGAGCAGTTCGCGCGCCTCTTCCGGCTTGCCTTGCTGGAGCAAAATTTGGGCGGCGCGGGAGCGGGCGGTAATGTACTGGTCGCCGGCGGATACTAGGCGGTAATGTTCAAGCGCGCCATCGAATTTCTTTTGCTCCTGATCCAGTTGGCCGAGGAAAAAATGCACCGTGCTCTTGTCCGGGTAATCCGTGGTCAACAGTTTTTCCAGCTGGGCGCGTCCGGTAACGGTATCGCCCTGCTGCAAGGCGAGCATGGCGACCGGATAGATCACTTCCGGACTGTCCGGATTGTCCTTGATCAGGCGCTCAAAATGTTTGCGCGACTCGTTGAACTGCTTTTCGTTGATCAATATCCGGGCCAGTGCCAGGCGGGCGTCGCGGGCGTCAGGGTTGCGCTCGACGAATTCGCTCAGGCTGTCGATGGCGGTCAGGTTTGACTGCTGCGCCTGAATCTGGGCGCGGGCTAGCGCAGCGGTTTCCCAATCCGGGCGCAAGAGCAATGATTTTTCGGTTTCGGACAGGGCGCGCAGGTTGTCGCCGGCATTCGCTGCCGCCTGCGCCATCGCAAAGTGAGCCTCGGGCAGGTTGCTATAAGGCGTGGCGACGCGGTCAACCAGCACTTGCACAGCTTTTTTGTCACTGTGGCGGGCCAGCAAGCGGTTAAGTTGCAGCAGGTTGGCACCGATATTGGCCTTGTCCTGCTCAAGAACGCTGCTCAGTTGGGGCGCCAGGTCGTCAATGCGATTGGCCGTGATCAGTAGTGAGGATTGCATCTGCTTTGCCTGGACCGAATCCGGTTCGACTTCGAGCCAGAGTTTGGTCAGTTCCAGCGCCTGGTCGTATTGGCGGGCCAGGCTGGCCACCTCTGCAGCGCGGGCAATCACCTTCGGGTCGCGGGTGCGCTGGGCGAGATCGGTCCAGGCGTCGAGGCCAAGCTTGACCTCGCCGCGCTGCAGGGCAAACTCACCAAGCAGAGACTGAAAGACGGTGCGGGCAAGGAGGTTTTCCGAGGCCGACTGGGTATTGGTGTTCTTGCCGGCTGCTTTGGCTGGTGCTTCGCCGGCGGCCAGACTGAGTCCGCCCTGGGTCAGACCCAAGGCGAGGGAGAGGGCAGCGGCGATGAACTTCGGTTGCATGTTGTGCTTTCAGACAAGGATGCGGATTGGAACGCATAAAATCGCATAAGTTTGTGATGTTATTTGGGATTGATTGCAGGAACAAGCAAAGGAGTGAGCAATGCCGGAATTGCCGGAGGTAGAAGTCTGTCGACGCGGCCTGGTGCCAGAGGTGGAAGGTGAGCTGATTAAGGCGGTGGTGATCCGGGCGCCGAAGCTGCGGCAAGTGATTCCGCCCGAGTTGGCGAGCCTGTTGCCGGGCTGTCGCATTCATGCTGTCCGGCGGCGCGGCAAGTATCTTTTGCTCGATTGTTCGCGGCCTGGCGTTGAAGGTTGCCTGATTATCCATCTTGGCATGTCGGGCAACTTGCGCTTTGTGCCGCACGATCAGGCTCCTGCCAAGCATGATCACTTTGATCTGGTTCTCGCCAAGCAAACCCTGCGCTATGCTGACCCGCGACGTTTTGGCGTGATTGTCTGGCAACCTGGTGCCCCTGAGCTGGCTGAGTTGCATCCCTTGTTGGCGACGCAGGGGCTTGAGCCATTGTCTGACGATTTCACGGTCGACTGGCTTTTTGCGGCAAATTACAAACGCAGTGGCCCGATCAAACCGGTGCTGATGGATAGCCATTCGGTGGTCGGGATTGGCAACATCTATGCCTCGGAAAGCCTTTTTCGTGCCGGCATTTCACCCTTGCGGGCAGCGAACCGAATCAGCCGGGCGCGCTATGCCATCCTCGTCGCGGCGATTCGTCAGACGCTGTCGGATGCGATTGCCGCTGGTGGCAGCACCATTCGTGATTATGTGCATAGCGATGGCAGTGCTGGCTGGTTTCAGATTCAGGCGGGAGTTTATGGCCGCGCCGGCCAGCCTTGTCTGCGCTGCGGCGGCGTAATCAAGCAAATTCGCCAAGCCGGGCGCAGCAGCTTTTATTGCCCCGGCTGTCAGCATTAATTTATCGCTGCAAGCCACTGTTTTTATGCTAGATTGAAGCATTCGAAAGACTCACGGTGTCAGATATGTCGCTCGCCAACCAATTCGCTGCCTACACGGCATGGCGCTCCCGCCTCTCCACGCATGTTGGCGAGTTTCAGGCCTGGCTGAGCTATAACGAGTTATCCGATGGTCAAACCGACCTGCGCCTCATCCAGTTGCAAGATCGCTTGCGTGAGGATCGCCTGAACGTCGCCTTTGTCGCCGAGTTCTCCCGCGGCAAGTCCGAGTTGATCAACGCGATTTTCTTTGCCGACTTTGGCAACCGGATGCTGCCTTCATCGGCTGGCCGGACAACAATGTGTCCAACAGAGCTGATGTTTGATGGCAACAAGCTGCCGTGCATTGAGCTGCTCCCCATCCAGACGCGCGCCTCGAACTCTGGTGTCACTGAATACAAGAGCTTTCCGGATGAGTGGACGGTGGTGCAGCTGGATATCGAATCGCCGGATGCGATGCAGGATGCGCTGCGCCATGTCAGCGAAACGACTCGGGTAACGCCGGAAGAAGCAGCTCAGCTTGGTTTTGTGGTCGGCCGCGATGAAGTCGAACTTTATCGCGTTGGTGACGATGGCCTAGTCGAAGTGCCGCGCTGGCGCCATGCCATGATCAACTTTCCGCATCCTTTGCTGAAACAAGGGCTGGTTATTCTTGATACGCCGGGCCTGAACGCGATTGGTGCCGAGCCCGAGTTGACCCTGTCGCAATTACCTAATGCCCATGCTGTACTCTTTATTTTGGCTGCCGATACGGGCGTCACGCAGTCTGATCTGGCGATCTGGAAAGAGCATATTTGCGGCGGCGGCACACCGAAGCGTGGCCGTATGGTGGTGATGAACAAAATTGATGGCCAGTGGGATGAGCTGAAAACGACGGAGGAAATTGACGCCGAGATTCAAAAGCAGGCTGATAGTTGCGCCAGTATTCTGGCGCTGCCGAGCAAGCAGATTTTCCCGGTGTCGGCGCAAAAAGGGCTGGTCGCCAAGATCAACGGTGATAGTGCCTTGCTCGAACGCAGTCGTTTGCCGCTGCTGGAGTCGGCGCTCTCGGAAGAGTTGATTCCGGCCAAGCGCGACATCGTCTGCGAAAACACCGAAAGCGAATTTGGCGATGTCAGCCGGCGTGTTCGTGGCTTGCTTGAATCTCGTCTGGCCGGGCTGCGTGAACAGTTAACCGAGTTGACCGAGTTGCGCGGCAAGAACAAGGGCGTGGTCGAATACATGATGGGCAAGGTGCGCTCGGAAAAGGATGAATTCGAATCCGGGCTGCAGCGTTATTACGCTGTACGTAGCGTCTTTTCGACCTTGACCAACAACCTGTTCGGTCATCTTGGTCTGGATGCGCTGCGTCAACTGACCCACGAAACCCGCGAAACCATGCTCGAAGCTGCATTTTCAAAAACCTTGTCGGAGGCAATGGCCGCTTACTTCGGGCGATCACGCGAGGCGCTGGTCAAGTCGAACAGCGAGATCAACGAAATTCTCGCCATGATGGCGGCGGTGTACAAAAAATTCGCCGTCGAACATGGCCTCAAGCTCGGTGCGCCGACTTCTTTCTCGCTACTGCGCTATGAAAAGGAACTGGATCGGCTGCAGGCTTGGTGCAATTCCCACTTGAATACCATGGTCAGCCTGCTGACCACCGACAAGAAGCACATCACGCAGAAGTTTTTTGAGGAAGTCGCCATTCAGGTGCGTCGTGCTTTTGAACACGCCAATAAAGATGCCGAAACCTGGCTGCGCGCCATCATGGCGCCGATGGAAACACAGGTTCGCGAGCATCAGATTCAGCTAAAACGCCGACTGGAAAGCATCAAGCGCATTCACCAGGCGACCGATACGCTGGAAGACCGGATTGCCGAACTGGAAAGCGTCGAGAAAAACCTATTGCAGCAGATCAAGTCGCTGGAAGAAATCGCGGGTCGTGTCCGCGACATGCTCTTGCCACTGGAAGCTTATCAGGCGCAAGCTGCCGCCTGATTTGTTGCTGGCCGGCTGTGGCGGCAAATGCGCAGTCTGCCGTTGATCAAACGCTAATGCCTGTGTTTACCTTGCCCAGCGTGCAGCGGGATTTTGTCGAATGGCGGCAGGGGCGGCGCTATTATGCCGTCTGGGCGCTTGATCTCAATTACCCGATGTTGCGGCAAGCCAGCCGTGAAATCTGTGCCCTGCGGCCGGCGTGCTGGCTGCCAGATTATGTTCGGGCGCCGCATCTGACGGTCGGCCTGTGCGGTTTTCCGGCGGCGCAGGTCCGGCGGGACGATGATTTTCCTTTGGCCCGTTTTGCCGCGCAGCAAAGGGCGCTGATCGCTGCCGCGCCAGCGCCTTTTGCGGTAGAAATCGGTGCGCCGGACAGCTTCACCTCGGCAGCCTATTTTTCGGTGCGTGATCTCGCTGGCGGCATTGAAAAGTTGCATCGCTTGCTCGGCGAAGCGGGCGATTCGGTTTTTGTGCCGCACGTCACGTTTGGTTTGTATCGCGAGGCGGTACCTTTGCCGGGTGTTCTGGCGGAATTGCGGGCCAATAATCCGCTCACCCCTTGCCGGCTTGAGGTGCGCAAGCTTTCATGGATGATCTATGAGGCGGCGGTTATTGGTGGGCCGCTGGCCAAGCTCGGCGAGTTTGATCTTGCGGCGCGGCGTTTTAAAGTCGTAAACCCTGCACAATTAGAGGCGATCTTTGCCTGAAGCCACGGCACATTCCGCCAATCGTCTATATCGCGGCCGTTTTGCCCCGTCGCCGACTGGCCCGCTGCATTTCGGCTCGCTGGTGGCTGCGGTGGGCAGCTATCTTGATGCCCGGACGCAGGGCGGCGAGTGGTTGTTGCGGCTCGAAGACATCGATACACCGCGCAATCTGCCGGGCGCAGCAGCGCAGATACTTACCACGCTGGCAGCCTTTGGTTTCGAGTGGGACGGCCCGGTACTCTGGCAAAGCGAGCGGTTGCCCGCCTATGCCGAGATGCTGGCCAAACTGCAGGCGGCCGGGCTGGTTTATGGCTGCGCCTGTTCGCGCAAGGAAATTGCCGATTCAACCAGCTGGCCCGCGCTTGATGGCGGGTTGGCTTATCCCGGTACCTGTCGCCAGGGCTTGCCGGCGGGCCGTGTGGCGCGAGCCTGGCGATTGCAGGTGAACGATCAGGCGCTGGTTTTTGACGATCGCTTGCAAGGCCGTATTGTCCAGCACCTGGCGCGAGATGTCGGCGACTTCGTGCTGCGCCGGGCCGATGGCTTGTTCGCCTACCAGTTGGCAGTTACGGTCGACGACGAATTTCAGGGGATTTCAGATATCGTCCGGGGTGCTGACTTGCTCGCTTCAACACCTCGGCAAATCTGGCTGCAGCACTGTCTGGGTTTTGCTACACCACGCTACGCCCATCTGCCTGTCGTAAGCAATGCGGCGGGCGAGAAGCTGTCGAAACAAACCCAGGCACCGGCGTTGGCGGTTGGCCAAGCTGCTGAGAGTTTGGTCCGCGCCTTGCAGGTTCTTGGCCAGCCGGCGCCGAATGAATTGGCTGCTGCACCGGTAATCGACGTCTGGGCTTGGGCGAGAGAGAACTGGCGGTTTGCAGCGATTTCGCCGGTTGCTGCTATGTCTTGGGCGAGTCCGCCGTAAGGCCGGGGGTTTCTTCGTCGGCCTGCCAGTGCCTCGGCCCATAACCGGTAATGCCGACCATGGCGCGCACCAGTCCGTAGCTCAGCCAGCGCATGAAGCGGGAATGCCAGGGTTGCCGACTCATTTCCTCGACGCCCATTTCTCGGGCACCATCCGCCATCGCTTGCCGAATGCTCGCCTCCAGTTCGCCGGCAAAAACGCTGTCACGCACGACCAGGTTGGCTTCCTTGGCGAGCAAGAGACTGAACGGGTCGATGTTGGAGGAGCCGACCGTGGCCCATTGGCCATCAATCACCGCCACTTTGGCGTGGATAAAACTTTTTTCATATTCGAAAATACGGATGCCGCTTTCTAGCGCTGCGCCATAAAGTGCCTGTGTCGCAAAGCGCAGCATCGGGTGGTCGGTTTTGCCTTGCAACAGCACACTGATTTTCACCCCGCGCTTGGCGGCAGCCTGTAGGGCAAGACCAAACCGGACGCCGGGGAGAAAGTAGGCGTTGGCGATCAGGATCTCGCTTTTAGCCGCATTGATTGCCTCAATATAGGCGTGCAGGATGTCGTTGCGATGCCGAATGTTGTCGCGGATGAGAAAAGCGGCACTTTGCGCGCCAGCAATTTCGCAACTGAGTGCGTTTAGCGGGGTCAGCCGGAAGCGGCGTTTGAAGTTTACCCAGGAAACGATTTCCCACAGACGGCGGACAGCGTGGTGCACTTGTTCCACTGTTGGCCCTTCAATGCAGGCAGCGTAGTCGTAGCGCGGCCGCATGTCTTCCGGAGCGTTGTTGTCATCGACAATATTGATGCCACCGACGAAGGCGAGGCGAGCGTCGATGACGACCAACTTGCGATGCAACCGGCGCAGCCGATGGCGCCGGATATGGAAACGGCCGATTTCCGGGCGGTAAACCATGGCGCGCACGCCGGCGGCGCTCAGTTGCGGCAGAAAATCGGCGGCGAAATTTTGCCCGCCAAAGCCGTCGACCGTAACATTCACTTGCACGCCGCGCTGGGCGGCACGGCACAGTGCGCCGGTGACTTCGTGGCCAATTTCGTCGTCGGCAAAAATATAACTTTCGAGATAAATTTCCAGCTTGGCCGATTCGATCGCGGCGAGCAATGCAGGAAAGTATTCGTTGCCCGAATTGAGTAGTGTCAGCCGGTTGCCCGGCAGAAAATCAGCTGCCATGCCTGACTGGTACCCGCCTTGGTTCTTGTGGTGCGAGATAGGCCGATAGCGCAGCGTGATCCGATATCGCCGACCACGGCAGGCCAAAGTGGACTTCTGTTCGATTTACCGAAAAACCGCGCACGTAAATGCGGTCGAGGCGGAACATCGGTCGGGTCGCCGGAAAACTGCGTACCGGCAAACCATCCTGGCTACTGAATACTTCGCTTAGGCCAAGACTTTTTGCCAGTTGATCACCGACCCGGTTGCGCCAGTCGTTGAAGTCGCCGGCAATAATTAACGGTGCATCCGGTTCGGCCAATTGATCGATGTAATCAGCCAAGGCACTTATCTGTTTGCTGCGGGAGTAGCCAAAGAGCGACAGATGAACGCAGACACAATTCGCTGGCGGGCCGACTGGCAGTTCGATACGGCAATGCAGCAGGCCGCGTTTCTCGAAGCGCAGGTGGGTCACATCCTGATTGAATGAACGCAGGATGGGAAAGCGCGACAGGATGGCGTTACCGTGGTGACCGTGGTCATACATCATGTTGCGGCCATAGGCCGAAGCCGACCAGACGTCTTCGGCGAGGAAGTCATGCTGGGCGCCGGCTGGCCAGTTCTGATGCGTTTCAGCATGGCCCAGATGCAGGCCCTGCACTTCTTGCAGAAAAACAATGTCGGGGTTGAGAAGGCGCAGCCGCTCACGCAACTCGTGCACCATCATCTTGCGGTTAAATTGCGAGAAACCTTTATGGATATTAAAGGTGGTGATGTGAAGGCTGGGCATCGTCACGAGGATTGCCTCCGGAGACTGTGTTGACCGCCGGATTGGGCGGTACGCTCAAACTAGCTTACCAAGCCTGAGCGCTTATTGCAGCATGAACGTGTCGTATTCGAGCCGGTTAAGTCGGCGGGAGAGCAGAACTAGCCCGGTCACCAGCGTTATCAGCACGGCCAGCGTGAAGCCGTAGCCATAGAGAGCAGCGCCCCAGGCTAGTGAAATGGCGGTGAAAATGATGTTGAGCACGACAAACTGGCTACATAGAAAGAGCACGATACGCCGTTGATCAAGGTAGAAAAAGACATTGAGCACGGCCATCAACCCTACTTGCAGGCCGGCGCCGATGACCTGGACGTATAGAAGCGGTAAATAGAGTTCGCTGATGCCCAGCGTTCGGAGCAGGGTGGGGCCGGCAACGAAGGTGGCGAGTACAGCCAGGGTCTGGATCTTGCCGATTTCGCTAAGCCCTTGCTGAATGGAGTAGACCATTTCATCGCGCATGTTTTCGATGAATTCAAGCGAGCCACCGCTGCGCACAGCAGTGTAAAATTTATCATAATATTCGACGAAATCGGTTTCGATGCGAACAAGAAAGACCGCCATGCCGGGGATGATTGAGAGGTAGGAGAGAAATACCGGCAGGTCATAAATTAACGAAGCGCGCAGGCCGCCGATGATCGGATCAGAGGTGCCGGGGAAATACCAGAACATGAACTTGTCGACCCAGATGCCAAGGTTGTAGAGCAGACCAACTGCCATCAGGCTGGGGTAAATCATGTCGCGGCGGAGAAATTCGAAACTGATCAGGCGATCCTTGGGCAGGAAATCACGGGCGGTGAGCAGCCACATTCCGGTGATTAAGACAAAGTGACCAATGACAAAGCCGCCGAGCAGCCCTTCCAAACCAAAGCCTCTAAGTGTGATGGCCAGACCGACGACGATGGCGTAGGCGATGCCGAACAAGATCACAATCGCTTGGTAGCGCTTCATGCCGGAGAGAAATACCGTCAATACCCAAACAGCACACATCAGAACAAAACCAGCGAGCATGAGCAGGCGGTAAAGCAGACCGAGGCCGGGTAGAACGACGAACAGGGCGAGGCTGCCGAGTGCACTGGCGACCACGACGACGAGCAGCAACAGGCCGTTCAGGTTGGGCATTACCCAATCGTCGCGTTTCTCGAACAGGCGGTCGGAAATGAAGCGGGTGAAGGCGAGTTGGACTAGCCCGGTGAGCACCAGGCTGCTCGCTACCAGATAGGTGACCGAGGTCTGGAACTGGGTAATCAGGAATGAAGGGACAACGACGCTGGCGCTAACCAGACCAATTAGCAGAATACCGAGAATTGAGAAAACCCAGGGCCCGGAGCCGATGATGCCGGCGTAGGCATAGGCTTCAACCAGCCCAAGCAGGGTGTTTTTGCGCAGTAGCCGGCGGAGTTCAAAACCTATCCCGGCCATCTTTAGCTGCCCTGGGCGCTGCGGGCCAGCGCCTTTTCATAAACGTCGCGATATAGACCGAACATCAATACATCGGTGTAATAGCGTTCGACGCGGGCGATGCCGGCCTGACTGGCGGCGTGCCAGCGCGCTTCGTCGCGGAGCAGGGCGATGGCGGCGTCGGCCAGCGCTTGCGGGTCGGCAATGTTGACCACGGCGCCGGAAACGCCCAAGGCGCGGTCCTCCGATTCCAGTCCTTCGATCAACTGGCGGCAGGAACCGACATCGGTCGAGATGGTCGGCACGCCAGCGGCGTAGCCCTCGAGTATGACTAGCGGTAGCGCCTCGCTGATTGAGGAGAGGATGGTCAGGCCGATTTTCGGCATCAGATTCTCGATCTTCTGAAAGCCAAGGAATTTGACGTGGTCCTGCAAGCCGAGGCTGTGCACCAGATTGCGGCAATCCTGGGCGTAGGACGGATCTTCATCTTCCGGCCCGGCGATCCAGCCTTCGGCTTCCGGCAGGTGATTGACTACCCGGCGCATGGCGCGGATGAAAGTCTTGATGTCCTTGATCGGCACTACCCGGCCGATCAGGCAGAGCACCGGCGGTACGGCGGCCGGGCGCAAGGCGCGCAGCGGCGCAAAGCGTTGCAGGTTGATGCCGTTAGGGATGTTGAAAGTGCGTTCAGAGAGGGCGCCATCGGCTACCTGGCGCAAGCGGTTTTGCTCGTAAAGGGCAATGATTGGATCTGCGGCGTCGTAGCAGAAACGGCCCAGCCACTCGAAGAAGTGAATCCACATCTGGCGGAAATAGGAAAGCTCGCTCGGGTCGCGCTGAAAGACGTTGCGGTTGTCCCGAATCCATTCGCTCTTGAACAGGTCGATCTTGCGTTCTTTGGTGTAGATGCCGTGCTCGGAGAGAATTAGCGGCGTGCCCCGGGTCTGTTGGATCAGGGCGCCAAGAAAGCCGGCATAGCCGGTCGAAATGCTGTGCAGTACTTTGACCTTGGGCAGCCTGTGAGCGACGCCGGCGAGCTTCCACAGGGGCGTATGCATGATGCGCACGGTCCAGAAAAAATCGACGAAGGAAGGGTCGGTACAGTATTTACGGTAGCGCTCGCAGACGATTTCCCAGGCGCGTTCGCTATGCAGGAAATCGTCCAGCGTCAGCTTGCCGCCTGGCATCATGGCATGAGCGACTTCCTTGAAAGCCTGCATGGCATCGCCTTGCGGTGTACCGGGCAAGAATTTTTCATGCAGCTTGGCGGCAGCAGCAAAGGCCTCGCGGTTGCCGGTGCGGGGCGGTGGCTTTTCGTTTGATGCAAAATCATCGTAGAGAAAATGCTCTTCAAAATGTACGACATTAGCCGGTAATTCGTACTTGAAGTCCTTGTAGTCCTCGCGGCGGCTACCGAGGAAAATCAGGGCGAAACTGTATTCCGGGTAGGCCCGGACGATCTGGTTAACCCAGCTCGATACACCGCCGCTGACGTAAGGGAAGGTGCCTTCGAGCAGCAGCGCGATGTCGGCTTCGGGGGCGGTGGGGAAACTCATTGCGCTTTCCAGTATTCAATGACGGGTCGTAATCGAGGTAGCGAGGACCATTGGCTGAGTTCGGACATCAGGTAACGAGCGCCGACAAAGTCGCCCTGGTCGAAACGTAGTTCGGCCAGATAAGGCAGCACGCGGGTCGATGGCAAGCCGAGGCCGAGAGCCCTGAAATAGGCGGCTTCGGCTTTTTCAAGCTGATTGAGGGCGTGCAGCAGCCGTCCTTGACGTAGATTGATGGCGGCGTCATCGGGGGCGTGGCGCAGCACTATGTCGCAGTAGCGCGAAGATTCGGCAACGGCGTGGGTACGCAGATCGCCCTGCACCATCTCCTGATAGATCAGTTCCCAGTAGAGGTCGGACAGGCGGCGGACGGCAGCCAGGGTTTGCGGCCCCGGCTGTGCTTCGCCTTCGAGCTTGACGCCTTCGGCCAGGCTGCGCAGTTCTTCGTCGATGGCTTGGTTGATACGCTTTTCCTGATTGTCGAGCATACCGTAGGCGAGTAGGCGGATGTCTTCACTCGGGTCGGTTAGGACGTCGCGCAACAAGGGTGAGGAGACCCGGCCGGAGACGTATTGCAGGGCAACCAGAGCGCCCAGCCGGGAGGCCATCGGGGCTTTGGTATTGCCAAGAAAAGAGCGCAGCCCGGATTGGCGGAATCCACCGGTGGTGTGCTGGTGTGGATCAAACTCGGGTAGTTGCGTTGATTCAAAGGGCGCTATTTTCTCGCGGTAGCGATAGGTACGTAGAATGACAATGCCGGCAAGGACGCCGACGAAGCCGAAAATCGGCACGGCAAAGCTGCAGCCTGCCATCAACAGCAGGACCGGGCGGCGTGGCCGGGCGAAGGCTGGGGGCAGCAGAAGAATGGCAGCACTGGCTAGCAGGAGGCTAGCGGCGCCGTGCAGCACGAGATACCAGAGCAGCGTGCTGTCGCTCTGGCTATCGAGCAGGGCGCCGGCCGACCAGGCGCTTAGCTCAAGCGTTAGCGCGTAGAGGCCGAATTTGCTGGGCAGTAGCATGGGCGATTTCGTTTAGTTGGCGCAGCAGGACCTGCGGCGACTCGCTGTCGAGGAGCAGGATGTGGCCAAAAATGCCGAGCTCGGCCAGGGTCTGGCCGCTCCTTTGATGCGCCCAGATTTCCAGACGGCTGAGGTAGCCCTCGGCGGCAGAGGTGCCGGAGAGTGGCATTAGTGTAGCCAGCGTGCTGCGGTTGACGCCGGTAATTAACCAATTTTCATCCAGGGCGCGTTTCTGCCGCTGGATCTGCGGGGTGATATCCGGCATGCCTGGCCGGTGCTGGATTTCCAGGGCGACGACGGCACTGATGACGCGGGAGTTCTGGCGGATGTGCCAGAGACGTTGCAGTTCGAAGGCAAACTCGGTCGGGCAATCCGGGAAGTCGCGCCGTATCGGTTCGGCCAGCGCATGCATCGACAGGCTGTCGGCGTAATAGCCGAGCAACAAGTTAATGGTCTGCAGGGTTTCATCCTGCAGCGAAAAGAAGGGTAGATGCTCAACGAGGAGCAGGCCGAACTGTTCGCCGCTCAGATTGCTCAGGGGAGCGGCGATCAAGTAGCGGCTGGGTTGTTCATCCTGACTAAGGGACTGGCTGATATGGCACATCCGGCCAGTTTCCAGCGCGTGCTGGATCAAGGGGTCATCTTCGGCTAACGGTTTGGTGCTGCCCAGGGTGGCGAGCGGCGTGCTTTGCAGGCTGCCACCTTCAAGCAGGAAGAGCGCCGCCACTTCGAGTTGGCAGTACTGCGCCAGGAGTCGGAGCAGGGCGGTGGCGCCGGCTGCGTCGGAACCCTGCTGTTCGGTGGCGACACTGTTACGCATGTTACCCAAGGCATCGCGCATGGCCATCGGCCGGCTGATCAAATCCTGTTCCAGGCGGTCATGCGAGAGGCGGAGCAGGTAATACTGGTGAGTGAGGAATTCCAGACGTTGGTCGAGGTAGCGCTGGACGGTTTCGGCGCGCCGGGCGCGGGCGAGCCAGAGGCTGGAAAATTCGCCAATGACCATGACCAGAATCAGGCCGCCGAGAAAGACTAGTTTGGGAAAGACGGTGGGATTGCCGACGTTGAAACCCAGCCAAGCGAGCAGCAACATGCCAGCGCCGCCGATGCCGGCGAGTGGCCCATAGCGCAAGGCAAGAATAATCGGGGCAAACCATACCCAGGGGAAGCTGGCCTGAGTCCAGAGCGGGTCTTCGGGGTTCAGCCAGAGGCCAAGACCAACCGCGATCAGCGGTAGAAAAACCGTTTCGCCGATCAGTGCCCAGGGGTTGGTGGTTGGCGAGGTGAGCTGACCAAGGACCCGCCAGTGGGGCTTGGTAGCCTCGGCTGGGGGAACGAGTGGCGTTGGTTCTGCCACGTTCTCGGCGGCTGGCTTGGCCTTGAAGAATGAAAACGACATTGGCCGACTTATTGGCTATTGGCGAGGCCGGCCCCAAGCAGACTGCGGATCAGCTGCTGGGCGACGGCGGAAAGCGCTTCCCGGCTCCAGCCGCTCTTGCCGCCTGAACCGCTCCACAGCGTGTCACCGGTGGTGACGTCGATGATCTGCAGAGCGACGCCGGCAGCGGGTTCGCCATCGACCCCAACCTTGTAGCGCCATTCGTCGACGGCACCGGTCAAGGCGTAGCGCGCGCCAAGCTGTCGCGCCCAGGCGAGGGCTTCTTCGCGCTGCTTGCCCTGGCCGGCATCGAACAGAGCTTCCTGTTGCAGATTGCCTGGGTGGCGCTTGATCTTATTGATGCCGTTGCTGTGCAGAATGGTTTCGGCGATGGCTTCGGCGCGCTGGCCGGCGAGCGGTGTTTCGGTGTGGTTGGCGAAGGGCAGAACGACCCACTGGGCCTGACGTTCGAGCCTTGGTGCCGAGCTGCGGTCGAGGGTCGAGCAGGCACCAAGCAACAGGGCCAGGCTGGCGAACAATATGGATTGAAGTTTTGTGGTCATGGTGGGCTTCCCGTCAAAGTGTCAGTAGTGTATGCGGTAGTTGAGGTAGATTTCACGGTTCAGGCCGCCGGTTTGGATGCCGGCTTTGCCCAGACCCCAGGTCAGGCTGAAATGATCGGCACCGAACAGGCTGCCGGCCAGGCCGAAGCGCAGGTCGTAGCCGGGGCCGAGTTCGCTGTGCCAGGTCTTGCTCAGGCTGGCGTAGGGCCGGATGGCGCGGCTGTATTCTTTTTCGTAGCGCAGGTCGGTGGACAGGCGCAGACCGTAAAAAGTGAAGCTGTCGGGCAGGAAGAAGCCTGGGGTAAGTTCGCTGACGCTGGCGATACTGGTCGGCAACAAGTTGACGATGGCCGGGTCACTGTAGCTGCTTTCGCGGTTGAAGCGGAGCGCTGACCAAAAGGCGTCGATCTCAAGATCGCGGCTGTCTTGACGCAGGGCGTGGGCGAAACTGATAGTCGTGTGCTGGCCCCGGCCAATGGCCGAGCCGGTTTGCAGTTCGTAGCGTTCGCTAATTTGCTCGAGGCTGATCCGGTCGACCCGGGTGGCTTGGTAGTTTAGGCCGAGGGCGAGTCGGTCCTTCATGCCAGCGACGCGCAGCGCCGTGCTTTCCCGACTGGGCAAGTGCTGGCCGAGGCTGAGACGCAGCGACAGGCGATCATCAATGCGTTGTTCGCGTTCGATCTGCAGCGGGGCGTAGTCGGTCAGGCTGCTGCGCTTTTCGCTGAGCAGCGTCGTCTGGCTGTCGGCCTCGCGCCAGTTGAGGCGCAGGCTGGCGAATTTCTCATTCGGTACATTGCGGATGACTGACTCATCCCTGTTTTGGCGCAGGGTGCGACCCAGCTCAAAATCCAGTGACAGTTTGGGATTAATTGCCAGATGCCATTCGGCGGCCGCCAACTGTTCGCTTATAGCACCGAGATCGCGCCGAGCTATGGCGCCGCCGGCATGATCGCTGAATTCGAGCAACGAATCGGCTAATTGCATGTGCAGCGGGTCATCGTCGCTTTGTGTGTCCTGAGTGTCGAAGGCATCGCTTTGCGCCAGGCGCAGCGCGCCAATGTTGCGGGCAGCGTTGATCCGGTCGTAACGCGGCAGGCGTTCGCCGGCTTCATCAAGCAACTGGCCGAGCACGGGCTTGTCCTGATGGGCCAGGGCGACCGAGATTTCGGCCCAGAGCGGACGCTTGTTTTGCTGGCTCAGACTGCGGCTGTATTGCTGCCAGAGGTAACCGCGTTCGGCTGTGTATTCGCCGGCTTCCTGCAGCCAGCCGATGATGCTTTCGACGGCGGCATTGGAGTAATGTTGATTGGCATCCCGGTCGAGGCGGAGCATCTCGCGCAAGGCATCGAGGCCGGTGTCGCCGCTGCGCTGGGTGATCAGCAGCCGGCTGCGGGCAAGGCGACGGGTAGCGTCGATGTTACCGGCGCTCAGCCAGTTGCGGCGCAGGGAAATCGGGTCTTTTTTGCCGTCGACCGCAGCACTCGCCGCCTGCCATTCTGCACTGAGTAAATGCCGGCGCATCCGCCAGGCACGGTTGCCTTGCTGGTTCTGGTCGAGCGCGTCGGCATAGTTCATCAGCCAGAGGAAGTCATTTTGGTGCACCGCCAGGTGCGGCGTCAGATAACGGTCGAGTGCCACTTTGGGCAGCGACAAGGCGAGGTAGGCCGAACCCAGTGCATCATGCAGCGCGGCATCCTTGCTCCAGCGGGATTCCTGGCTACCGAGCAGGCGTCGTAGGGCTGCGCCATCGTTACTGTCGATCAGCAACCAGAGCAGGCTTTGCTGGATATCGCTGGCATTGGGCGTGAGGGTAAGGGCGGCGGTGAGGTCGCGGCGGGCCAGCTTGAGTTGGCCGTTGTGCTGGTAATAGAGGCCGGATAGACGCAGGAAGTCAGGCAAGCGACGTAGCTTCAGCAGCGAGTATTTGGCCGCATCCGGCGCCGGGTCGAGGCGGCTCAGCAAGGCACCGATGGCCGTCCATTGTTGCTGGCCGGCGTAAATGTTTAGCGCTTGCAGTAGGTGTTTCGGTTGGTCGAAGCGTTCCCAGCTGCGTACGGCAACTTTGGCGGCTTCCAGCGGATAGGTGCTGAGTAGCATCTGCTGCAGTGTGGTCAGGTCGTTCTCTTCGGCTTGTGGGCCATTGGTGAGCTGGGTATACGCCTCAATGGCCAGACCTTCACGTTGTTCGAGCTGGGCCAGTTGGCCGAGTAGGCGCCAGAATTCGGAATTTGGTTCGCTATTGCCAATGGCCTGTTGTCGCGCTTGTTCCAGCCATGCCAACCCCTGCTCATTTTTGCCATGAGTTATGGCGAGCACGGTTGCGCGTACAGCGCGGGCCGGCGTTAAACCGCCAGGCTTGGCGAACAACTGGCGCCAGCTTTCCAGCGCCAGTGGCGTGTCACCGGCTCGTTCGGCCAAGTCGGCGAGCATTTCGAGGATTTGCGCTTGTACGAGCGGTTGCTTGATGATGTGGCTTTGCCGGATGAGAAAATCAATCGCCGGCCGGGGTTCGCCTTGACGTTCCCACGCCGCAACTAGTTCGCGCAGCAATTGCAGGTTGCCCGGTTTTCGCGTCAGTTCATACTGCAAGGCGGCGCTCAGGGCGCTGTCGTTGAACAGGCCAGGGGCGAGGCGCAATACAGCCTGCCAGGCCTCGTCGCGCTGCGTCTGGCGAGCGAGTAGCAGCCAGTTGTCGAGCGCCATCTCTGGGCGATGGGTCCATTCCGCCACCTTGGCCAGACGTTCGCGCCAGGCCATGTCGTCGGGAGCTTGGCGCACGGCCGAGGCAGCAACTTTCCAAGCATCGTCCAGCTTGCCGTTTTCGAGAAAAACTTCATAACCCAAGGTGTAAATTTTGTCGTCGAAAGCCAGTTGCGGGCCATTGCTGCGGTCGACTGCCGACCAAGCGGCTTTTTGTGGCAAGGCACCACCATGCGCGGCAGCCAGACGAATTTGTTCCAGCTGGCGGAGCAGGCTGAGGCGGAGCAATTGCCGGACATAGCGATCGGCCAGGTCAGGTCGCCCGGCGGAGCGGGCTAACTGGGTGAGGAAAAGAAGCGTTTCGCTGTCATTGCTCAGCGGTTCGATTTCGCGTTCGGCAGCGGCCATTGCTTCGTTCAGCAGATTGCCCGATTGCAGGGTGCGTAAGGCATTCAGGAAGCAGCGTTTGGCTTGGGCCGGGTCGGTGGTTTTGCGCCGGGCCAGAAAGAGTAATTCGGCGCTCTCTCGATAGTTGCCGGAGGCCAGGGTATCGGCAGCCACTTTAATCAGGCGGTCGGCCGTAGCCACTGAGTTTGGGCTGTTTTGCGCCAGTTGCTGGTGTAGGGAAATGGCCAGGGCTGGTTCGCCAACGGCGAAAGCCATACCGGCGATTTGAATCAGCCGTTCTTCCGGCCAGGTTTCGCTCATCAAAGCGCGAAGTTGCTGGGCCAGTTGGTGGCGGTACTCAGCTGTTTTATCTTTGGTCGGGAGCAGGCTGTACTCCTTCGCGGCGGTTTGCCAGAGTAGCCAGAGTGCCTCCTTGCGCAAGTCCGGATCGGTTGCGTTTAGTGTCGGCTGCAGGGTGGCGCGGACATTGGCAAATTTGCCTTGAGCCAGTTCTTGGCGGGCCAGTAACAGCCGCAACTCCGGGTTGTCGGGGTTGGTGCGTAATAAATTGATCAGATAGTCGCGGCTGAGTTCGCTTTCCGGCGATTCGCTGAGGCGCTTGATCAAATCTTTTTGCGGATAAATGGCGATCAGCGCGAACGCGACTAGTCCGCTGAGCAGCAGCAGTAGCCAGAACGGGGCCAGGTATGGCCGCTCAGCGCGCTGGGCAGCTAACTGTAATCTTTGCAGCAGCATCGGTAAGCTGGAAGCGGGTAAGTGGTGTGGCGTCTATAGTTTCGCGCCGGCCAGCACTGGCCGGGCGGTCATTAATGCTGAGTTGGCAAGCGGCCAGATTGGCCAGTCGGAAATCGAGCGGCTGATGAGCCGTCAGGCGAAAGCTGACTGTAAGCTTGCCTTGGTTGAGACTGCTCTGCCAATCGCTGAGCCGACCATTGGCGTCAAATAAATAAGGCTGGGTTGGCGTCACTGAACTAGCGGCAAACCAGGCTGAATTATCGGCAAGGTGCAGGTAGTAGCCTTCCTGGTTGGCGTTGAATCCGGCAATGCCTTGAGCGGATGTTAAAACGGGCCGCAGGGAGGCTGGCAGGCGCAGCGTCCGCAAGCGGCCGTCACCCCGGATGCGCCAACCGTCTCCATCTCGGGCAATAGCCATCGTGTAAAAGTCCTGCACTTTACGGATGTATTCCGAGGCAAAAACCGGGTGTAGGGTTTGCGTCTGGGCCCAGCCGAACGCTTTGTGCACAGCTTTGACCCCGGCCGGTTTACTTGCCGAATAGGAGTGAAAATAAATATCCACGGGTTTCAGGCGGCGCGGACTCTCGGTCATGGTAAAAGTTTCGATAACGCGCTCGAAGCCATAAAAAGGACCACGCCACAGATTGGTGTAAATGTTTTCGTTAGTGATCGGGGCGTAAACCTGCAGGTAGCCGTTTTTCTCAATACCATTGGCCCCGACGGCGGTTAGCGTCGGATTGCTGCGAGTGATCGAGGTGTCGCCACCATTCATGTTCAGGTAGCCCGCTTTTTCAGCGATTTCCAAGGCGTCGGCACCCGGCGCAGTATCGCCGGTCCATAGGAGCAAATTAACCGCCTTGTTGGGCGGCGCCAGGCGCTGCCGGATGTAATCCATCGTGCCAACGATTTCCCGCGTCAGGTCAAATTGATAGCCGGGCACTTCGAGGTGGAAAACTGTCTCTTTATCCTGAAAAGCGCCGTGCTGTACGCTGTTGTCCCAGCGAAACGGGTGCGTGTAGGTATGGCTGGCAATTTCGACGTGCGATAGCCGGAACATCCGCCGGGCAATCTCTTCGAGTTGCCGACTCATTTTCGGGTACAGCCCCTGCGGCGAGATTTCTGCTTCGATTACCGACATTGTGGTCGGCACCCGGTGTTTTTCCAGAATTTCCTTGAGCAGGACTTCGCCGGCGGGCGGGCTCCCGGGCGACTCACTGAGCGAGGGAAACCCGTCGCCATCAATGTGCGAGAAAAACAGCCGCCGGCCATTTTCAGTTGTTACATCAGGGGCCGGCATGGGGGGGAGTTGCAGGCTGGCATTGAGAAAGGCGAAGGGGTCTACTACCCAGCGTGCCTGCTCGGTGCCGGGAATTTCGATGAGCGCGAACGGGTCGAGAATGAAGCCGCCCCAGTTGGTCAGGGCCCCGCCAACGTAGGTTTGCTGGCGGTTATCGCGTAACTCGATCAATGCCTGGCTGCTGCCGTCAGTGAGTTGGAGCGGACTCAGGTTGTTGCGATTGGGCCGGGGCGGCGCTTCAAAACCGAGCATCGGGTGCTGCCGGCTGACGTTTAAAGATGTTGCAGCCGCCTCGGGCAGCAGGCGCAAACCGAGCTTGCCGGCCGTAGTGCGATCGAGCGAATAACCGAAATCACCGAGCACGGCGAGGCGCATGCCCTCATCAACCCGGCTGAGTAACCATTGCGCCACCGGGCGGCCAAGGTTTTCCGGAAGTTGCCCGGAAAACCAAGTGGCGATGCCGGCGTAACGGTCGCCCCATACGCCGCTGGGCAAGGGTTGACGAACATCCGCATAGTCAACGATGTAGCCGAGATGGTTGAGTGGCATCTGCAGGAAACGATGCGCGTTGGTATAGTTGAGGGCAGGGGCTTCGAGGCCGTTGTAAAGGATCAGAATGCGCCGAGGCTGGTTTTCGATGGCGCCGATACCGATGCTGTCGAGCTGACTGTCGGTAACCCAGGGAATGAAGCCCAGCTTTTTGATTTTCTCGGCGGTGGCGCGCGCCAGTTTTCGGTCATGCGGGGCAACGTAGTCGATGGCGAGGATGTCGATACCATCTCGTTGCTTGATGGTGTTCAGTTGGCCGAGCAGCCATTCTCGGTCAGCCAGCTGGACCGGCACATAACGCTTAGTTGTCGCATTCCAGCCTTGAAATAGTGATTCGGCGGCGACCATGCGGATTTTGTCACGCACCTGTGGAACGATTTCAAAGCCGCGGTTGAGAATTAGCTGAATGCCGGGAAAACGCCGGTGCAGGGTTTCGATGACGCGAACTAAACCAGCTTGCTGCGCGGCTTCATTGAAATTTTTGGCGAGTCGGTAAGAGTCCAGCGTATCGAGAAAGAAGCCGCGATAACCCCGGGCCCAAAGCGGGCCGACGACCTTTTCGGCAAAAAATTCGGGCCATTCGGCAGGAGTCTGGTCAATGACTTCCGAGTTCCAGTCGCCATTGCGGGCCATTTTCCAGCTGGCAGGAATGGCCGGGTAGTAGGACCGGCTAGCTTGGACTTCGGCGACGGAAACATAAGCGTAGAGCTGGCTGTCAGCCTTGGCGTAACGCTTCGGGTCATGTCCGTGATCGGGTTCGACGACGACGATATCGAAGGCGCGTAACTCTTTAAGCGCTATCTGTTTGCCGTAATGGAGGGCGACTGCGGGTGCAGCCTGGGTTAGCGCCGCTATTGTCATCGTCGCGAGAAATGTGAAAAAGCGTAAATACATTATTTCTTTTATTATTGCAATAATACGTAATTAAACAGTAAAACGCTCGCAAGTGTAAAGTGCCGTTTCAAAATAATGTTGCAACAAAGTTAAGTGTATCGGCCTCGTAAGCGAAGTGACGCAATCATCTCAGTGTGCAGGTTGTCTTTCACCATGACATAGCTCGCCTGGCAACTGGTTTCGTGGCACAGACGGATGGGTTGGCTAATCGATTGATTGTCGGTGCTATTCAGCCATTTCGTGAAAGTTGGCGGACAACGGATGACCGGAGCCGCGCCAAGCTTGAAGCCTTGCTGGAGTGGCGTTTGGATCACCGTGCAGTCTCCCCCCGTATGATGTGTAAAGGAGGTGGCTGGTTGTATTGTTTTGTGGGCACGGTTTGGCTCGAGTAAATTTTCGCTGGTTACGCAAAGTCTTGCTCAAGGGCTTATTCTTGACGCTGGTATCCGGACCGACTGGGTCATAGTATAGAAAGTGTAGCCGACACCGTGATCATTCAATGGAGGCAAAAATGACTAACCAGCAAATCCGAAACTCAATCAAATTGGGCCTGCCCTTCTTCGGGGTGACTGCAAAGGGCGAGGTTATGGCCCGCTATATTCCCTTTGGGCCGGTCTTCAAGTGGCAGCAAAATCAGATGATTCCGACGCATCTGGAAGGGGATGACTTGCTGTGGTGGCTGCAGTCCACTGATGAGGAAGATCAGGAGGGCTAGCTTTTCCTTGGGCGGAGTTTTTCGCGGAAACATGCAAAAAATCGGGGCAAAGAAAAAGCCGGGGAATCCCCAGCTTGTCGTGATGCCTCTGCTACGGCTGCTTATGCGGCAGCTGTAGCTGTGTGAGAGATCGATACTTCTTCGCGTTCCCATTCCTTGACGGTATCCGAAACGAGGCGGGCTTTTTCGTGCGTGTCCGGAGCGTGGTGGTGGGATGCCTGAAACTCATCCAGTGCTTCGTGAATTGCTTCGGCTTTGGAGTGCGTATGGGTATGGGGCATGAGCGTGGTCTTTCCTTGTGCTCGGCCAGCAGGCCGATAAAATAATTGTTACCATTGAATGCTGCGTTGCAACATTCCAAGTTTAGGGTTTAAACCTGGCTGGTTCAATATTTTGGCGAACAAATTAATGCGTTGCACAATGTAAAAGACCGGGAGTTATCCTGGCCTTTTGCCGCCCCGAAAATAGGTGGCGAAAATCGCGGCAATCGGTAACTTTGTTTCCCGGTGCCGGGTGGTCAGGAAATCGCCAGCATGCGGTCAAGCGCCAGTTTGGCCAAGACGGCCTCATGTTCCGGCACCTTGATCTGATTAACCACCTTGCCGTCGACCAGATTTTCCAGCGTCCACGCCAGATGTTGCGGGTCAATGCGCTGCATCGTCGAGCACATGCAGATGGTAGTTGCCATGAACTGAACAATCTTGTTTTGCGGCAGAACTTCCTTGGCCAGCCGATCAACCAGATTCAGTTCGGTGCCAACCAGCCAGCGCGTGCCCTCCGGCGCTTCCTTGATGGTTTTGACAATGTGTTCGGTTGAGCCAACGTAATCGGAAGCGGCACAGACCTCAAAATTGCATTCGGGGTGCGAGATGACCAATCCATCCGGATATTTGGCGCGGAAGGCGTCGATGTTTGACTTCTGGAACATCTGGTGCACCGAGCAATGGCCCTTCCAGAGCAGGATTTTGGCTTGCTTGATCTGCGCCGGGGTCAGGCCGCCGAGTTCGAGGTCGGGGTCCCAGACGACCATTTCATCCATCGGGATACCCATGTTGTGACCGGTCCACCGGCCGAGGTGCTGATCGGGGAAGAACAGCACTTTGGGCCGGCGCTCAAAAGCCCATTTGGCGATGGTGCCGGCATTCGACGAGGTGCAGACAATGCCGCCATGCTCGCCGCAGAAGGCTTTCAAATCCGCCGCTGAGTTAATGTAAGTGACCGGTGTGACCTCTTCCTCAGCGTTCAGCACTTGGTTCAATTCGCGCCAGCAGCGTTCAACCTTGGCCAGATTGGCCATGTCAGCCATCGAGCAGCCGGCCGCAAGGTCGGGCAGGATGGCGGCTTGATGTGGCGCGGTCATGATGTCAGCGACTTCAGCCATGAAATGCACACCGCAGAAAATGACGTATTCGGAATCAGTCTGCGATGCGAGGCGCGACAGTTTTAATGAATCGCCGGTCAGGTCAGCGTATTGATAAACATCGGCGCGCTGGTAGTGGTGGCAAAGGATGACGGCCTTCTTGCCGAGCTTGGCCCGGGCGATGCGGATACGCTCGTGGCAATCGGCATCGGAGAGGTTGTTGAACGGGTCGAAGGAGATAGTGGCTGTTTGCATGTTGTTCTTTAAAAATTGGCTGTTTTTGGCGGTCGACCGTAGGACCAGCCTTCGTTTCTTTAGTTGTGACTTTATCCCTGATGCCAAGGCAGACCAGCGTGGCGCCAGCCGCCGATCAGGTTGCGCTGATCATTGGCGTCCTTGTCGCCCTCAAAGCCTTCGAGGATGTTGTAACAGCTGTTGTAACCGGTTTCGGTGGCAAGCGTGGCAGCGCCAATCGAGCGGGCGCCGCTGCGGCAGAGAAACATCACCAAGGCTTCTGGATCAACCTGGCGCTTCAGTTCTGCGACAAAATTCGGATTGCGCCCACCACCGGGATACTGGTTCCACTCAATTTCAATGGCCCCGGGTACGCGGCCGACCCAGTCCCATTCGGCATGAGTGCGAACATCAACAATTTTGGCCCCGGGCGCCAGTTGCAGCAAAGCCTGTGCTTCCTGCGGCGTCACTTCGCCCTGATAAGGGCGGGCCAGCGCTGCGCCACGCGCTTCGGCGAGCTTGAGGATTTCGGTTAACTTTCCCATAATTTTTGGCTGCTAGAATCGGAAGTCAATAGTATAGGGCAGACCATATGGCACACGAACATTCCCCATCTCCAACAAGCAGCCCCGCCGAGCGCTCGGCGGAGGCGCAGCGCGCCACCTGGGTGAGCGTTGTGGTCAATCTGGTAATGACGGTGCTTCAGTTGGTGGTTGGCTGGTTCGCCCACTCGCAATCATTGATCGCCCACGGCCTGCACTCATTTTCTGATCTCCTCTCCGACTTCCTCGTGATCTACGCCAGCCGGCAGAGTGCTCATCCGGCCGATCAGGCGCATCCCTATGGTCACGCCCGGGTTGAAACGGCTGCAACCCTAGTGCTGGGTACCTCCTTGACGCTGATTGGCGGCGGCATTCTTTGGGAGTCCGGTATGCGCTTGCAGCATATCGAGGTGCTCCCGACGGTCGAACTTTCAGCCTTGTGGGTAGCAATCGCCACGGTTATCTCGAAAGAGGTTCTTTATCGCTATCTGATTCGCGTTGCCGAGCGATTGCGTTCGCAATTAATGATCGCCAATGCGCTGCATACGCGCGCCGATGCCGCATCAGCGCTGGTCGTGGTGGTCGGTATCGCGGGCGCCTTGATGGGCTGGTCCTTTCTTGACCTGCTCGCAGCGGCCCTGATGGGCTTCATGATTTTGCGTATGGGCGCCGGGCTGGCCTGGGGCGCGCTGAAAGAATTGATCGATACCGGTCTGGATGAGGCGCAGGTTGAGTTGATTCGGCAAACCTTGCTGCAGACACCGGGCGTGCTTGGCATGCACGAGTTGCGGACGCGGCGGATGGCACATCAGGCGCTGGTCGATGCGCATGTGCAGGTTGACGCGCGGATCAGCGTTTCCGAAGGGCATCGCATTGCTGAGTCGGCGCGGGCGCGGGTATTGCGAGAGCATCCCGAGGTGCTGGATGTGCTGGTGCACATTGACCCTGAAGATGATCTCGATCCTGACCTGGCGGCCACCCGGCTGCCCGGTCGAACGGCTCTGCTTGAAGAGCTAAAGCCGGTATTGGCCGGATTGCCCCAACCCGAGAAAATTGTTTTGCACTACTTGGGTGGCCAAGTCGAAGTTGAGGTTTTTCTTCAGCATGATTTTTTTGCCAGTGGCGAAGCCTTGTGCCAAGCTGAAAATACTTTGAGCGAACGTTTGCGTGAGCACCCATCAATTCGCTTTGTGTCGTTGAATTGCCGGGTTGCACCAAAATAGTGCGTTAGGTTGCCATTGCGCGCAATGGTGGTGCATTAATTCTTTGTTTTAACGCCGCATGTCCTTGTGGCAAAATACAAAGCTTAGCCGCCCGCCATTGGCATGCTTTCTGCTAAATGTCCCGCGTTGCGAAATTTTTTAATTCTCGCCGGATCAGCCGGCAACTTGTTTTCTTAGGAGACTGACGTTTATGGCAACCCCGCAAGACGTGATGAAGATGGTCAAGGAAAACGACGCCAAGTTCGTCGATTTCCGTTTTACCGATACCCGTGGCAAAGAACAGCACGTCACCGTGCCGGTTTCCGCTTTCGATGAAGACAAGTTCGAAAACGGTCACGCTTTCGACGGCTCCTCCATCGCTGGCTGGAAGGGCATTCAAGCTTCCGATATGCAGTTGAACCCGGATCCGGATACCGCTTACATCGATCCTTTCTTTGACGAAACCACTATCGTCATTACCTGTGACGTCGTTGATCCGGCCGATGGTCGTGGTTACGACCGTGACCCGCGCTCCATCGCCAAGCGCGCTGAAGCCTACCTGAAGTCCTCCGGTATTGGCGACACCGCCTACTTCGGCCCGGAGCCAGAATTTTTCATCTTCGACGGCGTCGAGTGGAATGTTGATATGTCTGGCTGCTCCCTGAAGATCCATTCGGCTGAGGCAGCCTGGGGTTCTGGTGAGAAGAGCGATGGCAATGGTTCGACCGGCCACCGCCCGACCGTCAAGGGCGGCTATTTCCCAGTGCCGCCGGTTGACAGTCTGCACGACATCCGTTCGGCCATGTGCCTGACCCTGGAAGCCCTCGGTTGCCCGGTTGAAGTTCACCACCACGAAGTCGCCACGGCCGGCCAGTGCGAAATCGGCACTAGGTTCGACACCTTGGTCAAGCGTGCCGACCAGACCCAGATCCTGAAGTACGTTGTGCACAACGTCGCGCACCAGTATGGCAAGACGGCTACCTTCATGCCGAAGCCTATCGTTGGCGACAACGGTTCAGGCATGCACGTTCACCAGTCAATCTGGAAAGACGGCAAGAACCTGTTTGCCGGCGACGGCTATGCGGGTCTGTCTGAAATGGCCCTGTTCTACATCGGCGGCATCATCAAGCACGCCAAGGCGCTAAACGCCATCACCAATCCGGGAACCAACTCTTACAAGCGCTTGGTCCCGCATTACGAAGCACCGGTCAAACTGGCTTACTCGGCCAAAAATCGTTCCGCTTCGATCCGTATCCCGCACGTCGCATCAACCAAAGCACGCCGCATCGAAACCCGTTTCCCGGATCCGATCGCCAATCCGTACCTGTGCTTCGCCGCACTGATGATGGCTGGTCTGGACGGTATCAAGAACAAGACTCACCCGGGCGATCCGGCTGACAAAAACCTCTACGATCTACCGCCGGAAGAAGATGCAAAGATCCCGACCGTTTGCGCCAGCCTCGAAGAAGCTTTGGAAAACCTCGACAAGGACCGTGAATTCCTGACCGCTGGTGGCGTCTTCTCCAACGACTGGATCGATGCTTTCATCGCCCTGAAGATGGACGAAGTGAACAAGGTTCGTATGACGACGCACCCAGTTGAATTTGATCTCTACTATTCCTGCTAAGCATTTCTGTTTAGTAGCCAGAAAGGGCGGGTTTTCCCCGCCCTTTTTTTGTCCACCGTTGGCCGGGAATTACGTTATGTCCGTTACACTGAAATGCTTATGAGGAATGATGACAATGATGCGTAGTGCTCTTGCCTTGTTGATTACAGCTGTTGCCCTGCCGGTTTCGGCGCAGACAATTTATAAATGTATCGATAGCAATGGCGGTACGCTGATTTCCAATACGCGTGTTGATAAGAACTGCAAGGCCATTGTCAGCGGCCCTGAGTCTTCGATGCCGGCGCCACCCCGGGCCAAGTCTTCGGGTGCGACAGCCAATCCTTCGCCCGCAGGCTTCCCACGTGTGCAGGAAGATACGCAAAAGGCGCGTGATGGCGATCGGCGGCATATTCTTGAGCAGGAACTCAGCGGCGAGCAGCGCAGCCTGGAGCAGGCGCGCAAGGACTTGAGCGAGCAGGAGGCTTTGCGTGGTTCGGCTGAGCGTCTGGCGCCGTACAAAGATCGTGTTGCGCAGCATGAGCGCAACATCCAGGCGATCCAGAAAGAGCTGGGCAACCTGAAGTAGTCACGAGTCGTTAGCTATTAGTTGCTAGCAGATATTTGCGGGCGCCGAGGCGCCCGTTGTTTTGGCTAAAAACTACCGACTAAGCACTATTAACTAGCCTTTTACCTTGTACCAGGCGGCGTAGAGCGCCGGCAGGAAAAGCAGGGTGAGGGCGGTGGCGACGATCAGGCCACCCATGATGGCAACAGCCATTGGCCCGAAGAAGTCGTTTCTTGAGAGCGGAATCATCGCCAGCACGGCGGCAGCAGCGGTCAGGACAATCGGCCGGAAGCGGCGCACGGTGGATTCAACAATCGCCTCGCCACGGGCTTTGCCAGCAGCCAGATCCTGTTCAATCTGGTCGACCAGAATCACCGAGTTGCGCATGATCATGCCAAACAGGGCGATGGTGCCAAGTAGCGCCATGAAGCCAAAGGGCTGATTGAAGACGAGCAGGAAAAGCGCGATGCCAATAATGCCGAGCGGTGCTGTCAGCAAGACCATGATGACGCGCGAGATGCTCTGCAACTGAATCATTAAAATGGTGACAACGGCGAGCACGAAAAGCGGGATGCCGGCCATGACCGAGGCCGAGCCCTTGCCGGATTCTTCCACCGAGCCACCGGTGACGATGCGATAACCTTCCGGCAATGCGGCCTGAATGGTGGCGATTTCCGGCGCGATGCGGTCGACGATGGTGGCGGGCTGAATCTTGCCGTAGAGATTGCCGCGCACTGTGATCGTCGGCTGGCGGTCACGGCGCCAGATCAGGCCCGGTTCGAAGCTGTGCTTGAGGCGACCAATCTGGCTCAGGGGCACGCTCTTGCCGCTGCGTGTTGGCACGGCAAGGTCAGGCAGGGCTGAGAGATGAGCCCGCTCTTCGCCGTCGCCACGGAGCACGACATCGATACTTTTTTCGCCTTCGCGGAAACTGGTTACGGTAAAACCGTTCAGCGACATATTGAGCAGCGCCGCGAGTTCCTGGCTGGAAACGCCGAGCAGGCGGGCCTTGTCCTGGTCGACCTCAATTTCAACCACTTTCGACAGCTCGCGCCAGTCGAAATTGACGTTGGAGATTTCCGGGTTCTGGCGCATTACATCCGCCACTTGGCTGGCCACCTTGCGCAGCGTGTCGACATTCTCGCCGGAAATGCGCAGTTGTACGGGATAGCCAACCGGCGGGCCATTTTCGATCCGGCTGATATTGCCCCGGGCGTTGAAATCTTCGTTTTCGAACAATTTAATCAGTCGACCGCGCACGGCTTCGCGGGTGGCAACGTCGCGCGTCAGGATGACGAATTGGCTGACGTTGCTGGCCGGCAGTTGCTGGTCAAGGCCAAGGTAATAGCGCGGCGAACCGGCGCCGACGTAGGTGATGTAATGCTCGAACTGGTCAAATTCCGCCTTGTCTTTGTCCAGCCAGTCTTCCAGTCGCTTGGCTTCGGCGTCGGTGGCGGCAATCGAGGCACCTTCGGGCAGGCGCAGTTCAACGTTGAGTTCAAGGCGCGTCGAGTTGGGGAAAAACTGTTTCTGCACCTTGCCCATGCCGACAATGGAGAGGGCAAACAGAACGATGGTGATGCCGATCACCAGCCAACGATGTTTAACGCACCACGCCACCAGTTGGCGGAAGTGGTTGTAGAAGGCGGTGCCATAAACGTCATGGTCTTCGGCGTGGGGTGGGCCGCCGATGCCGATTTTCAGTAACGCAGCGGCTAGCCGGGGCAGCTTGCGTTCAATAATGCTCGGTTGCTGCGGTGCACGCGGATTAGGCAGCAATTTGTAGCCAAGCCAGGGAATCGCAACAACGGCGGCGAGCCAGGAAATGAGCAAGGCGACGGCGTTGATCTGGAAGAAGGCGAAGGCGTATTCGCCAGTTGATGACTTGGCCAGTGCAATCGGGATGAAGCCGGCGACGGTGACCAAGGTGCCGGAGAGCATTGGTCCGGCCGTGCTGGTATAGGCGAAGGAGGCGGCGCGGGTGCGCTCCCAACCCTGCTCCATCTTCACCCACATCATTTCGACGGCGATAATAGCGTCGTCGACGAGTAGGCCGAGCGCCAGTACCAGGGCGCCGAGCGACACTTTGTGCAAGCCGACGTTGAACAGATTCATCGCCAGAAAAGTGGCGGCGAGGACGAGCGGGATCGAGATGGCAACGACCAGGCCAACGCGCAGGCCGAGGCTGATGAACGTGACGAGCAGGACGATGATGACGGCCTCGGCCAGCGAGTTCACGAAGGCATCGACCGAGCGTTTGACCGCTTCCGGCTGGCTTGCCGCTTCGCCGATTTCGACGCCAACCGGCAACTTTGCTTGCAGTTGGGCAATGCGGGTGCGCAAGGCTTTGCCGAGATCAATGACGTCGCCGCCCTTGGTGATTGAGACGCCAATCGCCATGGCCCGCTGGCCACCAAAACGCACTTGAGTATTTGGCGGGTCGACGAGGCCGCGTTGGACGGTGGCGATATCGCCGAGTCGGAAACTACGGTTGCCGGCGCGGATCAGCGTGTCGGCAACCGCTTGTACGGTATCGAAAGCGCCGCTTGGGCGAATCCGGATACGCTCGTTCTGCATCTCGAAAAAGCCGGTGCCGGCGACGGCATTCTGTTGGTTAAGTGCCTGGACGATAATCGCCTGATCGAGGCCGAGCGTGGCCAGCTTGGCATTCGACAGCTCGACATAAATCTTCTCATCCTGAATGCCGAAGATTTCCACCTTGCCAACATGCGGCACGCGCAGCAGTTCGTCGCGAATCCGCTCGGCGATGTCTTTTAGTTGCGGATAATCGAGGCCGGCTGCGGTCAACGCGTAAATATTGCCAAAAACGTCGCCGTACTCATCATTGAAATACGGACCTTGAATACCGGCCGGCAATGTCTGGCGAATGTCGCCAATTTTCTTGCGCACTTGGTAGTAAACATCCGGGACTTGCGCTGGCGGCGTGCTGTCCTTGGCAAAAAACATCACGGTCGATTCGCCGGGCCGGGAATAGCTGGCCACACGGTCGACATTGGGCGTTTCCTGCAGCTTCTTTTCAATCTTGTCGGTCAGTTGCTGTTCAACTTGGAGTGCCGTTGCGCCCGGCCATTGGGTGCGGATCACCATCAGCTTAAAGGTGAACGGCGGGTCTTCTGCCTGGCTGAGCTTGCCGTAGGCGAAAATCCCCATGATGGCGATGGCGAGCAGGAAAAAACCGACCAGTGTGCGGTGGTGCAGGGTCCAGTCCGACAGATTGAAGCGCTGGCTCATCACTTAGCGCTGCTGGGCGGGTGCTGGGGCAGTTTTGGCCTCGACCGCTTGCCCGGGTACCAGCTTGCTGGCGCCAGCAATGACCACCAGTTCGCCGGCTTGCAGCCCTTCCGTGATGGTCACGCCGGTCTCGCCGAATTGCGCCACCTTGACCGTGCGTGGATTGGCTTTGCCGGCGCTAACCACCCAGACCAATGGCCCGTTACCCTGGTCGACAACCGCGCCCAGAGGTACGACTAGCCGGCCATCACCGGCGGCATCCAGCACGATGCGCGCAGTCATGCCGAGGCGCACTTCAGGCGGGGGGTTGTGAATGCGAATGCGGGCGGCGTAGGTGCGTGTCGCCGGGTCGGCCGCTGGAGATAGTTCGCGCAGTTCACCGGCCATGCTGATTTTCGGGTCGGCCCAAAGGTTGACCGCAATCATTTTGGCGGCTTTAAATTCGGCCACCCGGCTTTCGGGAACGGCGATCAGCACTTCCTTTTCCTCTGGCCGAGCCAATCGAAACACCGCTTGGCCAGCACTCAGTACTTGGCCCGCGTCGGCCAGAACGGCGATGACCACGGCGGGGAATTCGCTACTCAGCGTGCCGTAACTGGCCTGATTGCCGCTGATTTGACTTTGTGAGCGGGCTTGTTCGAGCCGCCCTTGGGCGCTCTTGAAAGCGTTATCCTTGGCTTCAAAGGCGGCCTGGCTGACGAATTTTTTGTCAAGCAGTCCACTGTAGCGCTCGCGCTCGGCGCGCGCCGTGGCGAAATCGCTTTCGGCAGCGCTCAATTGCGCCCGGGCAGCGTTTGCGGCGAGCTGGAGGTCGGTTGGGTCAAGTTTGGCCAATGCCTGGCCAGCCTTGATCTCCGCCCCGGCATCGACTAGGCGCGCGGCGAGTTTTCCGGCGACGCGAAAAGCCAAGTCAAACTCGTAACGGGCGCGAATTTCGCCCGTATAGATGCCGACATTTGCAGCGCCGCCAGTCACCGCCTGGACCAGCACTGAACGCTGCGCCGGTGCCGGTGGCTCGTCTGCCTTGCAGCCAGCCAGCAGCAGGATGGCGCCAAAGACAATTGAAGCGGGAAGGGGATTGATATTCAACATGATCCTGTATCGGTGACGAATCTCCGAATGATAATGAACGAAGGGTCAGTAACGCAAGTTGTGCTGATGCGAGCCAACCAAATCGCTACAATAATGCCTATGAATGTAACCCATGCTTCCTTTGCTGGCCTCGATCTTCTTGCTTCCGCCGTGCTGCTGATTGATGAAGGTCTGCTTATCCGTTATATCAATGCCGCCGGTGAGAACCTGCTTGGCGTGAGCGGTCGCACGGTCGTCGGCAAGACACTGTCAACGGTTTGCACCTGTTCGGTCACCCTGCAAGCGGCGCTCGATAATGGCTTGAATAATAGCTGGGGTTATACCGGGCAGAATATTCAATTGAAGCGGAGTGATGGCGAAATGCTCCACATCAATTGCACCGTCACTCCCTTGCGTCCGGAGATTGCCGCTGGCGTGCGGCTGCTGCTTGAGCTGCAGCCGATCGAACATCATCTGGCGGCAACGCGCGAAGAGCATTTGATTGAGCAGCAACAGGCCAATCGGGAATTGATCCGCAATCTCGCCCACGAAATCAAGAACCCACTGGGTGGTATTCGGGGCGCGGCGCAGTTGCTGGAATATGAGCTCGATAACCCGTCACTGAAGGAATACACCCAGGTCATCATCAAGGAAACAGATCGCCTGCAGGATTTGATGCAGCGTTTGCTCCAGCCACATCGCCCGATGTTGCCGACGACGGTCAACATCCATGAAATTCTCGAGCGGGTCCGCAGCCTTCTCACCGCAGAGTTCCCCGATTCGCTACAAATTGTGCGGGATTACGACACCAGCCTGCCGGAACTGGTGGGCGATCGCGAGCAACTAATTCAGGCGGTGCTCAACATCGCGCGCAATGCCGTGCAGGCGATGGAAGGTGAAGGCGAAATCATTCTCCGGACACGGGTGCTGCGGCAAGTGACGCTGGCCAAGAAACGCTATCGCATGGCCTTGGAGCTGAAGGTGATCGATAACGGGCCGGGTATTCCTGACAATATTCGTGAGCGCATGTTCTACCCGCTGGTTTCCGGGCGCGATGGCGGCAGCGGGCTGGGGCTGACGATTGCGCAGAATTTTGTCCAGCATCACCACGGCACGATTGATTGTGTTAGCCGGCCGGGCAATACCGTGTTTACGCTGCGTCTTCCGGTTGAGCGGATCTGAGTTCGGCTATCGGGCCTGGCTTTTGCTTTTGTATTGGCCATACTAACGATTAGATGAGCCAATAAATTATGAAACCAGTCTGGATCGTAGACGACGACCGCTCAATACGCTGGGTCTTGGAAAAGGCCCTGTCGCGCGAGAACTTCCCCTACAAGAGTTTTGCCTCGGCTACGGAGGCTATTTCCCAGCTCGAGTTGGGGGCCGAGCCACCGCAGGTGTTGATGTCGGACATCCGCATGCCCGGCCAGTCTGGCCTTGATCTGCTGCAGGAATTCAAGACGCGCTTCCCGGCGGTGCCGGTCATCATCATCACAGCTTATTCCGATCTCGAAAGTGCCGTCGCGGCTTTCCAGGGTGGTGCCTTTGAATACCTTCCGAAGCCTTTTGATGTCGATCAGGCGATCGAACTGATTCGGCGCGCTATCGACGAATCAATGCACCAAAGCGGTGCGCCTGAGGAAATGGGACTGGTGCCGGAGATTCTCGGTCAGGCGCCGGCCATGCAAGAGGTCTTCCGAGCCATCGGTCGCCTGGCCCTGTCGCATGCGACAGTGCTAATCACCGGCGAATCCGGTTCCGGTAAAGAACTGGTTGCGCAGGCACTGCATCGGCATAGCCCACGGGCAGAAAGACCTTTCATTGCGATTAATACGGCGGCAATCCCGAAAGATTTGCTTGAGTCCGAACTCTTCGGTCACGAGCGGGGTTCCTTCACCGGGGCGCAAGCGCAGCGTCGGGGGCGTTTTGAACAGGCCGAAGGCGGCACACTTTTTCTCGACGAAATTGGCGATATGCCTTCTGAACTGCAGACGCGCTTGTTGCGTGTGCTGTCGGATGGTCATTTCTACCGGGTCGGTGGACATTCGCCGATCAAGGCCAATGTCCGGGTGATCGCGGCGACGCACCAGCATCTCGAGGCGCGGGTTAAAGAGGGTTTGTTCCGCGAAGACTTGTTCCATCGCTTGAACGTCATCCGCATTCGCCTGCCGTCACTGCGCGAACGGCGGGAGGATATTCCGCTACTGACCCGCCATTTCCTCCAGAAGAGTGCGCGTGAGTTAAGTGTTGAAACGAAACGCTTGTCCGATGCCGCGCTGAAGTATCTCAGTGGTCTGGAATTTCAGGGCAACGTGCGTCAATTGGAAAACCTTTGTCACTGGCTGACTGTGATGGCGCCGGGTCAACTGGTTGAAATTGGCGATCTGCCGGGCGAATTGCGCGACTCTAGTCAGGTGGCTATGGCCTCCGACTGGGAAGGCGCGCTGGAAGGGGAAGTGGATCGTTTGCTGGCGCGTGGCGTGCCGGATGTGCATGGGTTGCTGTCGCAAGTTTTCGAACGGATTCTGATCTCGCGCGCCTTGGCGCATACCGGTGGTCGCCGGATCGAAGCGGCGCTGGCTCTCGGTATCGGCCGGAATACGATTACCCGGAAGATTGCCGATCTTGGTATCGACGGCGGCAAGGAAGCGGCGGCGGAGTAAAATCAGCCGCATGGCGCTGCTTGATCCTGTTCTCCTCAAAGCCCGGCTTGGTGATCTGGCCGGGCGTTTTGACGTCGATGCGCTAGAAGAGTGCGACTCGACCAATAGCGAATTAATGCGCCGGGCCGAAGCGGGTGCGCCGGCCGGCACGGTGCTTGTGGCTGATCGGCAAAGTGCCGGGCGCGGCCGCCGGGGGCGAAGCTGGCTTTCAGCAGCCGAGGCCAGCCTGACATTTTCCCTGCTTTGGCGTTTTCCCGGCCCCTTGGCGCGGCTGAGTGGCTTGTCGCTGGTGGTCGGTGCCGGTTTGGCCGGTGCGCTGGAAAACATTGGGGCGCAAGGTATTTGCCTGAAGTGGCCAAACGATGTGCTGCTGCGTGATGGCGTCGGTGATGACAAACACTACGCCAAAATGGCCGGTATTCTCGTTGAGCTCTCAACTGACCGGCGTGGCACGCAGGCGATTATCGGTATTGGTTTGAACCTGTTGCCACCAACTGGAGAACTGCCGCAACCGGTGGCGGGCTTGAGTCAGGCGATGAACACTGTGCCGGACCGCCATGTCGTGCTGGCGGCTATTTTGCGCGAGCTGCATCGGGTGTTGGAAATTGCTGCGGTCGACGGCTTTTTGGGGCTAAAACCAGAATGGCAGCAACGCCATGCCTGGCAAGGCGATCCGGTCGATATTCTTGGCGAGGCTGGCTTGCCGCTGACTGGCCGTTGCCTCGGCGCCGACGACGATGGTGCCTTGTTGCTGGAAACAGCAACGGGCATCGAGCGCATATTTTCAGGCGACGTCAGCGTGCGCCCCGCAGGAAGTACCCTGGGGGTGGGCGGTAAATGATTGTTTGTCTGGACAGCGGCAATAGCCGGATCAAATGGGGCGTTCATGATGGCCAGGCCTGGCTGGCGCAAGGTGCCGTCGCCCATGCTGATCTGGCCCAGTTGGCGGCGTTGCTTGACCAGTGGCCAAGTCCTGACAAAGTGCTGCTGGCCAATGTCGCCGGTGCTGAGGCAGCGGGAAAAATTCGCGCTGCTTTGGCCGCATGGTTGCCGGTTTGGCACGAGGTGAAAGCCGAGGCGAAGAGCTGTGGTGTCACCAACCACTATAAAAATCCCCAACAATTGGGTGTTGACCGCTGGTGTGCCTTGCTTGGCGCCCGGGCGCAGTGTGCAACGGCCTGTGTTGTGGTGATGGCCGGGACGGCGACCACCATTGATACGCTGGATCAACAGGGAAATTTTCTCGGCGGCCTGATCCTGCCCGGGCTGGAACTGATGCACCGCGCCCTGGCGCGCGATACCGCCGGTTTGCCTTTTGCCAACGGGCGGCATGCCGGGCAACCGCGCTGTACCGACGATGCCATTGTCAGTGGCGCGATTGAAGCGCAGGCCGGCGCGATCGAACGCGCTTTTTCCCGCCTTGCTGCGCCCGACGCAACTTGTTTGCTCTCCGGCGGCAACGCAGCTCTGTTGGCCAAACACCTGAACATTCCCTGCCAAGTGCGAGAAAATTTGCCGCTAGAAGGTTTGTGCCTCCTCGCCACGGCGCGCTGAACAACCCAACGTGTTGCCGGGCTTGAATAAACCTGGCCAAGCGGTGACAATCTTTCGCTATTGCCCTATGCCCGGGAGATCCCATGTTCGATCCGGTAATCAACGCTCTGCCAGCCTTCGCCAGTTTTTTTGCCACAGCCATTATTTTGCTTGGTGGCTTTTTGCTGCTTTACGTTTTCGTCACGCCGTATAACGAACTGGCTTTGATTCGCAGTGGTAACAATGCCGCTGCGGTCAGCCTTGGTGGTGCGGTGATCGGCTTTGCCATTCCCATTGCCGTTTCGGTGGCGGTCAGCCACAACCTTTACGCCATGATCGGTTGGGGCGTGGTGGCCGGCGTTGTGCAGTTGCTGACCTATGTCGCTGCTCGACTGGCGCTACCGCAAATCAATCAAAATATTCCCCAAGGCAAATTGGCCTCCGGGCTTTTCCTTGCTTCACTTTCCCTCGCCACCGGCATTTTGAACGCCGGCTGCATCGTCTAATTTTTTAAGGAGTTCGTTATGGCCTTGATGGATTTCATCAAAAAACAATTTATCGACATCCTGCAATGGACTGAAGATGGCGACGGCACGCTGGCTTGGCGTTTCCCGATGCAGGAAATGGAAATTCAGAATGGCGCCAGCCTGACGGTGCGCGATTCGCAGATGGCGCTGTTCGTTAATGAAGGCACTGTGGCCGACGTGTTCAGCCCCGGCATGTACAAGCTGACGACGCAGACGCTGCCGGTGCTGACCTACCTGAAAAACTGGGACAAACTCTTCGAGTCGCCGTTTAAGTCGGATGTTTATTTCTTCTCGACGCGCACCCAGCTTGACCAGAAATGGGGCACGCCGAACCCGATCACGATTCGTGACAAGGATTTCGGTATCGTCCGCATGCGCGCTTTCGGTATTTACTCCTACCATCTGAGCGATCCGAAAGTTTTCTACCAGAAGATTTCTGGTACGCGTGGCGCTTACACGCGCGGGGAACTGGAAGGGCAGTTGCGCAATACCATGGTTGCCGGGTTGACTGACCTGTTCGGCGAATCCGGCGTGGCTTTCATCGACATGGCGGGCAATCAGGACGAGTTCGGCAAGGCCATGCATTTCAAGATGGTGCCGATCTTTGCCGAATACGGTCTGACGCTCGATTCACTGGTTGTCCAGAACGTCTCTTTGCCGGAAGAGTTGCAGAAGATTCTTGACCAGAAAATCGGCATGAACATGATTGGCGACATGCAGCGCTTCACGCAGTATCAGGTCGCCAACGCCATTCCCGAAGCGGCGAAGAACGAAGGTGGCATGGCCGGCATTGGCGTTGGCCTGGGTGCCGGTGTGGGTTTTGGCCAGGTAATGGGGCAGGCGATGGCCGCTGCCGCGCAACCGGCGGGTGCGGCGCCGATTGTTGCGCCGCTTGTTGCGCCAATTTCGGCCGACGAGGTTGTCGCGACGCTGGAAAAACTGCATGGTCTGGTCGGAAAAGGCATTCTGTCGCAAGCCGAATTTGAGACCAAAAAAGTTGAGTTACTTAAAAAACTGACCTGAGCTTTCACCGTTCGTGGCCCATTCTGCTGCCTGCCCTTCCTGCGGCGCGCCGGTTGTTTTCAAATCGGCCGCGTCGATTTTCGCCGTCTGTGAATACTGCCAGAGCACACTGGTCCGCCACGATCAGGCGCTGGAAGATATTGGCAAAATGGCGGCGCTGGTCGAAGATCGCTCGCCGCTGCAACTGGGGGCGGAAGGTAGCTATAAGGGCGTGCATTTTGCCCTGATCGGCCGCATCCAGCTCAAGTACAGCCAGGGCATCTGGAACGAATGGCATTTGATGTTTGACGACATGCGAACCGGCTGGTTGTCTGAAGCCGGCGGCGAGTATGTGCTTACTTTTGCCCAATACATCGAGGATGTGCTGCCGAAGTTTTCGGATCTGAAGATCGCGCAGAGGCTGGTTCTGGCCAGCCAGGCGTGGACCGTCAGCAATATTGAAGAAGCAAGCTGCGTTGCCGGCCAGGGTGAGTTGCCGTTCAAGGTGGGCGCCGGTTATCCGGTTGCTACGGTCGACCTGCGAAACAAGGCAAATTTCGCCACGCTCGATTATTCCGAAACACCGCCACTACTCTTTGTCGGCGAAGCGGTTGCTTTTGCCTCGTTGCAGTTGAGTAATCTGCGGGTCGGGATGCCGATTCCGAGCCATACGGTTGCGGCGAAAGTTTTCCGATGTCCAGACTGCGGTGCGCCGATGCAGGCGCGCTCAAAAGAGATTCTCGCTGTCGGGTGCGCCAGTTGTGGTGCGGTGGTCGATACGGCGGATTTGAACTACAAGTTGCTTTCCAAGGCACTCGGCAATCGCGACGAGAAATATAGCCCGCGCCTGCCGATCGGCAGCAAGGGGTTACTGGAAGGCAAGCCGGTCGAAGTAATTGGTTTTCTGGTTAAACAAAGCAAAGTCGAGGGTATTGCCTACAACTGGCGGGAATATCTGCTGGCGGCAGAAAATGGCAGCTACCGTTGGCTGACCGAATACAACGGCCACTGGAATATTGCCGACGTGCTGTCGAATCCACCGGCCGGCAGTGGCGCACAGGAGCTCGCCGCCGTGCGCTGGAGTGGCCACAGCTTCAAACATTACGCTTCGACCGCCTCGGCCGAAGTTATTCAGGTAGCCGGCGAATTCACTTGGCGCGTCAAGCGGGGCGAAACCAGCCGGGTAGTCGATTACGTCGCACCGCCTTTGATGCTGTCGCGTGAATCGACGGCCAATGAGCTTTCCTGGTCGCAAGGCGTTTATGTCGCCCCGGCGGCAATTGCCCAGGCTTTCAATCTGCCGGGCCAGCTGCCAGCGCCCATCGGTATTTTTGCCAACCAGCCAAATCCCTGGGAAGAAAGCCATCGGCGGGTGTGCAAACTGTTCTGGAAGCTGGCGCTGTTTGCCATGCTCGCCCAGGCATTTTTCTTCTTTATTTCAAGTGGACATTCGCTGCTTCGGCAGGAACTTTTGTTTTCACCACAGATGACTGAGGATACGCTGCAGACACGTGATTTCGAGATTCGTGACCAGTCGCGCAAGATCACGGTACGCAACAAGACCACGCTCGACAATAACTGGATCGGCCTGGAAATGCTGCTGGTTAACAAGGTGACTGGTGCAGCCTGGCCAGCGGCGCGCGAGTTGTCTTTTTATCAGGGCTATGACGATGGCCATTGGACCGAGGGCAGCAACCAAGACGAGATCGTTTTCCTCGATATTCCGCCCGGCACCTACTACGTTGCGGTCGACCCGGATATGTCGGCAGAAAAGCCGGTGCCGGTGGGCGATACGATTGAGGTCTTAAGTGGTGGTACTGGCTGGTCGAACTTTGTGCTGGTGATGCTTTTTTTGGTCATCTTCCCGGTCATTACCCGTTTGCGCCATGCCGCTTTTGAAGCCAGGCGATGGGCCGAAAGTGACCATGCGCCAGCGAGCAGTGGCGATGCGGATGCGGACGACTGATGTTCAAGAACTTTAACCTGATCACCGGTATCCTCGCCCTTCTTCTGTTCAGCTACGCGCAGCATCAGGGCTGGAATATGTTCGACAATGTGGCCAATCCGCGATCGAGTGGATCGGGCGGCAGTGGCCGCATATATCATAAATAATTCAAACTGTGTCTAAGTAGTGTTGCCATAATCCCAATATGCGCCTTTTTGCTACCCTCTGTCTGTTACTGACTCTTTCCCCAGCATTCGCGCTGGAGAAGGTTTCTGTGCAACTGAACTGGAAGCATCAGTTCCAATTTGCCGGCTATTACGCGGCGATTGAACAGGGTTTCTTCCGCGAGGCCGGGTTCGAGGTTAGCCTGCGCGAGTTGGCGGCCGGACAAGACCCGATTGCTTCTGTACTCAACGGCGAGGCAGACTATGGTGTTGCGGCTTCGGAACTGGCGTTGCTGCGGGCGCAAGGCAAACCAGTCGTGGCATTGGCGGTCATCGTGCAGAACTCGCCCCTGATCTTGCTGGCCAATCGGCGAAAATTTCCCAGCATTGAGGCGCTAAGTGATGCCCGTATCATGCTGTTGCCACATGAAGCAGAGTTGATGGCCTACCTGAAGCGTGAGGGCGTTGAGCGCTTCACCACGGTGCAACACAATTTCAACCCGGCCGATTTGCTTAGCGGTCAGGTCGATGCGATTTCCGGTTATTCGACCGACGAACCTTTCTTGCTGCGTCAGGCCGGTTTTCCCTACATCGCCTACACACCGAAGGCGGCCAGCATTAATTTTTACGGCGATACGCTGTTCACCGCAGAAAGCCTTGTACTTGCGGCGCCGGAGGAAGTGGATCGATTCCGGGCCGCTGTCCTGCGCGGCTGGACCTATGCGCTGGAACACCCGGACGAAGTTTCAGATCTGATTCTCAAACAATATTCGACTCGTCACAGCAAGGCGCATCTGCTGTTTGAGGCGATGGAAATAAAGCGCCTGATGCAGCCGGAGTTGGTCGAGATTGGCCAGATGTCAGCGACGCGCTGGCAGCATATCGGCCAGACCTATGCCGAGCTTGGCATGTTGCCCGCCAGTTTTTCCCTGAACGGTCTGATCTACGAAACTGCGCCACGCTACAACTTGCCAGTTTGGTTCTGGTCATTGCTGGTGGCCGGCGCGACGGTCTTTTTATTGCTGATGATTAGTTCTGCCTATTTTGCTCGCCTCAATCTGCGCCTGAATAAAGAAATTGAATCGCGGCAGGCCATTGAACGAGCGCTCCGCGACAGTGAGGAGCGCTATCGTCGCCTTGCCGAGCAAAGCAAGGATGTGATCTGGACGCTTGATCTGGCCAGCATGCACTTTACCTACGTCAGCCCGTCGATTGAACGGGTGCGCGGCTTTACGCCGGCCGAGGTGATGCAGCAAGGTTTGGCCGAAACGCTGACGCCTGAATCACATCAGAAAATGCTGGCGATGTTGCAGACGCATTTGCAGCGAATCAGTCAGGGCGATACGACAGCGCTGTCCTCAATGGCCGAGATCGATCAGCCGCACAAAAATGGCACGATTGTTTCTTCGGAAGTGGTGGCCAGCTTTCTGCTTGATGATCAGGGAGTGCCCTCCGCCATTCTTGGCGTCTCGCGCGACATTTCCGAGCGGCGCGCTGCAGAAGTCCAGTTACGGTTGGCTAACGAAAGTTTGCGCAATCAACTGGAGAAAATTGAACACCTGCAAGTGGCGCTAAAGGAACAGGCGATTCGCGATAGCTTGACCGGCTGTTTCAATCGCCGTTATCTCGATGAAGTGCTCGAGCGCGAGTTGTCGCGATCACGCCGCGAGGGCTATCCGCTGGCCTTGGTGCTCCTTGATCTCGACTATTTCAAGCAGATCAACGACACCTATGGCCATCTGGCGGGTGACGAAGTGCTGCGCATGTTGTCAGCAACCCTGCAGGCGGATATCCGCCACGAAGATATTCTCTGCCGTTACGGTGGCGAAGAGTTTGTTGTCCTGATGCCGCGCATGCCATTGAGTGTGGCGGCCGACCGGGCTGAGCGCTGGCGGCTCAAAATTGCCGATATTACTGTCCATTTCGGGAATTCCGACTTGAAGGTGACCACGTCGCTCGGTGTTTCAGGCTACCCGGATCACGGCCGAACGCCGGATGAGCTGACCCAGTTCGCTGATATAGCGCTTTACATGGCCAAAAACGAAGGCCGAAATCGCGTCATGGTTTATACCCCACCGCTGCCTTAGCCCTTTAGTCACCGCCGCAACCACCGCCATCGCCGTCTGAGCTGCCTGAATCGCCGGAACAGCCGCCACCACAGCCAATATGGCTGGCGCAGTAGCCGCTTCCCACGGCACCTTGGCTGGCGGCCAGGCAATCCAGTTGATAGATGAGGCCGCCGGCAATCGCCAGCGTTGCATCCAGGGCAAATAGTCGGGGCAGGCGCTCGGGCTTTTTCGGGTCGATCTTTTCGATGGCGCAGGCCAGGCGCCAGGCGCGGCGAATGCCAGCGCTCGCCTGCGTGGGCGAACTCATTGCCTCGGCTGGGGTGTGGTGCAAGAAGCGACCGAAGCCGTGACGGCAAAATTTGTTGTACTGGCGGGTGAACAGAATGAACTCATGCCAGGCATCATCAACCGCCTGCGAGGGCATGGCGACCATGCGTCGGCGGGCAATGCGGCAAAGCTGGAAGTAATCGCGCAGGCCAACGAAGACCTCGCTGCGCTGCTCGGCAGTCAGTTCCGGCCGGCGCTCGGCCAAGCGTTTGTCGAGGCAGCGCTGGTAGGGAAAGTTGTCGATAAATGCCCCCCGCCGGTGTTGGCTCCAGTTGCGCCAGAGCAGGATGGCAATGCCCGCCAGGGCAGCGATGATGATGAGTTTGGGCATGGGCTAGCCGTTGATGTCGAAGCAGAGATATTTCACTTCGAGATAATCCTCGATGCCGTATTTCGAGCCTTCGCGGCCGATGCCGGATTGCTTGATGCCGCCAAAGGGGGCTACTTCGTTGGAAATCAACCCAGTATTGATGCCGACCATGCCGTATTCCAGCGCCTCGCCGACTCGCCAGCAGCGGCCGATGTCGCGCGTGAAGAAATAGGCGGCGAGGCCGAATTCAGTATCGTTGGCCAGCGCAATCGCTTCGGCTTCGGTATCAAAGCGGAAAATTGGCGCCACTGGGCCGAAAGTTTCTTCGCGTGCCACTTTCATTGCGGTCGTTACATCAGCCAATACGGTGGGCTGATAGAAATTGCCGCCGAGTTCATGGCGATCTCCACCGCACAGCACGCGAGCCCCCTTGCTGACGGCATCAGCGACGTGTGATTCCACTTTGGCTAGCCCCGCCGCGTTGATTAGTGGTCCCAGTGCAACGCCCACCTCGGTGCCGGCACCGACTTTCATGGCACCGGCGCGCTCGGCAAAGCGGCTGGCGAACGCTTCGTATATTTCCGACTGCACCAGAAAGCGATTGGCGCAAACGCAGGTCTGGCCGGCATTTCGGTATTTTGCGATTAAAGCACCGTCGACCGCGGCATTGACGTCGGCATCGTTGAAAACGATAAACGGCGCGTTGCCGCCGAGTTCCAGCGACACTTTCTTCACCGTCGGCGCGCATTGCGCCATCAGCTGGCGGCCAACGGCAGTCGAGCCGGTGAAGGAAAGCTTGCGGACGATCGGGTTGGCGGTCAGTTCGCCACCAATTTCAACCGGGTTGCCGGTGATGACATTGAATACGCCGGGCGGAAAGCCTGCCTGCTCGGCCAGCACCGCCAAGGCGAAAGCGGTGAGCGGTGTTTGCTCGGCCGGTTTGACTACCACCGGGCAACCGGCGGCCAGCGCTGGCGCGACCTTGCGGGTGATCATGGCGAGCGGGAAATTCCACGGTGTGATCGCAGCGCAGACGCCAATCGGTTGTTTGATGACAAGCAGGCGCTTGTCAGCGACCGGGCTGGGAATGCTCTCACCGTAGGCGCGCTTGCCTTCCTCAGCAAACCACTCGATGAAGGAAGCGCCATAGATCACTTCGCCCTTGGCTTCGGCCAGCGGCTTGCCCCCTTCGGCGGTAATCAGTTGGGCCAGATCGTCGGTATTGTCGATGATCAGCTTGAACCAGGCTTGCAGCAGTTGTGCCCGGCGCTTGGCGGTCAAGGCACGCCAGGCCGGCCAGGCCGCGTTTGCTGCCTCGATGGCGCGGCGGGTTTCGCTGCTCCCACAGCGCGGCACTTCGGCCAGCGGGACGCCGGTGGCCGGGTTGAGAACGGTTAGCGTCGCTTGGTTGTCGGCGTTAACCCAATTTCCGTCAATAAAGTTGGTTGACCGTAGCAATTGCGAATTTTGTAAGTTCATGGCCTTGAAAATTCCTGTAAAAACGGTAACTTGTAATATGTTCTGAAGAAAGTGCGTTAACTCAATGCGTATTCCTGCACTACTCCCTGTTGGGCTGGTGGTGATTCTACTCGCGGCTTGTAGCGGCCCGGCACCTCGCCCGGTGACGTCGGGTGAAACTATAGCGCAAGCGCCCTTGGCGATCAGCGAGCGTGGCAACGAAGTCGCGCTTTACGCCCTCGGCTTGATTGATACAGGTTATCGGTTTGGCGGCAAGAATCCTGAAGCCGGGCTGGATTGCAGTGGCATGGTCAGCTACATCTATGGCCGCGCTGCAGGTCTGAAAGTGCAGGGCAGCGCCGCCGACATTGCGCGTAATGGCCGGGCCATCGAGCGGCGATTATTACGGCCGGGTGATCTGGTCTTTTTCAACACCCTCAACCGATCGTTTTCCCACGTCGGCATCTATCTCGGTGACGAACGCTTCATCCATTCGCCCTCGACCAATGGTCGAGTACGAATCGACCGTCTGAATGATCGCTACTACGCCCAGCGCTTCGAAGCAGCACGTACCTTTTTTGACTGAACGCTTTTAAGCGGATTCGCCTTCAATGACGGCGCTCACCCGTTGCCGCAAATCATCAAGATCCGTTTCTGAAATCCCAAGAAAGTCGATAGCTTTCTCGAACAGTTGCTCACCGACTTCGAGGTCTTGATCATTTAGAACCTCTGCCATCAAGTGTTCGGCAACCTGCGTGACGGCAATAAATGCCAACGCACCGCCGGGTAGCGTGCGGTCGGGGAGGTCGTAGGCATCCGCTTCGTGATGAAAGCGAATGGCCTGCCCCAAAATAGACGGTAATCCCCAGTTGCGCACCAGCAGCGATCCGACGATTGGGTGAGAGCAGGGGAAATATTCTTCCTCCGCCGTCGTCAGCATTTTTCCCTCACGACGAGCCGCCTCAACGACCTCGGCATAATTCGGGAAACGACGCATCATCATCGGGATCGCCGCGTCGTGGAACAAGGCGTAGGTGTAAGCCGCATCCGGTGAAATGCCAAACTGACGCCGGGCGATCACGCTGGTCGCAATCGCCAGCAAGGTCGTCCGCTTCCAGAACGCCTCAAGCCAAGCGGCCGGCACCCCGCTCATACTGGCCCGAAGCGCCACTGAAACGACAACGCAGACAATATTTTTCGTTCCCAGGCGGTCGACGGCCTTGCGAACGCTGGATATTTTCGTCCCCGCGCCGTAAATCGCCGAATTCGCCAGTTTCAGCGCGGCAGCAGACATTCCAGCATCGTTGCTAATCAGATCAGCCAGGCGGCGAATATCTGGTTCATCCTTTTGGGCTTCCCGCATCGCATCTGCGACAATGCTCGGGCAGGCAGGGATGTCAATGCTCGACATCACTTTCTGTAAGTCATCATGAGAAAGCTCGTGATCGATAAGTGCGGTCATCAGTGTTTTTTCGGCAAAATAATGGATGGTGAAAAAGTGCAAGTCCTATCAACATGGACGCGACAGTCTGCTAAAGGTAGAATTCTGCCTCCCCAAGGTTTTTCATCGGGATTTCCCGATGAAAATTACTTGTTGCAGTGAATTGAATGTTGCCTCAAGTCACGATGAGTGACAATTGCATTCGCTGTAATGTTTGACCCAAGCGCCCGTAGCTCAGCTGGATAGAGTGCTACCCTCCGAAGGTAGAAGTCGCACGTTCGAATCGTGTCGGGCGCACCAAAATTTTAAAGGGCCAATTCCTGTGGAAGGAATTGGCCCTTTTTGTTTTGCATTGTCTGCTGGCTCGGCATGACGATTTTTCCATCATGCCCGGCGCTGGGTTTAGCTCATCGATTTTTCAATGGCCGCCAAAAGCTTTAATGCACGCTCTCGATTTTTTGCAATGGCCGCTTTGCGCTCTTCGATATTTGCGGATTCGGCCAGCGATGATTCAACCAGAAACTGATGCGGTGTCAGGCCACCCATTGCGGCTACCAACATTCGTTCGGTATCTGCGGTTTGTTCATTCTCTGCGGGTTGTTCATTTTGTTCATTTTCGGGCATGGGGTTCTCCAATTGAGTCTGCCGCAGTTTTTAACTGTTTATTTCTTACGAGTAAAGCCGAAAGTTATCGGTTGGCTGTACTTTTTTTCGGCAACACCCGACAGTCTGACTCGATCCCCCTGTTTGTGCCTCAACCAGTGGGCATCACTCAGGCGGCGGCGCGATTCATCAGGACGGAAAGTTCGGGATAAAAACCCAAGCGACTGGTTTCAATTTTGTAGCCAATTGTTATCGATTCCGCGACATCGCGGGCGGCGGCGGAGTGTTCGAGCAGTCTGGGGAATTCGTTGTATGCATCAAGCAGGGAAAAAATCTGCTTGAGCAGATTGCCGCAGGCCAGATAGTAGGTTGGGTCAAGTCGAACATCCTTGGCACCTTCGTCGCAAGCGTCCAGATAAGCCGCAGCTCTGCTGGCAGATGCGCCGAGTGAGTCGAGATTCTGTTGGTTGAAGTTTGACATGGCTGCTCCTTACTTGTCCTGGCAGAAAATTATTGCCATGAGTCTAATAACGTCAGTGGCGCCAATAAGTTGAGGCTTTGACCCGGCGGAAACAGATTGATACAAATCGATAAAGTTGCGTAAGCTCGCTGGGGGGGGGAAGAATTTTTAAAAATATAATTGCTGCAGTGCACCATTGTGATATTTAGTGCGCTATACTCAGGTCTGAACACAATTAATCCACATCTAAATTTCAGGAGACTTCCATGACCATCAATACCGAAAAATTCGCCGCTGCCAACAAAGCTACCGTTGACTCCCTGTTGTCTGTTGCAAATACCGCACTGGCTTCTGCCGAGCGCATTGCTGCGCTGAACCTGAACACCGCCCGCGCCACCCTGGAAGATTCTGTTTCTGGCGTTAAGGCTGTGATGGGTGCCAAGGATCCTAAGGAAGCTGTTGCTGTTCAGTCTTCGCTGGCTCAGCCGGCTGTCGACAAGGCTGTTGCTTATGCTCGTTCAGTCTACGAAATCTCTACCGAAACCCAGCAAGAATTCGCCAAAATGGTCGAAGCTCAGTTCGGCGATTTCCAGAAGACCGTTACCGGCCTGATCGAACAAGCCACCAAGTCCGCTCCGGTTGGTTCTGAAGGTGCTGTTGCTGCGATTCAGCAGGCAATCAACGCTGCCAATTCTGCTTTCGGCAACATGAACACAATGGCCAAGCAATTTGCTGAGTCAGCTCAAGCCAATGTGGCTTCTGCTACCCAAGCAGTGACTGCCGCTGCCAAGAAGACCAAGTAATTTTTCAGATTTTCTGAAATGCAAAGCCCCGTGAATTTCACGGGGCTTTTTTTATGGGCGCTTGGCAGGTTGGTAGTTGATGGTTTTCTCCTGCTTGTCTTATTCCACCAGTTTCTTTTCGGCCCACTTGCGCCGGTAATGTATCGGCGCCATTCCCGTCCATTCAACAAATGCGCGATAAAAGGCTGAGGTGTCGGCATAGCCCAAATCGGCTGCGACATCGGCGATGGCATCTTTTGTTTTGGTTAAGCGGGCCAGCGCCATATCGCGGCGCAGTGCATCCTTGATGCCGCGAAAGCTTGAGCCTTCATCTTCCAGTCGGCGGTGGATAGTGCGTGGGGAAAGATGTAACCGGTTGGCGATATCGTCGAGGCTGAGTGTCGTTGGCAGCGCCGCGCGCAGTAAATCGCGCACGCGGATAACCATTTCGCGGTCGCGCCGGTAAAGCGTGGTGATCTTGCCTGGCGCGCCCTCAAGAAATGCGTCGAGTGCCGCTTCATCACGGCGAATTGGCAGGTCAAGAAAGTTGGCATTAAAGCTTGCCACCAGTGTGCCGACGCCGCTGGCGAGCGTCGGGGCAAAGCGCGAGTCTTCGGTAAAAATCAGCGCGTAGTCTTCGGCATGTTCCGGCCGGTGGTAGGGAAAAATAACGCTATCCAGCGCCAGTCCACGACCTGCTAGCCAGCAACTGAGGCCGTGCAGGAGACGAAGCAGCCATTCAAAAGCGAAAATTCGTCCGGGGTCATCCGGGTTTTCGCTCAGGCGCCTTGTCTCGAAAATCAATAATTCGGCTCGACCGTGAGAGCGGCGAACGTCAATGGCCAGATCCGGCAATACGATGTGAAGAAAGCGACTGGCTCGCTGCAGTGCCTCCGCCAAAGTTGGCGCGCTGAGCATGCCACGACAAAGAAATTCAAAGCTGCCCAGACGCATGGGTTGGGCGAAAAGGCCGAAGCCTTCATCGTCGAGCGCATGGTTGATCTGATTATAAAGCGCGGCATAGCGAGCAATCGGAATCCGGCTGTCGGTGTCTGCAAGATCAATCCCAGCGGCAGAAACGAGCGGCTGACTGTCAATTCCCCGGCGCGCCAGGCCGGCCAGCATGCCGATAACAAAGCCATTGGCGACAGTGGTTTGCGAGCGCTCTCGGGAGTTCATAATGGTGCGTTGCAGCATTTTGCTTAATTTTTAAGGTTGACCGTAGCACTCTACCATCTTGGCGGAATTTGCATGATTGTCGTCTGTCGTGACAATGCGCATAAGCTAAAAGAGCTTTACCATGGCGGCTTCCAATTCATAACAGAAGAGACAGCCGCCATGACCGATCTTTCCGTTGCCAAGAAACTCCTGCCCTACAAACCCAAGAACAAGCTGCGTTTCATCACAGCGGCTGCGCTGTTTGATGGTCATGATGCCTCGATCAATATCATGCGGCGGATCATGCAGGCGACCGGCGCCGAGGTGATTCACCTGGGCCACAACCGCTCGGTGCAGGAAATCGTCAATGCCGCGCTGCAGGAAGATGTACAGGGCATCGCGATTACCTCCTACCAAGGTGGTCACGTCGAGTTCTTTAAGTACATGATGGATTTGCTCAAGGCCAACGGCGGGGCGGATATCAAGGTGTTTGGCGGCGGTGGCGGGGTGATCGTGCCCTCCGAAATCAAGGAATTGCACGAATACGGCGTGACTCGCATCTACGCGCCGGAAGATGGCGTGCAGATGGGGCTGCAGGGGATGATCAACGACCTGGTGCGGCAATCTGATTTCGATGTCGGCGAGGCCGGTGCACCGACTACCGAGCAGGTGCTGGCCGGGCTCAAGGCGGGCGACAAGCGTTTGCT
>JBBSCQ010000010.1:0-65862 GCA_038250105.1 Burkholderiales bacterium | reverse complement strand
CACCACCGCCGCCGGCACGCCCAGCATTGACTTTGCCAATCCGAGCGCGATCAAGGCTTTCAACCGGGCCTTGCTGGCGCTGCACTACGGTGTCAAAGGCTGGGAAATTCCGGCGGGCTACCTTTGTCCGCCGATTCCCGGTCGGGCCGACTACATTCATCAAGTAGCCGACCTGCTGGCTAGCTGCAACAAGAAAATTATCCCGACCGGGGCGGATGTTCGTGTGCTGGACATCGGCGTCGGCGCCAATTGCGTTTACCCGCTGATCGGCAACGCCGAATACGGCTGGCGTTTTCTTGGCGTCGATATCGACGAAGCGGCGTTGGCTAATGCGCAGATGATTTTAGGCAAGAATCCGCAGTTGACCGCAGCAATCGAGTTACGGCATCAGCCAGTCTGGGACAACGTTTTCACCGGCCTGCTGCGCGCGGGCGAAAGCTTCGATGTCAGCATCTGCAACCCGCCCTTTCACAATTCACCCGATGAAGTGCTTGCCGTTAGCCAGCGCAAGTGGAACAACCTGAACAAGCCGGGCGCCAAGCGCGGCGCGGCCCAGCCTCGCCTCAATTTTGGCGGTGGCGGCACCGAACTATGGTGCAACGGTGGCGAGCGTGCCTTCGTCAAACGGATGATCGAACAAAGCGCCAACATCCCGAAACGGGTGATGTGGTTCACCAGCCTAGTTTCACAGGCCGAAAATCTGCCGCACATCGAAGCCGCACTGCAGAAAGTGCACGTCGCCGACTCGCGCATCATCGGCATGGGACAAGGACAAAAGCAAAGCCGCCTGGTCGCCTGGACCTTCACCGGCAACGGCGAGCGGGAAAAATGGCGCAAGGAACGCTGGTCCCTGGCGACTAACGCATCGAGCGAAACCGCCTCGTCATTTAACGAACCCGTATAATCGCGGGTTGCCCTTTTTACTGAACTCATCGTGTCCGATCGCCTCGCCGTCCTGCCTCAATATCTCCTGCCCAAGCAGGCCCTGACCATGCTCGCCGGTAAGCTGGCCAGCGCCGAAGCGGGCAGTCTGACGACCAGCATCATTCGCTGGTTTGTCGGCCGTTATGGCGTGAACATGGCCGAGGCGGCCAATCCGGAGATCACCAGCTACAAGAGCTTCAACGAGTTCTTCACCCGGCCGCTGAAGGCTGACGCCCGCCCCTTGGCCGAGGCGGATTTCCTCTGCCCGGTCGATGGCGCGATCAGCCAGTTTGGCCCAATCGCACGCGACCAGATTTTCCAGGCCAAGGGCCACAGCTATTCGACCACTGCGCTGGTCGGCGGCGACCGCGAGCTGGCGGCGCAATTCGAGAATGGCAGCTTCGCCACGCTCTACCTCAGTCCGCGCGACTACCACCGCATCCACATGCCCTGCGCCGGCCGGCTGACCCGGATGATCTACGTGCCGGGCGAACTTTTCTCGGTCAACCCGACCACGGCGCGCGGCGTACCCGGCCTGTTTGCCCGTAACGAGCGCATCGTCTGCGTTTTTGCATCTGCCTTTGGGCCCTTCGTGCTGGCCCTGGTCGGCGCCACGATTGTTGGCAGCATGGCCACTGTCTGGCATGGCCAGGTTAATCCGCCGCGCCCCGGCGTCGTCCGCGAATGGCGTTACGACACAGAAGGCGGTAGTGCTGCGGTCAACCTGAAAAAAGGCGAAGAAATGGGTCGCTTCCTGCTCGGCTCCACCGTCGTCATGCTCTTCCCGAAAGACAGCCTTGCCTTCAATTCCGACTGGGCACCGGCCGGCGCCTTGCGGATGGGCGAACTGATGGGCAACAAACCGGCCTGATCCGCCTGGCCCAGGTTCATGCCGCTTCGCGCCGGCAACATCTTATGCAGCGGCCAGCAACGCGTCTGCTACGAAACCCATCCAAATGTGGAGCCAATATGATTAGCCGTACATTTAGCCGCCGCTTGCTGCTCGCCACCAGCCTCTTTTTGCTGGCCGGTTGTACCAGCCTGGGATCAGACAAGCGCAGCACGCCAGCCGTTGCAACACCGCACAAACCAAAAATTGGCCTTGCCCTCGGCGGTGGCGCAGCGCGTGGCTTTGCCCATATTGGCGTGATCAAGATGCTGGAGTCACAGGGCATCGTTGCCGATTACGTCGTCGGCACCAGCGCCGGCGCAGTCGTTGGCGCGCTCTATGCCGGCGGTAATGACGCCTACGCCATGCAGAAAATCGCCCAGCAACTCGATGAAACGATCTTTGCCGACTGGACATTCGGCGGGCGCGGCTTTCTCAAGGGCGAAGCCCTGCAAAGCTTCGTCAATCAACAACTAAAAAACCGCCCACTCGAAGGCTTGAACAAACCCTTTGCCGCCGTCGCCACCGATCTGAAAAGTGGCGAGCGCGTCGTCTTCCGCACCGGCGACACCGGCTTGGCGGTGCGCGCTTCGGCCGCCGTACCCGGCGTTTTCCAGCCAACTCAGTTTCGTGGCAAAACTTATGTTGACGGTGGCTTAACCAGCCCGATCCCCGTCCGTGCCGCCCGCGAAATGGGCGCCGACTTCGTCATTGCGGTCGATATTTCCGATCGACCGGAAGGCCAGCCCGTCGACAGCCTGACCGGCATCATGTGGCAAACCATCACCATCATGGGCGGCGCGATCGGCAAGACCGAACTGCGCGAAGCCGACATCGTCATCCGGCCCAATATTCCCTACGTCAAATCCTGGGACTTCACGGCTCGCCACGAGGCCATCATGGAAGGCGAACGCGCCGCGCAGGCGGCAATTCCGTTGATTCGGCAAAAATTGGCCAGTAGAACATCCCCACAGCATTGACAACGCCTGCGGTTAACTCTCAAATCGAATAAGTGCTCTTTCTGTCACCGTTGACCATTAAATCGCAGGCCCAAGCCCACTGAGGCGCCCCATTGTCCGTAAAAGAAGCCACCGCCCGCATCAAGATCAACCAGCTGCTCGAAGCCGCTGGTTGGCGCTTTTTCGCCACTGGCAAAGCGCCGGCCAATATCCAGCTTGAACCCAGCGTTACGATCAAATCGACCGATCTCGATGCCCTCGGCGAAAACTTCGAGAAATCATCGAAAGGCTACATCGACTTTCTGCTGCTCAACGATAAAGGCTTTCCCTTCATCGTGCTCGAAGCCAAAGCCGAAGACAAAAGCCCGCTGGTCGGCAAAGAGCAAGCGCGCAAATACGCCAAAGCACAAAACTGCCGCTTTGTCATCCTTTCCAATGGCAACCTGCATTATTTCTGGGATCTGGAGCGCGGCAATCCCTATGTGATTACCAGTTTTCCCACGCCAACCTCGGTCACCGGCTACCAGAAAACCATTCCCGACCCGCAACGACTGATCAATGAAGCCGTTGCCGATGATTACATTGCCCTCACCCAGCGCCCCAACTACGCCAGCGAAGCCGCCTGGAAAAATCCGATCGAACGCCAGCATTTCATTGACAGCAACAGCCTGCGCTTCCTCCGCCCCTACCAACAAAAAGCCATCTTCGCGCTGCAAAGCGCCGTCCGTGAAGGCAAAGACCGTTTTCTCTTCGAGATGGCCACCGGCACCGGCAAGACGCTCACCGCAGCCGCCGTCATCAAGCTTTTTCTGCGCACCGGCAACGCCCGCCGCGTGCTCTTTCTGGTCGACCGCCTGGAGCTGGAAGACCAGGCCAAGAAAGCCTTCGCCAAGTCGCTCGCCAACGACTACAAAACGTTGATCTACAAAGAAAGCCGCGACGACTGGCGGCATGCGGAAATCGTCGTCACCACCGTTCAATCGCTGCTCTTCAACAACAAATACCAGCAACTGTTCTCGCCGACCGATTTCGATCTGGTGATTTCCGACGAAGCGCACCGCTCGATTGGCGGCAACGCCCGCGCTGTCTTCGACTACTTCATCGGCTACAAACTTGGCCTCACCGCCACGCCACGCGACTACCTGAAAAAATTCGACAAGGCCAAGCCGAGCAGCAAAGACCCGCGCGAATTCGAGCGCCGCCTGCTGCTCGACACCTACCGCACTTTCGGTTGCGACGACGGCCAGCCGACCTTCCGTTACTCGCTGCTCGACGGCGTCAAGGAGGGTTTTCTGATCAACCCAACCGTCGTCGATGCGCGCAGCGAAATCACTACGCAACTGCTCTCGGACAAAGGCTTCGTCGTTGAATTCAAGGACGATCAGGGCGAAGACCAGAAGGATGAATTCAAGCAACGTGACTTCGAGAAAAAGTTCTTCTCCGACGCCACCAACCAGCTTTTCTGCAAAACCTTTCTCGAACATGCCCTGCGCGACCCGATCAGCGGCGAAATCGGCAAATCCATCGTCTTCGCCGTCAGCCAGAACCACGCCGGCAAAATTGCCCAGATTCTCAACCTGATGGCCGACCACGGGTTCCCCGGCAAATACCAGTCCGACTTTGCCGTGCAGGTCACCTCGCAAATTACCGACGCCCAGCAATTCACCATCAACTTCACCAACAACAATCTGCTCGGCTCGGCCAACTTCCTGCCCGACTACAAAACCAGCAAAGCCCGCATCTGCGTCACGGTTGGCATGATGACCACCGGCTACGACTGCCCCGACCTGCTCAATCTCGGCCTGTTTCGGCCGATCTTTTCACCGACCGACTTCATCCAGATCAAGGGGCGCGGCACCCGCAAGCACAATTTCCTTGAGCAGCTATTCGACCCGGCCCTCAAGGACAGCATCAAAGCACCACGCAAAACCGCCTACAAACTCTTCGACTTCTTCGCCAATTGCGAATATTTCGAGGAAGAGTTCAATTACGACGAAGTGCTCAAACTGCCCGAACTCAAAAGCGAAGGCGAAAAATTCGGCGGCGAACCACCCCGCCCCGCCGTGACTTACGAGCACCACGGCAACGACCTGATCTACAGCGTTCAGGAAGAAACCATCGGTTACGAAGGCATGAAGATCGACCGCATGTTCTACGAAAAATTCGAGGACACCCTGCGCGAAAATCCCACCGTCAGCGCCGCCGTTGAAGCCGGCCACTGGGATGCTGCGGTCGACTACGTAAATCGCGAGATTTTCGACCAGCCCAACGAGTTCTACAACATCGACAAACTACGCAAAGCCGCCGCCGTCGATCGTCGCCTTGGCCTGCGCGAAATCATCGAAAAAATCTTCGGCCTCATTCCGCGCTTCAAATCAAAAGATGAGCTGCTTGAAGAAGAATTCGCCAAGTTCGTCGCCGACTACAAACCGACCGAAGCCACCGCCATCCCGGCGCTGAAAAACTACTTCAAAGCCTACGCCAGCAGCGACCAGATTCGCCACATCATCGAAAGCGGCGAATACACCGACCTCGCCACCAACGCCACCTTCTCAAGCCGCGACCTCAAAGCCGTGCCGGAGCCATACCGTGCGTTGATCCCGAGCTACATCAAGGACTACGTTTCCTTGAACCAGTTTTCGGCCTAAGCCAGAAAATCGTATCGTCTGGTTGGAATCTCGTTTCCCCATTGACCGTTTATATCAAATCGATATAATCAGACGATGCATATCATCTCAATCAAAATGCTTCTTGACTTCTGGCAGAAACACCCTGCTGCGGAATCGGCTTTGCGCCAGTGGCATTCGATTGTTGAGCAAACTGATTTCAGGGACTTTGGTCACATCCGTGAGTTCTACAACTCAGCCGACTATGTGCCACCTTTTGTCGTGTTCGACGTCGCGGGGAACAACTACCGCGTTGTAGTCATCGTCCAGTACAGAGCAAAGCGCATCTATGTTCGTGAAGTCATGACGCACCGTGAGTACGATGACTGGTGCAAGCAATACCGAAAAGGAAAGGTCTAATCATGCCAGCAACCCATGCCCAATTCGACATTCGAGCCATCCAATCCTCTTGGACGGCATTCGATGCGATGGTTCATCTCCGTCCAATTCATAACGCGGCGGCTTACGAACAAATGGTCGCCTTAATGCACTCCTTGCTCGATGTCGTCGGCGACGATGAAGACCACGCGCTCTCTGGCTTGCTCGAACTTCTCGGCGACGTGGTTTCCAAGTACGAGCGTGAACACTACGCCATCGAACCTGCCGCCCCCAAGGATTCGCTTCGCTTCCTGATTGAAGCCCGTGGCCTGAATCAGGAAGACTTGAGCGCCATCGTGCCGCAAAGCAACCTTTCGGCGATTCTGGCCGGAAAGCGCAAAATTAGCGCGACTTTGGCTGGCAAGCTTGGCAAGTTCTTCGGCGTCAGCCCGGCCCTCTTTGTGCCGAGCTAGTCGACGAAGCCAAGCTACTTTTGTACAAAGTAGCAAACGCTTCGGCCAAAGCTTTTCCTTTGTTTTCAACATCAGGTTGCATATAGCTTTTTAATTGTGGCGAATTCGCCCTATTTAAATCCCTCGAATTCGAGGGGTTTAGGCTTTTTTCCAGCACTATTCCTGTCGAATTTGACGGAATTCCACTCACGCCTGCCCATCAGAATTCGCCATCACCCAAATGCTCAGCCTACTTGCCGCCAATAACGTAAAACGCCTCTCCTGATGCTCGACACCGACACCAAACGCCGTATCGATACTGCCCGCGACATTCTCGTTGGCAAAGTGCCCGACCCCAAATCACAAGTCGAACAAATTACCATCGCCCTGATCTACAAGTTCATGGACGACATGGACGCCGAAGCCCAAGAATTGGGCGGCAAGCGCAAGTTTTTCACCGGCGACTTCGCCCGCTACGGCTGGGCCAAGCTGATGAGCCCCGGCATTGGCGGCCATGAACTGATCGGCCTCTACGGCGAAGGCATCGCCACCATGCCGCAGAACCCCGGCATCCCGCCGCTCTTTCGCGACATCTTCAAAAACGCCTACCTGCCCTACCGCGACCCGGAAACGCTAAAAAGCTTTCTCAAGATCATCGACGAATTCAGCTACGACCATTCCGAACGCCTCGGTGATGCCTTCGAATACCTGCTCTCCGTCCTCGGCGCGCAAGGCGACGCCGGCCAGTTCCGTACGCCGCGCCACATCATCGACTTCATGGTCGAAGTGCTCGCCCCGAAAAAAGGCGAAGTCATCCTCGACCCAGCCTGCGGCACCGCCGGCTTCCTCATTTCTGCCTACAAGCACATCCTGCGCACCGCGACGGAAAGCAGCCCGCTGACGCCCGACGAAAAAGGCCGGCTCGCCACCCAGCTCAAGGGTTACGACATCTCGCCCGATATGGTTCGCCTGTCGCTGGTCAACCTCTACCTGCACGGCTTCACCGACCCGCACATCTACGAATACGACAGCCTGACGCAGGAAGAACGCTGGAACGAATTCGCCGACGTCATCCTCGCCAACCCGCCCTTCATGTCGCCCAAAGGCGGCATCAAGCCGCACAAACGCTTCTCCATCCAGGCCAAGCGCAGCGAAGTGCTCTTCGTCGACTACATGGCCGAACACCTGACGCCGACCGGCCGCGCCTGCATCATCGTCCCCGAGGGCATCATCTTCCAGAGCCAGACCGCCTACAGCGCCCTGCGCAAAATGCTGGTCAACAATAGTCTGGTCGCAGTCATCTCCCTGCCGGCCGGCGTCTTTCAGCCCTACTCCGGGGTGAAAACCTCGATCCTCATTCTCGACAAATCCCTTGCCAAACGGGCCAGGAACATCGCCTTCTTCAAGGTAGAGAACGACGGCTACGGCCTCGGCGCCCAACGCCGCGCCATCGACAAAAATGACCTGCCTGACGTGTTGACCGCAGTAAAGGAATTTTTGCACAGGGATGGACAGGATATTCAGGATGAAAACCAAACATCCTGCCCATCCATGTTGAATGCCCTGATTGAACGTGGCCTCGCCCTCGTCGTGCCGAAAGAGAAAATTGCGGCGAATGGGGATTACAACTTGAGTGGGGAGCGGTATCGGGTGGGAGGACCGCAAACCGGCAGTTACCCTTGGCACAAAATTCAGGAGTTAATCGAAACCGTTACACCGCCGTGCAAAATTCAGAAAACCGCTTTTGGCACCAGCGGACGTTTTCCCATCATCGATCAATCCCAAGATGAAATCGCGGGCTGGATCAATGATGAATCTGCTTTAGTTTATCCCGTCAAACCGCTCGTTATTTTCGGTGACCACACCTGTGCTGTAAAACTCGTAGATGCGCCATTCGCTCAAGGCGCGGACGGAATCAAAATTCTTCAAACTGTAGATGCGCTTGACCCAAGATTTTTGTTTCAAGTCATGCGTGCAAGGCCGTTGGAAAGTGCAGGTTATCAGCGCCACTATTCGTTGCTGAAGGAAATGGAAATCCCCCTGCCGCCGCTGGAAGTGCAGAAGGAAATCGTAGCGGAGATTGAGGGTTACCAGAAAGTCATCAACGGCGCCCGCGCCGTCCTCGACCACTACCGCCCCCATATTCCGATTCATCCCGACTGGCCGATTGTGACTCTGGGACAAATCTGTTCGGTTGGGGGTGCTATCACTACAGACGTTAACCTCACGCTTTCTTACTTCGGAGCTGACAGTATCGAATCCAGTACTGGCAAGCTGCTAAAGAATCAATCCGCTGGAAGCCAGCGAGTGAACGGTCCTGTATATGCCTTCAACGGCGAGCGACTTCTCTACAGCAAAATTCGTCCTTACCTCAACAAGCTAACCGTTGTTAATCTTTGCGGCTATTGCAGCTCTGACATGTACCCATTGCTTCTCGATAACACCAAAGTTCAAATCACCTATCTCGCGACATACATGCTCTCAGATGCTTTCAATGACCGCATTCGTTGCTACTACGAGCGAACGAGCATTCCAAAAGTCAACCGTACTCAACTGTTCTCGACTGAAATCCCCCTCCCACCCCTCGCCACCCAGCAAGCCATCGTCGCCGAGATTGAAGTCGAGCAAGCGCTGGTTGCCGCCAACCGTGAACTGATCAGCCGTTTCGAGCAAAAAATCCAGACCACCCTGGCCCGCGTCTGGGGTGAGGCAACGCCCGATGCCTAAGCTTGCCGTTTTTTGCCCAAAAACCCGGTTGACCGTAGCAATTGCCTTGGTGGCGATGCCGCTGACCATTCCTGCCCAACACCAAAAAGCAAAGCGCTCAAACATCGATAAACAGGATTCGCTTTCATCCTGCTCATCCTGTCCATCCATGTAAATTAAAAAAATGACCCAGCCCACCAGCCCGCTCCGCGTTCTATCCATCATCCCGCCGATGACGCAGCTCAACACGCCTTACCCGTCGACAGCCTATCTGACGGGTTTTCTCCGCTCGCGGGGCGTAGCCGCAACGCAGGAGGACATTGCGCTCAAGCTGGTGCTGGAACTCTTTTCGCCGGCCGGTTTGCGTGAAATGCACGCGCGGGTCAAAGCCGTTCCGGCCAAAAAACGCTCGGCCAGCCTGCACTGTTTTGATGAGCAGATCGACCGTTATCTGGCCACGATTACCCCGGCGGTGGCCTTCCTGCAGGGGCGCGACCCGTCCATCGGCCATCGCATCTGCGGCCGTAATTTTCTGCCCGAGGGGCCGCGTTTTGAATCGCTCGACGCCTTCATCGACGACGAAGGTGGTGATCCGCTGGCTTGGGCTTTTGGCGCGCTCGGCGTGCAGGACCGGGCGCGGCATTTCGCCACTTTGTATTTGAACGATGTTGCCGATGTACTGCGTGAGGCGGTCGATTCGCGCTTCGAGTTCGTCCGTTACGCCGAATCGCTGGCGCAGAGCCAGGCCAGTTTCGAGCCGATGGCCAAAGCGCTCGCCGCGCCGCCAACACTGGTCGATAGCACTTTGCAAAATTTGAGCAAAATTGCTGTCGACCGCAGCAAGCCGAATCTGGTGCTGATTTCCGTGCCTTTCCCCGGTTCGGTCTATGCCGCCTTCCGCATCGCGCAAACCATCAAGCTGATTGACCCGGCCATCGTCATCGTCCTCGGCGGCGGCTATGTCAATACCGAATTACGCGAACTGAAGGAAGCCCGGGTCTTCGATTACTTCGATTACGTCACGCTCGACGACGGCGAACAGCCGATCATCGCCCTGCTCGAATATCTCGATGGCAAACGGCCACGCCTCAACCTGGTTCGTACCTTTACCCGCATCGACGGCGAGGTGCGTTATTTCAAGGGCAGCGAGCCCGACGTGCCCTTTGCCGAAGTCGGCACGCCAACCTGGGACGGCCTGCCGCTCGACCGTTATTTGTCGCTGCTCGACATGCTCAATCCCATGCACCGGCTGTGGTCGGACGGGCGCTGGAACAAGCTGACGGTGGCGCACGGCTGCTACTGGAAAAAATGCAGCTTCTGCGACGTCAGCCTCGACTACATCGGCCGCTACGACGGTGCGCCAGCGGAATTACTGGTCGACCGGATTGAGGAAATCATTGCCGAAACCGGCCAGACCGGTTTCCATTTCGTCGACGAAGCCGCGCCGCCAAAAGCCCTCAAAGCGCTGGCCGACGAGTTGCAAAAGCGCAACCGGGCAATTTCCTGGTGGGGCAACATCCGCTTCGAGAAATCCTTCACTCCGGAACTCTGCAACCAGTTGGCCGACAGCGGCTGCATCGCCATCTCCGGCGGTCTGGAAGTCGCCTCAGATCGCCTGCTCAAGCTGATGAAAAAAGGCGTTTCGGTCGATCAAGTCGCCCGCGTCACCCGCGCCTTCTCCGATGCCGGCATTCTCGTGCACGCCTACCTGATGTACGGTTTCCCGACGCAAACCGTGCAGGACACGGTCGATGCGCTTGAATACGTTCGCCAGCTTTTCGCCGAAGGCTGCATCCAGTCCGGTTACTTCCACCGTTTTGCCTGCACCGTCCATTCCCCGGTCGGCCTCAACCCGGCGGAATACGGCATCCAGCTCAAACCCTTGCCGCCCGGCAGTTTCGCCAAGAACGACGTGGCATTTATCGACCCCACCGGCGTCGACCACAGCACTTTGGGCATCGGCCTCAACAAAGCGCTCTACAACTACATGTACGGCATCGGGCTGGATCAGGATGTGCGTAGCTGGTTCGACATTCGTGTGCCAAAAACGCGAGTACCGAGGAATTTCATCGCTCGAGCATTGGCAAGTGGATAAGCATTTTTGCGTTTTTTAGCAGTCGACCGTAGCAAGCATCAATTCCCGCAAGCGACCATATTGCAAACTAGCTAAGTCCTAGCTAAACTGCAAAATATCATTGATCAGGAGCGCACCATGCAAGTCATCTCAATGCACCAGGCAAAAAGCACCTTGTCACAGTTGGTGAAGCGCGCCGCCACCGGGGAAACCATTCTCCTTGGGGCCTATGGCAAGGTTGAGGCGAAACTGGTACCCGCTTCCGAACATGACCAACCGCAAAAGCGCATCGGCCTGCTGGCGGGAAAACTCATCGTTCCCGATGATTTTGATGCGCCATTGCCGGAAAGTATTCTGCAAGATTTTGAAAGTGGCGCCGCATGAGGTTGCTGCTCGATACCAACGTGCTGCTCTGGACGCTTTCCGGGGCAGCGCGGATTCAACGCATTGCCCCCTTGATTCTGGCCCCCGAAAACGAGATTTTTGTCAGCACAGTTTCGCTGTGGGAAATTGCGACTAAAGCCAGCATCGGAAAACTCAATGCTGACCTGGCAGAAATCAGGGCAGCCGTCTTGGCCAGCGGCTTCTACGAGCTCCCTGTGCTGGGCGAACATGTCGTAAAACTCGCCACCTTGCCCCTCATTCATCGTGACCCGTTTGATCGGATGATCGTCGCCCAAGCGATGGTTGAGCCAATGCGCTTGCTCACCGGCGACGCACAACTGGCCGCCTACTCCGAACTCGTTGAGACCATCTGACAGGTTGATTGTGGACTACGCCACCCTTGAAACCCTGCGCGCCCACCACCCGGCCTGGCGCCTGTTGCGCTCCGATCACGCAGCGTTGATCGCCAGTTTTCTGCACCGGGTTTTCGTGACCCCCAATGTGCGGATAATGGCCGCCGCCGATTTGGCCGAAGCGCTGGAAGACGAATTATTTGCCCTGCGCCAGCGACTGGGCAGCGAGACTTTTCCCAAGCCCGCCAGCGACTATCTTAATGACTGGGCCAATGCCGAAAAAGGCTGGCTGCGCAAGTTTTACCGGCAAGGTTCGGACGAGGCACAGTTCGATCTGATGCCGGCGACGGAAAAGGCCATGGCCTGGCTCGGCACCTTGACCGAGCGTAGTTTCGTCGGCACCGAGTCACGCCTGCTTACCCTCTTTGAATTGCTCAAGCAAATGAGCGAAGGTAGCGAGGCCGATCCGGCGAAACGACTGGCCGAACTGCAAGTTTGGCGGGACGAAATCGATGCTGAAATGGTCCGCGTCCAATCCGGCGACGTGCCGCTGCTCGACGACACCGGGCTGAAGGATCGCTTCCAGCAATTCACCCAATTGGCGCGTGAACTATTGACCGATTTTCGTGAGGTCGAACACAATTTCCGTCGGCTTGATCGCCGCGTCCGTGAGCAGATCGCGCTGTGGGATGGCAGCAAAGGCGCCTTGCTTAACGAAATCATGGGCGAGCGCGATGCGATAGCCGATTCGGATCAGGGACGCAGTTTCCGCGCCTTCTGGGAATTCCTGATGTCGAGTCGTCGCCAGGAAGAACTTTCCCAACGGCTCGACCAGATCCTCGCCCTGCCCGCGGTCAGCGAACTCAAGCCGGACGCCCGAACCCGGCGCGTCCATTACGATTGGCTGGAAGCCGGCGAGCACACCCAGCGCACAGTGGCCCAGCTTTCGCAGCAATTGCGCCGCTTTCTCGATGACAAAGCCTGGCTGGAAAACCGCCGCATCATGGATATTCTGCACGGCATTGAAAGCAAGGCGTTGGCCCTGCGCAGCGCGCCGCCGAGCGGCACTTTCATGGCCATCGCTGACACCGCGGCTGAAATTGAGCTGCCAATGGAGCGGCCTTTGCACAGCCCGGCCGTTAAACCAAAAATCACCAATCTAACGCTGGAATCCGGCGACACCGATATTGATGCCAGCGCCTTGTTCGATCAGGTCATCGTCGACAAAGCCCAACTCGCCCGCAATGTTCGCCACGCCCTGCAGGATCGCTCGCAAATCACGCTCCGCGAACTGACCGAAAATTACCCGCTGGCCCACGGGCTGGCCGAATTGGTCGCCTACCTGCATTTAGGCAGTGACGCCGGCCAGATGGTGATCGACGAAAGCACCCCGGAACTGATTACCTGGCAAGGGCTGGATCAAAACAAGCAGACTATCCACCGCCGCGCCCGCCTGCCCCGGGTGATTTTTGTGAGACAAGCATGAGCGAACAAGAAATATCAACAGCCGCCAGCCCGGATTTATCGGCCCTGGTCATCAACCTGCTTAAAGGCGTGCTCTACCTCGAAAGCGACCCGACGTTGTGGAACGCCTTGATCCAGTTGCAAGCGCGGGTGCGTGACTATCTCGCTGTTCTCGGGCTGGAACTGGTGCTCGACGAAGCCGAGGGCTATGCCTTTCTCCGGGCTCGCCCGGAGAGCGATGACGAAGCCGCCCCCAAGTTGCCACGGCTGATCGCCCGCCGCCCGCTGTCTTTCCCGGTCAGCCTGCTGCTCGCCCTGTTACGTAAGAAACTGGCTGAATTCGATGCTGGTGGTGATGCCACCCGCCTGATCATGACGCGCGATGAAATTGTCGAACTGCTCCGCGTTTTCCTGCCCGAAAGCAGTAACGAAGCCAAACTGATCGATCAAGTCGATACGCAACTCAGCAAAATCGTCGAATTGGGCTTTCTCCGCCGCCTGAAATCAAATGCTGCGGTCAACGCCGGAAACCCGGCTGTTTTTGAAGTGCGGCGCATACTGAAAGCCTTTGTCGATGCGCAGTGGCTGGCTGAATTTGATGCCCGTCTGGCCAGCTATCAGGGGCAACTGGCCGGCAAGAGCGAGGACAACAATGAAGCATGAAGCGCCCTCCCTCGGCCTCGATTTTGGCGGCGACGACACCCTTTCCGGCTTTCGCCTGCAGCGTCTGGAGGTTTTTAACTGGGGCACTTTCGATGGCCGGGTGTGGACGCTGGCACTGAATGGCGAGAACGGCCTGCTGACCGGCGACATTGGTTCGGGCAAATCAACGCTGGTCGATGCGATCACCACGCTGCTCGTCCCGGCGCACAAGATCGCCTATAACAAGGCCGCTGGCGCCGACAATAAAGAGCGCTCGCTGCGCTCTTACGTCCTCGGTCACTACAAATCCGAGCGCAATGAAATCACTGGCGCTTCGAAGCCGGTCAGCCTGCGCGAGACGAATAGTTACGCCGTTATCCTTGGCGTTTTTCATAACGCCGGTTACGACCAGACCGTAACGCTGGCGCAGGTTTTCTGGATGAAGGATCAACAGGCGCAACCGGCTCGCTTCTTTGTCGGCGCCGAACGCGATCTGTCGATTGCCGGCGAATTCGCCAATTTTGGCAGCGACATCAGCCAATTACGCAAACGCCTGCGCGGTCTCGGGGCCGAAGTCGAGGACACTTTCCCGCGCTACGGCGCCTGGTTCCGCCGCCGTTTCGGCATTGAAAACGATCAGGCGCTGGAGCTTTTCCATCAAACGGTCTCGATGAAATCGGTCGGCAATCTGACTGATTTTGTGCGTAGCCACATGCTCGAACCGTTTGAGGTGGTGCCGCGTATCGCCGCGCTGATCGGCCATTTCGACGACCTGACCCGGGCCCACGAGGCGGTGCTGCGCGCCAAGCGGCAGCTTGAACTGTTGCAGCCACTGATCGCCGATGCCGACCGCCATGCGGCGCTACAGCAACAGATCGAGTCGCTACGGCAAAGCCGGGAATGGCTGCGCCCCTACTTCGCCCATTTGAAAGGCGGTTTGCTCGACAAGCGATTGAGCAAACTGGCGGAAGACTGGACGCGGCTGGAGGCGCAAATCAGGCGACTGGAAGAAAGCCGCGAGGCCCAGCGTGGGCAGGTCGATGAACTGAAACAAGCTGTCGCCGACAATGGTGGCGACCGGCTGGAACGCCTGGCGCTGGAAATCCGCAAGCAGACGTTGGAGCGCGACAAGCGACAACAAAAGGCGCGCTACTACGGCGAACTGGTCGGCACGGTGGGCGAAAACGTGGCCGACGATGAGGCGGGATTTATCGGCCAACGCAGCCGCCTGGCCAAGCTGCGCGAGCAGACTGGCAACCGCGAGGCTGAACTGCAAAATGCCCTGACCGAACATGGCGTCAACTTGCGCCAGGGCAAACTCGAACACGATACGCTGAGTGCTGAAATCCGCAGCCTGAAAGCCCGGCGCAGCAATATTCCGGCCGACCAAATTGCCCTGCGCGCCGCGCTCTGCCAGGCCTTGCAATTGGCCGAAGACGACATGCCGTTTGCTGGCGAACTGGTCCAAGTGCGGGAGGAAGAAAGCGACTGGGAAGGTGCTGCCGAACGTCTGTTGCGCGGCTTTGGCCTGTCGCTGATTGTGCCGGATCAACATTACAAGGCCGTCGCCGACTGGGTTGAACGCACTCACTTGAAAGGTCGTCTGGTCTATTTCCGGGTTCGCCCGGCCAGCGGGCGTAGCGACTTACCGACGCTGCATCGCGATTCGCTCGCCCGCAAGCTATCGATTAAAGCCGAATCGCCTTTCTATGACTGGCTGGAAAGTGAGTTGGCGCGGCGCTTCGATGTGGCCTGCTGCGCGACACAAGAACAATTCCGCCGTGAAACTCGCGCCATTACCCGCGCTGGCCAGATCAAGGCACCGGGCGAGCGGCATGAAAAAGATGATCGCCACAGGATTGATGACCGCAGCCGCTATGTATTGGGCTGGACCAACGCCGCCAAAATTGCCGCGCTCAAGGATCAGACGCGGCTTCTGGAGAACCGTCTGACCGGCATTGCCGGGCAAATCAGTACGCTACAAAAAGAACGTTCGGCGCTATCTGGCCGTCTCGACGCCTTGTCCAAACTTGAAGTCTTTAGCGATTTTCAGGAAATTGACTGGTCGACCGTAGCCACCGAGATTGCCCGTTTAACGGTAGAGAAGCGGGAGCTGGAATCGGCCTCCGATCGGCTCAAGGAACTCAGTGAGAAACTCACGCTGGCGCAGACCGCCCTGTTGGCGAGTGAAACCGCGATTAAGGAAAAAAGCGGTGAACTGGGCGGTGTGCAGTCCAAGCGGGAAGCAGCCGAAGCGCTCATGCAGCAAACGCAGGAAATCCTGGGCAGCCTGCCGGCGGCAGAACTGGCGCGCGCCTTGCAGCAGCTCGACCCCCTGCGTACGGAAATTCTGGGCGAACATCAGCTCAGTGTTGAATCCTGTGACAATCGCGAACACGAGATGCGGGAATCGGTGCAGGGGCGCATCGGGGCCGAAGACAAAAAACTGAGCCGGCTGGCTGAAAAAATCATCAAGGCGATGGCCGCCTTCAAGGAAGAATTCAAACTCGAAACTGCCGAAATTGACGCCAGCGTGGACGCCGCTTTCGAGTACAAAAAACTGCTCGATAAACTTGATGCCGACGACCTGCCCCGCTTCGAAGCGCGCTTCAAGGAACTGCTCAACGTCAATACGATCAACGAGATCGCCAATTTCAACGCCCAGTTGGCACGCGAGCGGGAAACGATCAAGGAGCGCATCGGGCGAATTAACGAATCGCTCAACCAAATCGATTACAACCCCGGCCGCTACATCGTGCTCGAAGCCCAGCCCAGCCCGGATGCCGACATTCGCGATTTTCAGTCCGAGTTGCGCGCCTGCACCGAGGGCGCGCTCAGCGGTTCAGAGGATGCCCAGTATTCGGAGAACAAGTTTCTCCAGGTGAAGCTGATCATCGACCGCTTTCGTGGCCGCGACGGGCAATCTGAACTCGACAAGCGGTGGACAGCAAAAGTCACCGATGTCCGCAACTGGTTTCTGTTCGGGGCGAGCGAGCGTTGGCGCGAGGACAACAAGGAACACGAGCATTACTCCGACTCGGGCGGCAAATCCGGCGGCCAGAAAGAAAAGCTGGCCTACACCATCCTCGCCGCCAGCCTGGCCTACCAGTTCGGGCTGGAATGGGGGGCGGTGCGCTCGCGCTCCTTCCGCTTCGTGGTCATTGACGAGGCTTTCGGGCGTGGCTCGGACGAGTCGGCGCAATATGGCCTGCAACTCTTCGCCCAGCTCAATCTGCAACTGCTGATCGTGACGCCGCTGCAGAAAATCCACATCATCGAACCCTTTGTTTCCAGCGTCGGTTTCGTGCACAACGAAAACGGCCGCGACTCAAAATTGCGCAATCTCTCGATTGAGGAATATCAGGAGGAAAAATCGAGGTCAGGCGGATGAGTTGGAGCACGCCGGCCGAATTACGCCAGCAGGTGCTGCGCTGGTGGGACAAGGGAACGATTCTCTCAGCCTTGGTTATTGGCGAAAACCTTTTTCCCAAACGCCTGACCCTGAAAACGCCCACCTCAGCAGAACTGGGTGATCAATTTGATGCCGTCCGCAGTTGGAGCCAGACGCTGCGCGAGATGCCGCACATCCGCCTGGAAATGCGCGAATTCCGGCATCGAATATTCGGCGCCAATGCGCTGCCGGCGGAAGTCTGGATCGATGATCAGGCCAGCGCCGTGGCACTGATTGGCAAACAAAAAGAGGCTCGCATTTTTGGCCAAATTTTGGCGTTGACCGTAGCAAGGCAGCCTGGCCTGCTCGAATGGCTGGCCAAGCGGCCCTTACGGGCGTTGGAACTAGCCGAAGCCTGGCCCCGCCTGCTTGATGTCATCGACTGGCTGCAAGCTCACCCGCGTCCGGGCATTTACCTGCGACAAATGGATATTCCCGGCGTACACAGCAAGTTTGTTGAGGCCAATCGTGGCGTATTGAGTGAGCTGCTTGATCTCACCCTAGCTGTCGAAGCCATCATTCAAGAGGCCAACGGCAACAGTCGCTTTGGCCAACGCTACGGCTTTCTCGACAAACCGGAGCGCATTCGCTTCCGTTACCTCGACGCTTCATGCGCCGCGCTGCCCGAACTGGCCGAGGCTGACCTGACCCTTGATGCGGCCAGCTTCGCTCGGCTCAATCCTGCGGTCGACCGCGTTTTCATCACCGAAAACGAAATCAACTTTCTCGCTTTCCCCCCCGTTTACAACGCCCTGATCATCTTCGGCGCCGGTTATGGCTTTGGCGCCCTCTCACGCGCCAAGTGGCTAAACCGCTGCCAAATTAACTACTGGGGCGACATCGACAGCCACGGCTTTGCCATTCTCGACGAACTGCGCAGCCATTTCCCGCACACCACCTCATGGCTGATGGACCGGGAAACGCTAATGGCGCACAAACCGCTCTGGGGATCTGAAGAAACACCGCACTGCCGCGAGATTTCGCGCCTCTCACCGGCCGAACAAGACCTCTACAACGATCTCCGCGACAACCGGCTGCACATTAGCTTGCGCTTGGAACAGGAGCGCATCGGCTTTGGCTGGGTGGTCGATGCCTTAGCCGGTGGTAAATCCGCTATTGATCAAACCACAAAATAGTTCGACAGCCGGACCCGCAATGAGCCAGTGCCACCGTAGGAAATAGCATCCGAAAATGCGAGAAAGCCCGCACAAAGCGGGCTTTCTTGATAGATCGGCAAAGCTCTAAAAAGAGTTGCTTACAGCAGATCAGCCGGAATATTGCCGCCATTTTCGGCCAGCTTTTGCAGCACGGTTTTGTGCAGCCACATATTCATTTGAGCCGAATCGGCCATTTTGTCGGCCGGGCAACCCAGTTCGGTCGCCAGTTCCTTACGCACCGCCAAGCTGCTATCCAGACCGAGCAGCTTAAGCAGGTCAACGATGGACGTTTTCCAGTTGAGCTTTTCGGCATGCGCGCTGGCCAAGGCTTCCATTTTGGCTACGATATCAACTGCGCTGATCGCGACCGGGGCGGCAACGGCGGCGGCTGCTTCAACTGCAACTGGAGCGGCATCGACAGCCACTTCCGGGGCTTTGTCACCAAAACCGAGTTTGGACATAATGCTGCTGAAGATTCCCATAGTTTTTCCTTTAACGAATATTGAAAAATTGACCTCCGGGAAAAATCCCGAACGTATTTATTTTAAACGCACTGCAACTTCAGCATCGTGGCATTTGTGTGTCACGATGCTTACACGATTTTCCACCCGTGTTGGCCTAGATCATCCCCATCGCCCGTGGCAACCAGAGCGACAGACCCGGCCAGTAAGTGACCACCATCAGGAAACAGAGCATGGAGAGCAGCCACGGCCAGACGGCCACAGTGAGCTCGGTAATGCCCATTTTGGTGATCCCCGAGGCGACATAAAGATTGAGCCCGACTGGCGGGTGACACATCCCAACCTCCATATTGACCACCATCAGAATACCGAAGTGCACCGGATGGATGCCAAGTGCGATGGCCACCGGAAAGAGTATCGGCGCGAAGATGAGGACAATCGATGACGGCTCCATAAAATTACCGGCCAGCAACAGGATGACGTTGACGGCGAGCAGGAAGGTGATCATCCCCAGCCCGTTACCCAACATCCAGTCAGCCAGCGCCTGCGGGATGTTCTCGTTGGTCATGATGAACGAGAAGAGCATGGCGTTGGTGATGATGTAGAGCAGCATCGCCGACATGTTGGCCGAATTGAGCAGTACTTTCGGCACGTCTTTTAGACCGAGATCCTTGTAGATGAAAACAGCACAAATAAAGGCGTAGACCGCAGACATTGCCGCCGCTTCGGTCGGGGTGAAGATGCCGGAGTAGATTCCGCCCATCACGACAACGATCAACAACAGGCCCCAAACCGAGGCGCGGAAGGCTTTCCAGCGCTCGCCCCAGGTCGCTTTGGGCTGCCGCGGATAATCGAACTTTTTAGCGCGATACCAAGTCACGCCACCCAGCACACAGGCCAGCGCAATGCCGGGAACAACCCCGGCCATGAATAACGCACCGACCGAGGTGTTGGTCGCCACCGAGTACATCACCATGACGATGGAGGGTGGAATCAGGATGCCGAGTGCGCCGGAGGTGGCAATAACACCGGCCCCGAATTTTTTCGGAAAGCCTGCCTTAACCATCGCCGGCAGCAGGATGGAGCCGATCGCCACCACTGTCGCCGGACTGGAACCAGAAACCGCCGCAAACAGCGCACAGGCCAGCACGCCAGCCAGACCAAGACCGCCATACCAATGGCCAACCATGCTGGTGGCAAAGTTGATCATCCGCTTCGCTACCCCGCCATGGGTCAGGAAGTTGCCAGCGAGAATGAAGAACGGAATGGCCATGATCTCGAATTTCTCAATGCCGGTGAACAGCTTGAGGGCAACCGATTCGAGCGGCACCTGCGTCATCGTGAAGAGGAAGCTGAGCACCGTCAGGCCGAGCGAAATCGAGATCGGCATACCGGTCAGCATGAGCACCGCCAGCAGGCTGAAAATTACTAGCGCGTTCATGATTGACCTCCATCTTTTTCATCGGTTCGGCGTTCTGCACTGCGTCGTTCATCGCCAATTCGGCCATCAACCACCGGATTGCGTCGTTCGCCCGCACGGCGCTCGCCCAGCATCGTATGCTTGAGATCGTGCATGTGCAGGTTGTCGTCCATGCCATAAAGATTGACGTCGACCGGTGGCACTTCGTCTTCCAGACCATCAACATGGCCGTGGTCGTGATGCGGCAGTTCGCCGGTCTTGAGGAAGCCCCAGGTCACTTGCAGGAAGCGGTAGCACATCAGCGTCGTACCGAGCGGAATGGCGCTGTAAACAATCCAGGTTGGCCACTCCAGATCGGGAGTGGTCGGACCTTCGTAATTGTCGCCAGTATCAATCCCTAGCCAGTGGAAAATGGCGTAATGTGCGCCGTTTTCCCAAACAAAATGCGTTCCGAGCACGGCCACAACCCCAGTAAATGTCGCCCCGGCGAGCAGGCCGAAAACAATGAATTTGCTCCGCATGCCGTCGTCCAGACGGTTGATCAAGACATCAACTCCGACATGAATGCCGGTGCGCACACCATAAGCGGCGCCAAACTTGGCCATCCAAACGAACATGATGATGCAGAGTTCCTGCGCCCAGCCGAAGTCGAGGGTCAGCAACCAGTCCTGCAAACCGGGAATGGCCATCCCGGCAAAATATCGGTGCAACACGGAGACAAAAATAATGACCGTTGCCGCCCCCATCAGGAAGGTGACCAGCAACTCTTCGATGTGATTGAGTGCCTTATTAAGCATGTGAGTTCCCCCAGTACGACTCAGGGGCCGTAGCCCCCGAATCCGTTGTTACAAATACCGCTTATAGGGAATCCGGCTTGAATCCAGTGTCTTTGTAGACCGCCTGGATGATTTCCTTGCCGATCCGCGCTTCCATCTTCTGATGCACCGGCATCATCGCCTTCTTGAAAGCCAGGCGCTCCTCCTTGGTCGGCACATACACCGTCGTCTTGCCACTCTTCTTGACGGCCTCAAGTGCGCTGTCGTTCTCAACCTTGGCGATCTGGTTAGCGTAGCGGGTCGCCTGCTCCATTGCATCTTCCAGTTGCGCCCGAATATCCGACGGCAAGCCATCCCAGAACTTCTTGTTCACGATCACGGCATAGCCGAGATAACCGTGATCTGTCAGCGTCAGAAACTTTTGCACTTCGTGCATCTTCTGCGTGTAGAGGTTAGAAATCGGATTTTCAGTACCGTCGACCACACCGGTCTGTAGCGCCTGATAAACCTCGGAGAAAGCCATCACTTGCGGCAGGCCACCAACCGAACGAATTTCCTCTTCAAGTACCTTGGAGGATTGAATACGCAACTTCTTGCCCTTCAGATCAGCCGGCGTCTTGATTGGCGTGTTCAGGGAGAAAGATTTGAAACCATTATCCCAATAACCCAGACCGCGAATGCCTTTGGGTTCAAGCTTGGCGAGCAGTTGCTTGCCAACTGCACCATTGGTCACTCGGCGCAGGGCGTCGTAATCATTGAAAATGAATGGCAGGTCGAAAACCTCAAATTCCTTGACGCCGAGCGGGCCGAATTTGGCGAGTGACGGCGCCAGCATTTGGACAGCGCCCAACTGCAGGGCCTCCATTTCTTCCTTGTCCTTGTACAAGGTCGAGTTGGCATAGACCTCAACCTTGACTTTACCCTTGGTCAGCTCAGCCGCCTTTTTGGCAAACATTTCGGCTGCCTTGCCCTTCGGGGTTTCAGTCGAGACGACATGACTGAATTTGATCACGATTGGTTGTTGGGCGTAAGCGGCCAGCGAGATGGCGCCGGCAAACAGGCCAATCAGCAGTTTGGAAATTTTCATTTTTTTCTCCTCCAGAGGTTACGTCGCGAAATATTGCATTACGACTGAGTGGAAGTATTACGAAAGATATAATTCCCGCGTATTGTGGATATCCACAATACGCGGCCCAGAATGCAAAAACCGCCGGACCAGCCGGCGGTTTTCATTGGTGACTTCAGTTTCAGTTGTGCTCGACAATTGGCCGCGGGCTATGTGGAATTTCGATCTCCGGCGCATCATCCAGCACCAGTTCAGGGAAATCAGCTTCGTCCTGCGTTTCGTTATTAAGTACTGCGGTCAACCGGTCGCTATCGAGCGATTTGCACCACTTGGCCACCACCAGCGTTGCGACAGCATTGCCGATGAAATTGGTCAGCGCACGGGCTTCGGACATGAAACGATCAATCCCGAGAATCAGCGCCAGGCCAGCTACCGGCACTGTGCCCACGGCTGACAGCGTCGCGGCTAGCACGATGAAGCCGCTACCCGTAACGCCAGCCGCCCCTTTGGAGGTCAGCAGCAGAATGGCCAGCAGGGTAATCTGCTGACTCAGATCCATTGGCGTATTGGTCGCCTGGGCAATAAAGATGGCCGCCATGGTCAGGTAGATTGAGGTGCCATCGAGATTGAAGGAGTAACCCGTTGGCACAACCAGACCGACCACCGATTTTTCGGCGCCAGCATTTTCCATCTTTGCCATCAAGCGCGGCAGTGCAGATTCTGAAGACGAGGTACCGAGCACAAGGAAGAGCTCTTCCTTGATGTACTTGATCAATTTCACGATGGAAAAGCCGTGGAACGCAGCAATGCTGCCTAACACACCAAAAATAAAGATCAGGCAGGTCAGGTAAAACGCCCCCATCAGGCTAACCATCTGGGTCAGGCTGCCGACGCCGTGCTTGCCGATGGTGTAGGCCATCGCACCGAAGGCACCAATCGGAGCAACCTTCATGATGACGCCGACAATGGCGAACAGAACGTGCGACACTTTCTCGATCAGTTCAAAAACCGGCTTGCCGCGCTCACCAAAAGCGTGCAAGGCATAGCCAAAAAGTATGGAGATAAACAGCACTTGCAGCATGTCGCCCTTGGCAAAGGCGTCGACCATGCTGGTCGGGATGATGTTCATCAGGAAATCAGCCGTCGACTGCATTTTGCCCGGCTCGGCGTATTTGGCGATGCCTTTGGTGTCAAGTGTGCTGACATCGACGTTCATGCCAACACCCGGCTGCCAGATATTGACGACGATCAAACCGATGACCAGTGCAATCGAACTGACCACTTCAAAGTACAGCACAGCCAGACCACCGGCCTTGCCGACCGTCTTCATGTCTTCCATGCCGGCAATGCCAACCACGATGGTGCAGAAGATGATCGGGGCGATGATCATTTTGATCAGCTTGATGAAGCCATCACCCAGAGGCTTCATGGCGCCCCCGGTTTCCGGATAGAAATGACCGAGCGCCACACCAAAAATGATGGCGACGATCACCTGAAAATAAAGACTTTTATATATTGCTTTTTTGGCCATGGAAACAGCGCTCCTTTGGTAATTTCAGACGAAAACATGCAGTGAACAGCCTGAAGTATCGAGGGGAGGGGGGATTCGCACTATTGTGGATATCCGTCTAGTGGATATCCGTAATGGGCGTGCGGTGAAAAACGTGGTGTACCATTTCAGGCATGGATTCAATTCGCCAAATCTTCCCCAGTAGCGCCCGCCGGATGAACTGGCTACTTGCCCTGCCCAAGCTAGGCATTGTCCTGCTGCTGGCGGCGCTGATCTCGCTCCTCTGGCTGCTGCACAATAACGAAGTCGAGGAAGATCGTGCCGCGCTGATCAAGGATGTCCTCTGGCTGGAACAAAACCTCCGCTTTCACCTGAGCGGCAACGAGGACCAATTACAACAACTGGCAGCAGAAATGGGCAGCCAGCCCGAACGGCAAAAAACTTTTCGCCTACGTGCCGCGCACTTGCTCAAAAACAATCCTGAACTGTCGCAACTACTCTGGTTCGATGCGCATCGCCAGGTGATTGATGCACTTCCCTCAACAACCCCGCCCGATCAGGAAATTGAAGCCTTTGGCCCAGCGGTGACGGAAAAGGCTTTCGACATGGCCAGCCGTCTCGGTAAACGTGTCTATAGCGAACCTTTTTTTCTCGACGGCAACCGAGCTTTTATTGAAATGATGGTGCCCATTTTTTCTGGCCATCAACTAAAGGGCATGCTAGTCGCCGTTTATCCGCTCGATACCTTGCTGGGCAATATGGTGCCATGGTGGTTTACCGAAAAATACCAGGTCGTCATCATCGACGACAACGACATCCAGTACGCGGCAAAAACCCATACCGAAGGTCGCGGCCTGCAAAGCTACGAAATACCGCTGGACCCGCCAGGTTATGGCATGAAGCTGCGCATTACGAGTTATCAAAACGCCGACAACTCATTACAGCGCCTGCTCACCATTGCAATCGTCATCCTTGCTGCTGGTGTGTTCTGGAGCCTGTGGATCGTCCGCGACCTGATGCAAAAGCGCGCCCGAACAGAGGAAGCGCTACGCGCCGAACACGCCTTTCGAACTGCGATGGAAAACTCGCTGACAGTCGGCATGCGAGCACGCGACCTGAATGGCAAAGTGATCTACGTCAATCCGGCATTCTGCAAAATCACCGGCTTCCCGGCCGAGGAACTGGTCGGCCAGACACCACCGATGCCTTACTGGGCGCCGGAGCAGATTGACGAAACCTATGCCATTCACCAAGCCGTTCTGGCCGGCGAAGCGCCGCCGGACGGCTTTGAAATCACCTTCATCCGCAAGAATGGCGAGCACTTCAATGCGCTGGTTTATGAAGCAAAACTGATCGATGGCAAGGGGCTGCACACCGGCTGGATGGCTTCAGTCCTCGATATTTCAGAAAGAAAGCGCACTGAAGAACTGGCCCGTCGGCAGCAGGAACAACTGCAATTCACCTCACGCCTCGTCACCATGGGCGAAATGGCTTCAACCCTGGCCCACGAATTGAATCAACCGCTAGCGGCCATTGCCAGTTACAACGCCGGCTGCCTCAACCTCCTGGCCAGGCCGGAATGCGCCGCGCAAGACATTCGGCCGGCGCTGGAAAAAATCAGCGTTCAAGCACAGCGCGCCGGCAAGATCATCCGCCGCGTCCATGACTTTGTCCGCAAGAGCGAACCCAAGCGCGCCCCCTGCTTGCTCGGCGAAGTGATCGAAGACTGTCTGGGCTTCGTTGAAGCGGACGCCCGCAAGCACCGCATCCAAATTAAGTGCCCCGTACCGCATCTGCCGCCAATCCCGGCCGACCGGCTAATGCTCGAACAAGTGCTGCTTAACTTGATCCGCAATGGCATGGAGGCGATGGCGACCACCCCAGCAACGGATCGCATCCTCAGCGTCGTCACGGAAGTCAGCGCGGTTGAGTTGCGCGTCAGCGTCAGCGACCGCGGCTGCGGCATTTCGCCGGAAGTCCGGGAAAAACTTTTCACCGCCTTCTTCACCACCAAACAAGAAGGCATGGGCGTTGGCCTGTCGATCTGCCGCTCCATCATCGAATTTCATCGCGGCCGGCTGTGGGCGGAAGATAACACCCAATCGCCGACCGGAAGCGGTACGATATTCATTTTCACCCTGCCACTTGAGGAAGCATGAATCAGCCCAAAGCCCATCTGGTCGACGACGACGAAGCCATTCGCGACGCCTTGGCCTGGCTGCTCAAATCACGTGGCCTGCCCTGCGCCATTTATGACTCAGCCGAGCAATTTCTCGCCGCCTGGACACCCGCCATGTGCGGCTGTGTCGTGCTCGACATGCGCATGACCGGCATGAGCGGCCTCGATTGTTTCGACCAGTTGTGCGAGCGTCAATCAACCCTACCGGTGATTTTTCTGACCGGCCACGGCGACGTGCCGCTTGCTGTCGCAACCTTGAAAAAAGGCGCTTTCGACTTCTTTGAAAAGCCGCTGAACGACAACGCATTGGCAACCAGAATTGAAGAAGCAATGGCGCTCCACGCCAACAAGTGCGTCGTCAATGCTGCGGTCGACTCGGTAAATACCCGACTTTCCAGCCTAACCAGCCGCGAACGGCAAATCATGGAACTGGTCCTGGCCGGCAAATTCAACAAGGTGATTGCGGACCATTTGAACATCAGCATGCGCACCGTCGAGGTGCATCGCGCCAATGTTTTCGACAAAATGCAGGTAAAAACAGCAGTTGAATTGGCCAATTTATTGAAACCCTGATGTGAATACTTCCCTAAGCGCATTTTTTTCGCTAGCATCATGAAAAATCTCGCCACAGTTTTGTAGCGACCATCCACCCCTTTCGTAACACCCATCCCATTGAGGCAACCATGAGCGAGCATATCCATTACGTTACCGACGACACCTTCGAAGCTGAAGTGCTGCAGTCACCGCAAGCGGTGCTCGTCGACTACTGGGCTGAATGGTGTGGTCCATGCAAAATGATCGCTCCGATCCTTGACGAAATTGCCGTTGAATACGCCGGCAAGCTCAAGGTCGCCAAAGTCAACATTGATGACAACCAGGCCACCCCGGCCAAGTTTGGCATTCGCGGCATCCCGACCCTGATGATTTTCAAGAACGGCAATGTCGAAGCAACCAAGGTGGGCGCACTATCCAAGTCCCAACTCGCTGCTTTCATTGACAGCAACCTGTAATCTCCGTAGTCTCCAAACCTGAAGGCGTTTTCTGCGCCTTCAGGCAGACGCCTCAGGCTCAAGGCCACAGCGTCCATCCCTCTCCCAGCAATTCAAGCGCCTGCACCCCGGTTCTCACGTAGAACTCCGGTTCCCTTCTCCGGCGCCACACACACTCCGAAATGCAACTCTCAGACCTCAAAACACTACACGTCAGCAAATTGCTGGAGATGGCCTCCGAACTGGTCATCGAAAACGCCAACCGGATGCGTAAGCAGGAATTGATCTACGCCATCCTCAAGGCTATCGCCAAAAACGGCAAAACGATTTACGGCGACGGGACGCTGGAAGTGCTCTCGGATGGCTACGGCTTCCTCCGCTCCTCCGACACCTCCTACCTCGCCAACCCCGATGACATCTACGTCTCGCCGTCACAAGTGCGCCGCTTCAACCTGCGCACCGGCGACACGATCGAAGGCGAAATTCGCACCCCCAAGGACGGCGAACGCTACGTTGCGCTGACCAAGCTGGAATCAATCAACGGTTTCCCGCCGGAAGCGAACAAGAACAAGATCATGTTCGAGAACCTGACGGCGTTGCACCCGACGCGCATGTTGCGTCTGGAGCGCGAGATCAAGGCGGATGAAAACATTACCAGCCGCGTCATCGACATGATCTCGCCGGTCGGTTGCGGCCAGCGCGGTTTGATCGTCTCGCCGCCAAAATCTGGTAAAACGGTGATGTTGCAACACATCGCCCACGCCATCGCGGCCAACCATCCGGACGTTATCCTGATCGTTCTGCTGATCGATGAGCGCCCGGAAGAAGTCACCGAAATGACCCGCACGGTGAAAGGTGAAGTCGTTGCTTCAACTTTTGACGAACCGGCCAGCCGCCACGTTGCGGTGGCCGAAATGGTTATCGAGAAGGCGAAGCGTCTGGTTGAGCACAAGAAGGATGTCGTCATCCTGCTTGACTCGATCACCCGCCTGGCTCGCGCCTACAACACCGTGCAGCCGGCCTCCGGCAAGGTGCTGACTGGCGGCGTTGATGCCAATGCATTGCAGAAGCCAAAACGCTTCTTCGGCGCGGCGCGCAACATTGAGGAAGGCGGCTCGCTGACCATTCTCGCCACCGCGCTGATCGACACCGGTTCGCGTATGGACGAAGTGATCTACGAAGAATTCAAGGGCACCGGCAACTCGGAAATTCACCTCGACCGTCGTATGGCCGAGAAGCGGATGTACCCGGCGATTAACGTCAATCGCTCCGGCACGCGCCGCGAAGAACTGCTGCTCAAGCCCGATGTCCTGCAAAAAATGTGGGTGCTCAGGAAGCTCTGCTACCCAATGGACGACCTCGCGGCGATGGAGTTCCTGCTCGACAAGGTCAAGTCCACCAAGGGCAATGCCGAGTTCTTTGACGCCATGCGTCGCGGTTAAGCGCCCAAGCAGTCGTCAAAACAGGTTGCAACTACAGGATTATTCTAGGATAATCCTGTGTTTTCCAGATCGGCCACATCCGCCGGTCGCTTGATTATAGGACTAAAGATGAAAGCCAATATCCATCCCGAGTACAACGAGATTCAGGTGACCTGCTCCTGCGGCAGCGTTTTCACCACGAACTCCACCATGAAGAAGAAAGATTTTCATGTTGAAGTTTGCTCACTGTGCCACCCGTTCTACACCGGCAAACAAAAGATTGTCGACACAGCTGGCCGTGTTGAGAAGTTCAATCAGAAGTTTGGCGCTATGCGCGGCAAGGCTGCTGCCTGATCTGCTTGAATTGCTTTACAAAAGGCAGCCGACAGGCTGCCTTTTTTATTTCTGGCCGACACATCTGACCAATGTCTGATCTTCTTGTCCTGCTCCGTCGCGGCATCCGCCTGCCCCCAGCCGGCTGGATGCTCGCCGCCATGCTTGCCTTCTATGTATTGGCCGGCCTGTTCGGGCGCGACCCGTGGAAGGGTGAAGACGCCATCCACATTGGCACGGCCTGGCACATGCTGCATTACAGCGACTGGCTGTCGCCCGATCTGGCTGGCCGCGCCTTCCACGAACCGCCGCTTTACTACTGGAGCGCCGCGCTCACCGGCATCCTGTTTGGCGGCTGGCTCCCGATGCACGAAGCGATGCGTCTGGCCAGCGGCATCTGGGTTGCCCTAGCCATGATGGGGCTGTACTACGCCGGCCGCGAACTCTATGGCCAAGACAGCGCAGCGGCCAGCCCGCTGCTGCTCGCCGGTTGTGCCGGCCTGCTGTTTCATGCCCACGATGCCCAGCCGATGCTGATTGCCTTGGCGGCTTACAGTGGCGCCCTTGGCGCACTCGCTACGCTCGGTCGCAAGCCGCGACTGACCGGCATTTATTATGGCCTGGCTGTTGCCGGCTGTTTGCTCGGCACCGGCATTGGCACAACTTTACCGCTGCTTGCCATTGCGCCGATTGCCTGGTGGCTTTCGCCGGATCGCCCCAAAGCCCTGCATACCCTGGCCGTTGGCCTCGGCATCGCGGCGTTGCTCATTCTCCCTTGGCCATTGCTGCTACTTAATTTCGAACCGTCGCGTTTCCACGGTTGGCTGGCCACGGAAATAACGCCGCTAAAAACACCCTTCTCCTTCCCCGGTGCTGGCCGCTTTCTCTCCTTGCTGCCCTGGTTTGCCTTCCCGGCCCTGCCCTTGGCCGGCTGGACTTTATGGACACGGCGCCACAGCTTGAACGCCCCGGCGCAGATCCTGCCCCTCGCCTTCTTCCTGATCACTCTGCTGATGTTGGCCCTCGCTTTCCAACCGCGAGAAATTCCGGCTTTGCTGCTCTTGCCGCCACTGGCGCTGCTCGCCACCCCCGGCGCGCTCACCCTGCGCCGAGGTGCGGCCAACGCCTTTGACTGGTTTGCCATGATGACCTTCAGCGTCTTCGTTGGACTGATCTGGCTGAGCTGGTCGGCGATGGCCCTCGGCTGGCCGGAAAAGCTGGCAAATCGCGTCGTCGTGCTGCGCCCAGGCTTTACCGGCCAATTCGACCTGTCTGATTTCCTGCTCGGCCTCGCAGCTACCGCCTGGTGGATCTGGCTGATTTTCACCGCGCCGCGTTCGCCCTACCGCAGCCTGACACATTGGACCCTTGGCTTCACGACCTTGTGGTTACTCGCCACGACGCTGATTTTGCCCTGGTTCGACTATGGCAAGACATATCGCCCAGTGGCCCAGGCAATCGCCCGGGAAATGCCCGTCGGCCACGGTTGCCTTGCCGAGCGCGGCCTGACCGACGCGCAACGCGCCTCACTGGCCTATTTTATTGAAATTGAACCCGCAGCCATTGATTCAACGGCCGGCAAAGCCTGCGACTGGCTATTGATTGGTGGAGATACCCGCCAAGAACTTACCGCGCCAACTGGCAAGTGGACCAAGGTCTGGGAAGGCAGCCGCCCGGGCGACCGCAAAGAGAAATTCCGCCTTTTCAAGCGTTGACCGCAGCAAGCAGCCAGTCACCTCGGGCAGCAGAAACCCCCCCGCTAACTGGCGGGGGAAAACTTACCAACCCGTGATCAACCCGCGATCAACCGGCCGACTTGATCAGGAAATGTTCGCGGTAATACTTCATTTCATCAATCGACTCATAAATATCGGCCAGTGCCGTATGCCGGCCCTTTTTCTTGAAGCCTTTGTAAATTTCCGGCTGCCAGCGCTTGCACAACTCTTTCAAGGTGCTGACATCCAAATTCCGGTAATGGAAAAAAATTTCCAGCGTCGGCATGAAACGCGCCATGAAGCGGCGATCCTGGCCGATAGAGTTACCGCACATCGGCGAATGACCTTTTGAGGAATATTTTTTCAGGAACTCCAACGCCGCGATTTCGACCTCAGCTTCACTCATCGTCGACGCCTTGACCTTTTCGATCAGACCAGAACGACCGTGCGTTTTCTGGTTCCATTCATCCATACCCGCCAGCGTTTCATCCGACTGATGCACCACCCAGGACGGCGATTCAGCAACCATTTCAAGTTCGGAATTGGTGACAACCATGGCCATTTCGATAATTCGGTCGCCGTCCGGGTTCAGACCGGTCATTTCCATGTCCAGCCAGACGAGGTTGTTTGCGTTGCCTGCCATATAATTGCCCAAGTTCGTAAAAAATGAATTTTCTCACAGCTTTGCACAGACCTTCGTCAATCCCACCTCGTGAATCTACCCTTTTGAATCTACCCGCTTGAACAACCTCTTTACTCCCGACTTCACCCTCCTGTTTCTTCTCGCCTTTGTTCTGACGCTGGTAGCTCGCCTCTGGCTCAAATTGCGCCACATCCGATTCATCGCGGCGCACCGGGCGGCGGTGCCGGCTGAATTTGCCGAGCGCATCCCACTGGCGGCCCACCAAAAAGCGGCTGATTACACGGTCGACCGCAACAAAACCGTCATTTTCACCACGCTACTCGATGCCGCCCTGCTTCTGGCGCTCACCCTCGGTGGCGGCCTTGCCTGGCTGCATGACTACTGGTCGGTCCGGCTTGATGGCCTGAGCTATGGCTTGGCCATGATGTTCAGCCTGATGCTGCTCTCCAGCCTGCTCGACCTGCCCGTTTCGCTTTACAGCCAGTTTGTCATTGAAGCCCGTTATGGTTTCAACCGCATGACGCTTGGTCTGTTCTTCGCCGATCTGCTCAAACAAAGCCTGCTTGGCCTCGCCGTCGGCACGCCGCTGATTCTCGCCGTGCTCTGGCTGATGGGCGCGATGGGGCCTTTCTGGTGGCTTTACGTCTGGCTCTTCTGGAGCGCCTTCAACCTGCTCGCCATGTTTGTTTACCCGACCTGGATCGCCCCGCTCTTCAACAAATTTTCGCCGCTGGAAGAAGGCGAAATGAAATCGCGCATCGAAGCCCTGCTAACGCGCTGCGGCTTCCGCTCCTCCGGCCTCTTCGTGATGGATGGCTCAAAGCGCTCCAACCACGGCAACGCCTATTTCACCGGCTTTGGCAACAACAAGCGCATCGTCTTCTTCGACACCCTGCTCTCCCGCCTCGCACCGCCGGAAATCGAAGCGGTACTGGCGCACGAACTCGGCCACTTCCGCAAAAAACACATCGTCAAGCGCATCGTCTTCATGTTCGCCACTTCGCTCGGCTTTCTCTGGCTGCTCGGTCAGCTGATCGATGCCCCGTGGTTCTTTAACGGCTTGGGCGTCCCGGCGCAAAACACCACGCTGGCGCTGATCCTGTTTTTCCTCGTCATGCCAGTCTTCACCTTCCCGTTCAACCCGCTGATGAGCCATTTTTCCCGCCAGCACGAGTTCGAAGCCGACGCCTATGCCGCCGAACACACCGCGGCCGCCGACCTCAGTCGCGCCTTGGTCAAACTTTACGAAGACAACGCTTCGACGCTGACACCCGACCCGATTCATTCGATGTTTTACGATTCCCACCCGCCAGCGGCGCAACGCATCGCCCGCTTGCAACTTCAGGAGAAACCTGCATGAAATCCGTCACCACGCTTCTTGCCCTATTCCTGATCTCCCTGCCCACATTAGCAGCCACCCCCTGGGGCAATGCTGACCCCAAAGTCGGCAAGGAACATCACGAAAAAGCCTGTGTCGCTTGCCACGTTCGCCTGTACGGTGGCGACGGCAGCAAAATGTACACCCGCGACGGCCGCTTGCTGTCGACCCAGCTTGATGTCCTGCAACGTGTCGCCACCTGCAACTCGCAGGTCAAGGCCGGCTGGTTCCCGGAAGAAGAAGCTGAAGTCGCCGCCTATCTCAACCAGCAATATTACAAATTCAAAGAATAATGGAAGGTCGTGTCGTTGCCGCCCACGGGCGCCAGTACCTAGTAGAGCTTGCCGAAGGCACGCTGCTGCCCTGCTTCACGCGGGGCAAACGGAGCGATGTGGCCTGTGGCGACCGCGTCGATATCCTGCGCACCTCGAACGACCAAGGCGTCATCGAGGCGATCCAGCCGCGTACCAGCCTGCTTTATCGTTCCAACGAAACCAAGCAAAAGCTGATCGCAGCCAACGTTGACCAATTGGTCATCGTCGTCGCCACTGAGCCGGCTTTTTCCGACGATCTGATTACCCGCGCCCTGCTCGCCGCCGAAAGCGAGGAAATCGAACCGCTGATTGTCCTCAACAAATGCGACCTGCTCGACAAGTTACCGGCCGCCCGCGAGCGCCTGGCGATGTTCGCTAAAATTGGCTACCGCATCGTCGAGCTCTCGGCGCTTGAACATGCCGAAGACCTGCGCCCCGAACTCCACGGCATGACCAGTGTGCTGGTCGGTCAGTCCGGCATGGGTAAATCAACCCTGGTTAATGCCCTGGTGCCGGAAGCCAATGCTGCCACCCGCGAAATCTCGCAGGCGCTCGATTCCGGCAAACATACGACGACCCATGCGACGCTTTACCATCTTGATAGCGACAGCGAACTGATCGACTCACCCGGCCTGCAGGAATTTGGCCTGGGCCATCTCGACCGCCAGGAAATCGAACACGCCTTCCCGGAATTTCGTCCCTACCTCGGCCAATGTCGCTTTCGCGACTGTCGCCATAACCGCGAACCCGACTGCGCCCTGATTGCTGCGGTCAACGCCGGTGAAATCGATGAAAAGCGTTTTGGCGCCTACCACCGCATCGTCGGTACGCAACGTAACGGATCGTGAGTTAACGCCAGTAGCAAAATTTTTCCCGGCCAGTGACAATTCCAGTATTCTCACTTCAATGCAGATTAAACAAATTTATCGCAGCATTTGAGCAAATTTTGAATTGGTGACCGGAGAATGCAAATGGCTGCCAGCCATCCCACCATACTAATAGTTGACGACACACCGGAAAACCTCAGCGTTCTCGGTGAACTATTGCAGCCGACTTATCGCGTCCGCGCCGCAAATTCTGGCCGCCGTGCCCTACAGATTGCCCACGGTAAGCCTCCGCCTGACCTGATCCTGCTTGATGTCATGATGCCGGAAATGGACGGCTACGAAGTTTTGGCCAAGCTGCGCGCCGACCCGGCTACCCGCCATATTCCGGTGATTTTCGTCACCGCCATGGATGCCACCGAAGACGAAGAACACGGCCTGAATTGTGGCGCGGTTGATTACATTACCAAGCCGGTGCGGCCGCTAATTGTCCTGGCGCGGGTGCGCACCCAGCTGGAAGTCAAACGGGCGCGTGATTTCCTCCGCGACCAGAACAGTTTTCTTGAAGCCGAAGTCGCCCGCCGCATGGGCGAAAACCAGTTAATCCAGCAAGTCAGCATTCATGCGCTAGCACGTCTGGCCGAAACGCGCGACCCGGAGACTGGCAACCACTTGCGCCGGACGCAGGAATATGTCCGCACACTGGCCAATGGCCTGAAAAATCACCCGCGCTTCGCCGCCTATCTCGATGACAAAACAATCGATGCGCTGGCCAAATCAGCCCCGCTGCACGACATCGGCAAAGTCGGCATTCCCGATCACATTCTGCTCAAGCCCGGCAAGCTGACCAGCGAAGAGTGGGAAATCATGAAAACCCACGCCGAACTGGGTAGTAACGCCATTGCGCAAGCCGAGGCGGACGCCGACAAGCAGGTTGAATTTCTCACCATTGCCAAGGAAATCGCCCATTACCACCATGAGAAATGGGATGGCAGCGGCTACCCGGCCGGCCTAGCCGGCGCGGCTATTCCGATTTCTGCCCGCCTGATGGCGTTGGCCGACGTCTTTGATGCGCTGATCTGCCAGCGTGTCTACAAACCGCCGATGCCTTTCGAAAAAGCCTACGCAATCATTGTCGAAGGCAGCGGCCAGCATTTTGATCCGGACGTCGTCGCTACCTTCATTGAAGAAAGCGAGACCTTCAAGAATATTGCCAGAACCTATGCCGAATAGGCCGGATTCGACGGATGACCCTAGCAATCAGGCAAAGCAGCCGCACGCCAGTAGTGAAAGTATGGCCCGGGGCATTTTGCTCGTCGTCGTTCCCTATGTCGTGCTCGCCGTACTGTGGATATTGATTTCGGACCAGCTGACGGCTAACCTGTTCCCCGACCCAGCACAACAGGTCATGGTTAATACCCTGAAGGGCTGGTTTTTCGTTGGCATCACCGCCAGTCTGCTGGCCATCCTGTTGCATCGCCTGATTCGCCATATTCAAAGCGAACAGGATGCCGAGCGCGAAGCCTGGAAAATCGCCGAGCAGGCGCTCATTGCGCTGGAAAACGAGCGCAGCCAGTTACGTACGCTGCTCGACACCGCCCCGGACCTGATCTGGCTGAAAGACCCGGAGGGCGTTTATCTTAGTTGCAATAAACGTTTTGAAACATTTTTCGGCGCCAGTGAAACAAACATTATCGGCAAGACAGATTTTGACTTTGTCGACCGTGACACGGCCAAGTCTTTCCGCGCCAACGACCTCGCCGCGCTCAACAGCAATGGACCGCGCACCAATGAGGAATGGGTGAGCTTTGCCAACGATGGGCACAACGAACGCCTGCTGACCACCAAAGCACCGATGCGCGACGGCGCGGGGCAACTGATCGGCGTTCTCGGCATCGGCCGCGACATTACGCAAATGTACGATTTGCAGGAACGCTTCAAGGTCGCCTTCAATGCCAGCCCGGCGGCCATCTCGCTAACCTCGGTTGAAGATGGCACCTTTCTCGACATCAATAGCAGTTACGCTGAAATGCTCGGCTGGTCGAAAGAAGACCTGCTCGGCAACACCTCGCTGGACATTGATCTCTGGACCCAGCCGGAGGCACGGCACACGTGGCGCGACCAGCTCAAGGCCAGCGGAAAGTTACGTGATTACCAGACAGAGTGGCGGCGCCGTGATGGCGAGCTGATCACCATCAGCCTCTCGGCCGAACTCATCACACTGGGCCGGCAACCCTATGCACTCGCCTTCGTGCTCGATATTTCTGAACGCAAGCGCGCCGAAAATGCAGTTTTCCAACTCCAGGAACGGCTGGCCACGGCCTTCCGTGCTGCCCCCGTTGCCGCCTGCATTACGCGGCTGCGTGATGGCAAACTGGTCGACGTCAACGAACGCATGCTCCAGGAATATCAATGGAACCGCGACGAACTGCTGGGCAAAACCACCCTTGAAGCGGGTCTTTGGAAGGATGACGAGGCTAGAGCCGAGATGGTTGCGCAACTCCGGCGCAATGGCCGTATTGCTAATTTCGAGAGCATCAGCATCGGCCGCGACGGTCGCCAGCACCAGGTCAGCTTTTCGGCGGAAACCGTTGAAATGGATGGTGAACCGCATCTTATTGTCTATATCGTTGATATCACTGAACGACGAGCGGCCGAACAAATGCTGCGGGAACGCGAGGAAGTTTACCGTAGCATCGTGACGCAAGGCCAGGATGCCATCTCCCTGATCGACCCGAAAAGCCTGCAGTTTGTTGAAATCAATGATGCCGCGCTCAATGGCCTGGGCTATCGCCGTGACGAAATTGTCAGCGTGAACCTCGCCCAAATTCAGTGGTCGCTGAGCGAAACTGAACTGCGCCAGTTATTGGCGCGGATTATGCGCCAAGGCAGCATCATGTTTGAGAACAGTCACCGGCGTAAGGATGGCAGTGAGCAAATAGTCCGTGTCACCGGCTCGGCGCTAACGATTAGTGGGCGGCAAATGGTTAGCGGCATCTGGCAGGATATTACCGAGCAGAAGAAAGCTGCTGTCGAACTGGAAAACTATCGTCTGCACCTGGAAGATCTGGTTAGCGAACGGACGACGCAGCTAGCTACCGCCAAGGAAGCCGCCGAGCAGGCCAGCCTGGCGAAGAGCGCATTTCTGGCCAACATGAGCCATGAAATCCGCACGCCGATGAATGCCATCATCGGCCTCACCCATCTCGCCGAGCGCAATACGCAGGAGCCGAAACAGCTCGACCGCCTGCACAAGGTAGCGGATGCGGCACATCACTTGCTGGCGATCATCAATCAGATTCTCGACATCTCGAAAATTGAGGCGGGCAAACTGACGCTTGAACCGGCTGATTTTTCACTCAGCCGCCTGCTCGACAACACCAGCGAAATGATCATCGACCGCCTGCGCTCGCGCGGCCTGACTTTTAGCACCGATATTGACCCGGCGCTGCCCCCGGTGCTGCATGGTGACGCGCTGCGCATCGGGCAAATTTTGCTCAACTACCTCTCCAACGCCGTCAAATTTACCGAACGCGGCAGCATCTCGGTCAAAATCAGCCGGCTCAGTGCCTCGGCGGATGGCTTGCTCGTCCACTTCGCCGTGGCGGATACCGGCATCGGTATTCCCGCCGAGCAACAGGCCCGCCTTTTTGAAGCGTTTGAACAGGCGGATACCTCAACTACGCGCCGTTTTGGTGGCACCGGGCTGGGTCTCGCCATCGCCCGGCGCCTTGCCCTGTTGATGGGCGGCGCCAGTGGCATGGAAAGTACCCCGGGGGTCGGCAGCACCTTCTGGTTCACGGCGCATCTACAGCAAGGCAGCAGCAATGCGCTGGTAGCGCAGCTCAACCTGGCGCCGGATGAAGCAGAAAAATTACTCAGCAGCCGCAACCGGCAAACCCGCATCTTGCTGGTTGAAGACAACCCGATCAATCAGGAAGTAGCGCTTGAATTGCTGCGTGGCGTTGGCCTGCAGACCGATCTTGCGGTCAACGGGCAAAAAGCAGTCGAAATGGTCAATGAACAAATTTACGATCTGATCCTGATGGACATGCAAATGCCGGTGATGGACGGCCTGACTGCCACCCGCGCTATCCGCCAGAGTGAACAGGGCCGCACGCTGCCGATTCTTGCGATGACCGCCAACGCCTTCGGCGAGGACCGCCAACGCTGCCTGGATGCTGGCATGAACGACCATGTCGCCAAACCAGTTGATCCCAGCAACCTTTTTGCCATGCTGATCAAGTGGCTGCCGGCAGCCCAAGCCGCGCTGCCGAACCCACTCAAGCCGCCAGTCAGCCAGATCGCGCCGGCAAAATCACCAGCACAATCGACGGCACCATCGCCAACACGACAGCCCCTCCAAGAAGAAGCCAGCCTTGCGTTACGCCGAAACGCAGAGGAGGCGGCGCAGCAAAATGACGCTGCGCTGATTCAGGCGCTCAGCACCCAGCCCGGCATCGACACCCAAGCCGGGCTGCGCTCGGTGCTCGGTCGGCAGGCCAGCTACTTGCGACTGTTACAGGTTTTCGTTAGCCAACATGGCGACGACGCGGCGGCGATCAGCCTGGCGCTCAATAGCGGCGACACAAGCAGCGCCGAGCGCCTCGCCCATTCGTTAAAAAGCGCCTCTGGCTCCCTAGGCCTGAGCGGCATTCAGCAAGCAGCCACCGCGCTGAACAATACCTTGCGCTATCCGGCGGAATACCCGGCTGACGCTCAAGCACTTTTTGCCACACTCGCCGACGAAATGCAGCAAGCCGTTGCCGCCGTGCGCCGCTGCCTCACCGTTTTGCCGGAAAAACACTGATGATCTCAACAAAAACGCCGACGCTCGCCGACATCATGACTCGCCAGGTGCGTAGCCTGGCGCCCGGCGCTACCTTCCAGGAGGCGGCCCACTTGATGGCCAGCGAGCATATCTCCAGCCTGCTCGTGGGCCACGCGGACAAGTCGCTCGGCATCATCACCGAAGTCAATATTTTGCGCGCCCTGCATGAGCGCCGGCCGGCCGAAACTCCGGTTGAGGCAATCATGTCCGCCCCGCTGATTACCGCTGCGCCCGAGCTTGACCTGATCAACGCCCGCCTGCTGGTTGAAAAGCACCACATTCGTCATCTCGTCGTCGTGGATGCGGCGGGAAATACGGTCGGCGTGGTCAGCGAAACCAATTTTCGGCTAGCCATTGGCGGCAGCGTTTTCCGCCACCTGCGCACGCTGGAAGGGGTGATGGACCGGAAGATTCCGCAGCTACCGCCGAGCGCCCGGATCGAAGACGCCATCGCCCACATGCTCGCCAACGTGGCGGATTACCTGATCATTACCGACAGCGGCAAACCGCTCGGGATTATTACCGAGCACGACATTCCTCGCTTGCTGAAGGATTTTCCGCAGCCGCACGACATCCGGCTTGAGCAGGCGATGAGCCTGCCGATATGCAGCATCAACATCAATGAATCAGTCACGGCGGCGCTGGAAGCGATGACGCATTACCACCTACGCCACATTGTCGTGATTGATGCAGCAGGTCATATGGTCGGCGTCGTTAGCCAGCACCGGTTGTTCGAACAACTCGCCGTGCATCAACTCGAATCAGCGCTACGGGCGACTCAACAGGAACGCGACAACCTGCGCCTGGAAACCCATTTGCATCTGGCGCTGGATGCCGCCGGCGCCGGCAGTTGGGAGTATCTGCACGCCGAAGATCGCCACATTATCAGCAGCGGCCTGCTTAAGCTGCTCGGCTGTACACCGGCCGAGGCACCGCATAACCGCGCGTCGTGGCTGGCCTTGGTACATCCCGATGATCAGGCCCGGGTGAATGCTGCGGTCAACAGTCAAAAAAGCTCAAAATCCAGCACCTGCGTGCTTGAATACCGCATGCATCACAGCGATGGCCGCTGGCTCTGGGTTGAAGACCGGGGTTGCGTTATCGAACGCCTGGCCGATGGTTCTCCCCTGGTCACCGCCGGCATTCTGACCAACATTACTGCCCGCCACACTGAACGCAGCCTGATCGAATCCGAACGCAGCCGCCTGCGCACGCTGGTCGAAACGCTACCCGACATGATCTGGCTGAAAGATCAGGATGGGCTTTATCTCGATTGCAATCCGCCGACAGAGAGCTTTCTTGGTAAGCCCGCTAGTACCGTCATTGGTCAAACTGATTACGATTTATTTCCCGCCGAAATCGCCGACAAAATCAGGAAAGAAGATCAAATCGTCATTGACCATGGCAAGCCTTTTACCTTCGACTATCAACGCAGCTGCCCGGATGGCCGTATCGAGATACATGAGACGACCAAAGCACCGGTCTTTGACAACGCGGGGGAGTTGATTGGTGTACTTGGCATCAGTCACGACATCACCCAGCACCGGGCGGACCAGGCCTCACTGAAACGGCAAAACCGCGCCTTGCACCTGATCAGCGGCGTCGGCCAAGCCGTTGTCCGTCACGACGATGAGCAGTCCATCCTCGCCGAGGTCTGCAGAATTGCCGTCGACATTGGCGGCTACCACATGGCCTGGATCGGCGAAGCGCGCGACGATGTGGAAAAACAGGTCATTCCCGTCGCCGAGTCAGGATTCATCGACCACTATCTCAATCAACTCGATATCAGCTGGGCCGATACACCGCAAGGCGCCGGCCCGACCGGTCGAGCCATCCGTAGCGGCATACCGTGCATCGCGCGCAACATTCACACCGACCCAAGTTTTGCCCCCTGGCGTGACACCGCGCTGGCGCATGGTTATCAATCCTCCGTCGCCTTGCCACTGCGGATAGAAGGCCACATTTACGGGGCGCTCAATCTTTACGCAGTTGAAGCGGATGCCTTTGATGACGCTGAAATGGCATTGCTCGAGAATCTGAGCGGCGAACTCGGTCTCGGCCTTAGCATGCAGCGCAGCCGCCGGGCGCTGCTCAGCAACGAAGCTGCATTGATTGCGGCACAGCGGCTGGCCCGCCTCGGCCATTTCCATTTTGACCCGGTCGCCGATGTCTGGGGTAGTTCGCCGGTGCTTGATGAAATTTTCGGCATCAATGCCGAATATACCCGCACAGCGCAAGGCTGGCTTGACCTGATCCACCCGGAAGACCGGGCGCTCATGGCGAGCTATTTACAGGATCAGGTGCTCGGCAATGCGGAGAAATTCGATAACGAATATCGTATTGTCCGGCCACAGGATGGTCAGGTCTGCTGGGTGCACGGCATTGGCACGCTCAAACTGGTGGCTCCCAGCCAGGTCAAATGCATGTTCGGCACGATTCAGGACATTACCGACAGCAAGCTGATGGAGCAACGCCTGCGCGAAAGCGAGTCGGCCCTGCAGGAAGCTCAGTTGATCGCCCAACTGGGCAGCTGGCGTCAGGATTTGAAAACCAAACTAATCAACGGCAATATCGAGGCTTACAAAATCCTCGGCATGAGTGAAGACAACACACCACTTAGCCAGGATGACTTTGTCGCTCTAGTGCACCCGGACGACCAAGCCCGCGTTAGCGAAACCTTGTTGAAAATTGTCAGCAACGGAGAGAATGTCGATATTGAATATCGGGTGAATATTCATGGCGACATCCGCTGGGTTAGAAGTCGGGCCAAACTTTACTGTAATGCTCAGGGGGAACCACTGGCGCTGATCGGTACCCTGCAGGACATTACTGACCGTCACGCCGTTGAAGACCAACTGAGCAAACTTTCGCTGGCCATTGAGCAAAGCCCGCACAGCATCGTCATCACTAACACCTTCGGCGATATTGAATACGTTAATGACGCCTTTGTTGAAAATACCGGCTATCGCCGAGCGGACGTCCTCGGCAACAATCCCAAACTACTGCACTCCGGCTTGACACCTATTGAGACCTACCTTTCGCTCTGGCAAGCGCTCGAACAGGGCAAGGTCTGGCGGGGTGAATTTATCAATCGGCGCCAGGATGGCACTTTCTACGAGGAATTCGCCATCATCTCCCCGGTGCGTCAGCCGGATGGCCGGGTGACGCATTACCTGGCGATCAAGGAAGACATTACCGAAAAAAAACGGACGCAGGCCGAGCTTGATCGTTACCGCCTGCATCTCGAATCTGTCGTTGTCGAACGGACGACCGAGCTGAGTCAGGCGAAGAATGAGGCAGAGTCGGCCAACCGGGCGAAGAGCGCCTTCCTGGCCAATATGAGCCACGAAATCCGCACGCCAATGAACGCCATCCTAGGCATGACCCACATTGCCCTGCGCGATAGCGAATCACCGGTGCAGCGCGACCGACTCGGCAAGGTGGGCGATGCAGCGCAGCATCTGCTGGCAATCATCAACGACATTCTCGACATATCGAAAATTGAAGCTGGCAAACTAATTCTGGAAAACACCGATTTCTCCATTAAAAACACCATTACCAATGTGCTCAACCTGATCGGCGTCAAGGCTCAGGCCAAGCAGTTGCAGCTCAGCATCGACATCGCGCCGGATCTGCCGCCCATGCTGCGCGGTGACTCTTTGCGGATACAGCAAATTCTGCTCAACTTTTTGTCCAACGCAATCAAATTTACTGACCAGGGCAGTATCAACCTGGCCGTGCGCCGACTTAGTCAGGACGAAAGCGGCGTGCAGGTGCGCTACGAAGTGCGCGATACCGGCATCGGCCTTTCCAGCGAAGCCCAGTCAAGGCTATTCACGCCTTTTGAACAGGCCGACACCTCAACCACCCGCCGCTACGGCGGCACCGGCCTCGGGCTGGCCATCAGCCGCCGGCTGGCCGAGGCCATGCAGGGCGAGATCGGCGTGGCCAGCACGATGGGACAAGGCAGTACTTTCTGGTTCACCGCACGGCTCGCGCCCGCCCTCAACAATACGCCGCTACCACAGCCAGACCTGGCAAACGGCTCGGCAAGCAACCCGCCCCCGCGCTTTATTGCCGGCACACGCATCCTGCTTGCTGAGGACAATCCGATCAATGCCGAAGTAGCGACTGATCTGCTCTGTGCCGCCGGCCTCAGCGTCGATCTCGCCAGCGATGGTGGCGCCGCGCTCGCCCAGGCTGAGCGCCAGCCTTACGCCCTGGTGCTGATGGATATGCAAATGCCGGTGCTCGACGGCCTTGAAGCGACACGCCGGATTCGCGCCCTGCCCGGCTGGTCGAGCATTCCGATTCTCGCCATGACGGCCAATGCCTTTGCAGAAGACCGCGACAGTTGCCTGGCCGCCGGCATGAATGACCATGTCGCCAAGCCGGTTGACCCGGCCGTACTGCTCGCCACGCTGGCGCGCTGGTTGCCGACCGCCAACGCAGAGCAGATGGCGCCCGCCCCGATGAGCGCTGCCCCGTCCCTTGCCGACCAGGAAATTGCTCTGGCCCTGAGCCAAATCACCGGCTTGAACAGCGAATTCGGGCTGGCCTCGGTGCGCGGAAAATTGCGCAGCTACCACCGCTTGCTGAACAAATTCGGCCAAAATCACCTTGACGATTTTTCTCTGATTGGCCAACGCCTTGCCGCCGGCGATAGCAGCGAAGCCAGGCGCTTGGCGCACTCACTGAAAGGGGCAGCCGCCTTACTCGGCGCGATTACCGTGCAAAATGCGGCCGCCAGCCTTGAAGCGGCAATCAGGGAAGGACAACAGGCAACGCTGATTACACCGCTGATTGAGCAAACCGCTACGGCCTATACCGAGCTTTGCCGTCAACTGCCGCCCCTGCCCGACGCTGGCGCCAGTCTAACCCTCGCCCAAACCGCTAGCCCGGAAGTGTTGGCCCGGCTGCGCCAGTTGCTGGAAAACGGCGAAGTGGGTGCTCAGGAACTGGTCCGCCAACAAGCCCATGCGCTGCACAGCCTGCTCGGCAATGATTTCACCATCTTCGAACAGCTGACCTCGACTTTTGATTTTGAAGCCGCTCTCGACCTGCTCAATCGGATGACTTCGCCCGATGCCTAAGCCGCCGATCGAGCGTAGAAAAGCGCCCGCCACCCCCGCCTGGTTCATACCAACCTTACTGCTGACCTTTGCCATTCTTGGCATCGGCGGTTATCTGCTTTACCAAAACGAGAGCAAGAACCAGCTCAAGCATGTCAGCGAACAACTGAACTCGATCAGCGAATTAAAGTCGCGGCAGATTGAGGAATGGCGGCAAGAGCGCCTCTCCGATGGTCAAGTACTGGCCGAAAACCAGCAGCTGATTGCTGCGGTCGACGCGATTTTTCAGGCAAAAACCGGACAGGCAGCAAATCTGTATATCTTGCGCCAGCATTTTGAGGCATTGAAAAACAACTATCGTTATCTGGATATTCTCCTGCTTGACAGCGACGGTGAAATCAAATTCAGTCTGAGCGGCAGTCAGGGGGGAAAGATTCACGACAGCATCGCCATCGCGCTGGAAGCAGCCCGCACTTCCGGGCTGGCCAACCTGACGGATTTGCATTTCAACCCAATCAATGGTCTGGCCCATACCGACGTCGTGGTGCCGCTCCGCCTGGGCGATGGCCCGCACAAGCGCTTTATCGGCAGCATTCTGTTGCAGATCGATCCCAACACCTTTCTCTTCCCGGCATTGCGTGCCTGGCCACTCCCCAGCCCCACAGCGGAAACCTTGCTGGTACGGCAGGATGCCGACCATGTCCTGTTTCTCAATGAAGTCCGCCAACGGGCTGACTCGGCACTGCGTCTGCGCATTCCCGAAAGCATGACCGACGTACCGGCCGTCAAGGTGATTTTCGGTCACGAAGAAGGCTTTGTCGAAGGCATTGACTACCAGGGCACCCCCGTTCTCGCCTCAATCAAGGCCATCCCCGGAACCAACTGGCATCTCGTGGCCAAAGTCTCGCGCGATGAGGCACTGGCCAGCTGGCAAAGCTCTTCCCACCTGATCATTGCGCTGACGCTGGGCCTGCTGGCCACCGCCGCTGCTGCCTTTGGCTTTATTTACCAGTCGCGCGGGGCGCGGCGCTATCGCAGCCTGTTTGAAACCGAAGCGCTGCGCCGCGCCGAGCAAGAGCGTTTTCAAATTGCGTTCAATGCCAATCCACTCTCAACTTCAATCATCCGCCTTAGCGACGGTCGCATTGTTGATATCAATAAAAAATTCCTGCGTGATTTCGGCTGGAAGGGTGAGGAGATTATTGGCCGAACCGAATTTGATATTAGCCTTTGGCCCGACGTTGAACTGCGGCGAAAATTTCTCGACGAACTACGTGACACGGGCAGTGTGTTGCATCACGAAACCGTTTTTCTCGATCGAATTGGGCAACGACACAACGTCGAAATTTCAGCGGCACTGATTCAGATTGAAGAAGAAAATCACATTCTCGGCTTCACCACGGATGTCACGGAGCGCCGCCAAGCTGATGCCGAACTGGAACGCTACCGCCGACGACTGGAGGCGATGGTTGACGAGCGCACTTATGAACTCGGCCTCGCCAAGGAACAAGCCGAACGCGCCAGCCGGGCGAAGAGCGCCTTCCTGGCTAATATGAGCCATGAAATCCGCACGCCGTTGAATGCAGTCATCGGGCTTACTTACCTGATGCAGCGCGACAGCACCGAGCCGCGCATGTTGGGCCGCCTGGGGCGGGTGGCCAACTCGGCTGAACACCTGCTCAGCGTAATCAACGACATTCTCGATATTTCCAAAATTGAGGCAGAAAAACTCAGCCTGCAGGAAATTGATTTTGGCAGTGCCCAATTGCTGGCTGAAACACTGGCGATGGTTGAATTCAAGGCGCACGACAAGGGACTGAGGTTAGACAGCGAGATCGCCCCCAACCTGCCGCCAGCCCTGCGCGGCGACCCGCTACGCCTGCAGCAGATTCTGCTCAACTTTCTTTCTAATGCCGTCAAATTCACCGAGCAGGGCCATGTCCTGCTCCGGGTGCAACTAGTCGAACAGCAGTCCGACAGCGTCCTCGTCCGTTTTGAAGTGGAAGATAGCGGCATCGGCATTCCGGCGGAGGTGCAGACCCGCCTCTTCAATTCTTTCGAACAAGCCGACGATTCGACCAGCCGCCGCTACGGCGGCACCGGCCTCGGCCTCGCCATCAGCCGCCAGCTCGCCCAGTTGATGGGTGGCGAAACTGGCATGCAGAGCACGCCGGGCCAAGGCAGCACTTTCTGGATGACTGCCCGCCTGGGCCTCGCCGACAGCGTGCCGGAAACCTTGATTGCTACGGTCGACGTCGAAACGGAGATCAAAACCACACGCAGCGGCGCTCGTATTTTGCTGGTTGAAGATGACCCGATGAATCGCGAGGTGGCACTGGACCAACTAGCCGGTGCAGGCCTGGCGGCGGATGTGGCGGAAAACGGCCAGATTGCAGTCGAGATGGCGACGACCACCGTCTACGATCTGATTCTGATGGATATGCAGATGCCGGTGATGAACGGCTTGGAAGCCAGCCGGCAGATTTTGGCCCTGCCCGGCCGGTCGACCGCAATAATCGTCGCCATGACAGCCAATGCCTACGCCGAAGACCGTAGCGCCTGCCTTGATGCCGGCATGGTCGATTACCTGAGCAAGCCGGTCGAACTCCCGGCGCTGCATGCCATTCTGCTGCACTGGCTGCCGGCCACCTCCGGCCGGCCGGCCCTGACGCCGCCGCTCGTTCCGTCGCTGAACAGTGGCACGAGCAATGCAGCGAGTAATAACGCCAATCATGCTGCGGCAATCATTGCGCAGCTCGCCAGTCAGCCCGGTTTCAACACGGCGGCCGGCTTGGCCGCACTCAGCGGCAAAAGCGAAAAGTACGTCAACCTGCTGGAAAAATTCCTTAAACGACACAGCCACACAGCGGCAATTATTCGCCAGACACTGGCCAGCGGCGATCGGGTCACGGCGCAGCGCCAGGCGCATACGACCAAAGGAGCCGCCGGCGTCCTCGGCCTGGCAGCAACGCAAAAAGCCGCCGCCGCACTTGAACTGGCCTTCCGCGAAAACGCGCCGGCAAAAATCCTGGCCGAGCGCCTGATAGCATTAGAGGCCGCCGAGGAGGCTCAGGCGACGACGCTGCACGCCGCGCTCGACGCGCCCGGGCTGGCACCGGCGACGCTGGAAATTGACCTTGTGATCCTGCGCCCTCTGCTCAAACACTTGCTCAAGCTGCTCGCCCTTGACGACATTCGCAGTACCGAAGCAGCCGAACAAGGCAGCGCGCAACTGCAAGCGTTGCTCGGCAAGGATTACGCGCTAATGACTAATCTTATGGCCGACTTTGATTTCCCGGCGGCGCTCGTTTTACTGGAAAAAGCGCAGAGCGAACATCCAGATCTGGCTTGACTAGCGCAGCTTTAGAGCTTGATCGCCGCCTCGACCTCGTTACCGCAACCGCGATATTCGACCCGATCAAAACTGACTAGGCGCGACATGGCGATGCCCCGGCCGTGGGTATCAAACGCCCGTTCCGGAAGCATGACGAGATAGTCCGACCAATTAAAACCGTTCCCTTGATCGCGGATATTGAATATCAGTTCGCCATCCACCCGGCGAATCAGTAACTCGGCACGGCGCGCGCCGAATTCGGTTTCGGCGAGTCGCCGTTCCACTTCACGCTCAAGTTCCCCAGCTTCGATCAACACCGATTTTTGCGCATAACCAATGGCCAGATTGCCATGCTCAATGGCGTTCAGCATCAATTCGGAAAGGCCTAGCACGACGCGGTTCGGGTCAGGTGCGGCATTGGCCAGCAAGGTCGCCAGATCGCGCGCTTCGAGCGGCGTGCGAAAATAAAATCGCGCCTCGGCCAGGCAGCCAATGATGTCGCTTTGCCGCGTAACCGCATCTTCCAGCGCCTTGTGCCCTTGGTAATCGTGCGTAGCGGCAGCGACGATGGCCAACAAGGTCTCGGCCGCAAACGGCTTGGTCAGGTAATAGTAGGCACCGGCCCGGAGCCCTTCAAGGACTTCGCTCTCGGCCGCCATGCCGGTCTGCATGATGACCGGCACCCACATCATGTCCGGCCGACTTTTCACCCGGCGGAGGATTTCGATACCGTCAATGCCCGGCATCAGGCGGTCGAGCAAAATGGCGTCGAAGCGTTCCGGCGTGGCATCGATCAAGGCCCAGGCGGCCTCGCCGGAAGCAGCCTCAACGACCAAATAGCCCTCGACGCTGAGATTTTCCGCCATCATTTCGCGGCCAATCGGCTCATCATCAACAACCAGAACACAGGTTTGTGCCAAAACAGTTTCCCTTGAATATCTGCCGTCGGTTTAACGTCAGAAACAATATGGCCGGACTATACATAAACCGGAGAAAAGATTTTTATGTTTGTAGGGACAATTATCAGCAAACACAGTGGCAGCGGGAAAACTGTGTCGACTTATCGATTCTGCACAGGCTAAATCAAGCTGGCGAATTCAGCCAGGCAAGCGCACCGAGGCCGGCGGCCCGACCGCTGGCCAGGCAACCGGTCAACAGGTAGCCTCCGGTTGGTGCCTCCCAATCGAGCATTTCGCCGGCACAGAAAATACCCGGCAGATTTCGCAGCATCAGTTGGCTATCGAGCCCGGCGAAAACCACGCCACCGGCGCTGCTGATCGCTTCATCAAGCGGCCGAGTTGCAGTGACCGGCAAGGGCAAGGACTTGATTACGGCAGCCAGGCTACTTGCTGCGGTCAACGCCGCTGGCGGGCAAAATTCACGAAGCAAACCAGCTTTGACGCCATCGATCGCGACCCGACGCCGCAAGTGATTAGCCAGAGAATCGCGGCCTTGCGGCCGAGAAAGGTCGGCCGTCAGCCGCTCCAGACTGCGACCCGGGGCCAGATCAAGCCTCAGCTCAGCCCGACCAGTCGTCGCCAAGGTGTCACGCAGCGGGGCGGACAGGGCGTAGATCAAGCCGCCCTCAATGCCACTGGCCGTAATATTGAATTCGCCTTGCTGCGTTCGCCCAGCGACACTGGCGATCACTGATTTAACCGGCTGGCCGGCGAAGCGCTGGCTGAAATGCGCGCTCCAGGCGACATCAAAACCGCAGTTACTGGGTTGCAATGGCGCCACCGGCACACCACGTTCAGCGAGCAGCGGCGCCCAGGTTCCGTCCGAACCGAGCTTGGCCCAACTACCGCCACCCAGCGCCAGAATGACGGCATCGGCGGTAATGCTGACCTCACCCGCCGGCGTCGCAAAGCGTAAATCACCGGCCGGCGTCCAGCCCAGCCAGCGATGTCGAACATGAAAATGTACACCCTGAGTTCGCAAGCGATGCAGCCAGGCGCGCAACAGGGGCGCCGCTTTCATCTCGGTCGGGAAAACGCGACCCGAGGTGCCGACGAAGGTTTCAATGCCCAGATCGTGAATCCAGGCGCGCAACTGCGCCGGGCCAAAAGCATCGAGCAAGGGGGAAAGTTGCGTTTCTCGTTCACCGTAACGCCGCTTGAAATCACTCAACGCTTCGCTGTGGGTGATATTCATGCCGCCTTTGCCAGCGATCAGGAACTTTCGCCCGACCGACGGCATCGCGTCGAAAATAGCCACTTCCAGCCGGTCGACCGTAGGAAAAGCCGTTTTTTCTATGGTCGTAGCATTTGGGAAATTACTTTGGGCGGCCGCAAGTACTTCGGCCGCCATCAAACCAGCCGGACCGCCGCCGATAATGGCGACGCGCCGCATCAGGCTTTTGCCGCGCCAGCTTCCAGGCTGGCGACGACCGCTTCTGCAACCGCTTCTGCAACCGCTTCTGCAACCGCTTCTGCCGCACCTGACGCATCATCAGCAACAATATCGTCTTTGTCTTTGGCCGGAACCACCTCGCCGTCGACCGCGGCCAGCAAGCCGGCCGGAATTTCTTCCTCATCAAGCGGCGTCACGGTCACAGCAACTTCCGGCTCGGTACCGCCACCGCCGAGAATGATGCCGCGCAGCGGGGAAATATCCGAGAAATCACGCCCGACGGCCAAGGTAATGTGTTCAGTATTGGGCAGCAGATTGTTGGTCGGATCGAAATCGACCCAATCGTTACCGCAATCCGGCGCATAAACCGACACCCAGGCATGCGAGGCGTCAGCGCCGATCAGCCGGGGCTTGCCCGGTGGTGGCCGGGTCAACAGATAGCCGCTGACGTAGCGCGCCGACAGGCCAAGGGCGCGCAGACAGGCAATCATCAAATGGGCAAAGTCCTGGCAAACGCCGCGTTTCTTTTCCAGCACTTCGAGCACCGGCGTCGACACGGTGGTTGCCTCCGGGTCGAAGGTGAATTCCTTGAAAATTTTCGCCATCAGCGCCTGAGCGCCAAGCAATATCGGCCGCTTCGGGGGAAAGCAGTCAGCCGCGTAGTCCGCCAGTTCGTGCTTGATGCGCACATGCGAGCTTTCAAAAAGAAAGCGCATGGCATCGAGATCCTCTGGCCGGGGCACCGTCGCGTCGTAAGCCAGATGATCGCGCACCGTTTCCCAGGGCGGCGACAACTCAATATTTTCCGGCAGGTGCGGCGTCACCGAAATGCTCATCGCCGAACGGATAATCAGGTGATCGTGCGGGGCGTGAAAGGCAATCCAGGTCACCGGGTTGCCGAAAGGATCAAGGCCATCGCGGCGCCAGGTCGGTGGCGGATCAATATCAATCCGCTGCTCTTCAACCTGCTGCCAATCAAGAATGCGCGGCGAGAGGTGGAGTTGCTGCTGCGACAAGGAAACAAGGCTACCGTAGTCGTAACTGGTTTCGTGCAGTACGTGGTAGCGAACGGGCTTTTCTTCCATCATCACAATGCCATCGTTTGCCGACTGACATCGCCGACGTGCGTGAAATAGCGCATACCCAGCCAACCAGCCAGCTTGATCGCTGCGACGTTAAGGCCATCAAGCAGCAGTGCCATCTCGGTGCAGCTCGCACACTCGTGGCAATCGCTGAATTGCAGATGTTCGAGTCGAGCCAAATCGAATTGACGCAAACGCTCAAGTGCATCGGCCAGTTCCCCCTCATTGGCGGCACCCAGTTCGCGCGCCATGCGGTCGAGGTAACGGGCTAGTACACTGGCCTGAAAAACGACGCCATGCGGGTTGCTATCGTCGAAAACGAGCAAATCAAGCACCGGCAACAACTCCGGTGAACGCGAATAGCGTGAGCGATAGGTAATGATCGAGTCGGTCAGTTCGAGCAATGACTCGAGGCAACCCGGCCCACGCGCCGAGGGCATGCGCAGAAAATTGGCCAGCGCCTGCGCCAGAAAGCAAAGACGCTCAAGCCGCCGACCGATAACGAGAAAACGCCAGCCGTCATCGCGCGTCATGTTATCCATTGCAAAACCGGTCAGCGAAGACGAAACGCCGAGCACGCGGTCGAGGAAGGCGATCGCTTCAGTCAGCGTCGGATGCGTTTTTTGCGCCGCCTGTTGCTCGCGCTGCAAGCGGTTGAGCGAATGCCAATGATCGAGCGAGAGGCGTTCACGCACATGCGTTGCCGACCACATCAAATGACGGATATTCCCAGCCAGGCTGCCCGGTTGATTCGGATCGTAGATCGCTTCAAGCAAAACATGCTCTCCGCCTTCGATCACTTCGGTATCTTCTTCCGGCGTCGGCAAAATACCCAGGCGCATGGCCATATCCATAGCCGAAACAACGGCCGGAGTCTTGTGGCCACCGGATTCAACAAGCCGGCTCAGGGCGACACGCAACATGCGGGCGCTATCGTCAAAACGCTCGGAATAGCGGCCGAGCCAGAACAGGTTTTCAACGACACGCGAAGTCAGGTTGGCGCCGGAACGGACTAGATCGCGCACACCGACGGAAGGTTTCAGCAGGCTGAATTCACTCACCGGGCCATCAGTCAGCACCCAGCAATCTTTCGATGAGCCACCGCGTTGCATTGAAATAATCCGGGTGTTGGCGCCGGTTGCAACCCGGGCCAAGCCGCCTGGCATCACCGAATAGCCCTCCGGCGAGATCACCGCATAGGCGCGCAAACCAACCGGCCGGGCGAGCAAACGACGCTCGTGCGAACGGCTCCAGGTTGGCCCCTGCGACAGATTAATCATTTCCTGAGCAACGTAAGCATGCGGCCGGGCTTCGATACGACGGAGCATTTCTGCCCTCGCCTCACCTTTGAGTTCATGACCAAAAACCGGGTCCATGCGTTGCGTTGGATAAGCCGGTTTGATTACCAGATCGTCAAAGTTTTCCTTGACGTACTCCAGCGCCGGTTTTTCACCGCACCACCAGGTGCCGACCGAGGGCATGGCCAACTCTTCACCAAGCAGCTTGCGGCAGATTGCCGGCAAGAAACCCATTAGCGCCCCGGAAGAAAGCAGACCGCTACCTAAAGCATTGGCCATGACGACCCGACCGGCACGGGCAACATTGAGCAGACCGGGAATCCCCAGCGCCGAATCGCCGCGCAATTCGAGCGGGTCGCAATAGTCATCATCCTGCCGCCGTAAAACGACATGGACGCGCTTCAAGCCTCGCAAGGTCTTGAGGAAAAGCGTATCGCCGCGGACCGTCAGATCCTGCCCCTCGACGAGCGGAAAACCGAGGTAGCGCGCCAGATAGGCGTGTTCAAAATAAGTTTCGTTATAAGGCCCGGGGGTCAGCAGCACGATGTGCGGTTGTTCGTTACCTTCAACCGGCGCCAATGCGGCCAGACCATCCTGCTGATCACGGAAAAAATCGGCGAGATGCTGAACGTGCAGATCTCGGAACATTTCCGGGAAAACCTGCGAGACAATCAGCCGATTTTCCAGCGCATAGCCGGCCCCGGATGGTGCCTGGGTGCGGTCGGCAATTACCCACCATTGGCCATCCGGCGAGCGCGCCAGATCTACCGCGTACTGGTGCAGCCAGGTGCCACCGACCGGCTTGATGCCACGACAGGGCCACAGATAGCCGTGTTGGCCATAGACCAGCGCCGGCGGCAATAAACCCTCAGTGAGCAAGGTCTGCTCGCCATACAGGTCGGCCAGCATGGCATTGAGCAAGGTCGCCCGCTGCGCCACAGCGGCTGATACTTCCGCCCACTCTTCGGGCGGAATGATCAGCGGAACAGGATCAAGCGCCCACGGGCGGTCGGACCCGTTCGGATCGGCGTAAACATTGTAAGTAACACCGTTTTCGAGAATCCGTCGGTCGACGAACTCCAAACGACGGTGCATCTCCTCGGGAACTACCGCATCGAGATGGCTGAAAAATTGCTGCCAGTGCGGACGAACCTCACCATCCGCTGACAACATTTCATCATGGCGGCGAGCGCTTTTCGGGTAAATCGCGAGGAGTGTGCGGGCCATTGAGACTTGGGGGAATTGCGCTGGCAGGCCGTTTCCGGCCATTTATATGCGGCCCGAAGGCCGCAACCCGCATATTCAGGGATTAAGAACGCCGCAAGTCTAGCGTAAACGGGTGCTCGGCGCTGATCTCCGGTGCCCCGACCTGTATCTTGCCCGGTGTGTGACCGAAGCGGAAGAAGCGGGCCAGACGACGACTTTCGGCCTCAAAGGAATTGACCGGGAAGGTGTCGAAACTGCGGCCGCCGGGATGCGTTACGTGGTATTGACAGCCCCCTAGCGAACGCTGCATCCAGGTATCTACCAGATCAAACACCAAAGGCGCATGAATACCAATCGTCGGGTGCAAACAAGACGACGGCTGCCAGGCACGGTAACGTACTCCCGCGACAAACTCGCCGTTGATACCGGTGTTCTGCAAGGGCACGGGTACGCCGTTACAGGTCAGCACGTAACGATCCGGTGCCATGCCCTTGATCTTGACCTGGACGCGTTCGACCGAGGAATCGACGTAACGCACCGCCCCGCCGGCCGAGCCCTCTTCACCCATGACATGCCAGGGTTCGAGGGCGTGGCGCAGCTCAAACTCCATGCCCTTGACAGCAAAATCACCGTATTTCGGGAAGCGGAATTCAAAGTGCGCTGAGAACCATTCAGCCTTGAAGGGGAAGCCGGCGACCTGCATTTCGTCCATCACGTCACGGAAATCCTGCTCGACGTAGAACGGTAGCATGAAGCGGTCATGCAATTCCGTGCCCCAACGAGCCAGACGCGCCGGCTCGTATGGCTCTTCCCAGAAGCGGGCGATCATGGCGCGAAGCAGCAGTTGCTGGGTCAGCGACATGCGGGCATGCGGCGGCATTTCAAAGGCGCGCAGTTCAAGCAGTCCAAGACGACCGGTTGGGCCATCTGGGGAGAACAGCTTGTCGATACAGAACTCGGAACGGTGCGTGTTGCCGGTGACATCGGTCAGCAAATTTCGAAGGATGCGGTCGACCAGCCACGGCTGGACATTTTCACCGGGTTTGGGAATCTGCGCGAAGGCGATTTCCAGTTCGTAGAGGCTGTCGTTACGCGCTTCATCAACTCGGGGCGCCTGGCTGGTCGGACCGATGAACAGGCCAGAGAACAGATAAGACAGGCTCGGGTGGTTATGCCAGTAAGCGATCAGGCTTTTCAGCAGATCCGGCCGCCGCAGGAAGGGCGAATCGCCTGGCGTGGCGCCACCGAGGACAAAGTGATTGCCGCCGCCAGTGCCGGTATGGCGACCATCGACCATGAATTTCTCGGTGGTCAGACGCGTCAAATGCGCCGCATCGTAAAGGTGAGTGGTCTGATCGACCAACTGATCCCAACTCTTCGCCGGGTGAATATTGACTTCGATCACGCCGGGATCCGGCGTCACGCTGTAGTGCGTCAGGCGCGGATCTGACGGTGGCGGGTAACCTTCCATGATGACCGGCATCTGCATCTCTTCTGCGGTCGACTCGACTGCACCGACCAATTCCAGATAATCGTCGAGTTGTTCGGTCGGCGGCATGAAGATGTAGAGCTTGCCTTCGCGTGCTTCCGCACACATTGCCAAACGCGTTACCCAGGCAGCAGATTCCTTGAAGCCGGGGACGGTATGGCTCGGTTTGCCCTTGCCTTTACCTGTGCCGTCGCCTTGACCAACCAGATAGTCGGCACTCGGACCGTTCGTTTCAGCGATAAAAGCGGCCGATTGACGCAACGGCTCGGCAAATTGCCGGCGGATCTCGACGCTGGAACGCAGCGGCGCAGTCGCCTGAGCCGAGTCAGGCGGGTTGACGTAAGGGTAATCGCTCTTCGCGGTCCAAGGTTGCGAATCTATCGGCAAACGATAGCCCATCGCCGAGTCGCCAGGGAACAAGTAGCAGCGTTCAGCACGCAGGAACCAGGGGCCGGTTTGCCACTGACCCCAGGGATTTTTCATGATCGGCAAGGTGTGACCGACGGTGTAGGTCAGCCCCTGCGTGAACACCTTCATCAGGCGAGCCCGTTCGAGTTCATCATCGACCCGCGAATCAAAAGGGTCGACGTTGCCTGGCAAGCGGCGCTCGCGCCACATGTAATAGAAGGCATCCTCGAAAGCCGGGAAAACGTACTGCGAATCGAGCGCCAGTTTTTCGGCGACACGCTTCATAAAGCGTTCGGAATGCTCGCTGGTTGCGCCGTAATCACGTCTTTCATTGGCGTAAAGGTCTGGTGAGGTCCAGATCGGCTCGCCATCCTTGCGCCAGAAGCAGTTCAGGCTCCAACGCGGCAGTTGCTCACCGGGATACCATTTACCCTGACCGAAGTGCATCAGCCCATCTGGCGCATATTTTTCCCGCAAGCGATGGAATAGGTCGGCAGCGAACAGGCGCTTTGTCGGGCCGAGCGCTGCGGTATTCCATTCCGCGCCATCTGGGTCGTCGACCGCAACAAAGGTCGGCTCGCCGCCTTGTGTCAAACGAACATCAAGCGTCTGCAAAGTATCGTCAATCTGATGGCCGAGGCTCTCGATTTCGATCCATTGCTCTTCGCTATAGGGCTTGGTGACGCGCGGCGCTTCCCAGACGCGGGTAACTTCCATGTGATGCTGGAAGGTGGTTTCGCACTCATCGATACCGCCCGTCAGCGGCGCGGCCGAGGCGGGTTCCGGCGTACAAGCGAGCGGGATATGGCCTTCACCGGCAAAAAGACCGGAGGTCGGATCGAGGCCTATCCAGCCGGCACCCGGCAGATAAACTTCGCACCAGGCGTGCAGGTCGGTGAAGTCTGCTTCCGGGCCAGAAGGGCCGTCGAGCGATTTCACATCAGCTTTCAACTGAATCAGGTAACCCGAAACGAAGCGGGCGGCGAGTCCCAAATGGCGCAGAACCTGCACCAGCAACCAAGCGGAATCGCGGCAGGAACCAGAACGCTTGGTCAGCGACTCTTCCGGCGTTTGCACACCCGGCTCCATCCGGATGGTATAGCTCAAATCGCTTTGCACCCGCGCGTTGAGGGCCACCAGGAAGTCCACGCTGCGCACTTTTTCGCGCGAGATGCTGGCCATGTATTTCTCGAACATGGGCGTGGCTGGCAACTTGTGGAGGTACGGCGTCAGTTCATGGCGCTCCCAGTCCTCATAGTCAAAAGGAATTTTCTCGGCATGCGGCTCGAGGAAGAAGTCGAAAGGATTGATCACCGACATTTCGGCAACCAGATCGACCTCGACGCGTAGCTCGCGAGTTTTTTCCGGGAAGACCAGGCGAGCCAGGTAATTGCCCTGCGGATCCTGCTGCCAGTTGATAAAGTGCTTCTCCGGGCCAACCTTTAGCGAATAAGAAAGAATGCGCGTCCGGGAATGTGGGCAGGGGCGTAGCCGGATAATCTGCGGCCCGAGGTTGACCAAGCGGTCGTAGGAATAATGCGTGACGTGATTTAGTGCGACGTGAATTGACACGAGTTTGCTCCGTACGAAATGATTAAACTTACTAAGCAAGAGACGAACCATGCCGTAAGCCATTGTTTATTAATAAGTGACAGGCAGTGCAGCACCCTAAATTGACCCGATAACAAAATTAGCGCACCAGACTTGTGCGCAGACCAGCGCAATTGCGGCAACATGAAGGCGTGACGGGTGGTGACCACTACTTTCCCGCCAAACAAGGCAGCAGACGGGCCAGAACTACCGAAGGCTAGAATGTTTCCCACACGGGGTCCGGAAGTTCGGCGAAGCCCTGACGCAGATGTTCGCCCCACTGCTTGCTGATTTGCCCGTAGTAAGCACTTTCCTTCGTAATATTGACATGGCGTTTGATCTTCAAGCCATCACGTTCATAGATCACCAGATCTAGCGGCAGCCCAACCGAAAGGTTGGAGCGAATGGTTGAATCCATCGAAATCAACGCGCATTTGGCAGCCTCGTCGAGCGAAGTTTTCGGGCTGACCACCCGGTCGATGATTGGCTTACCGTATTTCGATTCACCGATCTGAAAATAGGGCGTGTCACGCGTTGCTTCGATGAAATTACCTGCCGCATAAATACTGAAGACGCGCTGCTCCTCGCCTTTAATCTGGCCACCAAGAATCACCGAAGAGGCAAAATCGACGCCGAATTTATCCAGCGCTTCGGCATCTCGGGCATGCACCTCACGCAGACAATCGCCGACATGCTTGGCGGCCTCGAACATGTTTTTGACCTTGTGCAGATTAATACCCTGCGACGATTGCAGCTTTTCCCGCAGGGTATTGACGATGGACTGACTGATCGACAAATTGCCGGCAGTCATCAACACCAACACCCGCTCGCCTTCTTGCTCGAAGACATGCATTTTGCGGAAGGTGTTGATGTGATCGACGCCCGCATTGGTGCGCGAATCGGACAGAAAAACCAGCCCGGCGTCGAGACGCATGGCAACGCAATAGGTCAAGCGGCCTCCGACATCGGCACCAGGAAATCCTGGCTAATGCCGCCACCGATCATGTAAATCCGATCCATAAAGTCGCTCAACCATTCGTGCAGGCCATGCGCCAGGATGTCTTCGACCCGACCGTAATGCAACTGCGCATGCAGCAGACCAACCTGACGTTGGGTTTCGCCGGAATGACGATTCGCCAGCAGATCCAGTGTCTTGACCACGCCATTCATGCAGAAATGCAGCGAACGCGGCATGTCGTCACGCAGGATAAGCAACTCAGTCACCCGTTCGGGCGTAATCACATCGCGATAAACCTTGCGATAGACCTCGAAGGCAGAGACTGAACGGAGCAGCGCACCCCACTGATAAAAGTCGGTCGCCCCTTCATCACCCTGCGGCCGCAGCACGTGATATTTGACGTCGAGAATGCGCGCCGTGTTGTCAGCCCGCTCAAGCAAAGTACCGAGCCGAATAAAGTGATAAGCCTCGTCCTGCAGCAAGGTGCCAAGCGTCGTGCCGCGTGACAGCGAGGAACGCATCTTGACCCACTCAAAGAACTCGCCAATACCCGCATTGAGAATTTGCTCGAAGCTTTTTTCACGGGCTTCCAGCCAAGTTGAGTTCAGCGTTTCCCACATTTCGGCGGTGATAGTACCGCGTACAGCATGGGCATTTTCCCGCGCTAGCCGCAGGCAATTATGGATGGATGCCGGATTATCCGCATCGCTAACCATGAATCTCAGCACATTTTCGGCGTTGACCGCAGCATACTTGTCGTCATAAGCCTCTTCCAGGCTGTTCAGCGCGATGATCGCATTCCAGTTCTGGTTTGCCGCATCAATCGACTGAGGCACCAGAGACATCTGCCAGGTGACATCAAGCAGACGGGCAAGATTTTCGGCCCGCTCGATATAGCGGGAGGTCCAGAAAAGGTGGTCGGCAGTACGAGATAACATGATCAGTCCTCCAAAACCCAAGTGTCTTTAGTACCGCCGCCCTGCGACGAATTCACCACCAGCGAGCCCTCGGTCAGCGCGACACGGGTCAGCCCACCCGGCACCATATCGACACACTTGCCCGAAGACAGCACGAAGGGGCGCAAATCGAGATGGCGCGGCGCAATGCCTGACTCGACAAAGGTCGGGCAATTGGACAAGGCCAGCGTCGGCTGGGCGATATAACCATCCGGCTTGGCGATCAGCAACTGGCGGAAACGCTCGATTTCAGCCTTGGTAGCCGCCGGACCAACCAGCATGCCGTAACCGCCAGCCCCATGCACTTCCTTGACGACCAGCTCCGGCAAGTGCGCCAGCACGTAATTCAGTTCATCAGGATTGCGACACATATGAGTCGGAACGTTGTTCAGAATCGGTTCTTCGCCAAGGTAGAAACGAATCATTTCCGGGACATAAGGATAAATCGATTTGTCGTCAGCCACGCCGGTGCCAACCGCATTGGCCAGGGTCACGTTGCCGGACTGGTAGGCACGGAGTATCCCCGGCACACCCAAGGAAGAATCTTCACGGAAAACCGTTGGGTCCATGAAATCATCGTCAATACGACGGTAGATCACATCGACGCGTTGCGGACCCTGCGTCGTCTGCATATAAACCACTTCATCCTTGACGAAGAGGTCACGCCCCTCGACTAGTTCGACACCCATTTGCTGGGCGAGGAAAGTATGTTCAAAGTAGGCGCTGTTGTAAGCGCCTGGCGTCAGCACGACGACGGTGGGGTCACTCACACCCTTCGGCGCAACGGCCCGCAGCTTTTCCAGCAGCATGTCAGGGTAATGCTGAACCGGAGCCACCTTATGTTTGGCGAAAAGTTCCGGGAAGAGACGCATCATCATCTTGCGGTCTTCGAGCATGTAGGAAACGCCCGACGGTACGCGCAGATTATCTTCCAGAACGTAACTCTCACCAGCACCGGCGCGAACCATATCGACCCCGGCGATATGTGCGTAGATTTGGCCAGGCAGATTAATCCCCTGCATGACCGGACGGTATTGCGCGTTGTTCAGCACCTGCTCGGCCGGCACCTTGCCGGCCTTGAGGATTTCCTGGTCGTGATAAACATCGTGCAGGAACATGTTGAGTGCTTTGACCCGCTGACGCAGGCCGCCCTGCATCGATTTCCATTCGGCCGCCGGAATAATGCGCGGGATGATGTCGAAGGGAATCAGTCGCTCCTTCCCCGACTCCTCGCCATACACGGCAAACGTAATGCCAACCCGGTGAAAAGCCAGATCGGCTTCCGCCCGCTTGCGCTCAATGCGCTCAGGCGGTGTCGCCTTGAGCCAGTTGTCGTAACCTTGGTAATGAGCACGAACACCGCCATTGGCGTCCATCATTTCGTTATAAAAGTTCATTTTTGACTCGTCGCTGAGGATGCTCTCGGTACTAATTCAGCAGGTTCCGTGCCATAGACCAAAACCACATAAAATCATGCAATTAAGATTTTACAGCAGAAGCCGGCGCCCCATCTCGGTGCAGGCCATTTCAAAGTGGTGCAAATAAAAAAACCCGCCGGATCACTCCGGCGGGTTTCGATCAGTTGAAACGCCGAAGTGCTTAAGCGCGTTCGAAGATCGCTGCAATACCCTGGCCACCACCAATACACATCGTCACCAGGCAGTACTTGCCGCCGACGCGCTGCAGCTCATACAGAGCCTTGGTCGCGATGAAGGCACCAGAGCAGCCAACTGGGTGACCGAGGGCAATTGCGCCGCCGTTCACGTTAGTTTTGGCCGGATCCAGACCGAGCACCTTGGCAACAGTCAGTGCCTGAGCGGCAAAGGCTTCGTTGGATTCGATCACATCCATCTGATCCAGCGTCAGGCCGGCTTTTTTCAGTGCCAACTTGGTTGCCGGAATCGGGCCTTCGCCCATGATGTCGTTCGGCACGCCGGCAACAGCATAAGAAACCAGGCGGGCAATTGCCTTCTGGCCAGACTTGGCAGCCACATCAGCCGCAGCCAGCACGAAGAAAGCCGCGCCGTCATTGATACCGGAAGCGTTACCGGCGGTGACCGTACCGTCTTTCTTAAAGGCCGGCTTCATCTTGGCCAGACTTTCCATCGTGGTATTGGACTTGACGTGCTCGTCGGTATCAAACACCACTTCACCCTTACGGGTTTGCTTGACGATTGGCACGATCTGCGACTTGAAGCGACCTTCAGCAATCGCAACAGTCGCGCGACGCTGTGATTCAACCGCCAATGCATCCTGCTCTTCACGGGTGAAACCATGTTTGGCAGCCAGATTTTCTGCAGTGATACCCATGTGGCCAACGCCGAACGGGTCGGTCAGTACGGCAACCATGGAGTCAATCGCCTTGGTATCACCCATGCGGGCACCGCTACGCAGAGCCGGCAGCATGTAGGTCCCCTTGGACATAACTTCAACGCCACCGCCGATGCCGTAGTCAGCGTCACCCAGCATGATGTTCTGGGCCGTAGTGATGATCGCTTGCAGGCCGGATGAGCACAGACGGCTCACTTGCATGGCCACAGATTCCATCGGCAGGCCAGCCTGGATGGAAGCAACCCGTGACACGTAAGCGTAACGGCCATCGGTCGGGATGCAATTACCGACGGTAACGTAGTTGATCAGCTGGGGATCGATACCGGAGCGAACAACGGATTCCTTCATGACGATACCGGCCAATTCGCTGGCTTCGAAATCGGCCAGGGCACCACCGAAAGCACCGATAGGGGAACGGACTGCGCTCAGAACGACAACTTCTCTGCTCATATTAAATCTCCTGATTAAATTATTCAGCCCACCAGACTGGCAAGCCCCAACAAAAACAGCACCAACATCCACAACACCGCGGCTCGCCAAACGAGTCCAACGGCACTCTGCATAAAATCAACATCAGCCGGGTCGCCCAGACCCAGCTCAGCCCGATCAGAGACTTCGACGCCATCGGCAATCGGACTGCCTAACCGAACCCCCAGCGCACCAGCACCACTGGCCAGAACAATACCCATATCACGTTCTGGCCACTGCGCTGGCTGAGTGCGCCAGCAGTAAACTGCATCCTCAAAATCACCGACAATTGCAAACGCCGAGGCGGTGGCTCGAGATGGCAACCAGTCGATGATACCGAAAACTTGCCGTGAGAATATGGAAAAATCGTTGTGCTCTGCAGCATTTCCACGCCCCCAGCGTTCGCGAACAATGGCTGAGAGTCGATACAACACGGCGCCACAAGGGCCGGGCAGAATGACAAACCAGAGCAGAACGGCAAAGACATGTCGATGCGATGCAACCAAGGCCGCTTCGATCGAAAGCCGGGCAATTTCGGCCGAGCTAAGTTCGTAGCTTGAACGCCCCTGCCATTCAGCTAGCAACTGACGAGCTCGCGGCAGATCACCCAGGCGCAAGGCCACTTGAATTTCAGTGTAATAGTGGCTGAATTGACGAAAGCCCATGGTCAGGTAGAGGACCCCAACATTTAGCCCCCAAGCGAGAATCGGGCTGATTGAATAGAGCAAAGCGTAGAGCGCGCCGAGGAGCAAAACCGGGAAAAGTACCGCGAGGCACCAAGCGAGTACGCCATGTTGATAGGCGCCCGCGTTGAAACGGGACTCAATGAAATCTGCCCAGGCACTGAGTGGCGCAACCACCGCGCGACGATAATTCAGAGGGTGCAGCTGCTCGATGAGAAAAACTGCGATCAGCGAGATGAGACTCATGGGGAACCAGTGATTGCCTGAGGTTGGCTTGTTTATTCGCTAAAACGCCACCATACCACAAGCTCAGGCGGGATGCAGACCCAGGCGCTCGGTCAGCGAGCGGATCATGCCGGCGGTGGCGCCCCAGATAAAATAATCGCCATAGGGCATGGCAAAGTAGTTACGCAGCGCGCCGCGATGATGGATCGAATGGCGTTGGTGATTGGCGGGGTCGAGCAAAAAGGCCAGCGGCACTTCAAACACTTCGGCCACCTCGAAGGGGTCGGGCTGCAGCTCAAACGGCGGCTGCACCACGCCGACTACTGGCGTAACGCGAAAGCCCGTGCCGGTTCGGTACTCCGGCAAAAAACCAAGAATTCGGATGTGCGCGCGCGACAGGCCGATTTCCTCCTCTGTCTCACGCAGCGCCGTGTGAATCGGAGATAAATCCTCCACTTCAACCCGCCCACCAGGAAAGCTGATCTGCCCGGCGTGATCCCGCAGGTGCGCGGTACGCTGGGTGAGCAGCACCGTATGCCCGGTATCGCGCAGGATAATGGGAAACAACACCGCCGCCGAGGTCAGCGGCAAGTCTTCCCCACCCTCTTCCTGGACAAAATCGCCTGCCAGTGGTTCCAGCAAAAGGCTGGCTTGCAAGCGTTCAAGATCAAAACTCATGCCGCCGTAGAATCTTCCTCAATTTCAGCGTGGACCGCAGCAAGTGCGTCCTGCAACGTCTCTTCCGACAAATAATTGATCGATGTTGCCACCATGTCGGCCGCTTCAACGGCGCCAAGCGGCAAGCGTTTGCTGTCGAGGCTGGCAATCAATGCGGTGGCGGCACCAACGACGCGCAAAATGGATTGCCGCTCGCTCATCAGCATTTCCAGCTCACTGCGCAATAGCGCTATTTCCTGTTCACGTTGCGGCATTTTCTCTCTCCTAAAATCGTTTTTTGAGCGTCATGGTATTGCCGTCACGCTGCATATCCATGCGGTTAAGAAAGCTCATTCCCAACAAGGCAATGGGCAATTCTGTCTGGTGAATCAGTGCCTCGACATTGTGCATCGTCACGTCACCAACCTGTACCGTATCGAGCTGAATCTTGCTGACCATTGTCTGGCCATTGGCGGTTTGCGACACACCCTTCTGGCCGCTATTGAAATCTAGCCCCATCCGGCGGGCATCAGCCGCACCGAGGGAAATCATCGTCGCCCCGGTATCAACCAGGAAACGAACCGCAGCTCCATTGATCCGTCCGCTGGTATAAAAGTGGCCGCGCGAATCAGCTGCCATGACGACCTTACCGGCAGCATCGCTCGATGCAGTACCAATTGCGTGCTGCCCGACACGCAACGGACGTTTTTTACCGGCGATCTCGATAATCACCTGATCGCCCTGAATCGACACCACTTTGACCCCGTCCAGCGCTTGTCCAATGGCCACAGATTGGGGTTCTCCACCGTTAAGCATCAACATCGCCTTGCTGCCCATAATGCCGGCCAGGCCCACATCCTGTGCCGAAACAGCGGTGGAAAACAAGCCGGCGCACAGGGTGAGAAGCGTAGAATAATGCTTCACTTTTCTGCCCATTCCACTGCCATGCAACCAGTCGCCATTTTTCGCCACTCTCCCACTGAAGGTCCAGGCTATTTTGCCATATTCCTTGAGCAGCAAGGGATTCCATGGCGACTGATTGCCATTGATGCAGGGGAAACCATCCCGATAAGCGTCGACGGATTTTCCGGCCTCTGCTTCATGGGCGGCCCGATGAGCGTCAATGATCCACTGCCCTGGATAGATTCAGTTTGCGCCCTGATCCGTGATGCCGTGGCAAAAAATGTACCGGTTATCGGCCATTGTCTGGGTGGGCAATTATTGAGCAAAGCCCTGGGCGGCGCGATCACGCGCAACCCGGTGAAGGAAATTGGCTGGAGCGAAGCACACGGTGAAGCCAGCACAATTGCCGGGCAATGGCTAGGCCCTTTCGCCGGCAAAAGTGGCACGATCTTTCAATGGCACGGTGAGACTTTTAGCCTCCCGAGCGGCGCGACCCGATTGTTGGCCAACGACTATTGCGCCAACCAGATGTTTGCGCTCGGCCCGCACCTCGGCATGCAATGCCACGTCGAGATGACGCCGGAAATGATCGCCACTTGGTGTGGTCAATGGGCCGACGAAGCGATTGCCGTCGCTGACCACCCCAGCGTCCAGACGCCGGAAGCCATGCAACGAGAAATGACGGCGCGCCTGCCCGTGATGCGTCAGCTTTCCGAGCAGCTCTACTCGGTGTGGATCAAGGGATTACCGCGCTGAAAACCAGCGCCTGAATAGCAAAACGGGCCGTTCAGCGGCCCGTTTTGCTATTTGACCATTTTTGGCGGTCGACCGTAGTAATTGACCTAATCGCGGAAGTTGCCGTACTTGACCGGAAAGTCGGTAATCGACTTGGTGATCAAGGCAATACACGCCTGCAGATCATCGCGCTTGGCGCCCTGCACCCGCACTTCGTCGCCCTGAATCGAGGCCTGAACCTTGATCTTGCCGTCCTTGATCAGCTTGACCATTTTCTTGGCCAATTCAGACTCAATACCATCCTTGATCTTCAATTCCTGCTTGACCTTGTTGCCGGATATTTTCTGGATAGTCTGGTGATCGAGACGCTTGGTGCTCTCTTTTTCCTTCTTTTCCATCGCCGGGAAGAGCAAATCCTTGATCTGATCAATCTGGAAGTCCGAGTCACCCCATAGCGTGATGACTTTGTCCTTCTCGTTCAGTTCGAGCTTGGCGGTCGTCCCCTTGAAGTCGTAGCGATTCTCGACTTGACGGCTGACGATATCGACCGCGTTTTTCATCGCAGCCATATCCACTTCGGAGGTGAAATCAAAACTTGGCATGGTGCTTACTCGAAATGACAAACGTAGTGATAGGGCTCATCGCAAGCGATTTCAAAGCTCGAATTGCCTGGCACATTAAAAGACTGGCCATCGCCATAGGTCTTCCACTCGTTCTCGCCCTTTAGCTTGACGCGGCAGGAACCGCCGACGCCTTCCATGATTTCCGGTGCACCCGTATTGAAAGTCAGGCTGGACGACATGATCACGCCCACCGTTTTCTTCGTACCGTCGGCCAGCACAACAGTATGGCTGACGCACTTGCCATCGAAATAAACATTGGCCTTTTTAACTACGGAAACGTTGTCGTATTGCGACATTTAAATACCCCAGAATTTTTGAATGATAGCCTTGGCGATAAAACCGACCATGCCGAAGGAAAGTACGAAGAAGAGGACAAAGGTGCCCGTCTTGCCGGCTTTCGACTTCCAGGCAATCTCGCCAATAATAAAAAGCATGAACAGAATGAAGGCGGCCACGCCCCAGGTTGATCCGAAATCCGCAATCTGCTCTTCGGTCAAGCCAAAAAGGGTGCCGCTTTCCATCGCTTAAGCCTGACCGTTCTTGGCACGCAGGTTGGCGGCAATCCGCAGGCGCAAAGCATTCAGCTTGATAAAGCCGGCCGCATCCTTCTGATCGTAGGCACCAGCATCATCCTCAAAGGTGGCGATGGTCGGGTCGAACAGCGAATCGGTCGCCGAATCACGGCCAACGACGATGACATTGCCCTTGTAGAGCTTGACGCGAACAAAGCCATTGACGACGCTTTGCGTGTGGTCGATCAGGGTTTGCAGCGCGACGCGCTCCGGGCTCCACCAGTAACCGTTGTACACCAGGCTGGCGTAGCGCGGCATCAGGTCGTCCTTAAGGTGGGCAACTTCACGATCCAGACAGACCGATTCAATGGCGCGGTGCGCCCGCAGCATGATCGTACCGCCTGGGGTTTCGTAACAACCACGCGACTTCATGCCGACGTAACGGTTTTCGACCAGATCAAGGCGGCCAATGCCATGCTCGCCGCCCATCTTATTCAGCTTGGTCAGCACTTCGGCCGGCGACAGGCGCACGCCGTTCAGGCCGACGATGTCGCCCTTGGCGTATTCGATATCGAGATACTCAGCCTTGTCTGGCGCGGCTTCCGGCGACACTGTCCAGCGCCACATCGATTCCTCAGCCTCAGCCGCCGGATCTTCCAGATGCCGACCTTCGTAGGAAAT
>JBBSCQ010000009.1:0-66142 GCA_038250105.1 Burkholderiales bacterium | reverse complement strand
TTGTTTATGAATGTAATTAGTCTTCATGAAAAGGTTTGGCTCGGCTTGCAGGCAAGACGGGAGCGTCTGCCGCACTCGCTGTTGCTGATTGGCCAGAAAGGGCTGGGCAAGTTTGATCTGGCCAAGCAATTTGCCGCCAGTCTGCTTTGCGAGGATCAGCAAGCTGACGGTCATGCCTGCGGTAAGTGTTTGCCCTGCAACTGGTACGCCCAAGGGAATCACCCGGATTTTCGCCTGCTGCAGCCGAATGCCTTGAGTGATGAAGTTGAGGTCGAGGATGGCAAGAAAAAGCCGAGCCAGCAGATCACGATTGATCAGGTACGGGGGTTGGACGAGTTCTTGAATGTCGGTACGCACCGGGGTGGTTTGCGCATTGTGTTGATCAATCCAACCGAAGCAATGAATCGAAATACCGCCAACGCACTTCTTAAATCACTTGAGGAGCCAACGGCAAGTACTTTGTTTTTATTGGTTTCAAGTGAGCCAATGCGCTTGTTGCCGACGATCCGCAGTCGCTGCCAGGTGGTGCCGATTCCGCTGCCCAGCGTTAGGCCGGCGGAGAAAGTGCTGGCTGATGCTGGCGTCGCCGAGGCCGGGCGCTGGTTGGCGCTGGCGGGCGGTTCTCCGGGGCTGGCGCTGGAACTTGCCGGGTCCGGGCAACTGGTTTGGCTGGAAACTCTGATCAAGCGTTTATCGGCAGGAAAAGATGCTGATCCGCTCGGCTTGGCGGGTGAGCTTGAAAAAGCCGTCAAGGACAGCAAGGGAAAACTCTTGCTCAAAAACGTCGTCGATGCGCTGCAGAAATGGCTGGTTGATCTGACGCTCGCCAAGAACGGCATGCCTGTTCGCTATTTTCTGCCCCAGGCGGCTACAATCAATGGCTTGGCTGATATGATTCCAGCCGTTCGCTTGATTCATTCTTATCGCGATTTGATTTCACGCCGTCAGGAAGCTGAGCAACCGCTCAATGCCCGACTTTTCCTGGAAGGTCTTTTTCTGGACTACCGAGCTCTGTTTGCCATAGATCAACGATGAGTGAAGTCAAACCTGTGCCTCAACGGCCGAGCGTTCTCTCGCTGAATATCAATTCAAAGTCAGCGCTTTATGCTGCCTTCATGCCGCATTTACGCGGTGGCGGGATTTTTATTCCAACGACGCGCAATTACAACATCGGTGATGAAGTCTTCATGCTGCTTTCGCTGATGGACGATCCGGCCAAATTGCCGATTGCCGGCGCCGTCGTCTGGATCACCCCGGCCGGCGCACAAAATGGCCGGGCGCAAGGAATTGGCGTGCATTTCAATAATGATGAAAGCGGCCAGGAAGCGCGTCGCAAGATCGAAGGCTTGCTCGGTGGCGTTATGCAATCGACCAGGCCGACGCACACACTCTGATTGACCACGATGTTGGTTGACTCCCATTGCCATCTTGATTTTCCTGATTTAGCCAATCGTTTGCCGGATGTACTGCAGCGCATGGATGAAAACGCGGTTGAATTCGCGGTTTGCATCGGCGTCAATCTGGAAGATTTCCCCAAGGTGCTGGCGCTTGCTGAGAATGAACCTCGGCTATTTGCCACGGTCGGCGTACATCCGGAATACACTGATGTTGAAGAACCTAGTGAGGATCAACTGGTCGCCCTCGCCGCGCACCCAAAAGTGATCGCCATTGGCGAAACAGGGCTGGATTACTACTGGCAGAAAGACAAGCCGGAATGGCAACGCGAGCGTTTTCGCCGCCATATTCGGGCTGCCAAGCGTTGCGGCAAACCATTGGTTATTCATACACGTGATTCGGCCGAGGATGTCTTGCGTCTTTTGCGCGAAGAGGGTGCCGATGCCGTGGGTGGCGTTATGCATTGCTTCACTGAAAACTGGGAGATTGCCCAGCAGGCGCTGGATCTCGGGTTTTATCTCTCGTTTTCCGGCATCGTCACCTTCAAGAACGCGGCTATCGTCAAGGACGTGGCGCAAAAGTGCCCGCTGGACCGGCTGCTGGTTGAGACAGATTCACCCTACCTTGCTCCCGCCCCTTATCGGGGTAAGCCGAATCAGCCTGCCTACGTGCGCTATGTCGCCGAGGAAATTGCCCGGTTGCGTTCAGTGTCGTTGGAAACGATAGTTACAGCGACGACCGATAATTTCTTCACTCTGTTCAAACACGCTAAACGGCTTTGAAAATCATGAAAAAAAGACTGTTGACCGCAGCAATTGCCCTTGCCCTGCCATTTTTTGTCAGTGCCGCGACTTACGATGACTTGATGACCTCGGCCAAGTTGGGTGATACCCGCGACGTGGCTGAAATCCTCAAAAAGGGCGCCTCCGTTGATTCAACGGACATTGAGGGCAATACCCTGCTGATGCTGGCAGCGCGCGACGGCCATGTCGAATTGGCTGACTTTCTGATCAAGCAGAGGGCAAATTTGAACGCGCGCAATGCGGCTGGCGATACCGCCTTGCGTCTGGCCTCATTCCGCGGTCACCTCAATCTTGTTGAGTTGTTGGTTGCGGCCGGTGCCAAGGTGAATGCGCCGGGCTGGACGCCGCTCGCTTATGCCGCCTTTAGTGGCCATCTCGATATTGCCAGGGTGTTGGTTACTGCCGGGGCCGATGTTAATGCCCCGAGCGAAAACGGCACGACACCGCTGATGGCCGCTTCGCGTGGCGGTCATATCGAAATCGTCAAACTATTGTTGGCGAACAAGGCTGATCCGGGCAAAACCGTCGAGTCTGGCGAGACGGCGCTGGATATTGCGTTGAAAAACGAGAATACCGATATTGCCGATTTACTGCGCCGCGCGGGTGGGAAGTCGGGGCGCTCCGTGTCGATTGAAGTGAGATAAAACGCGCGATGGAGCTGCGGCGAGGTGAGTCAGTTTCACCGATTTTGCCGCCGTATTGATGCAGGCAAAAATCCGGCAAATGCCGGATTTTTACTTTGTCGAGCCATTGGCCAAATGCTGCGGTCAACGCCCAAAATGGTCGGAAAACCATAATGCTGCGGCGCTCACCGGGTCTTGGCCAATATCGAGGCTATGCGTTTCGTGCGGACAATTCAAGTGGCTGGCGGCACGCTGGAAGGCAACTTTGCCGGTCGTGTCATCGGCATCGAAAATTCCCGCCAACGGGGCAACCAGCAGGTTAAGTGCTTGCAGGCCGGCACGGTCGATCAGACCACCGTGGCAGGCTAGCACCTTGACTTGCGTGTCGCGCTGAGCGGCGGCACGGAGGGCAGCGGGGGAAGTGTCGCCAGTGGCGTAGATGGCGAGCGGCTGATCCTGCATGTCGCCGTCCTGACAGATCAGATCAAGCACATCAAGCAGGCGCTGAGTCAGGCGCGGGACGTTTTGCGTTGCGTCGGCGAACTGCGCTTCCTGGCTGGAAAGCAGTTCCATGGTCAAGGTTGCATAATCATAAGCGGCGAAATTGGCTGCAATAGCAGCGTCCGCCGGCGCATGGTGCGAACGGGCGAGGAGGACGAGGCCGCGCGGATGGTCCGGCATGTTGAGCTGGCCGTGCAGCGGGCCGTGCGGGGTGTGAATACTGAGGCTGCGGTTCATGGTTTCAGGCTGAGAGGCGAACAGGAATGCGCTGTGGGCCAAACGCTTTGCCATTGCGGCCAAGGGTTGCGCCGAAGCAACCGGCGATAGTGGTCGAGCAGTGCGGGCAACGGCCTTCGGGGGTTAGTTCGTAATGGCGGATATCGTACCAGTCGCGAACGATCAGTGCCGCATGGCAATTCGGGCAGAAAGTAGTACCGCCGGCGCTGTCGTGCACATTGCCGGTAAAAACGTGGTGCAGGCCGGCATCGAGTGCGATGCGATGGGCCAGGGATAGCGTTGCCGGCGGCGTGGCCGGGATCTCAGCCATTTTCCAGTCTGGGTGGAAGGCGGTGAAGTGCAGCGGCACATCCGGGCCGAGTTCGCGGGCGACCCAGGTGGCGAGTTCGTTGATTTCGGCGGCGCTGTCGTTCTGGCCGGGAATCAGTAGGGTGGTGATCTCCAGCCAACAGTCGGTTGCGTGGTGAATGTAGGCCAAGGTGTCCAGGATGGGCGGCAGGTGAGCGCCGCAGAGCTTGTGGTAGAAGCTGTCGGTGAAGCCTTTGAGATCTACGTTGGCGGCGTCCATCGCCGCAAAGAACTCGCGGGCCGGGGTCGGGTGGATGTAGCCGGCGGTTACCGCGACGTTGCGGATGCCTTGCTCGCGGCAGGCCAATGCTGTGTCGATGGCGTATTCAGCGAAGATCACTGGGTCGTTATAGGTGTAGGCGACGGCATCGGCACCATAGCGCTTGGCGGCGATGGCGATGGCTTGCGGGCTGGCTTCGTCCATCAGGCGATCCATGTCTTTCGACTTGGAAATATCCCAGTTCTGGCAGAACTTGCAGCTCAGGTTGCAACCGGCAGTGCCGAAAGAGAGAATGGAGCTGCCGGGAAAAAAATGGTTGAGCGGTTTTTTCTCGATTGGGTCGATGCAGAAGCCAGAGGAGCGGCCATAAGTGGTGAGCTGCATGGCGCCATTAACCATCTGACGAACGAAGCAGGCGCCGCGCTGGCCTTCGTGCAACTGGCAGTCGCGCGGGCAGAGGTCGCATTGAACGCGGCCGTCGGGCAGGGCATGCCACCAGCGGCCCGGGTGCAGCGCTTCGGCGCGGCTCATTGGGAAGCCTCTTGCCATTTCTTGACGGCATAGCGTTCGAGTTGAACATCTGGCCCCCAGTATTCAGCCGGTATGCCAGCTTTCTGTTTGAGGTGGGCGATGAAAATTGCTGGTTCGGGTAGTTGTTCCCAAACTTGCGGCAGGAAGGTGGAACGGTGGCGGCCGGCGGTAAAAATGATGCCGTCGATGTCGGGGCGCAACTGGGCCAAGGCATCGGCTTCGCTGCTAAAGCTCATTGTTTCGGCCGGGGTGAGTAAGGAGACTTCGACGCGGGTATTGGCGAGTTCATCTTCGCGCAAGGGTTTGAAACGTGGGTCGCGAAAGGCCGCGTTGCAGGCGTTTTCCTGAACATCTAGCAGTAGCGGACGCCAGGCTTCCAGCGTGCCCATGCAGCCGCGTAATGCACTGCGCTGGGTCAGGGTGACGAAGGTGGCGGCGGTTTTATGCAATTCTGGCAGGTCGACCGTAGTATTTGCCGCTTGGCCAAATTTGGCGGCAATCGCATTGCGGGCCAGTTGCAGCAGTGTGGTGCCAAGTTCAGCCATGGTCGGCAGTCGCAAAAAAGGCGAAAGCGGCGTAACCGACGACGCGTTGTTTGTCGCCGGCCGTATCGCCGGAATTGCAGTGGTCGATCAGTTGCGGCGTTAGGCCATGCTGGCGGGCGGCGAGAAGTAGCCCATTGACGGGATAGGCGCCGCAGGCCTGTTCAGGTTGAATGTGGCTGTCGAGTTGCAGGATGTGCTGGCAGGTATCGCGGTCGACCTGGTTGGCGGCAACGTAGGGCAGGAAATGCGACAGGTCAGAACTGATGACGATTAGCGTTTCCGGCCCACCCCAGAGCAGATCAAGTACTTCGGCAACGGCTTGCGGTGTGGTGTGGCCGACAGCGAGCGGGACGAGGGTGAAATCGTCGAGCGCTCGTTGGAGGAAAGGGAGATGCACTTCCAGCGAGTGTTCTTGGGCATGCACATGGTCGCTGAAAACGATTTGCGGCAATTTGGCGAGTTGGGCGATGGTGGCTGCATCAAGCGGGATGTTGCCGAGCGGGGTGGCGAAGGCTTCAGTTTTCGGCAGGGCTATACCGTCGACTGCCACCCGATGCGTTGGGCCGAGCAGGATAACGCGGCGGATGCTTGAGCGCCACGGGGCGACACTGGCGTAAGCCATAGCGGCGGTTGCCCCGGAGTAAATGTAGCCAGCGTGTGGCGCGATCAAGGCCTTGGGCTGGGGAGAGTCGAGCGTTGGCGCTGCGGCAAGTAATTGGTCGACACTGGCAGCAAGTTCGTCCGGGTCGCCAGGATAGAACATGCCGGCAACGGCGGCTGGGCGGGTGGATGGATGAATGCGGGTGATTGCCACGGTCAACGCCTTAAATTAGCAATAAACCAGCGGCCATGCCGCCACCGATGGCGAGCAGGCCGGGGAGGGCGCGGCGGGCCAGGTTAATGCCGCCGATGCTAAGGACCAGGCCGATCTTGAAAACAAGATTGGCCATCAAGGCGAGCGTAACGGCTATAACTGCTTCGCCACTGGATATTTTTTCGAGATTGAACAGGCGCAGCGTCGACAAGACGCTGGCGTCAGCGTCTGTCAGGCCGGAAGCGATGGCAATGATGAAAAGACCTTTGTTGCCGGCGACATCCTGCAGCCAGGCGGAAGCCAGCAGCACAATGGCGTAGAGCAGACCGAAGGAGATCGCTGTTTTCAGTTCGGTCGGGTTCTTAACCTCCGGCATCGGCAGCGCGCCAGCGGCACTGAGGGCTTTCCAGCCGTAGAGCGCCATCAACACCCCCGGCACAATGCCGCAGGCGAAGACGGTGGCAATGGGCGCCACTAGTCCGGGTGCGACGACACCGGAAACGAAGCCGAGGCGGATCATCACCATTACATTGGCGATCAGGATGACGATGGCTGCCATGCGGACGAGGTCGGCGTGGTCGCGGGCGTGGCGGGAGAACATTAGGGTGGTCGCCGTGCTTGAGGCCAGGCCACCAAAGATGCCCAGCAAGGCGGCGCCGTGGCGGGCGCCGATGATGCGCAAGGCGAGGTAGCCGGAGAGGGCGAGGCCGGAAATCAGCACGACCATCCACCAGATCTGGCGCGGGTTGAAGGCGTTGTAAGGGCCGTAATCCTGGCTTGGCAAAATGGGCAGAATGACCAGCGAAAGGACGGCAAATTGCAGGATCGAGTTGATGTCCTTGGGCGTCATCCGTTCGCTGAACTGACGCAGCTCGGCTTTAAAATAGAGCAAGACCGTGGTGGTGATGGCCAGCATCACGGCCAGTGTTGAGTAGCCGAACCAGACGGCGGCGCCCAGCCCATAGGTGACAATGATGGCGGCTTCCGAAGTGAAGCCGCGATATTGCTCTTCCTGCTGCGCCGAAAAATTCGAGGCGACCATGGCGGTGGCAACCACCAGAAGGCCAACGGCGAGTATCCAGGGACCGCCGGTTTTCTCACCGAGTAGAGCAAAGAGGCAGCCGAGCATCGAGACCAAAGCGAAGGTGCGCAGGCCGGCGGCAGAGTCCGGGCGGCGCTCGCGCTCCATCCCAACTAGCAGGCCAATGCCTAGCGCCGTCGAAAAGGCCTCCAGTGGTGCCGCCAGTTCCGGGACAACGAAGCTCATGTCTTTCCTCTTTTATTGTCGTTATTCAGTAAAATTAGGTCATGCCACGTTATTTCGCAATCGTACCCGCTGCCGGCAGCGGATCCCGCTTCGGCGCTGAAAAACCCAAACAATATTTGAGCCTGCTCGGGCGGCCGCTCATTTTTCACACCCTGGCCGCCTTGGTCGCCTGTCCGGAGATTGACCGCGTCTGGGTCGTGCTCTCGCCGGATGACCCTTATTGGTTCCAGCATGACTGGAGCGATCTCGGTGCCAAGCTGGAAACTGTCCGTTGCGGCGGTGAAACGCGGGCCGAAAGTGTGACTAATGGCTTGCAAGCGGCAGCGATGGTCGCTGCAGATGACGACTGGGTGCTGGTGCATGATGCCGCCCGGCCATGTTTGAGTGCCGAAATGCTCAAGTCACTTTTCGCTGATCTGGCCAATGACACGGTCGGGGGCCTGCTCGCTGTTCCAGTGGCCGATACCTTGAAGCGTGCCGATGCCGAACAAAGAGTGGCGGCTACAGAGCCGCGCGATGGTTTATGGCAGGCACAGACGCCACAAATGTTTCGCTACGGTCGACTGCTCGAAGCGCTCAAAAACTGCACGGCGGTCACCGACGAGGCCAGCGCCATCGAGGCGCTCGGACTCAAACCAAAGCTGGTCAGTGGTGATTCGACCAACCTGAAAGTTACTTATCCGGCCGATTTGGCCCTTGCAGCAATGATTTTACGAGGACGAAAATGAATTTTCGCGTCGGGCAGGGCTATGACGTGCATCAACTGGTTCAGGGCCGCAAGCTGATTCTCGGCGGCGTCGAGATTCCCCACGCCACCGGACTGCTCGGTCATTCCGATGCGGATGCCCTGTTGCACGCCATCACCGATGCGCTGCTTGGCGCCGTCGCGTTGGGTGACATCGGCCGGCATTTTCCCGATAGCGACCCGCGCTACAAAGGTGCCGACAGCCGCGTCCTGCTGCGCGCCGCAGTGGCATTGCTGGCTGAAAAAGGTTGGCGACCGGTCAACGTCGATGCCACATTGATCGCCCAACAACCCAAGCTGGCGCCGCATGCGCCGGCAATGGTGGCAAATGTTGCGATCGACCTCAGTATTGCCGTCGATTGCGTCAATATCAAAGGTAAAACCAACGAGCGCCTGGGTTATCTCGGCCGCGAAGAAGCCATTGAGGCGCAGGCGATTGTCTTGGTTGAGCGTGTAGGCTAAGGGGGCAGAACAGTTTTTGCTGTAATTGGTTATTGAAACCGCCCAAGCCATTCATACCCACTTGCGCATCCCGCCGATAGTTCGCCTTGCGCAACGGCTTTAAAAGCAAAACGCCAGCCTTATCCAATGAGGTATGAGCCTGAAGGCTATGCTGAATTTCCAAAGGGGTAGCTGTTTGACTAATGGAGGTGAAGCTTGGGGTTTACGCTTGAAGAAAACTTTTGCTTGAACTTGCCTTGTCGTTTTCCTTCAGGAAACTGTCGAATTTTTGGACCGGGCTTTTCAGCAACCTTGTCAGTTCGGCCAGTGGCAAGGGGCGACTGAACAGGAAGCCTTGCACCTTGCGACACCCAAACCCCGAAAGTTGGGCCAATTGATGGACGGTTTCGACGCCCTCGGCGACGATTTCCAGCCCGAGGTTGTCAGCCAGCCCGATAATCGCCTTGATAATCGCCACGGCATCCGTGCTTTCTTCCATTTCAATCACGAAGGAGCGGTCGATTTTCAGGGTGTTGATTGGAAAACGTCGCAAGTAACTTAGGGATGAATAGCCGGTCCCGAAATCGTCAATTGCCAGCCTGATACCAAGCGCGGACAGCGCTTCCAGGGTTCTGCCGGCCGCCGACGCATCCTCGATCAAGATGCTCTCGGTTATTTCGAGTTCGAGTTGCCCGGGGGCTAGGCCGCTCACAAGCAAAATATCCCGGATGTCGCTAATCAAATTGCCATCCCGGAACTGGCGGCCGGAGAGATTGACCGCCAGAATCAACGGATCTTCGCCCGGATGCTCCATTGCCTTTATCTGGCTGCACGCCGTTTCCAGCACCCATCGACCTACTGCCCCGATCATTCCGCTCTCTTCAAGCATCGGTACGAAACGTCCGGGTGGCACCGTGCCATGTTGCGGCGAATGCCAGCGCAACAAGGCTTCGACAGCGACAATCCGCCGGTCTTCCGGCCTGATGACCGGTTGGTAGTGGATTTCGAATTCACTATTGTCCAATGCGCTGCGCAGCGACACTTCGATGGCAAGGTCTTCTTGGATCGCCCCCTCCATGACCGGACTGAAATGTACGCAAGTACCCCGCCCTAAGGATTTCGCCTGGTACATCGCTATGTCGGCACGCCGGAGCAGTGACTCAGTATCGTCACCATCATCCGGGAATGTAGTGATCCCGATGCTGATCCCGATATAGTGAAACCGGCCGTCGATTTCAAACGGGCGAGAAAAGGCGAAAACCAGGGCGTTGGCTAACTCTTCGACCGCCATGGTGTAGTCGAGATTCTCCAGAATGATCGTGAATTCATCGCCGCCCAGGCGGGCGACCCAGCCTTGTGCACCGACGTTCTCGACAAGCCGTTTGGCGACCTTGACCAGAAGCTTGTCGCCGACGCTCTTCCCAAGGGCATCGTTGATCCTTTTAAAGCGATCCAGGTCTACGAGCAACAGCGAGAAACGCTGCGCATTCTGACGGCAACGGCCAATGATCTGCTCCATGCGTTCCATAAGCAGAGAACGCTTCGGAAGACCTGTCATGCCATCGTGCTTGGAAATAAGTGACAGGCGCCGTTCGGCATGAATGCGGGATGTGATGTCGTGCCCAGTCGCCACAAAATGCGTGATCCTGGCGCCCGAGTCACGAATCGGCGAAATGGTCGTTTCTTCGTGGTAAATCTCGCCGTTCTTGCGCCGATTGGTAAATGTGGCGTGGAGCGGCTGACCATTTCCCAGTGTTTCCCATAGTTCGGAATAAAACGCCGATGAATGCTCCCCAGATTGGACCATTCTGGGCCGGCGTCCGAGGGCTTCGTTCGCAGAGTAGCCGGAATTCCGTTCAAAGGCAGGGTTTACAAACTGGACGATTCCGGACGCGCTGGTGATTACTACCGAAGCATCCGTCTGAAACACGGCCTGTTCCAGCTGACGTATGTGCTCGGTCAAATTGCTTTGCTTAACCACTTCGATTGGGGCTTCTCGCTCCATGCCTGACATTTCGTTAGCCAGAGCCATATTAACTGCAATATTCATAGGTGTTTCAGTAGGCTTTTGGCAATTCGATTCGAAGGGAAACACAATGAGTAACCTTCGCTCGGGGCTGGACATCATCGAAACAAACAAGAAATTTTCTCAAACTGATGTCCATCATCCGGGATCGGTTGAGTCGTGTCAGTCGGATAGTCCTGCATTTGATGTGTGAATACCTCTTCTGAAAAGAAGGTTGTACGTTGGTATGCTTAAGGTTTAACTGACAATAAGTGACGCAGTTTCCAGCCTGGGTGGTCTGGCCTCGGTAGTGTTGAGGGTGTCCAAAACACGCGACCACACCTGCAGTCTGGACCGACGTCGTAGATCGTCTGTATCGCGCACGACTGCCAAACTGTATGTCGACTCCGCTTGCTTGGATCGCAGAATGGTGTTCCCAGCTATTTGGTCCGGAGCAAAAGTCGCTAGCGAGACCTCGCTTGTTGGCATAAATTTGGCGACTTTGGCTATGTTGAGAGGATTGTGCGCAAAGTGGTCATCGGTGCGGTGCCGCACGGAACTTGTAGTTGAGAACTGATAAGTTAATAAGGTTTCCCCTAATCGACATCAGATACATCCTCTGGTCAATAAAACCGTGGGTGGTTTAATGGCGGCCTTTTTACAGGGATCATCTCCCCCTCTTTCATGAAACATCGATGCCTTCAATTGTCTTGACCGACGTGCTGACTGTACTGAGCGGGACATTAGCTTCAAGGACAGGGGCTGGCGGTGAAACCGATGACAGCAACATCAAACTGGCAGACAGGCAAGCGACCGCAGTTTTCCGCGTTGTCCAGGAATCGCTCACCAATGTCGCACGCCATGCCGTTGCCCAGGAGGTCATCATTTCACTGAAGCAGGTCGGGCAACACCTGCGACTCGTCGTCAAGGACGACGGCCGGGGCTTCACTATGAAGGCTGGCGTCAATGCTGCCAGTTTCGGACTGCTTGGCATGGGTGAGCGAATGTTGGCCATCGGAGGTTCGCTACATATCAACAGCGCTCCCGGCAGAGGTACGGCCATCTCCATTAACCCTCCACTAGTGAATGGGGACCTCTCATCATTCGTCTTCTGATTGCCGACGACCATGCCATTCTCCGCGCCGGCCTGACCCATATATTTGCCACGACCAAGGATATTGTCGTGGTCGGCGAAGCGGATTGCGCTGGCGCAATCCGCGCACAATTGAATAAGTTTTCGTGTGATCTGTTACTGCTCGACATGACAATGCCCGGGCTCAATGGCGTCGATCTGATTCGCTTGCTGCGCGAAGAGAGACCGGCATTGCCCATCCTCGTTCTTTCGATGTACAACGAAGGGCAAATTGTTGCTAGGGCAATAAAAGCTGGCGCGGCGGGGTATGTCTTAAAAGATAGCGAGCCCGAGATCCTGCTCGAAGCTATCCGTAAACTTGTTGTCGTCGGCGGCAAGTATATCGACCCGGCTCTGGTCGACACCCTGGTCTTCAACAACTACAACTACAACGACGACAACATCCCGCAGACCATCCTGACTAAACGCGAACTTCAAATACTTAAATTATTCACCGCCGGCAAGCCGCTGGGCGAAATTGCAGGTCAGCTGCATTTGAGCCCGAAGACAGTCAGTACGCACAAAATGCGATTGATGCAGAAAATCAATATCGACAACAACGCCGAACTTATTCGCTATGCCAGCAAGTATGGACTTGATGAGGTCTGAGCTGGTCGGAAAACCATCCCCCAATAACAACAGTAATGAGATCATTGCATTCCATCAATTTTTTGATCCTGTACCGAGCTTGCCATGACCAAAACTATTCGCCTTGGCCTGATGCCCCCCTTGACCGGGATGGTGGGAATGTATGGCCCCGAGATCACTTGGGCCGCACGCATCGCCTGTGCTGAGATCAATGAACGGGGTGGCGTGTTGGGCCGGCCGCTGGAACTCATCGTCGAGGATGACGGCAGTCTGCCGGACACGGCGGTGCCGGCGGCGCTCCGCCTGATCGACGAGCACGGTTGTGTTGCCATCATCGGCAACCTGCTGTCAAATTCACGCATCGCCGTCGCCGCTCAGGTGACCGAACCGAAACGGATTCCGCTGCTCAATTTTTCGTTCTACGAAGGCAGCATCAGCGGCCGCTATTTCTTCCATTTTGCCGCACTGCCCAACCAGCAAATTGATCGCATGATCCCGTTCATGGCGCAGCGCTTCGGGCTCAAGATGTTCTTCGCCGGCAACAACTACGAGTGGCCGCGAGGTTCGATCGATGCCGCCAAGCGCGCGCTGCAGCGGCTCGATGGCAATTGCGTCGGTGAGGAATATCTCGACATCGGCGTTACGCCGGCCGCTATCGACCGCCTGTTGGCGCAGGTCGCCCGCTCCGGGGCCGACGTGTTCGTACCCTATTTCGCCGGCAACGACCAGATCACCCTGCTCACCCGTTTTACCGAGATGGGCCTGAAGAAGCGCATGGCCGTGGTCATGGGCCATTACGACGAGATGATGGTAAGCAACCTGCCACCTCAGGTGCGCGAGGGTTTCTATTCCAGCAACACCTACTTCATGGCGCTGGATACCCTGGAGAATCGTCAGTACCTGCAGCACCTGGCCGGCCAACCCGGCGTCGATGGCATCTGGCCGCACGGCAACGGCGTGCTGACGAATTTCGGTGAGGGCGCCTATCTCTGCGTCCATGCCTTCGCCAACGCGGCGCAAGCGGCTGGCACGGTCGCGGCGGAGGCGCTGGTCAGTGCGCTGGAGCAGGTGCGTGTTGTCGGCCCGCAAGGGGTCGTCGAGATGGACGCCGCGACCCACCACGCCAGCGTCAATATCTACCTGTCGCGGTGTAATCCAGATGGCACTTTCACTATTGTTGAAAGCTTCGGCCGCAACCCGCCGCAGATTCCCGAGCGCTACCGCGAACAGATGCGGGCGGCCCAGCTGCATGAATCTCCGCCCACACCAGAAGTAACGGCACGTCTCGCCGCCGAGGTCGGGGCGGCCCGCCGCAAACTGGGTACAGCACAGCAGATCCTGACGGTCGCCGACATGGCGATCCTCGCCACTGACGCCAGTGGCATGATCGTCGAGGCCAATCGCTGCGCCTGCCAGATATTCGGTTACCGCGAGGAGGAATTAGTTGGGATGTCGGTGCACCTGTTGCTACCGCCGCATTTTCGTCAGCGTCATGCCGAACTGCTGCGCGGCTTCGTCGAAGGCGATGAAACCGAGCGCCGGATGTCTGGCCGCGGCGAGATCACCGGCTATCGGAAGGATGGCAGTTTCTTCCCGCTCGAAGCCGCTATCGCCAAGTTCAGGAATGACGATCAGGATAACGACTGGCTGCTGGTCGTCACCATGCGCGACGTCACCGAGCGCAAGAAGGCCGAGGAAGACCTGACACGGCGCGCTACCCACGACTCGCTCACCGGCCTGCCCAACCGCGCACTGGTCCGCGAACGCCTGGTCACCGCGCTGCAACGTTCACGGCGTAGTGGCATCAGCGTGGCGCTGCTGTTCATCGACCTCGACGGCTTCAAACTCATCAACGACACCCACGGCCACGAGGCTGGCGACCTTGTGCTCAAGAGCGTCACCCAGCGACTGATCGAACAGGTGCGCCCCGGCGATACGGTGGCGCGGCTGGCCGGCGATGAATTTGTCGTCCTCTGCGAACAAGTCGAGCAGCCGGCCGCGATGTCGGTGCTGGCCGAGCGCATCAACGATGCCTTGCGTCAGCCGACCGACGACAACGGTACGCCCCTGTTTGTCACCGCCAGCATCGGCGTCGCCATCGGTAACGGCAGCACCCACTCGGCCGACGACCTGCTGCGCTACGCCGATACCGCCATGTACGCCGTCAAGGAGAAGGGGCGCGATGGCTGGCAATTCTTCAGCGAGAGTCTTCAGGAAGAGGCACGGCAGCGATTGACCATCACCAACGGCCTGCGCACCGCCATCGAACGCCAGGAACTATCATCACGCTTTCAGCCTATCGTTGCAGCCGAAAGCGGTCGCATCGTTGGCGCTGAACTGCTGCTGCGTTGGAACCCGTCCACAGGAGAGGTGTCACCCGCCGTCTTTATCCCGATTGCCGAAATGACCGGCTCTATCGTGGCCATCGGCACCTGGGTGTTTCGTCAGGCCTGCCGTGCTGAAGCCGATTGGCGCCGGCGCTGGGGCGATCAGGCGCCGTATGTTTCTGTCAATGTGTCGGCGCGCCAGCTCGATGACGAAACACTGATCGACGACTTCGCCGCCATTCTGACTGAAACCGCTGCCAATCCGGCTAACCTGCTGCTGGAAATCACCGAGACCTCGCTGATGGCGGATGTCGAAACCAACCTGCGCGTACTTCGCCGGCTGGCCGACCTTGGCCTGCGGGTGGCGGTGGACGACTTTGGCACCGGCTATTCCTCACTGGCACAACTGACACGACTGCCCGTAGACGTATTGAAGATCGATCGAGCCTTCATCGATGGTATTGACAAGAGCCAAGAGAGCCGAGCTGTCGTTCGTGCCGTGATTGGCCTGGGACGAGCACTCGGTCTTAAGCTGGTCGCCGAGGGCGTGGAAAACGGCGCGCAGCAGCGCGAGCTGTGTGCCTTCGGTTGCGATTTCATCCAGGGCTACTACTTCCATCGGCCGCTGGAGGAGGATGCCTTCATCGAAACCTTCGAGCGCGAAGCCCAACAGGGCAGTTCAGACATGACAGCCCCCCTGCATTTCCTGATCTACGTCAGCCAAGCGGCAAAAGCGATGTCTCCCGAAGCGCTCGACAATTTGCAGCAGCAGGCCAGTGCCGCCAACCGTACAGCGGGCATCACGGGCTGCCTCGTCTATCAGGACGGCTATTTCATGCAAATGCTCGAAGGCGAGCGGGAGGCGCTGTTCAAGCTCATCGACAAAATCAAAAGTGATAAACGGCATCGCAACTTGCGTATCGTCATCGAGAGCACCGCACGACAACGGGTTTTCCCCGACTGGGGCCTGGAAGTGCGCGCCCTTACCCCCGACGCCCCCGAAGGCCTGGACGTCGCGCCCTGGCAGCTGCGCAGCATCAACCTGTATGAACTCGGCGAGGATGCGCGCACCAGTTACGCATTCATCACCGGCCACGCAGCTAGCGGTATGACTGGCTGATAAAGGACTGCGGTCATTCATCAGCGGATTTCCGTGCTTGCGTATTGGCCATGATTGAGACTGTCGATACTTAGTGCTCTCCCAATAATCGCAGCGTGCCTGCGCGCAGTATCCGGCTGGCGAAAACGGCGAAAGCACAGAGGCAGATCAGGAAAATTCTCAGGGTGAAGAGCGTTAGCCAACTCTTGAACGAACTCAGCCGGGAAAATCAAATTTTATGCGTGTGGTTCCCTTGGTCACTTGTCGCCACGGCAAGCGATGAAGTTTTCTTATCTCAAAATATTCCGTACTTTGTGGCGTAACGAATTAGGGCTGCGTTGTTGTCGATACCCAGTTTCTGCATCAGGCGCATTTTGTGCGTACTGACCGTTTTGGGGCTGACATGCAACTGCTCGGCAATGTGACCTAGCGCGCTGCCCGTGGTAATTAATTTCAGCACTTGAAGCTCCCGCTTGCTAAGGACGTCGTGGGGGAAAACTTCAACTTCGGTGGCTTGGAAAATCATGGTTTCAATCAGTGCCGGGTCGATAAACCTACCGCCGTTAGCCACTTTTCTAATGGCCATGAGCAGAATTTCCGGCTCGCTGTCTTTGGTGACATAACCAGCCGCGCCGGCTTTTAAGGCCCGGGCAATAATCTGGGCTTCGTTATGCATTGAGAGGATCAGAATCGGTAAGGCCGGGTTTTCGTCATGTAGATATTTGATCAGGTCAACGCCGCTCAGTCCTTGCATTGTCATGTCGAGTAAGAGTAAGTCGCAAGGCACCCGGTACCATTGCTCAAGGACCTCGTCACCCCGCGTTGCTTCGCTGCTCACCACAATATCGCTGGTGGTCGCAAAAATTTGCTTCAAGCCACTACGCACAATGGCGTGATCGTCGGCAATGATGATCCGAATCATGATGCCTTTCTTTTCGACAATGGAAGCTCGATGGTCAGCGTCGTCCCGTTGCCGAGGCCGCTGTCAATCCGTAAAGTACCGCCTAGAGCCAGCAGGCGTTCCCGCATGCCAAGTAGGCCAAAACCTTTGGCTTTGCCCACCGATACGATATCGAAACCGTGTCCGTCGTCTGTGACGACAACCTGCAGTTTTTTCCCGATGTGGTGCCATGAAATGACGACTTCTTTAGCTTGGGCGTGGCGAATGACGTTGGTCAAGGATTCCTGGATGACCCGAAAGACGGCTGTTGCTTGAGTGTCACCAAGCAAAATATCGCCCTCGTCGGCATCAAGCCGGCAGCGTATCGAGCTGCGTTTGGAAAAATCACTGGCCAGCCATTCGATTGCAGCGACCAGCCCATGATTGAGGGCGGCCGGGCGCAAATTGCTGGTCACTTGGCGAACCACGTCAAAGGTTTTCTCTACCAGCGAGCGCATATCATCGACCAAGGCGAGTAACTGAGGATTTTCGCCAAAACTCAGGCGCACCAAGGAAATATCCATTTTTAGTGCGGTTAGCAGTTGACCCAGCTCGTCATGTACTTCGCCCGCGATATGTTTGCGTTCACGTTCAAGAATTCTTTCTTGGTACGAGGCCAAGGCCCGTAATTTCTGTTTTGAGTCGGCAAGGGCCAGAGCATATTTCTTGCGTGCGGTAATGTCGCTGATGACACCAATAAAATTGACAATAGCGCCAGACTTATCGCGGATGGTGGCAATAAAAACATCAACCCAAATAATTTGCCTGTCGGCTGTAACGCAACGTTTCTCCAATTGGTATTTTTCGCGTTGACCAGTCAGGATCTCATTAAATAAAACCATCTCCTTTGGTAAGTCAGCGGGAAATGTGAAATCAATGAAGCGCTTCTGTTTCAAGGCTTCTGCGTCATAGCCGAGCATGGCACGGAAGGCTTCATTGCAATAGAGAAGCATCCCTGTCTTGTCACATGAGGCAATGCCGGTATTGACGCTCTTAAAAACGCTACGGAAACGTTCTTCGCTAAAACTTAGCGTCTGTTCCGCTTTAAGAGCAATGGCGGCAAATACTTCCGAGGCAATAAGTGCTTGTTCAGCGCGCTTTCGATCAGAAATATCCATGACTGCAACCCAGTATTCACGCTGATCAGTCGGGAGCGTAGCCTGAATTTGCACGGTCTTCGGTGGCTGGTTTTTGCTAGCCAATACCACTTCACAGCTTTGCCTGGCTTCACCGGCAAAGATTTGCTGCAGGAAAATTGCAAAGGGTGCAAGGCCTTGCGTCGTCACAAACGCGTTGAAGCGGTGGCCGAGTAATTGGCTTCGGTCGAGGCCAAGTAGCTGCGCCCCGGCAAGGTTTGTTTGGATAATTGTGCCATCGCATTGCAAGGTGAAATAGCCAACCGGTGCCCCATCGTAAAGCGCGGTGAAATGGGCCAGCCCCGCGGCTATCTGAGCCTCTGAATTGCGCAGTTCCTCATTCTGGATTTCCAGCTCGAACTGGTGCACCTGCAGTTCGTGGAGAAGTCTTTGCTGGTCGCCGGAAACGGGCCAAGACTCATTCGGTGCTCCCTGTTTTGTTAAGCGCAGTTCTGCCTGTTGCCTTAGTTCACTTGCTTTGACTAGCGTTTTCGGCTTCATGGTTTTTCTTTTCACCGGCAAATTCACAAGGCGCTGGGTGGTTAGTTTAGGAGAAGGTAGGGCCGAATAATCAAAACAATGATTGAAACATCTTCAATGCTTTTCGCCCATAAGTTAATCCTGACACGCTATCAGTTAATGGCGATAAAAAAACCGTTAAGCCTGACTGACAGGACATCAGAAACTCCTCAATATTTACAGCAATAAGACAAGCGCCTATTTTGTGGATGGTTAAATTACCAATGCATGAATTAAGGCTGAGCGGTGAGGAAAAGAAATTCTTTTTTGATAATTATTTAAGTCGGCTGATATGGAACTCAAACTTCAGGCACTACCCGACAATCAGCGTTCAATTGCTGCGGTCAACCCCAATATTTGGCGATTTACCTGCGACGCCATTGCTGACCCCTTGTTCCTGCATGATGCCGAATTCCGCGTTCTACTGGGTAATCGAGCCTATTTTCGGGCAGCTGGGATCAGCGAAGCTCAAGCCTTGGGTTTGCCGTACTGGCAGGTTTTCCCACTCGGCGATGGTCCGTTACCGGGCTGTCAGGGCGCACTGCTCAGGCAGGGAGGCCACTGTCGCGAAGAGGTTGAGGTCGGTGAGCGTCTCTTCTCGTCTAGCAGCAATCCGGTTACCGACGAGCAGGGAAGCTACCTCTATTCGCTGCACATCATGCACGACATTACGGCGCTCCGTCACGTCGAACTGGCGCTGTGTGAAAGTGAACGTTGGGCCAATCTGATTCTCGACACTTCCCCGGACGCCATGATGTTGGTTGATGACCTGGGTCAGATATTACGAGCCAACGTTAGTGCCGAGACGATGTTTGCCTATGGCGGCGGAAGCATGGTCGGGTTGAAGGTCGAACTGCTGATGCCAGAGCGTTATCGGGCCAAACATCGGGTTCACCGTGCTGATTTTGCAGCGGATCTGCAAGTTCGGTTGAGGGGGAAGTCACGCCATCTGCGTGCCTGCCGCCAAAGTGGGGAGGAGTTTGATGTCGAAATGGGTCTTGGCCCCTTGCTCATTGGCGGCCGCTCATTTGTCGTTATCAGCGCGCTCGACATTACGCAACAGATTCAGGCTAGCGCAGATCGTGAAGCGGCTTTGGCAGAATCCAAGCGTTTGGCACAAGCGAGAAGTGATTTTCTCACCAACATGAGCCACGAAATTCGCACCCCCCTCAATGGTGTGCTTGGTTTAGCTCTTGTCGGCCAACGGGAGAGCCTGGGCCGCCAAGCCAACAGCACCTTTAACGGTATTATTGATTGTGGTCAGCATCTGTTGGCAGTGGTAAACGACATTCTCGATTTCTCCCGGATTGAGGCTGGCAAGTTGACGACTACGCCACTTCCTTATCATCTTGACCGAATGATCGAGCGTGCCGTCACCCTCAATGCGCAGCGGGCACGATCAAAAGGGCTGATTTTCAAGGTTAAAAAATCCCCTGATCTGCCGACTGGTTGTCTCGGCGATGAGGTACGCATTCTGCAAGTTATCGTCAATCTGTTATCGAATGCGGTCAAATTTACTGACCAAGGCAGCGTTCTTCTAGCCATCGATCGAGATGCCGAAAGCCTGATTTTTTTGATCACCGATACGGGTATCGGTATGAGTGAAGAGCAAGTCGGGCGCATCTTCAACGCCTTTGAGCAAGCCGATGGGGCCACTACACGGCGTTTCGGCGGTAGCGGCTTGGGCTTGTCTATCAGCCGTAGCCTGGTTGACTTGATGGGTGGGGAAATCAAGGTCAGCAGCATTCTTGGTGCTGGTAGTTGCTTTGAGCTTCGCCTGCCCTTGAGAGAAGTCAATTTACCACTTACTGATCCGGTGCTTAGGGAATGTTGTCCTTTAAGGCGCCTGCAAGGTATCAATGTACTTGTCGCGGATGACAATGAGATCAATCGATTGGTGCTGGAAAGCTTGCTTGGTGACGAAGGGGCAAGGCTCGTTAGCGTCGAGGCTGGCCAACTTGCAGTAGACCGTTTGATCGCCGACGGCCCAGGTGCTTGGGATATTTTTCTGACAGATATTCAAATGCCTGAGATGGATGGCTATGAAACAACTCGCCGCATTCGTGAACTGGGCATCGAGCTACCGATTGTCGGGGTGACAGCGCATGCCATGCCGGAGAGCCGGTTGAAATGTCTGGCGGCCGGTATGGTCGACCACGTCAGCAAGCCGATTGACTTAGAACACCTAGTGAATGTGATTTTGCGCCATGTTGCGCTAGATGCTCAGCCACCCAGTGCCGGATCAGAGGCGTTGGCAGGTTCCTCGCCGAATATTGCTTCGGGCACTGAATCTTTAACTACCGCCGAGGCGCCTGTGGTCGTCATTGACTGGCCTGCCATCGAGGCCAACTTCAACGGCAAGGTCGATTTTGTTACCCGTCTCGCTGCGTCCTTATTGCAGTCCCACCATCAGACACCGAATCGTTTGCGGCTGGCGGCAGAGCGGGGAGATCTGGCTGAACTGGCTTTCATCGCGCATAGCATCAAGGGCGTTGCCGGCAACTTGATGGCGCATGGTGTCTACGCTATCGCCAAAGAGACCGATCAAACGGCGCGGGAAGGGCGATCAGACGCCGCCGGTGTATTGGCATCGGCGCTGGCGGAAGAGGTTGAAAAACTGCTTGATGCGGCTGCCTTGCGTGTTGGCACCTAGCAAACCGCTGAGCATTACACCGCAATCGCCAGCCGCCGTTCGTTGGCCGTTACGATCGATTCCCGATGCAATGCATCAGGCTCGCTATGGACTTTGTCCCGTCCTGCATGCCAGTCAAGCTTCCAACTCAAGATTGCGAAGAGCGGCTTCGTAATCAGAGATCTGCCGTTCAAAGAAGCACTTTCTGTTGACTATCGACGTCCGCTGATGGCCAAAAGGGTGAGTAGGTGCCTGCGCCAAGAAGTCGGCGTTGGCCAAAACCTGCGTTTTTCAACGGCTGCAATGTGGCGCGTACCCCACGGAGTGCTCCCGGTCAGGAAAGGGCCGTTCGATCCAAGCGGGAAGTGTTCGCCTGAGTGGCCGGTATGCAGCTATTGACTCAAACCACGGCCCGACATTTTCCTAAGCTCCCGGTCCGCAATCCATGCAGCGCTCTATTGCGTCCGGGCCAATGTGCAAATTCTGATTGAGGTCGCGTAAGGCCGTGCGCAGGCCTTCTTCGATAACCGGATGGTAGAAGGGCATATCCAGCATTTCGGTAACCGTCATTTTTTGTTGCGCTGCCCAGGCAAGCAGATGTCCGATATGTTCAGCCGCCGGACCGAACATTTCCGCCCCGAGGAACAAGCCGCTGTCCTGCTCCGCATATACTTTCAGCAGCCCCTTGTTGCACAGCATGACGCGGCTGCGACCTTGGTCGGCGAACGATACCTGACCCACGGAGTAACGATTTGGGTAGTGTTCGCGGATCTGGTCCATGTTCAGTCCAACCGACGCAACTTGTGGATCAGTAAATACGACGGCCAGTGATGTGCGGCGCAAGCCGGCCTTTACGGCGGGATAGCGTCCGGCATTGTCACCGGCAATGCGGCCCTGATCGGCGGCTTCGTGCAACAAGGGAATCTCGTTGCTGGCATCGCCGGCAATAAAAATAGCACTGTTGCCACACTGAAGCGTGAAGCGGTCGAAGAGCGGCACGCCGCGTTTGTCCACTTTCAGGCCGGCATTTTCCAGCGCCAATCCCGCAACATTCGGAGCACGGCCGGTCGCTGCCAGCACATAGTCGAACGACTCTGTCTTCCATTTGCTGTCGCGATCCAGGAAATGGACATCGACCCCAGCAGCGGTTTCCGTTACCGACTTCACCTCAGCGGATGGATCAAGATAGAACTCTTCATTAAATGTCTCGTTCGCACAAGCCCGCAGGGCGTCATCGCGAATACCGGCAATGCCGCCGCCAACGCCGAACATTCTGACCGTTACGCCCAAACGGCTCATGGCCTGGCCCAGTTCCATCCCGAGCGGACCTGTGCCGAATACCGCCAGACTCGTGGGCAAGGTGGGCAACTCAAATATCGTTTCGCTCGTGAGCAAACGAGTGTTCAGCGCCTTAAGCATGCTTGGCAAAATGGGGCTGCTGCCACTGGCTATGACGATGCGCCCGGCGTGAATCAACTGACCGGACGACGTTACCAGGGTCGCCGCATCGTTAAACTTTACGTGCGCTGACAAGCGGCTGGCCGGCGGAAAGGAGTCGATGGTTTTCAGCACGAAGCCGACGAAACGATCCCGCTCGGAGCGCACTCGCGCCAACACCGCCTCGCCGTTAACCGACACACCCTCCACATGAATGCCGAACGGATCGGTATGGCGAGCGTGATAGGCAGCATCTGCTGCGGCAATAAGTAACTTGCTGGGCATGCAGCCAACACGGGCGCATGTCGTGCCGTAACTGCCGCCTTCGATCAGCAAGACGGATTCAGTGTGAACGCGTGCGGCCAAGTAGGCGCCCATTCCAGCGGTGCCCGCGCCAATAATGGCGACATCAACAGTCATTGGGGTCATGAGATCTGGTTCCTGCGCTAAGCCACGACAGGTCTCTTCGCCAACCAGACTTCCAGCTCATCCGCACCACCGATGTGTTCGCCATCGATATACACCTGTGGCGTCGTGCCATGTCCGGTCACCGCCTGTAGCGAGCTGTAGCTGATACCGTGACTGCCTAGTTCGATATCCTCGAAGCGATAGCCATTATCTGAGAGCATCTTGCGGGCGCGCGCGCAATGCGGACAGCCCGGCTTGCCAAATAAGGTCACCCTTGGCGGCAAACAGGCGTCTGGACTGATGTACTGCAGCATGGTATCTGCGTCCGAAACCTTGAAGGGGTCGCCCGGCCCCTCCGCTTCGATAAACATTTTATCGATCAAGCAATCCTTGACCAGCATGGAATAGCGCCAGCTGCGCTGGCCCAGACCGATGTCCGACTTATCGACGAGCAAGCCCATGCCCTTGCTGAATTCACCATTACCATCGGGCAGAAAGTAGATGTCTTTAGCATTTTGGTCCTGTTTCCACGCAAGCATCACGAACGGGTCGTTCACCGAAAGGCAGATCACGCTATCAATGCCGTTGGCCTTGAATACGCTTGCCAGCTCGTTGTAACGCGGCAAATGGGTACTCGAACACGTCGGAGTGAAGGCGCCCGGCAAAGCGAAAAGGACCACGGTCTTGCCTTTGAACAGGTCGTCGCTACTGGTTTTCTGCCATTCATTATCGACACGAATCTGGAACGTAACTGCTGGAATCCTTTGACCTTCTCTTGACTGCAACATTGCCAATTCTCCTCGTTCTGTTATCTCTTTGGTGTCGTCACGCATCTAGTCAGATTGCCAGCCACGCAAATTGGCACCAGAGTTTCGTGTTGGGAAATCGCCCGACATACGCAAGGTATTCAGGGCTGCTCCCAATGTCTATTCGCCAGCGCACTAACCTGATAGTGGGGCATCCCAAGTTTGCCAAAGGATGCTTGCCGTTCTCGAATGGCTCGCGCCTTCTGAGGTCATAGGCATCGGCCAACCGAGGCACAAGCAATTGAAGGGCAGGATCAGGTCAGTAAATGACGCCCGACTATGGTTAAAGATGGCAATTAAATTGCAGAATCTGTTTAGGATTTTTTTGCTGGTGCTGAATGGCCGGTCAGTGGTTTTTTCTCCGTAGCCCCTTGCGACCAGCTAGCGGTCGGGATTTGAAACAGCGAGAAAAATGAATGGGTAAATGAGTCGTGCATTTTTTCCATATCTGTAACCATCGTTCCCCAAGAGTCCTCGCTGGATGTTTTTAACTCTTCAAGTTTTGCAGCAGCAACTTTCGACTGCTGACGCAGCTTGGTCACTTTTTCCTTGTATGCGTCTCGCGCCTCATCTTTTGCAACCTGTGCATCGGCGGCCAGTTGAGTCATTTTCAGATTCAGTTTTTCAAGTTGTTGTTCCATCTTCGCGATGTATTCAATTTTTTGCGGCATGGTATTGATCCTCTGGGTGTGGTTTTATTAAGTCGGTTTGACCAAGGTTTTTCGGATAGGTGGATACATATTCAGTTCATTTGTGCCAAGAATAATTAGAGTGGAACACCGGGTCGGTGCGCTAGCCTACATAGAGGAGTATTGAGCGCCCCTTCACGCGAGGGTCAGAAATCTCTGAAAAGGCTTCCGTTAATGCTAACCAACCACCTGAACAATCTTGCTTTTCTGTCTCCATGAGCCACCCAAAAAGACAGAAATCTATACAAATCAATATGTTATGAACGTATATCTTCGTGACTCATTGAAAGTTAACGAGTTTTGGCGGGGTCAACGACAATATCAATGTCAATTTGAAGCAATTGTCCTGACCGGACCACCTTCAGCGGTGGCCCAGGAAAATCAGTGGCTCAGCAAAATCTGCACAATGATGCCGCTGGCGATGGCAACCAACACGTAATCCGGCCCGGTTTGAACCCAATGATAGCCACGCGGAGGGGCGCTCAGGCGGTGGCCGCGCCAATCATCGACCACATAATATTGGTGGCGATATTCGCTGGAGAGGCGATCGCCGCGATAAAAATTGTGGTTGCGCCCGGCGCCCGAGCCACGTCTATCGTCCTGATAGGCGCGTGACTGGTAATAGCGGCGTGACTCGTAATAGCGGTTATTGCCACGGTCATGATTATTACGCTCCCAGCCATTGTTGCCTCGATGCGCCTGCTCGTGGCGGCCACGGTCGTCGTGACGATCATCGTGGCGGTCTTTGTCTTTGTCTTTGGCCAAGGCCATGTTTCCCAAGCTCAGGGAGATGGCCAGGATGCTGGCTAAAATTATATTGCGTTTCATTTTGTTGCCTCGCTGTTGTCGAAGATGCTCATCGGGCAATCAACAAGGGCGCTTAATCCCGTCAATTTACCGGCCAAACTGAACAGTAGTCCGATCACATGGCGAGTTCTGTTGGGCATCCTACATAGCGACATGGCATCAAGATGGCTTGTCCGGAAGGAGTTTTTCGGTACAAGGCTTCGCCAAAGCATCCTTATTGACCACCTCGCGCTTGCGCAATTCGGCTTCGAGTTGCTTGGTAGCAGTGATGTCAATAAAGGTGATGACGACACCGTCGATCACGTTGTCTTGTGTGCGGTAGGGCATGATGCGCACCCGAAACCAGCGGCCATCCTGCGTGCTGATCTGTTGTTCGTGGAAGACCAGGCTGCCCAGAACCGCCAGGGCATCGTCCTTCAGTTGCGGATAATTAAGGTCGGTGACGATATCGGAGAGCGAGCGACCGACGTCGCCCGGGATGAGCTTGAAGAGATGTGTCGCATACGGCGTAAAGCGCCGCAGATTCATCTGGTTGTCGAGAAAGACAGTGGCAATTTCCGTGCTGTTGAGCAGGTTCGACATGTCGTTTCTGGCCCAACTCAGGTCATCGAGCTTGGATTGCAGTTCGGCATTAACCGTCTGCAGTTCCTCATTCATCGACTGCAACTCCTCTTTCGAAGTTGTCAGTTCTTCGTTGGAAGCCTGAATTTCTTCGTTGGCCGATTTGGCTTCTTCATCCGAGGTCTGCATTTCCTCATGGATGCTGCGCAAGGCTTCGCGGGTTTGCTGCAGTTCCAGCGTCAAGGCGCTCTCGCGGTCAGAAGCGGCGCCCTTGGCCGATTTTCTGCCCCCCGGGTGCGTTGCCACATCGTTGAAGACGACCAGCACCCGGTTGCGCAGGGCATCCGGCTTTGCAATGCACTGAACAGTGACGTTCACCGTCTGCACGCTACTATTGCTGCCAATCTGCAAGCCATTCAAATGGATAGCCGCGGTCTGGTGCAGGGCGTTGCGAATAACGCCGGTCAGGGCGTCGCGCAAGCCCTCACGGGCCATTGCGTGGATGTTGATATTGACCTTGCCGGCGGCTGGTTCCAGGTATTTGCCAGTGCGGCCGCTAAAGTAAAGGATGTCGCCATCGCCATTCACCAACACGGCGGCCGGCGAGTACTGTTGCTGAATCACTTGATCCGTCAAATACTCCAGGCTATCGCGGAACTCCGGGCGAGTGCTTTCATTGTCCAACTGAGTGTTGGTCAGATAACTCACCGGAAAGTCGAGGCGATAAGGCTGCGAAGACTGGTCAAGGCGGGCGAAGACGCGTGATTTTTTGTCCATGGCCGAGAATAACTCAGTGAAGCTGCCCACGGTTTCCGCGCTACCCAAAACAAGAATGCCATCGCGATTCAACGCATAGTGGAAGATCCGCATCAGCTTCTTCTGCAACTCGGCGCCAAAATAAATCAACAGGTTGCGGCAGGAGATCAGGTCCATTTTGGTAAAGGGCGGGGCAGAGATAATGTTTTGTGGCGCGAAGATCACGGTCTCGCGAATACTCTTGCTGACCCGGTAGCCGCCTTCTTCTGCCGAGAAGTAACGGGCAAGGCGTTCGGGTGAAACATTCGCCGCAATATTGCTGGGGTAAATGGCGCGCCGGGCCTTGTCGACCGCATCGACATCGAGGTCGGTGGCGTAAATTTGTAATGTGAAATGGCCTTCCGGTTTGATCTGTTCAATCGCTTCCCGGAAGGTAATGGCCAGCGAAAAAGCTTCCTCGCCGCTGGAACAGGCCGGCACCCAAGCCCGTAATTGCTTGCCATTCGGGTATTTGGCAAAAAGATTGGGGAGCGTGGTTTCGCGGAGAAATTCCCACAAAGCCGGGTCGCGGAAAAAATTGGTGACGCCGATCAGCAGCTCCTTAAAGAGCAGATCAAGCTCCTGCGGGTTGTCGCGCAAATATGACACATATTTGGTGATGTCTTCGAGCTGCAGCAAGGTAGTACGCCGTTCGATGCGGCGGTACAGCGTGCTCGGCTTGTAAAGGGAAAAATCGTTACCGCTCCGGTTGCGGAGTAAAACGATAATTTTTTCCAGCGAACTCTGATGATCAATCTGAGGAGTACTTTCGCTCAATAAAACAGCCGGAGCTTGCTGGAGAAAGCTGATGATGCACTCGGGCAATATTTCCGGTGCGGCGACGATATCGACGATACCCGCTTTGATAACGCTTCTCGGCATACTGTCCGCCTGGGCGCTCGCCGGTTCCTGCGCCAGGGTGAGGCCGGATTTTTCCTTGATAGCGCCGAGCCCGAGCATGCCGTCAGAACCCATGCCGGAAAGAATGACGCCGATGGCGTTTTCTTGCCGATCATCCGCCAAGGTTTGCAAAAAGAAATCGATTGGTAGGTGCAGGCCACGTCGCTCGGTTGGGTCAAGCAAATGCAGCACGCCATGCAGCAGCGAAAGATCCTTGTTGGGCGGGATGACATAAACGTGATCAGGAAGTACCGGCATCCGGTCGCCGGCTTCAACCACCGGCATCGGCGTTTTGCGTTGCAGCAGTTGCGGCAAACTACTGAGGTGGTGGGGGTCGAGATGCTGCACGACGACAAATGCCATGCCGCTATCGCTCGGCGTGTGGCTGAAAAATGCTTCAAGCGCCTCCAGACCGCCGGCTGAACAGCCGATGCCAACAATAGGGAAATCAGATTTGACGGCATCTGGCGCGGATTCGATTGCCAGGTTGGTCGAGGTCGGTTGGGCGGGGGTGGGCATGGCGTGTTCTCAAGTCGCTGTGGCGAAGGGGCGGAACCCTACGCTCATTCGGCTTGGTAGGGGAAAGCAGCTGCAATCAATTCAGAATTTTTGGCAGTTTCAAACAGCGGCCCCAAAAAGCGCGCCGACGCCGGCGGTCATGGCCATGGCCAGCGCGCCCCAGAAAGTAACGCGCCAGGCACTGGCGAGCACCGCCGCACCGCCGGCTTGAGCGGCCAGGGTGCCGAGCAGGGCGAGAAAAACGAGCGAGGTTGCGGAAACCCAGATGATCAGTTGCGGCGCCGGTGCCAGCGCGGTCACCGTAAGCGGCAGGGCAGCGCCCACTGCAAAGCTGGCCGCTGAAGCCAAGGCGGCTTGCACCGGGCGTGCACTCAAGGTGTCGGAGATGCCCAGTTCGTCACGGGCATGGGCACCGAGCGCATCATGGGCCATCAATTGTTCGGCAACTTGCGCCGCCAGCTCGGCATCAAGGCCACGTTTGACGTAAATACCGGCCAGTTCACGATGCTCAGCGGTGGGGTCTGCCGCCAGTTCGCTGCCTTCCCGCGCCAGATCAGCTTGCTCGGTATCGGCCTGAGAATGCACGGAAACATATTCGCCAGCCGCCATCGACATCGCCCCGGCAACCAGCCCAGCGACGCCGGCAACCAGAATACTGCTTGGGCTGGCATTAGCCGCCGCGACGCCGACCACCAGGCTGGCGGTCGAAACAATACCGTCATTGGCGCCAAGCACCGCCGCGCGCAACCAGCCGATGCGATCAGTGCGGTGGCGTTCAGTGTGGCGGTGGGCGGGTTTCATTGGGGCGTTCTTATGGCTTGGTTGGCATGATTGCTACGGTCGACCCGGTTTTTACCCCAATTTTCAAATCAACGAAATGGTTCGCCGATCATTCTTCGTGGCTCAAACCACATTTCGGCCGCTAATCACGCGGAGCAAGACGACGACAATGGCGATGACCAGCAGAATATGGATAAAACCGCCCAAGGTAGTCGAGGTGACCAGCCCGAGCAGCCACAAAATCAGCAGTACGACGGCAACGGTATATAGCATGGGATTCTCCTTCGGTTCGGTTCGGCTTAGTCCAGCCTCTGTCCTGCCGCGCCGCTCTGTGAAGGGGCGGAGCAGGACAGCGCTGATCTATATCATCCCGGCACCCTTGAAGCGGCACCCGAGATCACGTCCAAACAGATTTGTCTTGAAGACGCAGATTCAGAATGATCCGCTAGCGCTCGGCGGTCTGTTCGTTAGCGCACGTTACTTCCGGGGCCAGCTCTATCCGGTTGCGGCCGTTGGCCTTGGCTAGTGCTAACGCTGCATCAGCTCGGTTCAGGGAATCCGCGCTGGATTCGTCCTCAGGATTGATCGCGGCAATGCCAATACTGAGCGTGACTGCACCGCGCCGATCACCGACGATGATGGCAGTATCGGCAATTTTTTGCTGCACGCGCTCGGCAAAACCCAGCGCGCCGGGGATATCGCTGATCGGTAGAACGATGGCAAATTTTTTCTGCTCGATCCGCCCGGCCGTATCCGATTGGCGCAACTCATCTTGTAATAGACCAGCAACCAATCGCAGCATCACATCACTGATCGATTGACCGTGGGTGTCGCTAAATAATTTGAAATAATCGATATCCATCACCAGCACAACCCCATGTTGGAGACGGTCGCGTTTAACAACGGAATAGGTTTTTTCGAGATGCACGAGAAAGTGGGGTCGCGACACCAGGCCGGTCAGCAGGTCGATGGCAGCCAGCCTTTCCAGCTCGGCTTCCATCAGCTTGCGTTGGGTGATGTCACGGGCAAAGCCTACCGTGCCGATCTTCTGGTCTTCTAGGACAATCGCCGACTTATAGGTTTCAAGCCAGCGCTGTTCGCCCTGAACGTCAATCAGCTCCTCGACGTGTCGTTTTTCGCCGCTGCTCATCACGGCCTGATCTTCGGCAATATATCTGGCCGCTAACGCCGGAGAGAGAATGTCGTAATCAGTCTTGCCGACCAGCGATGCCGGCGATGGCAAGCCAAGGATGTTGACCACCGTCGTGTTTGCCGCCAGATATTGGCCATTCGCATTCTTGAGCCAGACTGAGAATGGAAAGTTGTCGAGCAGGGCACGCAGGTATTCTTCGCGTTCCTGCAACGCCTTTTGGGCGATTACTTCAGCCGTGATGTCGATCACCACCATCCGACACTCTTTACCTTCGTCATCCGGCACCGCCTGAATTCTTACCACCGCCTCGGGCCGGTGTTCGGCTGCAATCAGTGCCAGTTCGCAATGCATTTTTGACTTGCCGTTCATGACTTCTGCGTGAAAATTTTTGAACGTCTCAAGGAACTCAGGTTTCACCGAAGCAGCAAAGCGATGGCGCTTGTTTTGTGAGCGCTTGATGCCGAGCAAAATAGCGCCGGCCAAGTTGAGCTGAAGAATGACGCCGAGGTTGTTCAGGGTGAAATAGCCAACCGGCGCAAAGTCGTAAATATCGGCAAACTTTTCGCGCAAGGCATCGGCTTCGTTATAGGACTGGTGAAGTTCCTCGTTATGCATTTCCAGTTCAACCTGATGCACCTGTAATTCGTGCAACAAGCGAGCGTCATCCTGCACCGTATTGGCCGCAGCTGGCGTGTTGCGCAGTGTTTTTTGCAGGCGGACTTCGGCGCGCTGGCGAACCGTGGCGGGGTTGGGTCGGACACGGTGTTTGACTGGCGTGGGTTGGATCAGATTAAACAAGCGGTCGTATTCCGATTTGACGACGCGGTAGCATTCGCAGACCCGAGCTTCTAGGCCCGGGCGATTGGTCACCGTAATGTGCCCACGGCGGTATTGAATCAGACCAGCCGCCTGCAAATTGCCGGCGGCTTCGGTGACGGCTTCGCGCCGCACCCCCAACATGTTGCCGATCAGTTCCTGGGTGATGTCGATCTGATTGCCCGGCAACTGGTCCAGACTGAGCAGCAGCCAACGGCATAATTGCTTGTCTACCGAATGGTGTCGATTGCACACGACGCTCTGTGCCATCTGCGTCATCAAAGCTTGGGCGTAGCACAGTGACAGGCGTTGGAGACTGCCACCTTGGTCGATTTCCCAACCCATGATTTCGGCCGGCAGCCGGTAGGCGTAACCGGCGCTCTGCACGACCATTTTGTAGGTGGTGGTTTCGCCGCCAAGTACCAGCGGGATGCCGACCAGACCATCGTTGCCGGTCATCGCCAATTCGGCCGACGAGCCATTTTCGGTACTGAAAATCAGCGAAATAATGCAAGTGCTCGGAAAATAAATGTAGGCCAACTGATCACCAGGCTCGTAAATAACTTGGCCCCGAGCTAGCGTGACCAGTTCAAGGTCATCGGACAGACGGGCCAGCTCAACTGTTCCCAAGCTTGCCAGAATGCGGTTTTGCCGCGGACTGTGCGTCACCATTGATGGCATTGGTCTTTCCTTGCTTACCCGGTCACCGCCATATCGAGGTTCGATCGCAGGGTGCCTGACTACTAAGCGGAGCTTAAATGAAAATCTGAATATGTTATGTGGGGCGGCGCACATAACAATGCCACCTGTTGCCGTATGTTGATTCCTTTAAGCGTTGTCGCTTGCAACAGGAGGTCATCAATGCCCAGTCAACATACATCCGGCCTAAAGGTCGATTCCGCCGGGCGGCGCGCCCGGCAGGTCTATTTGGTCGGCGGCGGTATCGCCTCTTTGGCGGCTGCCGTATTCATGATTCGTGATGGCCTGTTGCTGGGTCAGAACATCACCATTCTGGAAGAAATGAACAAACTCGGCGGCGCGCTCGATGGCGCCGGATCGCCGGAGCAAGGCTATGTGCTGCGCGGTGGACGGATGATTGAACGCAATTATCTATGCACCTACGATCTGTTTTCGTCGATACCCACGCTGGATGGCAGCGGGTCGGTGACCCAGGAGATTTTTGCCTGGAACGAGATGATGCAGACCTCTTCGAATTCCCGTCTGGTGCGTGATGGCAAGCGGGAAACAGCGCCGGAATTCGGCCTCCGCGAAATGCATATCCTGACCATTGAGCGGCTGGCGATTGAACCGGAAGCATTGCTCGGCCGGAGCAGCATTGCCGATCAGTTTGATCCGAGCTTTTTCACCACGAACTTCTGGTTAATGTGGTGCACCACGTTTGCCTTTCAGCCCTGGCACAGCGCCGTTGAGTTCAAACGCTATCTCGTGCGCTTCGCCCACATGGTGGCTGGTTTCAGCCAGTTGCAAGGCATTATGCGGACCAAGTACAACCAGTACGACTCAATGGTTCGCCCCTTGCAGCAATGGCTTGCGGCCCAGGGCGTCAAGTTTGAACTGAATAGCCGGGTGGTCGATCTCGGTATGCATGAATTTTCGGGTAAAAAGCGGGTCGACCGCATCATTCTTGAACGCAATGGCCTGGCTGACGAAATTGTCGTTTCAGCCAACGATCTGGTTCTGGTAACGCTCGGCTCAATGACCGAAGCGTCCAGCCTCGGCAGCATGGATGCCGCGCCGGTGCCTCTAGGCAAGAGCGATGGCGGGGCGTGGACCTTGTGGGAAAAGATCGCCGCCAATCGGCCAGAATTCGGCCGTCCGGCCAACTTCACCGAACATATTGACGAGTCCAAATGGCTGTCGTTTACCACCACCCTGCATACGCCGACGTTTTTGCGGATTATCCATGACCTGACCGGTAATGTGCCGGGCGAGGGCGGGCTGGTGACATTCCCGGAATCAAGCTGGCTGGCCTCCATCGTCGTTCCGTTCCAGCCGCACTTTATCGACCAGCCGGCCGATGTCAGCGTCTTTTGGGGCTATGGGCTGAAGATTGATCAGCCTGGCGACTTCGTCAAGAAGCCGATGGCCGAATGTAGTGGCCGCGAAATTATGACCGAGCTGCTCGGCCATTTGCTGGTCGATGTTGAAACACCGGGCATCCTTGATTCCTGCACCTGTATTCCGTGCCTGATGCCTTTCATCACCAGCCAGTTTCTCCGCCGCGAAAAAGGCGACCGTCCGCAGGTTATTCCCGAAGGCACGGCAAACCTCGCCTTCATCGGCCAGTTTTGTGAGTTGCCGGATGACGTGGTGTTCACCGTCGAATACTCGATTCGCTCGGCTCAGACGGCGGTTTATGGTCTGCTCGGGTTGGATCGCCAACCACCGGCGGTTTATCAAGGTAAGTACGACCCGCGTGTGCTTTATCGGGCGTTTATGGCTTTGCATGATTTTTGATGTGAAAAATATTCAGCTTTATTTGGCAGGGGGTTCCGCCTTGTGGGCGTCTTACTTTCTTTTGCTTCGCCAAAAGAAAGTAAGCAAAGAAAAGGCGACCCCGGGTTACGCGGTCGGCTTTGCCGACTCCCCTGCGCTACTCGAAACCGTCGGGGGCTGCGGAACTCGGGCTACGCCCTCAAACAGTCCTCGCCCTTTTTCCGCCGGCTTCCGCGTTCCTTGGCGCTGCACACGGGGCCCTAAGATCAAAAGCAAAACATCCCGCATCTCGTCCTATTCCCCGTCATTCCCGCCGACGCGGGAATGACGGATCAAGCCGTTCAGCGCACCTGGTAACAGACTGCTGCGACCATAGAAACAACGGCTGGCCCCAGGGTCAACCCGGAAAAAAGCACAAAAATAATACATCCCGCTCAACCACGGACGCCCTACCCTGCCCCTTGAGCGGCGCTGAGCAACGCAGGGGAGCCGGGGATTTCGGCTTGCCTTGTCTGAGCCGCAGGCGGGTTCAGGCAAGCCGCCCGGCGCACCGAGTAGCGCAAGGAACCGGGCAACGCCCGGCGCCAACCCAGGGGTCGCCTTTTCTTTGGCTACTTTCTTTTGGCGAAGCAAAAGAAAGTAGCCCGCCAGCAAGGCGGAAACCCCAGCCAATTAAAAAGGAAAGGCGGAAACCCCAGCCAATTACAAAGACAAGATGAAAACAAAAACAAAAACCGGTTCAACGTCTTACAACCCGCACGCAAATATCCAACACCAACATCCCTCCCCTTGAAGGGGGAGGGATGTTGGTTACTGACTTAATCAACAGCCACGTAAAGCCGTTGGCGCCCGTGATAATTATTTCTTGGCGTCCGACACCGCATCCTGAATTTTTTCGCCGGCCCGTTGAACCTGTTGCCCAGCTTTGTCGACAGTCTGATCTACCTGTTTGCCGGCCCGTTCAGCCGGTCCTTCCGTTTTCTGGCAGCCGAATGAGACCAAAACAAGGGTGCCCATGGCACAGGCGGTGAACAGGGTTTTTGCTGATTTGTACATTTTTTTTCTCCTTGATGGCTGATCGCCGAAGCTGCCGCGATCAGCCTTTTTATGCTGCCCTGAGCTCAGTGCAGCGGTCCTTAACTAGTGCGAAGGCTTGCCGACCTGATTACCGATGACACCGCCGACGACGGCACCACCGACGGTGCCAGCGGCACCGCCGCCAGTGACTATCGCACCAGCAGCCCCGCCGAGGGCAGCGCCAACCGCCGTACTCTTGTCGCGAGACGACATGTTTTCACAAGCCCCCAGGCTGAGCAGAATTGCTACGGTCAACGCACTAAAAGTAAGGTTTTTGATCGTTTTCATGATTTTTCCTTTATTCCAGATATTGAGGGTGCCGCCGATTACTCGCCGGAGCCGTCGTAATACGGCTTGGTGCCGTAATAGGAATGGATTTCACTGGCCCACGCCTGATCAGCCATGTTCGGCCATTTGTCCTTGTCGAATCCGGGGGCGTTTTCCAGGCGATCCCGCTCGACGTTCAGCGTGAAGCGTTTGTTTTCGGTATCGAGCTTGAGAGCATTCCACGGCACAGCAAACAACTTGTCGCCCATGCCGAGAAAGCCTCCGAAGGAGAGCACCGCGTAGCCGATTCGACCGCTGCGCATGTCGAGCATGATTTCCTTGATGTCGCCGAGGTTCTCGTCGCTCAGGTTGTAAACATCATTGCCAATCAAGGTGTCGGCGCCCATGATTTCTGGTCCGGGGCCGTGTTTTGCATCCGGGCCGGGGCCGCTGATGCTGTCTTTGTAAATGCCATAGGTGTCGCGATCTTGGTAGTTCATCTTCGTCTCCTGAAAATTTACTTCGATAAATTTCCTGAGCGTCTTCTTCAATTTCTGACACCCGGTTTGGCAAGAATGCGGACTCAAGCTGCAACGGTCTGTACTGCGCCGCACATAGCAAATCGATGTTTGTGTTCGACTGGGCGATCGCCAGTCCGGACTTTGTGCGCTGGCATACAGACGCTTTTCAGGTGTTTGCCTAGCCTGTTGTCGAGATTCATTTTCCATAGTTACTCGCCGGTTACCTATTGCCGACTTCCTGATTGAAGGACTGCCATGCCCACACTATTCGACCCCATTCGCATCGGTGACATTGATCTTGCCAACCGCATAGTCATGGCGCCGCTGACGCGCAATCGCGCTGCACCCGGGCAGGTGCCTTCCAGCCTCGCCATCGAGTATTACCAGCAGCGGGCCAGCGCCGGGCTGATCGTTACCGAAGCAACCCAGATCAGCCCAGAAGGGCAGGGTTATCTCGATACGCCGGGCATCTATAACGCCGAGCAGGTGAGGGCATGGCGGCTGGTGACCGATGCCGTGCATGCGGCCGGTGGGCGCATCGTGGTGCAGTTATGGCACGTCGGGCGGATCTCGCATGTCTCCTTGCTCCCGAATGGTCTGGCGCCGGTGTCATCTACTGCAACGCGGGCGAATACCAAAACCTTTACCCACGATGGTTTTGTCGACGTTTCAGAACCGCGTGCCTTATATACGGTGGAAATTCCCGGCATCGTGGAAGATTATCGTTTTGCCGCACAGCGGGCGATCGAGGCCGGTTTTGATGGCGTCGAGGTGCATGGTGCCAATGGTTACCTGATCGAGCAGTTCCTGCGCGACAGCATCAACCAGCGCAGTGATCAATATGGCGGTTCGATTCAGAACCGGACGCGTTTGCTCAAGGAAGTAATGCAGGCCGTCGCCGGCGAGATTGGCGGCGGCCGCACCGGGCTGCGTCTGTCGCCCGTCACTCCGGCCAATGACGCCGGGCAGGACAGCGCGCCGCAGGCTTTGTACGAATATGCCCTGGCCCAATTGGCGCCGCTCAACCTCGCCTTTGTTCATGTCATTGAAGGGCAAACTGGCGGCGCACGTGACTTTGCACCGTTTGATTACAGTGCGCTGCAACTCCGGTTCAAGGGCGCCTGGATGGTTAATAACGGCTACCAGCGGCAAATGGCGATTGATGCCATTGCCTCGGGTACTGCCGATCTAGTCGCTTTCGGCCGCCCGTTCATCAGCAATCCCGACCTTGTCCGTCGCCTGCGCGAAGACGCACCGCTCAACCCGCTTGATCCAGCAACGCTCTACGGTGGCGGCGCCCAAGGTTATACCGACTACCCGACGCTCGATGCACTGGTTAGCGCATGATTCGGCGCCGACCCGCCGAGAATATGGAAAAACTTGAGCGCTATGTCGGCCACAACATCCGCTTGAGCAAGCAGGTATTTCAGGAAATCGCCCAGCGGGAAGGCGGTCGTGGGTATGCCTTGCAGAATTGTTTCGTCGTTTCGGCGGTTAGTCGAAAACTGCGCAAACTGGTCTGCTATGGAGCCTGTGGCCCCATTCATGTTGGTATGGCCGAAGTGGCTTTGATGTGATTACAGCACATGGTTGGCCGCTAATTTTGCCAACCGGCGCCTTAAATTGGCGGAAAAGGTTGATCCATCATGACTGAATCGACACCCGTGGCGCCGTTAGCAAAGCCTTTGCAGGCAACGACCCAGGTTGAAACATTTTCCGGCCTCAGCCACGACGAAGCGGCGCTGCTCCTGACCCGCGATGGTCCGAATCTGCTGCCCGGTAGTGCCACCAAGTCGCTGTTTACCATTATTGTCGGCGTCGTCACCGAACCAATGTTCCTGATGCTGCTCGCCAGTGTCTTTGCCTTACCTTTCTTGCGCGAGGTAATGGGGCTGGCGCCGATCGGTGGCGCAATGATCGGCTACGGGCTTGTCCTGCTGATCGGCATCGGCCTGTGGCTGGAGTTGCTGCGCTGGCTGGCGTGGCGGCCAGCAGCTCGGCACTGAGCCGGGAGCGTTTCATCATGCAATGCCGAGCTTGGCGTTTGCATGGTTAAAATTGGCGTAGTTCATCCATAGAGCGAAGCAAACAATGCCAGCCAAGTACGTTCAGATTGCCAGCTATGCCATTGCCGCCGTGCTTCTTATCGCGTGTATTGATCTCCATCTTGTTTCGGCTTTGTTTGCCGGCATGCTGGTTTACACGCTGATCAACAAGCTGGCGCCGCGGCTCACCCGCTTGTTCACCGGTCGAGCCGCGCAGATCGCAGCGACTGTTATCGTCGCTGTGATTGTCGTGGCGGCGGTCAGTTTGGGCGCTGCGGCCCTGTTGTTTTATCTGAAAAATGGTGAAACAGCCGGTCTGCCTCGCTTGTGGGTGAAGTTGGCGGAAATCATCGATGGCGCCAACGCCATTCTGCCGCCCTGGATCGTCGAATCCTTGCCCAGTTCAGCCGACGATCTGAAAACCGTCGTCGTTTCATGGTTGCATACGCATAGTGCAGAAATTCAAGGGGCGGGGAAGAAGGTGGGTGTCGCCATGGTCCATGTCCTGATTGGCGGCATCATCGGGGCCATGATTGCGGTCAATGCGACGCTGGAAGCACCGGATCGCAAGCCGCTTGCCGCCGCCCTGCGTCAGCGTGCGGCGATTTTCAACGATGCTTTTGGCCGGGTCTTTATCGGGCAGGGCAAGATTGCGCTGATCAATACGGTGCTAACCGGCATCTATCTGGCGGCTATTTTGCCCATGGTTGGCATTCATCTCCCGTTCATCAAGACGATGCTGGTGATTACCCTGATCGCCGGCTTCCTGCCGGTGATCGGGAATCTGATTTCGAACACGGTGATTGTCCTGGTCAGCGCCTCGGTGTCGTTCAGCGCGGCGATTGCGGCACTGTTGTTTCTGGTCGTCCTGCATAAAGCTGAATATTTTTTGTCGGCCCGCATACTTGGTCAGCACATTAGTGCCAAGGCTTGGGAAATGCTGCTTGCCATGTTGCTCATGGAGGCCGCTTTTGGGGTGCCGGGTATCGCCGTTGCACCGGTGTTTTATGCTTATCTGAAGGCTGAATTGATGCGGGCTGAATTGGTTTAGCTGGGGCGATCGTTTGCGTGTGGCAGCACACATAGCAATCTGCCGTGCTGCTGTATGTTGGCTAAATTCGCAATGCGTCATTGTCGAGGATTCAAATGAAATTCAAGGACTATTACCAGGCAATGGGCCTGGAGCGCACGGCGACGGCTGACGAGATCAAGAAGGCTTATCGCAAACTGGCGCACCAGTTTCACCCGGATGTTTCAACCGATCCCAAGGGTGAAGAAAAATTCAAGGAACTGGCGGAAGCCTATGCCACCTTGAAAGACCCGGAAAAGCGCGAAGCCTACGATAACTTGGGCAAGCGTCACGCCGGCGATCAATTTACGCCGCCGCCTGATTGGCAACAGCAATACAAGACGGATGCCTCGGGCTTTGACGATGTCGATCTGGCCGATTTCTTTGCCGCTTTTGGTGGTGGCCAGCACGCTGGCAAGGCGCGGAAAGATCGGCCCATCCCCGGTCAGGATTACGAAGTTGAAGCGCGGGTTTCGCTGGAGCAGATTTTTAGCGGTGGAGAAATCGATGTTCGGGCTGAATTGCCGGAATACGACAAAAACGGCTTGGCTCATCGCGTCGCCCGAACTTTTCATATCACCATTCCGAAAGGCGCTGCTGATGGCCAGCGTCTGCGTCTGAGCGGCAAGGGCGGGGCAGGGTTCAACGGCGGTCGGGTCGGCGATCTCTATGTCGCACTGGCCTTGCAGCCGCATCCGCTGTACCGAATCAGTGGTCGTGATCTTTACCTTGATCTACCGTTGACGCCGTGGGAAGCGGTGTTGGGTGCTGCGGTCCACGTGCCGACTTTGGCCGGAACTGTCGAACTCAACATCAAGCCCGGCACCACCGCTGGCCAAAAGCTGCGCCTGGCCAAGCGCGGTCTGGCCGCTGCCGACGGCACTGTCGGTTCCTTGTTCGCGGTGGTGAGCATCGTTGTGCCGAAAATTATCAGCGACAGTGAACGTGTGCTGTTTGAACAATTGGCGGCGGCATCGACGTTCAAACCCCGTCAGCACTTTGCACCAGGAGCAGAGCAATGAGCGAACAATCAAGCGATTCGATCTGGCTCAACGAGACTGATTATTGCCGGATTGAACATCTGGTGGAGGTCTCTGGATTATCGTTGGAAGAGATTGAAGATCTGATCGAAACCGGGGTGATCGCGCCGGCTGGGCAGAACGAGCAGCCCCGCGTTTTTCAACTTCAATATGTGTTGACCGTGAAGACGGCGCGCCGCTTGCGTGATGACTTTCAGCTGGAGCGGCATGGCCTGACGCTGGCACTGACACTATTGCGCCGGGTTGCTGATCTGGAAGCCGAATTGAAGACCTTGCAAGCGGCACGGGTCAAAATCAGCTAAGTCTTCAAGCGCCAGCGCCTTCGCGTTTGCCGGCGAATTTTTTGGCAAGGGTTTGCTGGCAAGGGTTCGTTGGGTGAGTGCCGCCGCTTGCTTGTCGCTGAACCCACTGTCACCCATCTTTTTGTCTCAAAAAGAACAATTGCTGTGCGCGCTAACGTACCGATGATGCCGCACCAATACGGCATTCTCGTGTCGGTGGTTTCTTTAGTGCCGCCCGATCAATGATCGTTTAGTCAAGTTTCTGAGGGTGTCGCAGAGCGCGCCTGGCGAACTGGTAACCGTTATTTTTGGAGGCAGCAATGAACTGGAAACTGAAGTTTTCGCTTGGCACATTCGCGCTGGTGCTGGCCACCCAGGCGGTGGCACAAATTACATTTTATGAGGCTGAGGGTTTTCGTGGGCGGGCCTTCACCACAAACAAACAGGTTTTTAATTTCGAGCGCCGCGGCTTTAACGACCGTGCTTCATCGGTGGTTGTCGATTCCGGCCGCTGGGAAGTTTGCGAAGGCGCCCGCTTTGAGGGCCGCTGCATGGTTTTGCGCCGCGGTAGTTATGACTCGCTGCGCGGAATGGGGATGAATGATCGGGTCAGTTCAGTCCGGCCCGTCAGCCGTAATGGACGTTACGCAAATAATGCGCCGCTGCCGCTAGCCGTTGCCGACTACGAATATCGCCGGCGTCCAAACGAGCGGGTATTCAACGTACCAGTCACCAATGTGCTTGCCGTAATGGGCCCCCCGGAGCAGCGTTGCTGGGTGGAGCGCCAGCAGGTCAACGTGCCCGGTCGTAGTGGCCCGAACGTCGGCGGCGCCATTGCCGGTGCCCTGATCGGCGGCGTCCTTGGCCACCAGGTCGGTAATGGCCGAGGCCAGGACTTAGCCACGGCAGGCGGCGCTGTCGCCGGCGCTGCCGTCGGCTCCAGCGTAGGGCGCGACAACCCTGGCAGCCAGGAGCGCGAAGTCCGTCGTTGTGAAACGGTTGCCAATGGCCCGCCTGACCATTGGGACGTCACCTACAATTTCCGTGGCATTGAACACCGGTTGCAAATGAGCGCCCCGCCGGGACCGACGATTGCAGTCAACGGCAATGGTGAGCCTCGGCAATAGCAGGTTTCGATCTGACGTTCGATTTGACGTTCGATTTGACGTTATATCCGCTGGCTAATTTCAGCGGGTTAAATGGCTTGAAAAAAGGTCGGTTGCAGCTTGATTTTTAAAAAGAAGGCGAATTGCCTGGAGTGGCTATGGCGCGCCATGAAGGTGCTTGCCGACTCAAATTTTCCGAGGTCGGCAATGGAAAATTCAAACGAGGCCAACAATGAATATTATTGACTACATCATCTACCCATTTCTACTCATCGCCCTGTTTGCCGGGGTTTTGTTTTGGGCCTTTGGCCGCAAACGCAAAAAACGATTCGAGGCGGATGGCAAGATACCGTTTGAGGACTAAAACTGAGCCCGGCTAACGTGTCTCATGCCGTCGATTGTCGGGTTGGCGAGCTGCCTGCCGGTTGGTTATCCGCCGGGTGTATTGAGTCATTAGCGGGGTTACCGAGATACCGTGCAGAACAATTGAAACTGCCACCGTCGTCAGCGTGGTGGCGATGATTTTGTCAGACAGGACTTCAGGTAAGCCATGATTGATCGCGTACATGAGATAGTAGATCGAGCCAATGCCACGGATGCCAAACCAGGAAATCAGCAGTCGTTGCTCACGCGATACCGAGGCACCGAGCAAGCCGAGCCAGACGGCGAGCGGGCGCAGCAACAAAAATAACAGCACGATGAACCAGACGACATCGACATAGAGCCGAGTGTAGGAGAGCATGGCACCGACCAGCAAGACAATCGCCAGCTCGGCAATGCGTTCCATTTGTTCGTTAAAACCGCGTACCGCCTGCATCATGTAGGCCCCGGCAAGCGCTGGGTCGGTGGCGACGGCGACGTGGGCTTCCTTGTCTTCCAGGATGATTGGAGCCGGTGGGGGAGCGGGGTGTTCTACAGTTTGAACTTTGATCCGTTGCAGGGCGAGCCCGGCCGCAAACACCGCCAGGAAGCCGTAGGCGTGGGCAAAGTACGCCGCCCCATAGGTCAGCGCAATAAGGCCAAGCGAGAGAAACTCATCGAGTCCGACGGCTTCCTTATGGTGGGTGCGTAGGTGAACCACCAGCTTGCCAATCAGTGTACCTAGCGCGCCGCCTATAAAAAGGCCGCCCACAACTGCCCACAGCGTATCGACCAACAGCCAGCGCCAGCCCATATCGCCCAAGTCGTGTAAGCCGAGCAAACCGAGACCGAGCATCACCACGGGAAATGCCGCGCCATCGTTGAGGCCGCCTTCGCCGGACAGACTAAAGCGCAAGCGGTCGCGATCGGCGGATTCTTCAACCTGAACATCCGAGGCCAGGACCGGATCGGTTGGCGCCAGGATGCCGCCGAGCAGTATCGCCGCACCCAGCGACAGACCCAAACCGAAGAATCCGGCGGCGGTGATGAATACTACGGTGAGCAGCATCGAAACGGTGGCCAAGCGCAGGGGCAGGTGCCAATGCGGACTGGTGAGCGGTGGACCGAGTTTCAGGCCGATGGAAAACAGTGAAATGAGCACCGCCATCTCGGTGACGATTTCGAGCATCGCTGAATAGCGTAGCGGATCAGGCGTCATCAGGCCCCAGCCCAAAGGGCCGAGCGCACAGCCGACGGCCAGATAGAGCATTGAAGCACTGGCCGGCAAACGTTTCAGCAAGGTGCCGGACAAGGCCATGACGATCAACAGCGCACCGATGATCAGCGCCCAGGTCGGAAAAGACATCAACGTACTCCTGAGGTTGAGATGGTTAATCCCGACGGTGCAGACTAAATCCAATATGGCTGGCGAATCAGTACGGCACCGCACAGACCGACGCGCCGACTGCCGCTAGTCTGCGATTTCAGATTCGCGTCTCGTGGCGCAAAGGAGAAAACGATGGATATCGGCATGATCGGTCTCGGCCGCATGGGTGCCAACATGGCTGAGCGTTTGCTGCGAGGTGGTCATCGCGTGGTTGGCTTTGACACTAATTTCAACACGCCGGCGCGGGATAATCTGCGGGGCGTTGAGCCTGCTTCGACTTTGGCGGCGCTGGTCGGGCAGTTGCCGACGCCGCGCACCATCTGGTTGATGGTGCCGGCTGGCGTTGCCGTCGACGAGACGGTTGCGGCGCTGCGTCCTCTGCTCGCCCACGGTGACATCCTGATTGATGGCGGCAATTCCAACTACAAGGACAGCCAGCGGCGGGCGCAAGCGCTGGCTGAGCAGCATATTGAATTTGTTGATTGCGGTACCAGTGGTGGCATCTGGGGCTTGACCGAGGGTTACTGCCTGATGCTTGGGGGCAGTGAGGCTGGGATTGAGCGCTTGCGGCCACTCCTTGAAACGCTGGCCCCGGCGGTCGACCGCGGCTGGGGGCGGGTTGGGCCACCCGGTGCCGGGCATTTCACCAAGATGATCCATAACGGTATCGAATACGGCCTGATGCAAGCCTATGCCGAAGGGTTTTCAATGCTGCAACACAAGACAGAGTTCGCCTTGGACCTGCATCAGGTGGCTGAAATCTGGCGCCATGGCAGTGTCGTGCGCTCCTGGCTGCTTGATCTGGCGGCTGGCGCGCTGGGTGACAACCCGGCCCTCGATGGCATCGCACCTTTCGTTGCCGATTCGGGCGAAGGGCGCTGGACCGTGGCTGAAGCGATTGAACTTGATGTTGCCGCACCGGTGATCACGCTGGCATTGCTGGCTCGACTCCGATCCCGCGACACGGCCTCGTTCTCCGACAAATTGCTGGCCGCCTTGCGCCATCAATTCGGTGGCCATGAAATCCGGAAAGCGTAATCGTGGCCAAAGCTCCGGATGAGAATTGCCTGTTCGTCATGTTCGGGGCGACCGGTGATCTGATGCGCCGCAAGCTGCTGCCGGCCCTCTTTCAATTGGCCGAAGCGGGTTCCTTGCCGGCGCATTATCAGATTCTCGGGGTGGCCCGAGATAAGAACATGGACGACGGTCTCTTCCGTGACTGGGTAAGGCAAGTGCTGGCCGAGGCTGGTCTGATTCGCGGCATGGCGCCGCAGCGCTGGGGCGAAAAATGTGTTCATTTTCAAAGCATCGCCGAGGGCACCGCCGCTGATTTCAAGGCGCTGGCCGGGCGGGTGGCCAGCCTGGAAGAAACCTATCGACTGGGTGGCAACCGGGTTTTGTACATGGCTTTGCCGCCGCAGGTTTTTCCCGACACCATTGCTGGCTTGGCCAAGGCTGGGTTAGCGAAAAGCAAGGGTTGGACACGGCTGGTCATCGAGAAACCCTTTGGCCACGATCTGGTTTCGGCGCGTCGGCTGAATGCGCTGGTGCACCGGCATTTCGAGGAAAAACAGGTGTATCGGATTGACCATTACTTAGGCAAGGAAACGGTGCAGAATCTACTCGCTTTCCGTTTCGGCAATGCCCTGTTTGAGTCAGCCTGGAATCGTGAGCACATCAAAAGCGTTCAAATCACCGTCGCCGAAGCGCTCGGGGTGGAGCGTCGGGCGGCTTACTACGAGGGTAGTGGTGCCTTGCGCGACATGGTGCAAAATCATTTAACGCAGTTGCTGACCTTGACGGCGATGGAGGTGCCGGCAACTTTTGACGCCGCCAGTATCCGCCATGAGAAGGTCAAGGTTTTACGTTCGATCCTGCCGATTGGCCGCAATGCCGTGGTTTTCGGCCAATATGCTGCGCAGGAAATACTCTTGGGGGAGGCTGCGCCGCCAGGGCTTGTCAATGCGCCGACGGCACTTCTCGGCTATCGCGACGAACCCGGTATCGCAACCGATTCCACCGTCGAAACTTTTGTCGCGCTGCGCCTCGCTATTGAAAACTGGCGCTGGCAGGGTGTGCCGTTCTATCTGCGCACCGGCAAACGCCTGGCTCGGCGAATGACGCAAATCGTTATCGAATTTCGTGGCCCGCCTATCGCCCTATTTCGCAGTATTGATTGCTGCCCGCCGCATACCAACCAGTTGGCCATTAACCTTGAGCCGGAAGAGGGCTTCACGCTGTCTTTTGAAGTGAAGTCACCCGGTGATAGCTACACGCTGCAGACGCGTCACATGCAGTTTCGCTACGCCGATGCATTCGGAACATCGCTGTCGGCCGGCTACGAAACCTTGCTGCTGGATGTGGTGCAAGGCGATCAGACGCTGTTTGTTCATGCCGAGGAAACCGAAGCTTCATGGGGCTTGTATTCGCCATTGTTACGCCGGCAGGCGCTACGCGAACCCTATTCGGCCGGCAGTTGGGGCCCGGCAGGGGCCGAAAAATTGATTGCCACGACGGGCGGAGGCTGGAGCAATGAGTAACTGTAAACCCACACCCCTCACTGTATCGAGCAGCATGCTGGATCATTGCCGCTGGCATTTGCTGGCCGACATTGGCGTACTGCAACAAGAGGCACTGCGGCGCATTCTTGCCATCGCTGCCTTGGCGATAAAGGAACGCGGCCGATTTTTGCTGGTTCTGGCAGGCGGCGAAACACCGCGTGGCCTATATCAGCAATTGCGTCAGGCAAAAGCCAACTGGTCGGCCTGGCATATTTATTTTAGTGATGAGCGTTGTCTGCCCGTGAATGACCCGGCGCGCAATTCGCGCATGGCCGGCGAGGCCTGGCTTGATCACGCGCCGATTCCGGCCCGACAGATCCACCTTATTGCAGCCGAATTGGGCGCCATACAGGCCGCCGAAGCCTATGCCAATACCTTGCGCAACGTCGGAGAATTTGATCTGGTACTTCTCGGTCTGGGCGAAGATGGCCATACGGCCAGTCTTTTTCCGGGTCAGGCTTGGGCGGTGGCGCCGATAACGACGGATACCGTTGCTGTTCTCAATGCACCCAAGCCGCCAGCGCAGCGTGTTTCGCTAACCGCTTCGCGCCTCAGTCGGACACGCCAGCTACTGTTTCTGATTAAGCTTGCCGGCAAACAAGCTGCGGTCACCAATTGGCGTGCGGGAAAGGACTTGCCGGCGCGCCATATGATGCCGGCAAATGGCGTCGATATTCTATTGGCCATTACCGAGAAATGAGAAATTGGCTCAAATTACCAGTCGACCGCAGCATTCAGGATTTGTGGAATTTGCCTGTAGTTATGTGGGCCAGCGAACAGAACTGATGTCATGCCGCGGCTAATCTACTTCTGTCAGCACGAGAAATCGATCGTGTGATTGATCGGATGCGCCGAAACGCCATCAGGTTTTAAGCAATTGAACCCACAGGAGTCAGATCATGAACAAAGATCAAGTCAAAGGTACGGTAAAAGATATTGGTGGAAAAATTCAGGAAGAGGCTGGCAAGCTGATTGGTAACGTCGGGCAACAAATCAAGGGCCTGAAAAACCAGGTTGAAGGCAAGGCGCAACACAAACTTGGTGATGCCAAGCAAGCCATCAAGGATGCCCGAAAGCATTAGTTTGTCTGAACAAGCCGCAGGTATTGCGGTTTGTTCATTTGGTTTGGCAGCGTCAGTTTGCGGCTGCCGGGCAAAACAACCCAAAAGATTCCACGAAGGAGTAGATGCCATGCATAGCTCAATCAAACTTTCTGTCTTGATCTTTTCTCTCGGGCTGGTCTTGAGTCCGCTCTCAGCGCAAGAGCTTCCCGCCATGCCGGTAAAAATGGATGCAAATGGCACGGCCTATCTCTCGGGTGGTGTGGGCGACAATGAGTTGCTACAGATCAATCAGGCGAGCAAGGACTACAACCTCAAGTTGATTCTGGCCGAAAAATCTGGGGCTTATGCCGCCAATGTCACGGTTACGATTTTTGATCGCAAAGGCAAACTAGTGCTCAATGTGCCTGCGTCGGGCCCCATTCTACTGACCACACTAGCCCCGGAAAAATACCGTGTCCGTGCCAGTTATCAGGGTCACGAAATGGAGAAGGATGTTCGCGTTGTTGCCGGTAGTCAGAAGACACTGACGTTTGCCTGGTAGGACGCAGGTTTTATCGACGCTAATTTTTCTCCCGTGCCAGCCACTTCAAAATCATCGCGAATAGATCATCCGGCACAAACGGTTTGGCGATGAAGTCGTTCATCCCAGCATCCATGCAGCGTTTCCTGTCCTCAGTAAAGGCGTTGGCCGTCGTGGCGACAATCCGTGTCTGTTCCCTTCCGGGTAGCGCCCGGATTGCTTTGGTGGCATCGATACCGTTCAAATTCGGCATCTGCATGTCCATCAGGATCAAGGCATAGTCGTGTTGCTTTGACATCTCGACAGCCGGAATGCCGTCATCAGCAAGATCAACGATTAGTCCAACGTCCTCCAGCAGCATTTTGACGATTTCCTGATTGATCGGCTCATCTTCAACAAGCAGGATGCGGACTCCAGAGTAGCGGGCTTTGATCTGTTCATCGGCCAAGAGACCAACTTCTGTCGCAGCCGTTTCCATATCGCCGGGTTGCTTCTTCAGTCGCGCCGTGAACCAGAAGGTGCTGCCGACACCGACCTGGCTTAGCACACTGAGTTCACCCCCCATCGCCTGTGCCAGGCGCTTGCTGATGGCTAGCCCCAAGCCCGTACCACCATAGTGGCGAGTCATCGATCCGTCGGCTTGCTCGAAGGCGGTGAAGATGCGCTTTTGATCTTCGGCAGAGACGCCAATGCCGGTATCTTTTACGTCGACACGCAAGAGAATGTTGTCGGCGGTCTCTTCGCTTGCGGAAATCCGCACGGCAACGGAACCGGCGGTGGTGAACTTGATGGCGTTACTGGTCAAGTTGAGCAAAATCTGGCCCAACCGTAAAGGATCACCTTGCAGCGGTAGCCGGGCAAGGTCGGGCGCAATGTCGATGGGGAAGGCGAGGCCTTTTTCCTGTGCCGTATGTTGGTTCATATCCTTCAGATGGCCCACCACCTGGTCCAGTGCAAAGTCGGTCACTTCCAGATTCAGGTGCTCTGCCTCAATTTTGGAAATATCCAGAATGTCATTAATGATCGCCAGTAACTTGATGGCGGCCTGGGTGACCTTGCCAAGCTGGTCGATTTGCTTCGGGTCGGTGGCTTTCCGTTTGGCCAACTCCGTCATCCCCATAATCCCGTTCATGGGAGTACGCAGTTCGTGGCTCATCGTGGCAAGGAAGGTAGTCTTGGCGCGGTTGGCAGATTCGGCGGCTTCCTTGGCGATGGAAAGTGCCACCGTGCGTTCCTGCACCAAAACTTCCAGATGTTGGCGATGCTGTATTAATTCAGCTTCAGCCTCCTTGGCGGCAGTAATGTCATGGCTGATGCCAAATATTCCGACAACATTTCCTTCTTCACCAAAAATCGGCCACTTGTTGGTGTTTACCCATCCCGGCTTGCCACTAGCATCATAGTAAGGGTCAATTTTGTTGCGTAGCGGCTTGCCTTCCTGAAAAATCGGCAACTCCTCTTCGAAATAAATTTTTGCCATATCAGGCGGGAAAACTTCGAGATCGTGTTTGCCCGTCAGGTCGCGCCAGCTGGCATGGCCGGTAATGTTGGCCAGGGTCTGGCTGCAAAATCGGAAACGGCTGTTGCTATCCTTGAAGTAGATAAAATCGCTGGTGTTTTCCAGGAAGGCAACGAAGTCACGATTCAGTTCGCTGATTTTTTCATCAGCCAGTTTGCGGGCGGTAATGTCTTCCTTGACGGCCACGTAGTGCAACAAAACTTGCTGGTCGTCGTACACCGGAGAAATCGAAGCCAATTCCCAGAACAGAGTGCCATCCTTGCGCCGGTTGTGAAATTCACCCTGCCAGTTTTTACCTGAACTTAGCGTGGACCACATCTCGCGGTATTCCGTGAGTGTTTTTTCTCCGGAGTTAAGCACCCGCGGATTTTTACCGATCACTTCAGCCAGCGGGTAGCCCGTGGTGGCCTCAAAGACCGGATTGACATACTGAATGTTTCCAGCGGGATCGGTAATCACAATGCAAACTGGGCTCTGCTCAACCGCTCGCGACAGCGTCAATAATGAATCCTCGGTGCGTTTGCGCGCTGTGATATCGGTAATGGTGCCTACGTAGTGCGAGACGGCGCCATCAGCATCACGGACAGCCGTAATCATCAGAAAATGCGGATGGATGCTGCCGTCCTTGTGGCGGTTGAGAATTTCGCCGGCAAAGCCCCCAGTGCGCTCAATGCTGTGTCGAATCCCGGCATAGAAGGCGGGCTCGTGCTGTCCGGACTTAAGAAAATTCATGTCCCGGCCGACGCATTCCTCGACCGTGTAACCGGTGATTTCGGTAAAGGCCTTGTTGACCTGAAGGACGACGGCGCTAGCGCTGGTCACAACAATGCCTTCTTGTGACTCGAAGGCGATGGCAGCAATACGTAGTCGTTCCTGGTCACGCGCCTGCTCACGCGCCACCCGTTCGAAGCGGAAAAAATAAAGGCTGGCAAAAGCCAATGCCGCCAACAAAACGGCCGTGACAATGCTGATTGTGCTCAGTGCTTCCTGGCGCCAGGAGGCGAGGGCTTGTTCCCTGTCCAGGCGAACGACGAGAACGAAAGGATAGCTGCGTGATGAGCGGTAGGCAGTCAACATCGCCTGGCCATTGACCTGTCGCTCTTCAAAATCTGCCTCGTCGGTCTCTGCAAGGCGGGTCAGAACACCGGCGCTATTAGTCCGGCTGCCAGATATTTCAGTCTCGTCAGTGCTGAGCAGCAGGCGACCGTCGTAGCGTAGCAACTGCACCACACCATCAGCCGGGCTGATGTGATTGCCGTAAAAATTCAGGAAGAAATCGGTGTTGACCGCAGCAAGCACGGTTAACCAATGTCCATCGGGCAAGCGCACGTCGCGCGACAAGGGCAGGAAGCTGAGCGTCGGGTTGGGGCTGTCGGGAAGATGCGGGCGCCCATCAGCAAAGTCACGCCCTTCACTGAGTGTTCCGGTACGGAGAACGTCTACTGGTTCAGCCGCCAGTGGCAAAAAAGCGTTGCGCTCCAGCTTGACGTCGAGATTGAGTGGGTTGGAACTGGCGGTAATCCGCATCTGCTCATCGACGATGGCAGTGGACCGCAGATAGGGCGCCTGGCGCAGCGCCCGGGCGAGTTCGGCCGTATCTTTATGATTTTCCGCCACATTAACCAGCGTCCGATCGATCACGTTAAAACTCTGGGTCAGGTGATCTTCAAGGGCACGGGCGGTCAATGCTGCCCGATCAAGTTGGCGATCGATGGTTTCGGCGCGAAGTCGCCAAAGTGTGTAGGCAGTGGCAAGCATGGCGCCGAGTACAACCATCATGGCGACCAAAATGAAGGTCTGGCGCCGATTCTTTGCGCCCGGTGTTTCCATAGTCATTTTTTTCCAGTTGCCCGTTTAGTCGTTGATCGCAATGGGGTCAAGCTTGTGGCGTTTGACGGCAGCAAGAAGCTGGCCGTTGCGTTTGGACTCAGCGACGAAACGCTCGATACGCTGAAACCAGACATCGTCACCCTTCTGCATTGCATAGGCATAAGGCGTCAGGTGATAGGTCGTGGTCGGCATGACGAGGCGCGCCCAGTCGGTGGTTTCGAGCATGCGCCGACTAAAGGGGAAATCCGTGATGAAAACATCGGCGCGGCCCGACTCCACTTCCTGCTCGCGGCCCTGTGTCGTGGCGGTGACCAGCATCGTTGCCTGCTTTAGCTTGTCGCGCATGACCGGCTCATGCAAGGTACCTTTGGCAACCGCAACGACCATACCGGGTTGGTCGATATCCTCCCAGGTCTTGATACGCCGGTTGCTCTTGGTGGTGATGGCATAAATATCGCTGATCAGGTGAGGCCGGGTAAAGCGCAGATTTTCCGAGCGGGCGGCGGTAATGCCGATAGCGAACATGGCGATATCGCAGCGATCCTGTTCGACATCGTCAACCAGTCGGGCGAACGAGCTATCGACAAAGCGAACGGTGACACCAAGTTCACGACCCAGCGCCAGCGCCATGTCGATATCGATGCCGCTTACCTGCTGAGTTTTCGGATTTCTGTATGAGATCCCGTAATAATCGGGCCAGATGCAAACCCTGACTTCACCTGCCGCCAGCACTTTATCGAGGCGGCTAGCCTGGGCGCTGGCCGGTGAGGACAGCAAAATCAATGTGTAGAGCATGAAAAGTAGACGGTTCGTCATAGGTTTTGCCCGGAAAACAGTCATTTTACTGATAGTGCATGTGCACAGGGGAATTTTCGTCGTTTACAACCCCCACCGACACCGATTGTTTGTATGGCATGAGCGGGTCGTCGTCGGTTTCCGACGAACCTATATAAAAACTTCCATGGCGCATGCACTTCGCGGGCGCGTGCGACAAGCCGCTGGTGTTTTTTTGCGGATAGCCTCCTGATGCCGGGCTGCAAATAGACCGGCCCGCGAAGCGACAAATCCCGAGCAGATTTTTAATGAATTTTGGAGTTGACCGTAGCAATTTTGTTCGACGTAAAAAAGCCTCATTGACACCAGTTTTCTGATGTCAATGAGGCTGGGCGTTGGGGTTTTAACGCCGGGTTATTCAGTACGTCGTGGTGGACTCTGTACCGTAATAGGCATGAATGGTTTTTTCCCAAGTGGCATCGGCCATATTCGGCCAGTTATCCGAGTCAAAACCCGGCGCTGCATTGAGGCGTTCCTCGTTGGTGTCCATCACAAAACGCTTGTTTTCCCGGTCAATCGACAAGGCGCTCCAAGGCACGGCAAACAGTTTTTCGCCGAGGCTGAGAAAGCCGCCGAAGGACAGTACGGCATAACTGATTTTGCCGTTCTCGATGTCGAGCATGATTTCCTTGATGCTGCCCAGTTTTTCGCCCTTGGTGTCGTAGACGTCGTCGCCATTAACCGTGCTGGCGCTCAGTACGCGTGAATTGATGCGGCCGACGTAGGTGGTTTCGTTGATCATTTGATTCTCCATGCAAATTGTTCAAACATTATGGGTGGCCAATAGTTGCAAATGCCTAGCTGCTAGCAGCCGTATGTTCGGCAAATGCAGCCGGTAATTATTTGCCCTTGGCGGCATCCTTCAGGTCTTCCTTGACATCGCCATAGGCCGATTGAATCTTTCCGCCGGAATTTTGAATCTTGCCTTTAATTTCCAGATTCTTGTTGCCGACGACCTTGCCAGCGACTTCCTTGACTTTACCTTTAGCTTCTTCGAGACGGCCCTCGGCTTGATCTTTGTTCATGGTGTGCTCCTTATGGTGGGTTAGTCGGGAGCGCCGAACTTACTGTTGCAGCGCCCACAAAATTGAGATTAGCGATGAAATCTGTCGTGCTCTGTTCGCTGGCGCGCATAAACGAAGAATCTTAGTTAAGACCTTATCGTTATCAGTACAGCCAGACTTTGTGCATTCAGAGTTAGCCGTTGATCGGTGTCATCTGCAGCAGATCGGCCAAATCATCCGCATGCTTCTCTTCAACTGCAAGAATGGTTTCGAGCAAGCGACGGGTTGTTGGATCCTTGTCACCCAGATAGCCAATGGACTCGCGATAACTGTCAATGGCAATGCGCTCGGCGACCAGATTTTCCTTGATCATGTCGGCAAGCGTCGATCCTTCGATGTATTCAGCATGGCTCCGGCGTTCAAGACTGTTGGGGTTGAAATCCGGCGCGCCACCGAGTTGCACGATACGTTCGGCCAGCAAGTCGGCGTGGCCTTGCTCCTCATTCGAGTGCGCCAGAAACTCTGCGGCGACGCCTTGCGAATGAATGCCGCGGGCCATGAAATGATGCCGCCGATAACGTAAGACACAGACGATTTCCGTTGCCAGGGAATCGTTCAGTAGTTTCAGGACAGCCTCGCGATCCGCGCTATATCCTGCAGTTACCGCGCCATTTTCAATATTTTGGCGAGCACCCTGACGTAGGGCTTCGATTGTAATGGGTGCAATTTCATTGCTCATGATTACCTCTGGGAGAGTTGTTTCGGGTGCCCGCAGATGCCGGCATTTGCTTGTTTAACGAATGTCAGTCTTGAGTGTCGCCACGAGCGTGATTTCGGGAACACTGTCCAGCGCTTTCGATAGTGGGCAGTCGCGTTTGGCTAACGCCGCAATCTCCTGGAATCTTGCTTCATCGATACCGGGTACCGCTGCCTGCATGGTGAGTGCAATGCGATCGATGGTGAAACCTTCTCCTTGCTTGATCAGGCGGACGCTGGCCGAGGTTTCAACATGGGTCGTCGCTAATCCAGCCTTGTCGCAGGCGAATGAAAAAGCCATGGTGAAACATGCTGCGTGCGCCGCACCCAGCAGTTCCTCCGGGTTGGTGCCGGCTCGATCGTCTTCGAAGCGACTGGCGAAGCCGTAGGGGTATTCCTTTAGGGCACCGGTCTCGGTGCTGATCTTGCCCAGGCCCAGTTTTCCTTGGCCTTCCCAGCGCACGCTGGCGGTTTTTTCTGTCATTTTGTGTCTCCGGATTCGTTTAGATGTCTCAAAGAGAGGAGGGAAGCGCAGGAACAGGGCTGAGCAATGCTGTTCAAGGAGGCCCTAGCGAATTTTGACGATACAAACAATTTTCCCGGGCGTATGTGTGACAGCGAACATAAATACCGATCAATTGGTCGTACCTTTCTAGTACCGACTGCGTTCCATGCAGAATCGGTCATGCCTTGGTTAGTGAGCGTACCGTGAATAAAACGCCTTTCATCATCTCAACAAAGTTGTCTGATTCGGTGATGCGATACCCGTATTTGCCGACCGAACTTTATTCAAATTAACGGAGAACAAATCATGAATATCAAACGAATCTATCACCCGGCTTTTCGGGGAATCTTGGTCGCTACAGCACTTGCGTTGGCGACTATTTCAGGTGCTGCAACTGCCGACGAGCTGAAAGTCAAGCTCTCCGGTGACATGGAAGTTCCGCCGGTGACCACTAAGGCAACCGGCAATGCTGACATCACGATCAACAAGGACATGACTGTCAAAGGGAAAGTCATGACTACTGGCGTCGCCGGATCAATGGCACACATCCATCACGGCAAGGTAGGGGCTAACGGCCCACCGATTGTGACGCTAAGCAAAAATGGCGATAACGGTTGGGCCGTACCTGCCGGCGCCAAGCTGAGCGAGGCCGAATACAAGGCTTACATGGCCGGTGATCTTTATATCAATGTGCATAGCGCTGAGCACAAAGACGGAGAGATTCGCGGGCAAATGATGCCGCCCAAATAGACATGATCAGCAAATAGGGGTGGAACGGGGGTTGGCGCAAAACATTCGCCCGGCGAACGGGGTCGGCCTGCTGGTGGACGGCTCACCAGCTTGACCACCCGCTAGCGAATGTCGCGCGAAGCTTGCCTCTTCTTGCCTCTATTTGCCCTGAAGTACAGATCGTGCTGAGGATCTGGTGTATCGAAAGACCGTCAGGCCGCAGTATATGCAGTCATCACTAGCCAGCGACCAGGGCGTGCCGAAGATCTGTTTTTGCTGCTCGCCGGGATGAAGAGCAAGGAAAAACTTTGACCTGAAATTGTCGAATTTGCCTTCAATATGGCCAGTTTTTAACTGAGTCGGGACGGGTCGCCTTGCCGGCGGCGAACAACTCAGCGGAGCTAAAAAATGCCGGATACGCCATACCTCCAGCCGCACTACGCACCACAGAACTTTCGTGACCGCGCTGCCCACGCTTTCGTCAAGTTTCTGCGGTTCTTCGCCGATACTTTTTTTGCCCGACGCTATGGCCATCGCGCGGTGGTCCTGGAAACGTTTGCCGCCGTGCCCGGAATGGTCGGTGGCACGCTGCAGCATTTGCGCGCCCTGCGCCGGATAGAAAGTGATCATGGCTGGATTCGCACACTGATCAACGAAGCCGAGAATGAACGCATGCACCTGATGACCTTCTTCGAGATTGCCCGGCCCTCGCGCTTTGAGCGTCTGCTGATTTTGCTGGTGCAAGTCGTTTTCTATAATGGCTATTTCCTGCTTTATTTGCTCTCCCCCCGCACGGCGCATCGCGTCGTCGGTTACCTCGAAGAAGAGGCAGTCTATAGCTATACCGAGTACCTGGCGGGCGTCGACAATGGGACCTCGGTCAATGTCCCGGCCCCTCGGGTGGCGATCGACTACTGGCAATTGGCCCCCGATGCCCGTTTGCGCGAGGTGATCGTTGCCGTTCGCGCCGATGAGGCGAAACATCGCGATGTGAATCATCAATTTGCCGACCAATTGGCTGCCGATTCAGCCTGATTGATCTTACGGTCGAGGCGTTACGGCAGGGATTTTCGCCATTTTTTCGGGTTGACCGCAGGACCAGCCGATATTGCTGCGCTCGCAGCAACGTGGCACCTCACTACGAAGTCAGCCAAACTTGCAAACCAACGCCTGTCGATGCATCGCCAGGCAGCAACTTCCGCCAGCGCAAAGTCAAACGCCCTATGTTCGATAGCATACAGACCCGGCGGATGCCCTGCGCGACAGTCTCCACATGCCACTCACCGGAGATTGATCATGGAACTAAAATCTTTCACAACCCCAGCAGAATTCGGGCCACCGCTCACCAACGGCAGTCGAGCCGATGCCAACGCTATATCCTGGGGCGCCATTCTGGCCGGGGCCACTGCCGCTGCTTCCCTCTCGCTGATCCTGCTCATTCTGGGTACCGGGTTGGGCTTGTCCTCCGTCTCGCCCTGGGCCTACAGCGGTATTGGGGCGGCTACCTTCGGTATTTCGACCATCCTTTGGGTTTCTGTTTCGCAAGTGCTTGCTTCCGGCATGGGCGGTTACCTCGCTGGCCGCCTGCGCGGCAGATGGCTGACCGTGCATAACGATGAAGTCTATTTTCGCGACACGGCACACGGCTTTCTCGCCTGGGCCGTGGCCTCGCTGGCTACAGCCACGCTATTGACCTCAATGATCGGCACGATTCTCGGCGCTGGTGTTCAGAGCGTGCCGACCATCACGAAACTGGATAGTAATAGTGGGCCAATGAACTACTTCGTCGATATTCTTTTTCGCAAAGAACTTAGCGCTACTGCTAATAGTGCGCTGTTCGCCGCTACCGGGGAAAAAGCCAATGCCGCGCCCCTCGCGGAGGTGTCACGCATCTTCAGCAACACAGTACACGCCGGGCCACTGCCGGCCGAAGATGTCCGCTATCTCGGGCAACTCGTCGCGCAACGTACCGGTCTGACGCAGCAGGCGGCGGAAACGCGGGTCAACTATATCTATTTGCACCTGCAGACCCAGCTGCAAATGACCGAGACAACGGCCAAAGAAGCCGCTGACAAGGCGCGTAAGGCTTCTGCCTACGCGGCTTTGTGGCTCTTCATTTCACTGCTCTGCGGCGCCTTTGTCGCCAGCTATGCCGCCACCTTCGGCGGGCAGCGTCGCGACGCCTGATCGTGTTTCAAACATCACATCCCGGAGACTGCAATGCGCTCACTACTTTTATACTTTCTTGGTATCCCTATTCCCATCATCATTCTGATCGCCTTGTTTGTGCACTGAACGGGATTCTTGGCCCTTTTTTCCGGAAAGCGTGCGCGCGACAATTTCAATGGCGATCCGGCATCCCCGTCTGTGCATGAATGACGGATTGAAACGTGTAGCCTGAATATCTTGCCCCACTGATTAAGTAATCCCGAAGAGGTCTAATGGCACGACGAACAAGCAAGACACTTTGGAGTCGTTCATTCGAGCGCACACTGAAGGCAATGACGCGAACAGCGGTGCGCGCCGGGACAAAAGTCATCAAAGACTCGCTGCGTCCGGCGCCCGTCAAAAAAGTAGTTAAAACTACGCTGCGCGCCACCCCCGCCAAAGCCAAACGCGCCCCGGCCAAAAAAGTGGTGGCCACCTCGACCACCTCCGCTACATCGACCAACTGGACGACCGGTATCGCCATTGGTGCGGCCGGCCCACGCCGTTATCGACTCTACAAACCGCCCGGTGTGCGGCGTAACGAGCATCTGCCGCTTTTGGTCATGTTGCACGGCTGTGGTCAGAATGCCGAAGCGTTGGCGACTAGCAGCCGGATGAACCAGATCGCCGCCCGTGCACGCTTTATGGTGCTTTACCCGGAGCAGGATCGATTGTCCAATCTGCAAGGCTGCTGGAACTGGTACGACACCCGCAGCGGCCGGGCGCAAGCGGAAGAAAACTCGATCATGGCAGCGATTGAGCAGATTTGCCTGTCGCAGCCGGTTGACCGCAGCAAGATCGCCCTGGCCGGCATTTCCGCCGGGGCCGGCATGGCCGTGCTGCTGGCGACGCATCACCCGGAACGCTTTCGCGCCATCGCCATGCACTCGGGTATTGCGCCCGGCGTCGCCCATTCATCAGCCAGCGCGATCAAGGCGATGTTCGGGCAAAGTGCCACCCCTTCGCCACTGCCGCCAATTGCCTTGAACGTCAGACTACCCGCGCTGCTGGTCATTCACGGTATGTCCGATCACATCGTCGCGCCGAGCAATGGCGAAGAAGCGGCAATGCGCTGGGGCGAGCGCGTCGGGGCCAAAGCCAGCAAGCCGCGCACGGTACAACGCGGCGCCCGTTATGCCGCAACCATCACTGATTATCGAAAAAGTCGCCGCCTCATCGCCACCCTGTGCGAAATTAGCCGCTTAGGCCACGCTTGGAGTGGTGGCGCGGCCGGGCATTCATACAGCGACCCGAAAGGCCCGGATGCCTCACGGATGATCTGGGCATTCGTCGCCAAGCAATTCGGGAAAGCAACGGATTAGCACCCGGCTTCACCGCCAAGACGGCCTACTTGGTTGTGGGCTTTAGGCGCGCAAAACGCTCACTTGGCGGGCGGATGCAAGACCGGGGTGGAATGATCGTTGGCCTGCCCCGGCTTTGGCATTGCCATGGATTCCTCCTGTTTACTCATGCTGCCTTGCGGGTTCGACTTGCTTTGCGAACCGGTTGGCAAATCGTCAGAAGTTACCATCTTGACCGATGGCAGGGGGGCGGCTGCGCTGGGGGCGGGCGAAGTGCTGACCGGCGGGGTGGTCATCATTCCGGGGAACGATACAACCGGCGTTTTTTCGCACGCACTTAAGGTCAAAGCCAGTGCGAAGGCTGAAACGACTAATTTATATTTCATGTTTTTTTCCTTAGTGGGCAACGCCGGCTGCCGACTATTCCGTCGTTTTGCCGGTGAAATGTTCTTTGTCACCTTCAGCGTCGGCGCGGGTTTGGTGGATCACGCCATCGCGATGGTTGGGCGGGGCATAGAGCGTATATAGCTTGAGCGGCACACTGCCGGTATTGATAATGTTGTGATTCATCCCGGCCGGTACAAGGATCGCAAAGCCGGCTTGAATAGCCGTCTTGGCACCATTTAGCATCACTTCGCCAGTTCCCTCTTCAACGCGAAAGAACTGGTCAACCTTGTGAATCTCAGCACCGATATCCTCATTTGGCTTTAATGACATCAACACCAGTTGGCTGTTTTTCGCGGTATAGAGCACTTGGCGAAAATTGTCATTGCTGATGGCGAGACTTTCAATATTTTGGACAAAACCTTTCATTACCACTCCTTTTGTATCAAAGCCCCGAACGGGGCTTGGTTGTTATTTGGGCAGGCTGGATGTCTTAGCGCAGCCCGAAAAATGAGAGGACGGCGATAACCACGACGACCAGTCCGACGATGTAGATGATGTTGTTCATGAGCGTTTCCTTTCGATTGGGATAAACATTCGGTTCATGCCTTTAAGGCGGCTAGCTGCACGCCAAATGCCACCTTACCCTTCCCGCTCGCAAAGCTCTGTGCGCTGGCACACGGCGCGGCCCGGTTCACAGGCCGACAATGATCGGGCGAAATTCCTCCGCCAATCACCGCCCACTACCGTGGAAAATTCACCAGCCAATTACCGCCCGCCCCCATGACCTTGCCCCGCCTGCTCAAATGGATCACCGGTATTTTTCTCGCTGTCGTCATGGTGGCGTTTCTTCTCGTCGTGTTCGTCGACTGGAATCTGTTGCGTGCGCCGCTTGCCGCTTGGGTCAAGACGACCACGGGCCGCAGCTTTGCGATCAATGGTGACCTGAAGGTCGAATTTGCCTTACCACCACGCCTCATCGTCAACGACATCGTGCTCGGTAACGCGCCGTGGAGTGCCGAGCCAGCGATGGCAGTAATCAAGCGCCTTGAATTCAGCATCAACCCCTACAAGTTGCTGACTGGCAATCTAGTCTTTCAAGAGATCACGCTGTCAGAGCCGCAGGTCATCCTTGAGGTGAGCCAGAGCGGCGAAGCGAATTGGCTCTTCGGGCCCCCGGAAAAGAACAAAACAATCGAACTGCCAAGCATCGACCAGCTCAGTATCGATCACGGCAGTGCCAGGTATCTCGACCCCAGGATCAAGACTGATCTGGCCTTTGAGCTGAAGACAGAGGAAGCCGGGATTGCATTCAAAGGGAAAGGCCACTTCAAAGGGTTGCCGACCAGCTTTCAGGCGCATGGGGAGGGGCTGCTCAGCTTGCGTCGTGTCGACGATCCTTACCTGATCAAGGCCAGCGGGGTGCTGGGCAATACCAAAGTAAGTATCGACGGAAGCATGCTCGACCCTTTGCATTTCAAGGCGGAGCAACTTAATTTCACCGTGGCCGGCAATGATCTCGCCGCACTCTATCCAATTATCGGCGTGCCATTTCCCCCAACACCGGCCTACAAGCTGGCCGGATTCATCGACCATGTTGGCCAAGTCTGGACCTTCCGCCGCTTCAAAGGCACGATTGGGCAAAGCGATATTTCGGGTAATTTTGCCGTTGACCGCAGCAAGCAGCCGCAGATGATCACCGCCGACCTGGTGTCGCGCCAATTGGTCATGAATGACCTCGGCGGCTTTATTGGCGCTGATCGCGGCACCCAGCCGAGCAAAGAACCGCCGGCCAGCGACAAGGTGTTGCCGGCCGAGCCATTCAACCTGGAAAAACTGCAGGCAGCCAATGCCGACGTGCATTTCCGTGGCGAAAGCATCCTTAGCGAGCGGCTTCCCCTGAAGAAAATGAAGGCGCATCTGATCGTCACCGATGGCGTGCTCAAGCTGGCGCCGATCGACTTCGATGTCGCCGGTGGCAACCTGATTGCAACTATCGAGATGGACGGTCGCCAGTCACGTATCGCGACGCGCGCCGACATCACGGCGAAAGGTCTGCACCTTGGCCAACTATTTCCCGATTCCCAACTGGCCGGGGCCGATACCGGCATCATGGGTGGTCGCGCTCAACTCGTTGGCAGCGGCAACTCGATCGCTCAGATGCTCGCCTCGGCGAACGGTGAAACGGCGCTGATCATGGATGGTGGCTCGGTTGGCGAACTGATGCTCAGGCTATCTAATCTCGACATGGCCAATGCCTTTCTGGCGCTGTTGAGTGGTGACAAGCAAGTGCCGATGCGTTGCTTGGTCGGCAACTTCAAGGCGGTCGATGGCGACTTCAAAGTGAAAGAACTGCTACTCGATACCGCCAAGGTCAATATCACGGGCAGCGGCAGCGTCAATTTCACCGACGAATCGCTCAAGCTCAGATTGGTACCGCAGTCGAAAGGCTTCAGTCTGGCCTCACTACGCGGCCCAATCCTGATTTCCGGTACTTTCAAGAACCCGGTGTTGCGGCCGGAACTGGGTGGGGTCATTGTCCGCGGCGGCCTCGCCGTCGCCCTCGGTGCTGCAACTTCAGGCATCGGCCTGCTGATTCCCTTGCTCGACTTCGGCACCGATCAGGACAGCAACTGTCGCGCCCTGCTCAGCGAAGCCAAAGCGGATGCCGGGATTAAAAAAAGTGATTTAGCGCCGCGGGCAAAGTAATAGCGGGCGATGACTTAGGGAAGCACTGATTAATTCGTCATCCTCGCGCATGCGGGGATCCAGCACTTTGATTTTCCTGGGTTCCTGCCTTCGCGGGAACGACAAAATTGATTAAATCAGCGACTCCTTAGGGTTGAACTACATCATCCGAGTGGAAACAGATCTGGTTCCGCCCGATCTCCTTGGCGCGGTACATTGCAATATCCGCCAACCGGATAATCTCTTCTTCACATTTATCGTGATTGAGGAACATTTCGACACCAATACTGGCCGTGCAATGATGTTCCATTGCGGTGCGAGAGCCATTTTTCAGCGTGACTTGAAGGCTATAGGGCGCAGCAATCGCCTCGCGAATCTTTTCAGCCACCATCGTTGCCTGGCTGACTGACAGTTCCAGGTCGGCGTCAAGTTCGCCCAGTAGCACGACGAATTCGTCACCACCAAAGCGAGCCACTGTATCTATTTCCCGCACACAGCCGGTAATTCGCGCCGCCGCCTGCACCAAGAGTTGATCACCTGCGCTATGCCCATACCGATCATTCACTGGCTTGAAATTATCCAGGTCGAGAAACATCACAGCCCCGTAGCGGTTACTGCGTTTACTGGCCGACATTGCCTGTTGCAAGCGGTCATTAAGCGTCAAACGATTCGGCAGTTGCGTCAGGGCATCATTGAAGGCCAGATAATGAATCTTCTGTTCCGCCTCATAGCGCTCGGTCACGTCATTGGCGACGACGACGACCCGATTGACGCCGCCGCAATCGTCGATCAAGCCACCGCGTGATTCCATCAAGCGGATTCGACCGTCGGGCATCATGAAGCGGTATTCAAGGTGCTGACCAACGCCCGTCGCGACAGTTTCGCAGAACGCTTGCTTGACACGCTCGTAGTCCTCGGGATGGATATCGGCGAATGAATCGGTGCCGGCAAGATTCCGCTCGCCAAACAGTCGGGCATAGGATGGGTTGTTGTAAATCCGCCGGCCTTCGGTATCGAGCACGGCGATGAAGCCGTCAATGTTCTCGGCGATCAAGCGAAAGAATTCCTCCTGCTCGCGCAATCGTGCCTCATCACGCTTTTTGTCACTGATATTGGTCAAGGCGACGTGGACCGCGAGGACGGGATCATCTCTAAGGACGCGAAGGCAATCCACGCGCACCGTAATGGCGTCGCCGCACTGGCTGGCTATGGTGAATTCGCCTGTCTCGTTACCGCCGTGCCTGATCAGCGCGGTAAAGAACTGATGCCAGCGATCGCCGTCCTCCTTAATGAGCAAGGCGGCAAAAGGACGCTGAATCAACCGGTCCCGGTCAATTCCAAAGAGCGCGACGCCGGTGAGATTGATCTCGGCAATTTTTGCCTCTTGCGTTAACGTCAGGTAGCCAACCGGGGCCAGATCGTACAAATCAAGATAACGATTATGCGCCGCCTCAAGCGACGAATTAGCTTGGATCAGCGCCGCATTCTGCATTTCCAGTTCAACCTGATGCACCTGAAGTTGATGCATGAGCGCCATATCTGGAGCGGATAGATTGACCGGCGGCATTTCCTTGAGTTGCGCCTCAGCTTTCTCGCGGAGTGATTTCGGACCGGCTGGGGTGGCTATTTTTTTCGGCATCTGGCGCTCATTTACTCATATCTCGAATGAATTTTTGAGACTAATTTTGATTTGCTTTTTTATCTGTTTAGCGCCGCACATATAAACTGAAAAGGTGTTCTAACTTCGTTCTCGCACATCGGCGTCAAGCATCTGTGCGTTGGCTAACAGACTGAGCAATCAATGCCTGCAATTGTCACTCCCTGCAGACTGAGCAATGTTGCCGGTCGCAGTTTAATTGCGAGGTCATCATGAGCATGCCTATTGAACAAAATTCGACGTTTTCGTCTGCTGAGTCACTCACCCCGATCGAGCGCCACAGGATTTCCGCCATCTATCCGAACCGTGAAGAGGCGGAACTCACCCGGAAGTCACTGATCGCACGCGGCATTCCGGCCATTGATGTCACCGTGTTGCATGACGCACCATCGCCCGCTGTCGACGCCGATCTACTTGGCGAAGAGGGCAGCGACGAGGTGCTCAAGGATGTACTCGTCGATGGTGCCATCGGTACTGCCGTGGGAACCGGGATCGGCGCCATTGGTGCCGTGTTGATGGTCGCCGGCAGTGTCACCCTGTTTGTCGCCAGCCCGGTGGTTGCCCCGCTCGCAATGCTCGGCTGGTTCGCCAGTGTGGGTGGCCTTGTTGGCGCAGCGGCAGGCGCCAACGCCAATAGCCGGACCAAAGGAAAGTTTTCCGATCTGGTGATGGATGCCATTCAGGCCGGCAATACGGTGCTGATAGCGCGCACTCATAACGAAACCGACCGGCAACTCGCCAAGGAAATTATTGATGTTTCTTTCAAGGGGCGCGATGAAGTGGCCGTTGAGTCGCACTGAAGGCAGATCGTTTCCTGCCGAAAGGAGAAAACCATGATCGAAATCCGTAAAGGGCAATCGCCGGGCCGACTCGGTCGGGCCGAATTTAGCGTGCGCTTTCGTGCAACCTTCATTGACCCGGCATTTCGGGCTGAGGATGAATCGATTGCGCGGCTGGAAGCGCTGGCCTGGCAGGCCTACACCGATGGACGTAAAGCGTCGTTCACCGAAAAAGCCGGCCCGGGTTATGCCGATCCGGAGCATCTATTGTCCAGCGAATGGATTGCCACGAAAAAGCGCATTGAAGAAGCGCAACAGCACTGGTCCGATCCTGAGGCCCAATCCCGCGTGTTGTTGATCTGCGGCTCGGCGCGCAATGATGGTAGTTGTCCCAGTGAAATTTCAAAATCGTTCCGCTTGCTGGAGATTGCTCGGGCGACGCTCGAGGGGGCCGGCATTTTGGCGGATGTACTTGACCTAAGCCTGCTGACCTCCGAATACGGACGAAACATTCATCCCTGCAAAGGCTGTGTCTCAACCGCCATGCCGCTCTGCCACTGGCCGTGCAGTTGTTACCCTAACCATTCGCTCAACCAGACGAATGACTGGATGGCCGAGATTTACGAGCGATGGACTGCGGCGCACGCGGTGATCATTGTTTCGCCAGTGTATTGGTACCAGAGCCCCAGCCCCTTGAAACTGATGATCGACCGCCTGGTCTGCGCCGATGGTGGCAACCCGGACCCGACATCGACTGCCGGCAAGAAAGCCGGCCTGGCGAAAGAACTCGAGATGGCCGGCTGGGACTATCCGCAGCACTTGGCCGGGCGAGCCTATGGGCTGATCGTGCATGGCGACGTTGCCGGCATCGAAGGCTCACGCCGTTCTCTTTCTGACTGGCTCGACTGGATGGGTTTAATTGACGCCGGGGTGCAGGCGCGACTGGATCGCTATATTGGCTATTTCGAGCCTTATGCCAACAGTCACGAGACGCTGGACAAGGATCTGGCTGTCCAGGAGGAAGTTCGGAATGTCGCACAGGCCGTAGTCAAAGCCGTGGTCGAACTGCGGGTTGGCCGGCTGCAGGAGGTTCAGCCGAAGCAGGCCCGCCCACGCCCCAAGTAAGTAGAAAGAGAAACATGGATGATTTTAAGAAAAAAATGCGCGTCGCTGATGCCATCGTATTTGCCACTGCGGAATACAACTATTCGATACCCAGAGGCAAGAGCCGGATGGAAAAAATTGGCAAAAAAAGACACAGCAATTTTTTGCTGGCCAGTCTGATCGTGCTCAACATTGCGTCCTGTAGCGCTAGCACTGCCTTGCCGGAGGGCGCGGGATTCGGTCCGCAACCAACCTTGCCGCCGCCGGAACATGCCGTACTGCCAACCGTCAACATTGCACCAGTAAAGGCGTGGCCCGTTGGCGCAAAGCCACTCGCCGCAGCCGGGCTTGCGGTCAATGCGTATGCGAGTGATCTGGATCACCCGCGTTGGCTTTACGTTCTGCCCAACGGGGATGTGCTGGTTGCGGAGAGCAACGCGCCAAGCAAGCATGATGCAGATGGCGGGATCGTCGGCTGGATCAAGAAGCAGGTGATGAAAAAAGCTGGGGCCGGCGTACCGAGCGCCGACCGCATTACCTTGCTGCGCGGCATCGATGCAAACGGGAAGGCAAAAACCCGCACGATCTTCCTGCAAGGCTTGCATTCGCCCTTCGGCATGGCACTGGTCGGCAATGATTTCTATGTCGCCAACAGCGACGCGATCCTGCGCTTTCCCTATCAAACCGGGCAGACGCAGATTACTACCGCCGGGGTCAAGCTGATTGATCTACCGGCCGGGAAAATCAATCATCACTGGACGAAGAATCTGATCGCCAGTCGTGATGGCAAACGCCTCTATGTGACGGTCGGTTCAAACAGTAATGTCGGCGAAAATGGCATGGAAAACGAAGTTGACCGCGCCAGTATCCACGAAATAAATCTTACGACGGGCCATTTGCGGCTCTTTGCCTCAGGCTTGCGCAACCCGAATGGACTGGCCTGGCAGCCGCAAAGCGGCGCGCTTTGGACCACGGTCAATGAGCGTGACGAACTGGGCAATGATCTGGTGCCGGATTACATGACCTCGGTCCAGGACGGCGCTTTTTACGGCTGGCCTTACAGCTACTACGGGCAGCATGTCGATACCCGGCTCAAGCCGCCGCGTTCTGATCTGGTCAGCCAGGCGATTGCTCCGGATTACGCCTTGGGCGCGCATACGGCTTCGCTGGGTCTGGCTTTCTATAGTGCCGAATTACTGCCGAAGAAATACGTCGATGGTGCCTTTGTCGGCCAGCATGGTTCATGGAACCGTAAGCCGCACAGTGGTTACAAAGTTATTTTTGTGCCCTTTGTCGGCGGACATCCAAACGGACCACCACAGGATGTGCTGACCGGATTTCTCAGTGCCGAGGGCAAGGCCTACGGCCGGCCGGTCGGCGTTGCGATTGATTATGCCGGCGCCTTGCTGGTAGCCGATGATGTCGGCAACATCATCTGGCGGGTAACTTCAACGGAGCCAATTAAATGAAAAAAGACTTTCCGATTGTTTGTGTTGGCGGCTCGGCGGGCGGCCTCGATGCCTATAAGCGCTTGCTGCAAAATCTGCCGGCTGAGATGGGTGTGGCCATTGTCATCGTCAATCACATCACCAAAATGCCCACCATGCTGCATGAAGTTCTGCCGCGTTTTACGACAATGCCGGTTGAGTTGATCTCCGACCGCCTGGAGATCGAACCGAACCATGTTTATATCATCCCGGAAAATCGGGATTTACATGTTTGCGACGGGGAGTTTCGCCTCAAGCCAATCTCGAAGCCGCGGGGCTGGCCTGACGTCATCACCGTATTCCTGCGGTCGATGACTCAATACTGGGATGGAAAGCTCATTGCCATCATTGTTTCCGGTTACGACGGCGATGGTGCTGACGCCCTCTGCGGCATCAAAGAAGTCGGCGGCGTCACCATTGCCCAGAAACTGAGTACGGCAATTCAGCCCGACATGCCGGAGAGTGCGATTGCCAGTGGCTGCATCGACTTCGTTTTATCGCCGGAAAATATCGCTCAGGAAATTGTGCGAATTGCTGCAGCGAACAGCGTATCTCCCCCAGTCGAGACGAAAGATGCCGAGTGCAAGCCTGACCCGGGTGGATTGCGAAAAGCAATGGGCGCAGCTTGAGGCCATTGGGCGCCTGTTACTAAAGATTGCAGGCCGGGCTGACTTGCAGCTTGCCATGCCGCCGCGTCGCGGCGGCACTCGATTAGCCTTGCGCCGGTGTCATCTGCAGCAGATCTGCCAGATTATCCGCATGCCCCTCTTCAACGGTAAGACTGTCTCGAGCAATCGACGGGTGGTCGGGTCCTTGTCGCCCAGATACCGAATGGACTCGCGATAGCTGTCAATCGCGATGCGCTCGGCAACCTGGTTTTCCTTAATCATGTCTGAAAGCGTCGATCCTTCGATGTATTCAGCATGACTTCTGCCTTCCAGACTATACGCACCGGGTGGCGATTTCCAACGAGCGCATTGTCGGGATCGTTGGCAACGATGTGGCGTTTCGGGTGCGCGCCGACAATGATGGCAAGAAGCGGGTCTTGCGCTTGCCGGGTGTTGAGTTCATCGGGCGCTTTTT
>JBBSCQ010000008.1:0-70222 GCA_038250105.1 Burkholderiales bacterium | reverse complement strand
CTGTTCCGCTCAGCGGCCGCCCATTTCGCCGGCGCCAGTACCGCCATTATTGCCGGCATGCTGGCTCAAGCGAGCTGGACTTTTGTCGTCAGCGAAATGGCGGCGCCGCGCGATCTGGCCTATGGCATTCCCGGCTGGGTTATTGAAGCGGCGATGCCGGTCGGCTTCCTGATCCTCGCCGTTAAGATCGCCTGGCGCCTGGCCATCCCACTTCCCATTCGATTGCTCGCAGCCATCGCCCTGCCGCTCTGCGGCATCCTGTTCGCCAACCATTTTGATGGCAGCACCTTGCCAATCTGGCCCTTCGCCCTTTGGCTGGCCGCCATCCTCTTTTGCGGCGCGCCGATCTTTGCCGTGCTCGGCGGGCTGGCGCTGGCCTTGTTCTGGCAGGAGGGACAGCCGCTAGCCGCGGTGCCGCTCAGCCATTACCAGATTACGGTCAATCCCTCGCTGCCGGCCTTGCCCTTGTTTACGCTAGCCGGCCTGCTCTTCGCCCGCAGCGGCGCCGCGATGCGCCTGGGCCAGGCCTTCACCGCACTGTTTGGCAGCGGCGTCAGCGGTACGGCCATCGCGGCGGCGGTCTTGTGTTCATTCTTCACGGCCTTTACCGGCGGCAGCGGCGTCACCATTCTGGCGCTCGGCGGCCTGCTGCTCCCCCTACTGACCAAGGCCGGCTTTCCCGAACGCCGGGGCATCAGCCTGGTCACTAGCGCCAGCGCCCTCGGCGTGCTGCTGGCACCTTCGGTACCGCTGATCATGTACGCCATCATCGCCCGTCAGCCAATCAACACCATGTTTCTCGCCGGGGTTCTGCCAGCGGTAGTGATGGTGTCTTTTTTGCTGCTGGTTGGTGGTTATTTGCGGAAAAATTCGATCACACCGTCGATTGCTGCGGTCAACCCGGAAAAAACGCCAATTTCGCTGCCGGTCTGGCCAACACTGTGGGCGGCCAAATGGGAAATCCTGGCGCCAGTGGTGGCGATTGGCTCATTGATCAGCGGCCTTGCCACCCCCACCGAGAGCGCCGCCCTGACCGCGGCCTATGCCCTGCTGACGCAGGTGCTGATTCATCGCGAACTCGACTGGCCACAAATTCGCCAGACCCTGCTGCAATGCGCGGCGGTGATCGGCGGCATCATGGTCATTCTGGGCATGGCTCTCGGCCTGACCAATTATCTGGTCGATGCCGGCATTCCCGATGCCGCCACCGAATGGGTGCAGGCGATCCTGCCCAACAAGTTTGCCTTCCTGATCGCCCTCAACGTCTTCCTGCTCGCGGCCGGCGCGTTGATGGAAATCTATGCCGCCATCGTCGTCTTGGTGCCGCTGCTGCTGCCCGTAGCGATCGCCTACGGCATTGACCCGGTGCACTTTGGCATCATTTTCCTGGCCAATATCGAGATGGGCTTTCTCTGCCCGCCAGCCGGCATGAACATTTATTTCGCCTCGGCCATGTTCGGCAAGTCGATTCGCTACGTCGCCGGCTCGGTGTTACCGGCCTTGCTGGCGATGTTTCTCGGCGTGCTCACCATCTCCGCCCTGCCCTTCCTCGCCCACTGGTTGCCCAGCGTCTTGCTGGCCGGGCACTAGCTTCGCCCTCAGTGCCACACTCAACGCCGCACTCAACGCCACACTCAGCGTGACTCGACGGGGGCGACCTGGGGCGGCGGGGTGCGGGCAGAACCGAGCAAATTGTCTAGGTGGCGGGTTTCCCGTTCTGGGATAACTTCCAGCACATTCACCACTTTGCGCACGCCGTCGGTGGTACGAGCGATGGCGACGGCCACTTTGGCCTCCTGCTCATTGACCACCCCCATCAGGAAAAGCGTGCCATTTTCGGTAATCGGCTTGATGTGATTGGCCGAGAGCTGATTTGACTCGACGAGCCGTGTCCGGAATTTGGTCGACACGTAGGCATCGTTGGAGCGTGAGGAAAACGGCGCAAACGGGCCGATGACCAATTCGTTATGGACCTTGCGGATGCCCTCGATTTTCTCCGCCATTGCGCCAATGGCCTGCCGCGCCGCCTCGTCCGGAACCTCGCCGGTGATCAGCAGGATGCGGTTATAGGCGGTGAAATTGACATGGGCCGAATTCTTGTACTGCGCCGGCATTCGGTTGCTGCCTTTCCATTCCGACGTTTCGTCGTCGGCCTGGGTGCCCGTCGAACGACGGTCGTGCGCGCTGATCACGGTAGCCGCGGCCCCACCCACAATCAGCGCCGGGACGCAGCCCTGCAACATGGGCAAGGCACCGACCAGCACTGCGATGGCAATATTTCTGAAGTTTTTCATGAATTGTTTTCTAGGAAGGTGACGGAACAGGAAACAGCGGAACGCGGCTGGCTATGCCGTGCGCAACAACAATTGTCGGCGCTCGGCATTACAGCTTCTTGACGATAGTGTTTTGCCGATGGAATCGAGCTTCGATTAAGCATGATGGCTGACCATTCAGTCTGCCAAAAATGCTTCGAACGGAATCCCGGTAGGCCGAACGGACTAGTTTCGCGGTCGACAAACTTTCATGTCGCCGGCCTATCTTGAGTCAGGCTGGATTGAGCCAGCCGACGAACACCTGTCCCACGGACGGCCATGAATGCCGAAATTTTCGCCCCGCATTGCACCTCGGGGAAAAACGGCATTCGCCATGGCCTCCCATAAAAATCAGGTCTCGAACCGGCCACGCTCACGCCCGTTTTATCCACTGCTGGCCTCGCCTTGCGAAGCCGCCGATCAATTCATTGCCCCCAAACGGGGATTCTGTGTTTTCTGGAGACCTATCGATGCGTACTTCGCTTAAACCCGTCATCCTCGCCCTTGCCCTGGCCATTCCGGGCCTGGCTGCTGCCGAAGGGATCACCGTATTACACGTCGGCGACCAGGAGTCCTGGCTGCTTTCAGCGCAGGGCAACCTGCGCGACCAGGCCAGCCAGGCTATTTCCTACTACGGTGGCATTGATCGTCTGGCTACGGTGATCGCCAATGCACAAACGGCAGCGACCAGCGCCGGCCGCTCTGTGCTCAAGCTCAATGCCGGCGACTCCTTCCTGCCCGGCCCGCGCCTCAATGCCAGCTTCGTCAATCTGGCCACGGCCCATGCCGACGGCGGCCAGGACTTCTATGACACCATCGCCATGCGCCAGATCGGCTTCGACGCCGCGGTCTTCGGCAACCATGAGTTCGACCTCGGCCCGACCGTCGCCGCCCGCTTTGCTGAAGTCTCCGGCACCACCTACCTGTCGTCCAATCTGAACTTCAACGCTACGCCGGAATTCGCTGCGCTGGCTGCGGCTGGCAAGGTCGCTCCGTCCAGGATAGTGACCACTAGTGGCGGCAAGAAGATCGGCATCATCGGCGCCACGACGCCCCTACTGCCGACGATCTCCTCGCCAGCCCCGGACAGCATGCTGGCCTACGACGCCAACGCCAGCGAACTACAGAACCTGCAGGCTATCCTGCCGCTGATCCAGGCCGAGATCAACGACCTGCGCAACAACCATGGCGTGACGGCCGTCATCGTCATGAGCCACCTGCAAAACGTCTATAACGAACGTAACATCATGGTGCCAGCCCTGACCGGTGTCGATCTGGTTATTTCCGGCGGCGGCCACGAACTGATGACCGACCCGGATGACCTGCTGATCAACGGCGGCGTCGCCCCCTCCTTCAATACCCATCCGATCTACGCCAATGACGCTGCTGCCAAGCCAGTTGCCATCGTTACCGGCCACTTCGGCAACCGCTATGTCGGCGAAGTCAATGCCACGCTTGACGACAGCACCGGCGCCCTGACCAGCATCAACAGCACCCGCATGTTGCGCGTTTCCGGCGCCGCCGCCGATGCCGACAAGGTCACCGGCGAACCGACCATCAACGCCAGCGTGATCGTCCCGGTCAATACCTTCATTGCCGCCCTCAATGCCCAGATCATCGGCACCACGGCTATCAAACTTAACGGCCCGGTCCACACCGCCTGCGCCGCTCTGCCCTGCACCTTTAAGGCCGGCGTACGCAATGCCGAAACCGGCCTTGGCGATCTGGTGGCCGACGCTATGCGCTTTGCCGGCAAGGCTGATGTCGCCATCCAGAACGGCGGCGGCATCCGCACCAACGTAGCCGGCCCGGGCAACCTGTCGGTCGGTGACACCTTCAATGTCCTGCCCTTCACCAACCTGGTCAAGCGCGCCCCGGTCATGAACGCCACGCAACTCAAGGATCTGCTCGAACACTCTGTTGCCGCCGCCAGCCCGACCGGTGCGGTGAACGGTCGTTTCGCCCAGATTTCCGGCATCAAGGTGACCTACGACACCCGCAACGCCGCCCGCACCGCACTCGGCACTGGCAGCCGCATCCAGCGCATCGTCCTCGACGATGGCACGGTGCTGGTGGATGGCGGCGCGGTGGTCAATCCGACCCGCAACTTCTCGTTCGCGACCATCGACTTCACGGCCAACGGCGGTGACGGCTATCCCTTCGCCGCCAACGGTGTCGCCTTCGAAAATGCGGTCAACACCATCACCTACCAGGAAGCCCTGGCCAGCTTCATCAGGACAGCCAAGGCCGATGGCGGCCTGCAACGCCTCAGCGCTGCCGAAGGCGATGAGGTCACCAACAACATGTACGGTCTGGAAAACCAGTATGACCGCCATGGCCGTCTGATCGACCTCGCCATCGCTGTCGCCACGCCGGGCATTACTAGGACAGGCACTGCCGGTCGTGACGTCATCGTCGGCACCTCAGGCGACGACATCATCATCGGTGGCGCCGGCCCTGACACGCTGACCGGTGGCGCCGGTGGCGACAAGTTCGTCTATACCAGCCTGCGCGATGCCGGTGATGTCATCACCGACTTTACCCCCTATGCCGACACCATCGACCTTAGCGCCCTGCTCGTCAGTATTGGCGCCACGCAGGCCACCGCCTTCGCCGATGGCTATGTCCATGTCGTTGATACCACCGGCGGCACCAATGTGCTGATCGATGCCGACGGCAATGGTCCGGCCACTGCCCGCATCCTCGTCACGCTGAAGGGCCTGACCGCCAAGCAGATCGTCCCGGCCCGCGACCTCGGCCTTTAACCCACCCATTCTGATCAAGGAGATTTTTCATGAACAAGTTATTCCGTACCACCGCGCTTGCCGCCCTGCTGCTCGCCGCCCTTCCTGCCGCCCACGCTGCCAACCAGAACTACAGCTTCAATGGCGCGCTGGACTCCGGCGCCCTCATCGGCCAGACCTTCTCCGGCAGCTTCAGCTTCGATGATGCCGCATTGTCCAGCAGCGGCACCGAATGGCTAAGCGTTAGCAGCCTGTCGATGAACTTTGCGGGCAGCAACTTTACGCAGGCAAATGCTGCCGCAGGCTCAGCAGTCGAAGTTGCCTATCTCGACGGCAGCTTCCTTGGCCTCTCGTACTCGGTCGACAGCAGCTTCCCGAAGTTCTCCGTGATCCCCGGCTACGACCACGTCAGCCAGGCTTTCGTCGCCTATGACACTGCTGCCGTAGGTGGTTCCGGCACCGGCAACATCAACTTCGCCCCGGTTCCCGAACCCGAATCCTACGCCATGCTGCTCGCCGGCTTGGGCCTGATGGGTATGGTTGCCCGCCGCCGCAAGGCCCTGTAAGCGACCGCTGCCTTCATTTTGTGCAGACATGCGAAATGGCCCTTTCGAGGGCCATTTTCGTCTCCTCGCCCACTCCAGTAGAGACCAAGACACCATGAAAATCCGTCCTGCCCTGCCCGCCCATTTCGCTCGCCGCATCATTGCCGCCAGCTTGATGGCCTCCGCCCTACCGGCTTTTGCTGCCGGCGTGGTTATCTCGCAAGTCTACGGTGGCGGCGGCAATTCCGGCGCCACGCTGAAAAACGATTTCGTTGAATTGTTCAATGCCGGACCGGCATCGGTCAGCCTGAGCGGCTGGTCCGTTCAGTACGCCTCGGCAACCGGTACCAACTGGGCCGTGACCACACTCGGCAGCGTCACGCTGCAACCTGGCCAGTACTTCCTGGTGCAAGAAGCGCAGGGCGCCGGTGGCACGACAGCCTTGCCAACACCCGACGCGACCGGCACCATCGCCATGTCCGCCACCAACGGCAAGGTCGCCCTGGTCAGCACCACAACCGCCCTTGTCGGCAACAACCCGTTCGGTGGTGCCACCGTGGTTGATCTGGTCGGCTTCGGCAGCACGCCGAATGGCTTCGAAACAGCCAACACCGGCACCAGCCTGAGCGCTACAACGGCCGCCTTGCGCGCCGCCAGCGGCTGCTCCGACAGCAACAACAACGCCACTGATTTCTCGACCGGCGCGCCCAACCCACGCAACACGGCAGCAGCCTTCAATGTCTGTGCTGCCGTGGTCAACCAGCCGATCGTCACTACCTGCCCGGCCGGCACCCTGGCTACCGGTGAAGCCGGCGTCGTCATGCTGAGCGCCACTGATGCCGACAGCGTGGTCAATGCAGCCAGCCTCGCTGCTGGCACCCCGGCCGGCTTCACGCTCGGCCCCTTGACCGCCGGTGTGGCTGATGGCGATGTCGCCTCGGTCAGCCTCAATGTGGCCGGCAGCGTTACGGCTGGAAACTATGCCGTGGTCGTCAATTTCGCCAACAATGAAGCGCAGACGGCAAGTTGCACGGTCAATGTCTCGGTCAGTGGCACGACGCCGATCCATGCAATCCAGGGCAGCGGCCCGACCAGCCCGCTAGTCGGCCAGAACGTCAGCACGCAGGGTGTTGTCACCAAGGTCACCAACAACGGCTTCTTCATGCAGGACGAAACGCCGGACAACGACCCGGCCACCTCGGAAGGCATCTACGTTTTCACCGGCACGGCGCCGACCGTCGTCACTGGCAATCGCGTCCGCGTCGCCGCCATGGTCACTGAACACGCCGTCGGCACCGGCGCCGTTGCCATCGCCAATCCGCTGACCGAACTCACCACGCCGGCCGTGACCGTGCTCGCCAGCGGTATCACTATTGCCCCGACGATTATCACCTTGCCGGAAGTGGTCGAAGGCGACCTTGAACGCTATGAAGGCATGCTGGTCCATATTGACAACTTTCTGACGGTAAGCCAGAACTACTTCCTGGGCCGCTACGGACAACTCACAGTCGCGGCTGACGGCCGTCTTGAAAAGCCGACCAACCGTTACCCTGCCGGCAGTGTCGAGGCCATCGCCTTGGCCGACGAAAACGCCCGCCGCCGCATCCTGCTCGATGATGGTTCCAGCCTGCAGAATCCGAATCCGACACCTTACCTGGCGGCCGACAACACGGTCCGTGCTGGCGACAGTATCAATGGCCTCACCGGCGTCATCGATTACGGCCTGGCGACCAGCACAGCTTCCGGCCTCAGCGACTACCGCATCCAGCCGACTGTCGCTCCCTCCATCATTCGCGACAATGCGCGCACCGTGGCGCCAGCAGCCGTTGGTGGCAACATCAAGGTGGCTAGTTTTAACGTCCTCAACTACTTCACCACCTTCACCAATGGCCAGACGGCCTCCGGCCTGAGCGGACAGGGGTGCACGCTGGGCGGCTCAACCGCCGCCGCTAACTGCCGTGGCGCCAACAATGCCGCCGAGTTCACCCGTCAGAAGAGCAAGATCGTCAATGCCATCAAGGCACTGAACGCCGATGTCGTCGGCCTGATGGAAATCCAGAACAATGGCAACGAGGCGGTGCTCGATCTGGTCACCGCCCTTAACAGCGCCACCGCACCCGGCACCTACGCCAGTGTTTCCCTGCCAAGCGGTGGCATGGGTACCGACGCCATCCGCGCTGCCCTGCTCTACAAGGGAGCCAAGGTTTCGCCGGTCGGTAGCGCGGTCAGCGACACCAATCCGATCCACAACCGCCCGCCGCTGGTGCAGACCTTTGCCGCCGCCAATGGCGAGAAGTTCAGCGTCGTGGTCAATCACTTCAAGTCAAAGAGCAGTTGTCCGACCTCCGGTGTCGACGCCGACCAAGGCGACGGCCAGGGTTGCTGGAATGCCTTGCGGGTTGAACAGTCCCAGGCGCTGCGCACTTACGTCCAGGGCCTCCAGGCTAGCAGCGGTGACAGCGACGTCATCGTCATCGGCGATCTGAACGCCTACGGCAAGGAAGATCCGATCCTCGACTTCACCGCCAACGGCTACGTCGATCAAGTCGCTCGCTTTGAAAGCCTGGGCTATTCGTATGTCTTCGACGGCGAAGCTGGCTACATCGACCACGCTTTGGCGACTCCCAGCCTGAGCACCCAGATCGTGGGCGCAGCCCACTGGCGGATCAATGCCGACGAACCAGCCATCATCGACTACAACACTGAGTTCAAGCAGCCGGCCTGTGCCACCTGCGGTCCGGACTATTACTCGAACACGGTCTATCGTTCTTCCGACCACGATCCAGTAGTTGTCGGCTTCAATCTGGTCAAGCAGATCACCGGCACTTCGGGGCGCGACACCCTGATCGGTACGCCGGGCGACGACGTCATTACCGGCGGCGTAGGTGCTGACACGCTGACCGGCGGTGCCGGCGCCGACCTGTTCGTCTTCACCAGCCTGCGCGACGGCGTCGATACCATTACCGATTTCCAGCCCGGCACCGATCGTATCGTGCTGAGCCAGGTGCTCATGTCGGTGGGTATCGTCAGCGCCAATCCGCTCGCCGAAGGCTACGTCACCTGCAAGGTTACGGGCGGTGACGCATTGATCGGTATTGATACGGATGGCTTGGGCCAGTTGGCAACGCGTAATCTCCTTCTGCTCAAGAACCAGAACTGCGCCGTGGCGGTACCGGGCAACTTTCTGTTCTGAAATGCCTTGAACAGGCATCAAGTAAAACGGGGAGGCATAGCCTCCCCGTTTTTTTTGTTACATCAGTAACTTGCTGTCGTCGATCCAATTGCCAGCTACCGCATCACCATGAACATCTTCATGGCCGACGGTGGCGACAACTACATCGAGTTCAAGGATTGCACCAGCCATCTAGGCGGCGATGTCGATATCGATGCTCTGGAGAAATACTTCCAGGCGTTCGGTGGGGCCCGGTAGCTGTGCCGAACCTCAACGTTCAGCCGCGCGGGCGCGCCGGAAACTTCCGGACAATCAGGTTCGGCCGGGCACGCCCAGCATCTCGAGCAAATCACGCTCAAGTAGCGTGTCGACCGCAAGATTCATATTGATCACCTGCGCCAAAAGTTGCCGGGCACCATCGGTCAGATCAACGAATTCGAGTCCGACGAGGTTTTCCCGTTGGTAAGTGACCAAGGCTGTGGCGCTACAGAAACCCGGCTGCCCGGCATGGAATATTTCGAGACTGCACATTTTGCCAGCGCTCAGTTCCAAGCCGTTGGGAACACTGAACAACGCCCCCTTCAGTGAGATGTCCAAAACCGTACCCTGAAGGTGCTGCCCGGCGAAACTTAAGGCGCCTTGGGAATGAAAGGGAAAACGCGGCGAGCGACGACGTTCTGAATGGGACATGGGAAACCTGCAAGAAGCGAATTCGGCAGCGTAGACAGTTTGTGTTACGAGACTTTTTCAATGCCACTGCGGCAATGGAACTTTGCAAAAAATGTTTATTCCTGAATATAAGTAAAACCGTTTATCTATTTTGAATACCGTCATTCCCGGCTTGACCGGGAATCCAGTTGTCACCATGGATTCCCGCCGACGCGGGAATGACATTTCAAAACGATTTTCCTGTAACACTTAACGGGGATCGCTCCCTCCAACCGAAGCGGCTCATGGCAAGCTTCACACTCCTGAAATAGGCTACTGGCACCCTGACTTAACGTCTGGCCGCTGCGACTGGAAATCATCGCACGGCGCTATCGAAAGGGTAAACATGAGCCTCTCTGCCTTCGCTGCAAGCCACAATTCGGAAGAACTTCTGGCTCTGCGCCGGTTAATTGCACAACTCGCCGAGCAATGCGGCCTGGCCTTGAGCGACAAAGCGGCAGTCCGCAGTTTTCTCGACAACGATCCGGCGCTTTGCCCAACATTACGGGCTGACTCAAATACCGACCAGGAACTGCGCACCATGCTGATCCTGCTTTTCCGCCTTGAGGCGAGCAGCAGCGAAGACCTCGGTTTCGAAGGCTTGCGCCGCCTCTGGCTGCAGCATAGCGAAACGCTGGCCCGGCACAACGTGCACGAATTGATGCCGGCCAAGCTGAGCCAAGGCCTGTCTGGCAACCCGCAGGTCACCAGCCAATAGTCCAATCGGCTCATATTTGGCAAACCGAAATTTCATCATCAGGAAGCATTCGTTTGCCATATTGCGCCACTGGTAGGCGCTTCCGGCTGATGAATATTTCGAATGCTGCGGTCAACACCGCTCTGGCGCCTATTTTCAAATCCATTGGGAGAAAATTGTGCGCTATTCCACTATCGCTATCGCCGTCCTGCTGCTAGCCGGGCAGGCTCAAGCCACTTCAGCGCTGCCTGCCGGCGGCAATATTGTGATCCGAGCCAGTGCCACCGAACCGGTCATAATTACCAGCAGTTTCGTCACGAGTTTCAACACGACGCAGGTCGTCGTGACGCCTGACCACAACGCTCACCGTCAGCGCAACGAACGGCGGCTCCGCTGATTATTTCAACAGCGCCCAGCTCCTTAGCTTCAACCTGCCGGCAGATGCCGAATTGCGTACTCTGACTGGTGGAATCTACGCCCCCGTACCGGAACCCGAAGCCTGGGCCATGTTGCTGGCCGGACTGGGCTTGATCGGGCTGCGCCGCCCGCAGCGCCCCTGAACGGACGTATGAGACTGCGGGGGAGGCGATGCCTCCCCTTATATTTCTGCCCACCACCTCAACTAGTCCATTCGGCTCAGATTGACGGCCATCACCACGGTGATTGATGTCACGCCAAAAGCATATGCTGGGAATTGTCCGAAGCCTCTTATCGAAACCATTTCCAAGCTTTCATCAACCCGGAGTCCTGCCATCATGCGCAAAACCGTTCTCGCCCTGCTGCTCGCCGCTTCCGGTGTCAGCGCCCATGCCGCCCTCAACACTGGCGACATCGCTTTTACCGCTTTCAATGCCGATGAAGATGGCTGGGCTATCGTTGCCCTGGCCAACATCAACGCCAATACCGTTGTGCACTTTACTGACAACACCTGGAATGGCACTGCTTTTGCCAACACCGAAGCGGCTCAGACCTGGAACTCCGGCGCCAATGTCATTCAGGCCGGAACCGTGATCCGTTTTACCCACGTGGATAGCGTAGCCACCATTGGCGTATCTAAGGGCAGCATTAGCTTTGCCTCGACTGCCAACCTTGGCCTCAACGCCACCAATGAAACGCTCTATGCCTACCAAGGCGCCGCCTGGAATGCCAGCCCGACCAGCTTTCTGGCGGCCATTACCACCGCAACTAGCGGCTTTGGCAATAGCACCTACGGCGTCTTGACCAACACCGGCCTGACCGATGGCGGTTCTGCCGTAGCGATCACCCCGAGCACGGATTTTGGCCAATACACGGGGCTCCGCTCCGGCCAGAACAGTTTTGCCGGATACCGCCCACTTGTTAATGCGAACGCCAACTGGATCAACACCACCAGCGGTGACCAAGCCTTGACGGTCCCCAACACCACCGCCTTCGCTATCACCGCCGTTCCCGAGCCAAAGAACTACGCCATGCTGCTCGCTGGTCTTGGCCTGATGGGTTTCATTGCCCGTCGGCGCAACTCCCGCTAAACACTGCCTTGCAAAGCCCCCGTCAAAATACGGGGGCTTTTTTCGTTGACCGCAGCACGCGCCATCTTATTTGAAAAAACAATTAATTTCGGCCGCACCGGCCCCCCGCATAATTTTCGCCGCACTTTCTGCCGCCGGCCTGTTCGCCATTGCCGACCCGGCCGCCGCGGCTGATTCCGTTGTTATCAGCCAGGTTTTTGGCGGCTACGGGAATTCCTACAACGCCGACTACATTGAATTGTTCAATTCCGGTTCGTTGCCGGTGACTATGAGCAACGGGTCAATCCAGCATTCCAGAGCAACCGGCACCGGGTTATAAAGCGGGAACGGTACACGACAATTCACACCACCCTGCAACCCAGTCAGTACTATCTGGTCAAGCTGGGTCCGCGTGATGAATAGCATCAGTAGTGCCAGCGTGCAAATCGACACTAACGGCCCGAACGGTCCCGCCGGATTCACGCCACTGGTCACCCTTCGCACCTTGGTGGCCAGCCAGATCAATACTGCATGGGATATCAAGTACTAAACGTCGAAACTGTCGCAAGCAGTCGGCACGGGGATTTGCCCATGCTGGCTTCTGAACCAGCAATCAATCCGGTTTACTATGATTCTGCGGATACCTCACCGAAGACAATGTAAAAGAAGGCGATCACGGGGACTACCGCCTTGAGCGCCATCCTGTAGCACTTAATGACATTCTGGTCATAAAGCTGAAAAGGATACTTAACATTGCCTTGATATCGTAGCAGTACCAAACAGGATAAAGGATGAAATTATCATGAAGCTCAAATTAATCAGTATCGAGAAAATCATTGACGATTTTTTTGGTTTAGGTTGGGTGGTTGTGTGGCAACTTGGTGACTTTTAACAAGCACCAACCCGTGGAAGTCTCGACGCTGCGGCCACAGTTCGCCAACTATCAGAGCATCGGGCACCAGCAATCCGATCTGGTCATGTGCTTTTGCCGCGGACCGGAAATGCCACGCTGTCTTTGTCGCCCCTTGAAAGTGGTACTGGCATGACGGAGAAACAACCAATTCTCCTAGCGTGCTTCGGATTGATGACAGTCATAGCCGGCGCTTTTGTATTTGGGTCAATCGCTGGCAAAACGCTGCAAAAGATATAGAGGACAAGCTGTAAAGGGCGCACGTGTCCGTCAGTCCAACGAACTACAACTCTGGGTGCGGAAAAGACTTCCTGCCCCAGCAAAACGTTACTTTCGTGCCGTATTGAAGGATGGTCAGAGATTGATTGATAGTTCGCCCTGCGTCAAAACGTAAGCGTTAGAACGGAGCGCGACTTTTAAAACTGCACAAAATGGATTGAAATTAGATGTCTAAGGCGGTTTTGTCAGCCTTTCTGAGGGCCCTAACTTGCTCAATAAATTCTTTAAACCATTCGTCTTCCAGTTCAAGTTGTAAGGCAATTGCCTCTTCGGTGATAACTTTTTCATTTAGCCATTTTTTGGTCAGTTTGCGCTTCATTCTGCTGAGGACATGTTCGCGCTCCTCACGAGTCAATTGTTGTGCTTGTGATACGAATTCTGGACTGGCGGATTTCATTATCAGTCTCCATGCTATGGGAAAGACTTGTTACTGTAACTTGACTGAATAAATTGATGTGTGACGTTTTGATTACTACTTTCAAGTCTTCCACGTTAAATGAAGAACCCTGCCGACTAAATTAGCTCAGCGAGGTAGAACTGAAATATAGCTTCCGATAGACTCGAAGCCTACCAATTTCAAGTGTATCGAGATGGCCACCGAGATTGAACTGAAGCTCTATTGCGCCCCTGAAGAGATGGCTCGTGTTGAATCTCACCCACTCATGACTGCGGGTAACCTCCTGGTGGCATCAAAATGCCTAGAAAACACTTATTTTGATACGCCAGACTTGGCGCTTCACAAAGAAGGTATTGCATTTCGTATTCGGAAGACGCCGACGGAACTGCTACAAACAGTCAAATGTGTTGCCGTATCGGTGGCCGGTTTATCCGCTCGCCCCGAGTGGGAAACCCCATATACCGGCGCCTTCGACTTTTGTGGCGTGGATGCTCCCAAGGTTCATGCGTTTCTAAAGGCACATCAGTCGGAACTGGTTCCGGTATTCACGACTTCATTTGGAAGAAAGACCTGGCGAATTGATGTTTCCAAGAAGATTGCCATCTGGGTCATGCTCGATAGTGGGCAAGTATCCTCCGGCGACCGTGTATTGCCAATTTCAGAGGTCGAACTAGAACTGGCGCAGGGTAAGCCCGAAGACCTGCTCGATTTTGCGATTGCCTTGGCAACCCATTTACCCTTGGTGCCACATCATGTCAGCAAGGGAGAACGCGGTTATCAACTGTTCCTGAATCGCCAGCCCTCTCCCCAGAAGGCGGCGCTGAGCCCACTCCATGTCAAGCAAACATCGGCGGAAGCGTTCGAGATCCTTGCTACCCAAGGGTTGCATTTGTGGCAAGCCAATCTGCTGGGCGCCTTGACATCGTCGGACGAGGAGTTCGTCCATCAATTTCGCGTTTCGCTTCGTCGCCTGAATAGTCTCATCAAGGTCTTCAAGCCAGCGCTCCCCGACCGCTTTCAACGGAAGTGGACGAAAAATGTTAAAAAGTTGTCGCAAATTACCGGAGATGTCCGGGATCTGGATGTCATGCGTTCCGGTATTCTGCAACCGATGTTGCAGAGCGATAACCCACAACATCAGACAGCTGCAGCGGCAGCGCTTGTTGCTTTGGATAAGGATAAGCAAGAAGCACTGACGCAGATGCAGCAATTGGGTTACGGCGGCCCTATCCTTCTGTTTGCCCGGGATATGCAAGAACTTGCGACGGAAGATTTCCCGAAAAATTTACCGCGATTCGCTGAAAAACAGCTCACCGGATTGCATCACAATGCCCTGAAGCGGCTGGAAAAGACACTCAAATCACCCACGCCTGAAAGTGCACATCGATTCCGGATAGCCCTAAAACATCTACGGTATTCGAGTGAGTTTTTCGCACCATTATTCGATAACGAGGAAATGCTGCAGTTCGCCAAAGCCATTGCCAGCTTGCAAGATAAGCTTGGGTTCATCAATGACTTTCATGTGGCGCTCTCCAGGCTACAAAATTGGGTCAAGCTGGGCACAGTTCCAAATGAAGTACGTGATGCTATTGCGGAGTGGCACACCGCCCATGCGCAGGAAGTGCTGCGGAACGCTTTGCAACTCGCTGAGTCCGAAATGCGCCGTTGTTTACCTTGGTGTACCGAATGCGAACGCCGTGGGCAAACACCAACTCATCGTCGCTTGAAGCATGACATTACGCTACGAGTCAAATAGCCAGACGTCGTCAATCGACAAAACCAAAATAGCATTGCCCGAACAGGTGTGATGCGTCTGACGGAGAGTGAGTCAGCCCTGCCGATGGCAGGGCTGACTCACTCAAATGGGCAATTACCGATACCCCAAAACGTGACTTACTTTTTCGGGCGCCCGGTCTTGATGCGTTCAACCAGGCCAATCGCCTTGATGAGTTCTGCGTCATCAAGTTTGGCCAGCATCACCAGACTGGCCCGCAGCAGTTCACTCTTTTTGACTTCAATGCCGGCAGCGAGAACTCGTTGCTTGAGGGTTTCGAACAAAGCATAGTCGCTCTCCGGCATGGTAAAGCTGTCACGGACCAGCTTCGGCTTCTTCGGCACCTGAATTTTTACCTTGGCCACTTTGGCAATCTTCGGTTCTTTCGGTACTTCGACAGCTTTGGGCTTAGCCTCTGCAGCGGCCTTTTTGACCGGCTTAGCCGGCGCCTTCTCGGCCTTGACCGGTTTCACTGGGGCCACCTTTACGGTCGCCTTTTTAGTCACTGTTTTCTTTGCAGCAAGCTTTTGTGCCGCAGCTTCGGTGGCGCTTTGCTCTTTGACTTCAGAGGGCTCAGTTGCGGCAGCAATTGGCTTGTCCAATTCAACGACAGCTTGGTCTACTACTGACGCGCTGACATCAGCCTTTGCGGATTGCACGACGGTTTTACGACTCATTTTTAGCTCCTGAATTGACATTATGGGTATAAACTGTATAAACACTTTATACACTAAACGAACGTAAAGCAACTTAGATGCGCAAAATCATGGTGGCCAACCCCAAGGGCGGGTGCGGCAAATCAACCCTGGCAGTTCATCTGGCAAGCTGGTTTGCCAGACAAGACGAGATTGTCTACCTGGGAGATTTGGACCGGCAAAAATCCAGCAAGTATTGGCTTGAAGCTCGACCTAGCCAGCTTGCGCCCATCCGGCACTGGGACATCACGGGTGATGAGTTCGAGATGCCTCCGAAGAACTGTAACTTCGCCATCCTGGATACCCCTGCCGGTTTGCATGGCAAACTTTTGAAACAGGCTTTAAATGCGGTCGACAAGGTCGTCGTGCCTGTTTCTTCTTCGCGTTTCGATATGCTTGCGACTCGCGAATTTTTTGAGGAACTTGCCGAAACGAAGGCGGTGCGCAAGGAACGGGTAGATATTGGTGTTGTCGGGATGCGCGTCGATGTCCGGACGCATGCTTACACCCAGTTAATTGAATTCCTGCAGCAGTTCGACCTGCCTGTCGTTGCTTGCATCGCGCAGTCGCAGCGTTATTTACAAGCAGCCGACACCGGGGTGACAATCTTTGACAGAGACTTCGATTCTGTCGTCGTAGATATCCAATGGCGCCCACTGTTAAATTGGCTGGTTAGTCGTCAATGACAGCAGAACCGGGCAATATTTTCTCGTAAATCAAATTATCAGGAGACAAACCGTCATGATTCCTATCGAAATTTTCTCTCACAACGCCACAAAGACCCTTGTCCCAGCAGGTACGGTACTTTTCGAGGAAGGGGCCGAAGGGCATCTGATGTATGTCCTCGAAACGGGGCTAGCAGAGGTATTTATCCGCAATCGCCTTATTGAAACGCTGGAGCACGGCAGCATTGTTGGCGAAGTGGGGTTGGTATCCCCAGGGCCGCATTCGGCCAGCGTCATTGCCAAGACTGATTGCGAGTTTGTCGTTGTCGATGAAAAGCGCTTTCATTTTTTGGTTCAGCAGACGCCGTATTTCGCCGTTCAGGTCATGCGCCTGATGGCAGAACGACTTCGGGCCACCAACAAGTTGGTTGTTGATGTCGTTGCGTGAGCGTCACCCGGCAAAAAACTCCACCCACATTCAATGTGTTGCCAACGCCTCGGGTTGAAACTTAATGTCGGGCAACTTTTTCCAGAAGCCCTTTTTGATGACGATCCAAGTCGGGGCATTAAATTTGGACGGTAACTGCTTTGCCGTGAACCTAGCCCAAAGCCATAATCCAGGGCGGTAGGCGTCTTTGGCATGACGGCTTCGTGCTCGGAAACTTGCCGTAGGGCCAATTCACGCTGTTAGCGGTGCCGCCTTCCCGGAGGAATAAGGTGGCGCTAAATGTTGGCTGAATTTGGCGGCGCTGTGAACGAAATAGGGGCCGCGCTGGCCCCTGAGTATTAAATGGCGGTAGTGGCCGGAATTGCGATTACTTCTTGACACCCATCCACTGAGCACCTTTGCCATCGCTGGTCTTTTCGCAGACAACCTTGACGCCGGAAATCGCTGCCATCGTACCAACGGGCTCAAATTTGCCGGAATCGCCGTTATAACATTCCGGCGCTTTCGGCGCGGGAGCGGAGACATTGGCAGCGGCAGCCGGCGCCGGCGCAGCGACGGGCGGGGTGGTTTGGGTGGCGCAAGCGGTCAGCGTTAGGGCAATTGTGGCGGCTAAAATCAAGGGACGCATGGAAATCTCCGGAAGGAAAAAAACGGGAACGCGCCTATTTTCTTGTACTAATGTTTCAATTTCGTGTCAGCCTACCGCGTACAACACTGGCTTCTCTGGCCAACACTTCCTTAATAATTATCGCCGCCATGATCCGTCACTACTGTTCGGCTACCTTTTCGTAACCTGTGTCACTAAACGGAAATAACACCGAAATAAATTGGGTATATCGTTTATACCGATCATGCTCAAATTCAACACGTTTTCATGAAAGGACTTGTTTCTGTGCTTTCGAATATATTGATGTTTGGCATCGCGCTCTTACTGGCCGGCACATGGTGGCACTTGCCCTATTCCCTCAAGACAAACAAAAGCACCTCTTATTTGATGCTTGCCGCTCTGATCAATGTGATTGTCTTTGCACTTTGCTTTGAATTTTCTGGCAACAACGCAGCTATTGCGCTCATTGTGCTCACGACTTACTTCTCTTTACTTGGATGCCTACTGCTTGCCGAGACATGCATGATTCGGACAAGAGTTTCTCCCAAGGACGAGCGCTGCTACTGAAGCCAAGCATCTGACACAGGAGCGTTACCAAAACGCCCCCCCCCGGTCGTCCAAGAAAAATACCAAGACAGAGAACGCTGCTGCCGGACGGGCGGTAACCGGAAATTGTCAGACGCCAAACATCATCAGCGCTGCATTACTGACAACCGGGATACAGCAAGGGGCACCGCAGCCGGCCAGGTTACCGCTCTCACCTCAAGCTTAGCCATTATCGTTCGAGCGCCGAGGGCTTATTGGCCAAGGTGAAGCAAAGTGCCCGAGTCAGGCAAATCGGACTAGGTCCGAAACGTCTACGGGGAGTCGAGCGCATCAGGCAAGCGTCTACAGAATTACAGAAATATCTACTATAGAGACGCCTGTCGACAAATCGACTACATTCCCGGGTGTCCACGATGTTCGATGTAAGCCGAAAAGTGCTTGGCGACCGTCTCTTCGATGCGAGTAATTTCGTCATCCGACAATCCCTCGACGAGCTTGTGCTTTCGTTTGGAAAGCACCCCATTGCCCAGAACAATGACATCGATGAGGGAATTGAGTGCGGCCTGGCGCAGATTGAGCCAAGCTTCGAGGTCACGCACTGTCGCGTCGTGAGCCCGTAGGTAGACGATTTCTGCTTGCAGGTCTTCCTCAACGCATGCCAGGCAGCACTCGTAGACGAATTCACAGATGTCCGTGAAGTCGTGGTAGGCATAAAGCCATAGGGGTTGCGGTGAGCGAATGTGAATGGTCGCACTGTCTCCATCGAGCGCATACTCGACCAGCTCGGTCCGGGGCCGAGAATAGCGCTTGAGCAGCACCGAGTAGCGGTCCAGTTGCTTGAGCATCCGGGCGGACAGAGGCAGCACCACGCCGGCCGGGGTAAAGCCCGCCTGGCGCAGAATTTGATGCAGCAAGAATCGATGTAGCCGACCGTTGCCATCCCAGAACGGGTGTACAAACACAAAGCCGAAGGAAGCGCATGCCGCAGCTAACACCGAGTCCAGTTCGCGAGTCGTCGCCGCCTGTCCAACTCGGGCGACCGCCGCCATCATCTCCGGCACAAGTACCGGTGGTGCCGGGATGAAGTCGGCAATGTTCCTCAGACGACCGGCTCGTGAGAGCCAGTTTTGGCCATGGCGGAAGTGGTACTCAGCGGCATGGGCACTCATAATCTGCGATTGCCACTCGCCGAGGCTGTCCTCCGTGAGCGGTCCGGGTTCGCCAGCTTGCTCAAGCAAGTGCCTGAATTTTGCCGCGCGGTGGTTATCCGGTATCTCATCTTCGATGCTATACGTCGAGCGGGTTTCTGAGAGATAAAGATAGTCTACTGCGCGCGCTAACATCTCCGGCTCAATGGTTCGGAAGGCATCCCCGACCTTGCCCGCTAATCCCGCCGCCAGATACCCCTCGAGCTTTTCGGTACGCCGAATGAGCGGACTAAACCACTGGTCGCCCAAGAGGTTGTTCACAATACCGAACCTGGGGTCAGGAACCGGCACACCGACGATATAGGCGGCCGGGTCCAGTAGGGGAACCCGCGGACAGCCTGCCGGCAAGTTGTACTCGAACTCATGGTCAGTTAGCCACGCCGCTAAGTGGCCAGCCATCCTTGAGTACTTTGAACTGGGCTTGTCGAGCAGCCAAGCTTGAATGGTTTCAAGTACCTCGGGAACTTCAAAGAGCGCCCCGAGTACCGTCAGATTGAGGTGCTCCCGCTTGAATATAAAGGTAAGTTGCCCCACCAGGGTTTCGCTATCACTAATGCGCTGCAAGGGCAGCTCAATTCGCTCCTCCCCATCGGAGCTGATGGTTCGAGATTCGATAGCACGCTCTGTTGCCACATACACACAGCGCAGCGGAGGCACCCGAAGTTGATACTTGCGAATGAGTGCTTCATACCCAAGATAGCGAGGAGTCATATACAAAAGGCCGGAAATTGTGGGGTGCTGTCTACGCCATTACGAAAATATCTACTTTTACAAACATTTTCCCAAAAACATCTACACGTGGCAAGCGCCATTTTTTTCCGGCAAGCCAATAACAGCCGCTTTTCCCCAAACAGATTTTCTTCATCTCTACGAATCAATATCTGGCTTGGACCGCTTGGGCACGGGTGTCGAAAGTAAGGTTCTGGTCCTTGATTCCGGCCCGGCGGACCCGCACCTCAAAAGAAATTTCCTGTTGCACTAGGGTGGCCTTGTGGCCCTCCTGCAACAGCGCCTCGACGCAGGCTTGGGCCCTCTCCTTCTGATGGACCGGAAAAACGCGGCTCAGGGTGGGCCGATTACGAACATTGACTTGCCAGGGCGACCGATTGCGGACGCCTTTAGTTGAGGGATATATCACGACAGCTCCTTTAGATTAGAGCTACGTGTAGGTACTAGTGATGTTTTTTTGCGGCCGGGATGAAAAATAGTTGTCCCACCCTTGCATCCGAAAAATTGACGCACGATTGGGGCAAACCCTTAAATTAATTCATTCCCAAAAACCAAAAACCCCAGTAAATCATTGATTTACTGGGGTTCTATATTGGTCGGAGTGACAGGATTCGAACTTGCGACCCCTGCGTCCCGAACGCAGTGCTCTACCAGGCTGAGCTACACTCCGATTTTGCTTTTGTCGGACTAATGATTCCGCTCAACTGCAAAGAGGGTCAATTGTAGCAGAGCTTTTTTGTAATTTGAAGCCCCTAGACACGCAATTGACGCTCTAGCCAGTTCGGCCTCATGGGCAGCGCGCGCTCTGGCATGCTCCAGCGCCCCGCTGCTGCGGATGGCCTCCAGCACCGCTGGGAAGTCTTCACGACCACCTTCTTCAATGGCTTTGCGGACGCAGGCGGCTTGCTGCGGTGTACCGTGCTGCATGACATAAATCAGTGGCAGGGTCGGCTTACCTTCGGCGAGGTCATCACCGATATTTTTGCCGGTATCGGCTTCCTGACCTGAGTAATCGAGAACGTCGTCAACCAGTTGAAAAGCCGTGCCGAGGTGTTTGCCGTAAACGGTGAGGGCCGACTCAACTTCGGGATTGGCCTTACCGAGAATAGCCCCGAGCTGGGCGGCTGCTTCGAAAAGTTTGGCGGTTTTGTAGTGGATTACCTGCATATAACGCGCTTCATCGACATCGGCATCATGACAGTTCATCAATTGCAGCACCTCACCCTCTGCAATGACGTTGGTTGCGTCGGATAGAACACGCATGACGCGCATGTCGTCGACCTCGACCATCATCTGGAAGGCACGGGAATAGAGGAAGTCGCCGACGAGAACGCTGGCGGCATTGCCGAAGATGGCGTTGGCGGTATCGCGACCTCGGCGTAGTGCAGATTCATCAACGACATCGTCGTGCAGGAGCGTGGCGGTATGAATAAATTCAATTACTGCCGCCATATCATGGTGCTGATTGCCTTGGTAGCCGAGCGCACCGGCGGCCAGCAGCACAAGGGCTGGACGCATGCGCTTGCCGCCGCTGTGGATGATGTACTCGGCAACCTGCCGGACGAGCGTCACGTCTGAATGAAGGCGCTGGCGAATGACCGCATCGACGGCATTCATGTCGGGCCCGATCAGGGCGTAAAGATGTTCCAGTGTCACGATAGGCAATTCTCTTTTGAAGCGCGGAATCTTAGGTGGCGATGCTTGACCAGTCAAGGCCGACAAATCAAGGATGCCCTCTGAAACAGACTCAGTTTGGGCTAAACTCGTTGGATTCGAATCAGACAATGGGAGATTGGCATGGACATTCGCTCGATCATAGCGCCGACCATTCAGGATCGTGAATCGCTGGAGGAATTTGCCGACGCCCTGACAGACCGCGCTCCCGAGGTTGAGCGCGACGTTGCCCGCCTGAAAAAGACGCCGGCAGATCGCGAGGTCATCGCCGATCTTTTCCGTGCCATTCACAATATCAAGGGCGATTCCGCTCTGTGCAAATTTGAACTGGGTGTGGCAATAACGCACCCAATCGAAACCATGATGGCGCGGTTTCGAGAAGGCGAAATCCCTTTTTCTGACTTGCTAGCCGAAATGATTCTGCTTGCCGTCGATCGACTGGAGCTTGCCGCCGATGCCCTGCTCGCCGGCAAGTCACTGGAAAACCTGCGCTTGGTGGATCTTGTGCAGGGACTGGAGGTGCTCGCCTTGGCCAGCGCCAGCGACGTTGATGTCAAATGCGCTGAGCTGATCGAAGCGGTCACCGGTTTCTCCCCCGTGATCGGCGAAATATCGAGCCGCGCCCCGCGTGTCGCGACACCGAAGCGGGAACAGGTCAATGCCAGCTCTGATCTTCACTTTTTCCGTTCGCTGGCTTTACAACTGGAAAGCCGTTCGCCACTATTCAAGGGCCGCACCATGCGCATCCTGCGACTGGCGCTGGAAACCAACAAGGCCGGCGGCCTGTGCATTGATCCAGTACAGCTTGAAGCAGCCGTTTATCTGCACGATGTCGGGATGATGCTGTTGCCGGAAGCCGTTTGGCTCAAAGTTGGCAAGATGTCACCGGATGACAAACAGGCCTTGCGCAACCACCCTGGTTTTGCCGCCGGCCTGTTGCAGCGCATGCCGGGTTGGGATGTCGCCGCTGAAATTGTCGCTCAACACCATGAAATGCCCGACGGCGGCGGCTATCCGAACGCCTTGTTGAGTGAAAAAATCTGTGCCGGCGCCAAGATTTTGGCGATTGTTGATGCCTTTGAAGCCGTCATGTTCAAACACATTCACCGGGGCAAGAATCGCTCGGTGCTCCGCGCCATTGCCGAAATCAACGCCTGCGACAATCAGTTCGCCCCGGAATGGATCGCCCCGTTCAACGCTGTTATTCGCAAAACCGTCGAGAACTAATGTCGATTGATCACGAACGCCGCTTTGGTGGCGTAACGCGTCTGTATGGCGTCGATGGGGCCGAGCGCTTGCGCCAGGCGCACGTTTGTATTGTTGGGATAGGCGGCGTTGGCTCATGGAGCGCCGAGGCGCTAGCCCGCACGGGCGTTGGCCGGATTACTGCGGTCGACCTCGATATGGTGGCCGAATCCAATACCAATCGGCAGATTCACGCACTCGGTGATATTTACGGAAAAGCCAAGGTGGAGGCGATGGCCGAACGGATTCGCGCGATCAATCCTGATTGTCAGGTCACTTGCATCGAGGATTTTGTCACCCAGGAGAATGTGGGTGAGATACTGAGCCAAGGGTTTTCTGTGGTGATCGACGCTATCGATCAGATGCAAGCCAAGGCGGCAATGGTCGCCTTCTGCCGCCGCCAAAATATCCCCATCATCGTTGCTGGCGCTGCAGGTGGGCAGACTGATCCAACGCAAGTCCGCGTCACCGACCTCAGCCAAACGGTACAAGACCCGCTGCTGGCCAAGCTCCGCTCGGTGTTACGCCGAGACTATGGCTTCCCGCGTGACAGCAAAAAGAAATTTGGCGTCTCCGCTGTTTTTTCGACCGAGCCCCTACGCTACCCGAGCAAGGAGAGTAGTTGTGACGCCGAACGTGGCCCGGCGGGCCTCAATTGTGCCGGATTTGGCTCATCGGTCTGCGTCACCTCAGTCTTTGGCATGGCAGCAGCAGCGCAGGCGATCAATTTAATTACCCAGCCATGAGCAAACCGAAAAAGCTGCGTTCGCGCAAGGCCGGTCTGCCGCCGGGGTCGCTGGTCCACATCGGCGAGCTCAAGACCAGCGCACCAAGTTTTTCGCTCATCGACTTCGATGAACATGGCTTGTTTGAGACGCAACTACCTAATCCAGCCGCTTTCGCCAGTCAACCAAGAAAATTTGCCACCCGCTGGGCCAATGTTTATGGCGCCAATCAGCCAGCTGACTTAGCCATCATCGGCCAGACTTTTGGCCTGCACCCGCTGGTTCAGGAAGACATCCTGAACAACGTTCAGCGGCAAAAAATCGATGCTTACGAGGAAAACCTTTATCTCGTCCTGCATCGCTACGAGTTGAAAGAGGGACAACTCGACCTTAGTCAGGACCAGATCAGCCTGGTGATTGGCCGCGACTTTGTGCTGAGCTTCCAGGAAAGGCAGTCAAAAACCTTTGAACCCGTCCGCCAGCGCCTGCGTACCGAGCATGCCAACCTGCGCAAGGGCGGCGTCGATATGCTGGCTTATTCCTTGATTGACTCGGTGGTGGATAGCTATTTTGGCGTCATTGAGCAACTGTATGAGCACGCCGAAATATTGGAAAACGACATTCTTGGCCACGCCGTACCGGCAACGCTGGAGGGCATCCATCAGTTCAAGCGCTGCGTTAGTTACCTGCGGCGCAACCTGCACCCACTGCGCGAGCTACTGGGTACGTTGCATCGCGACGCGGGCGATTTTTTCCGTCCGGAAATGCAGTTGTATCTCCGTGACGTCTATGATCACACCGTACACATCCTTGAATCTCTCGAGGATCTGCGCGACCTGGCGACCGGCTTGCTCGACGTCTATTTGACCACGGTCAGCCACCGGGTCAATCTCGAAGTCCGGGCGCTCACTGTGGTTGCCACCATTTTTATGCCGGCCACCCTGATCGCGGGTATTTTCGGCATGAATTTTCATGAAATGCCCTGGCTGGCGTCGCCCAACGGCTTCGCCTACGCAATGGCGTTAATGGGCCTGATCGCTAGCATCATGCTGATGCTTTTCTGGCGCCGGAAGTCAGTCTAGACCTTTTGCGTATCGAGCCAGACGCTCATCCCCTGAGCGTTTAACTCAATATCGGTTTCCAATAATTCGAGCAACTCAGCTTCCGCCAACAGGCAGCCGTGCGTGCGAATTTCAGCCAGCAAATAGTCACTGAGGCTTTGCTTTATCCGCTGATGCCGATCCGCGCCGCTATTGATTTCGGCCAGCCCAAGCGCCACCATCGCATCGAGTCGGCGCAACAAATCTTCGCCCAGCGCGTGAACATGCTGCACCCGACTGTAATGCGTCAGGTACATGGCTTCCGGGTTGTAGGCAAGGAGGCGCAGAACCGACTGGCGCATTTCCGCTGGTTCAAACTGGGTCGGCGTGGTGGTCGGGAAGATGAACTGACGGGCATCAACATCAAGTTCGCGGTAGGAAAGACCGAACATGTCGCCGGTAAAGATGCCCCCGGTTTTTTGATCAACGATACAAATATGATGCCGCGCGTGTCCCGGCGTATCGAGGCAGAGAAGTTCCCGCCCAGCCAGTGAAATTACGCTGCCATCTGGCACTTCAATAATGCGCTCGGCTGGAATCGGCACAATCTCGCCATAGACGCGCGCCACGTATTCGGCGCCATAGACCGCACTTACCCCCGCCACCAGCTTGGAAGGTTCCGCCATGTGCCGCGCCCCGCGCGCATGGACAACCAGCTTGGCATTCGGAAAAGCGGCCATCATGCTGCCCGCGCCGCCAGCATGGTCCAAATGAATATGTGTCAAAAAAACATAGTCGACCGCAGCAACCATCAGCCCAAGCTTTTTCAGCGCGGCCAGCGCATTCGGCAGCGCATCATTGCTGCCCGTATCGACAAAAGCGACATGGCCGTTCTCGATCACCATGTGAATCGCCGCCAGAATCGGCCGTACGTAACCTGCATCGAAAGCAACAATGCCGTTGCCGTAGTCTCGCCAATCAAACATTTCCATACTCCACCGTATTGTTTGCCGGATTATACTTGCCGGGTTCAAATCCAACTGACCGCCATGTCCCACTTTTTTGCCGATGACGGCGCCAAAATCCACGTCAAAATTTCCGGCGAAGGCTCGCCGATTGTCATGCTCCACGGCTGGACTTCCAGCCATCAGGAATGGCTCCCCTTTCTCGGCGCACTGAGCCCGAAGCACCGGGTTTACCGCTGGGATGCGCGCGGCCACGGCGGTCATCCGTTGACCAATGAAAACGCAGCCACAGCGCAACGCATGGCCCAGGATCTGGCCAATCTGTTCGATCACTATCAGTTGGAAAACGTCACGGCGGTCGGTCACTCAATGGGCGCCCTCACCCTTTGGCAATACATACGCGACTTTGGCACCGCGCGGCTGGGCAAACTTTGTTTCATTGACCAATCGCCGAAACTGATCACCGATGCATTATGGGAGCACGGCATTTACGGTGAGTTCGACCAAAACAAAGCCCAGGAAATGTTGTCCTGGCTGCATGACGACTTTGCCGAAGGCGTACTCAAGTTGACCGCCTTTGGCCTCAACCTGCGAGCGAAAGAGAAATACCTGAATGGCGCCAGTGGCTGGGCGCGTTCACGGGCAGCATTGCAAGCACAAGACCCGGGGCCGCTGATTGACTGCTGGACCAGTCTGACCGCCGCTGATTATCGAGATGTACTAAGTCAGATCGATGTCCCGGCGATGCTGGTCTATGGCGGTGAAAGCAACTTTTACCGGGTCGATACAGCCCACTACGTCGCCCGTCAAATACCCAACGCCATTTTGCACATTTACGAAGGCACCGACCATTCGCCCCACCAATGGCAGCGCGAACGTTTTGCCAACGAACTGATGGCCTTTATTGAGCGGCCGGCTTAAGCAGGCTGGCAAATTTTCGCCGGGCAGTCAGCGCTTTCGGGGCAACGACAACAGCGCAATAGCCTTGATCCGGATTTTTCCGGAAATAGCCCTGATGATAGCTTTCGGCTGGATAAAAAACCGGCACCGCCCCCACTTCCGTGACAATGGGTGCTGGATATGCCTTACCAAGAGTCAGTTCGTTGATCAGACCACGCGCAGTGGCTTGTTGCGTAGCATCATGCGTAAAAATCGCGGATCGATACTGTGTGCCAACATCCGCCCCTTGGCGATTCAGGCTTGTCGGGTCATGAATCGCGAAAAAAACCTCCAGCAACTGCCGGTAGGAAATAAGTTCGGGATCGAAATGAATCTCGACGACCTCGGCGTGGCCGGTTGTGCCGGTGCAGATCGCCTCATAGCTCGGATTCGGAACCACACCACCGGCATAGCCGGAAATGACGCGGTCGACGCCAATTAATTGCTCAAATACTGCCTCCAGGCACCAGAAGCAGCCACCACCAAATGTTGACTTTTCCATTTACTCGCCTCCAGTAAAACAAAAAAGGCGGCCAAAGCCGCCTTTTTGATCAATCAGCTCAATCAAGCTGAGAATGAAGAGCCGCAACCACAGGTCGATGTTGCATTCGGGTTGCGAATAACAAACTGCGACCCCTCTAGACCTTCGGAATAGTCAATTTCCGCACCGAGCAGATACTGATAGCTCATCGGATCAATCAACAACATCACGCCATTTTTTTCCATCGTGGTGTCGTCTTCATTGACTTCCTCATCAAAGGTGAAGCCATACTGAAAACCGGAACAGCCACCACCGGTGACGAAAACGCGCAACTTCAACTCAGGATTACCCTCTTCTTCGATCAGCTCCTTGACCTTGTTGGCGGCATTGTCGGTAAAAAGAAGGATGGAGGGTGTTTCGACTACTGCATTCATGATGAAAACTCCTGAAAAAATTCGTGCGAGATTATGCTGGGCCGTTCAATCCCGGTCAATTGTATTAGTTTGACGCCGCCAGTTTTAGTTCCACCGATTTTGCACCGCGATGGACAAGATGCCCCTCAATCACCGCCCCTTGGTGCATTTCGATCATGGCGTAATCAACATTGCCGACAATCCGCGCCTTTGATTGCATTTCCAGCGAATCGCTAATGGTCACTGGTCCAACCACAGTGCCATTAGTCACCAAATGCGCGACACAAACAGCGCCTTCGATGCGGGCTTGCTCACTGAGCACCAGAGTGGACGACGAGGCGCCCTCTGCCGCCTCAACGCTACCAACCACCTCACCATCAATGCGCAAGCCGCCGGTAAAGCGAATGCTGCCCTCGACACGGGTGCCGGCACCGATCAAACTATCGATCCGTCCCTGCTGCTTGTTTTCACTTTTTTTACCAAACATAGGCCACTCCTAAAGTTGCGCCAAACGCTTCGACTTGAGTGTATCACCCTGCAGAACGCGAGCCTCAACCGCCTTCAACTCGGCACCCGGCGGCAGTTCAAAAACCCCTTCACGCCGAAGAAAATGCTTCAACTCCAATTGATACTCGCCAATAGCTGCCTTTTTATCCGGAAACAGCACCTGCTGCTCTTTCCCGGCCAAGACAAAGCTCACGGCAATCTGCAATCGGCCGCGAAACTCCGGACTCTGCTTTGCCGGCTGAAATGCCAGCAACAAACGATAGCGATATTTTGCACCAGCCTCACGAATTACCCGGAAGTTTTCCACACGAACAACAGCCTCTTCGCCAATCACCGGAATCAGCCGCTCAAACAGCAGAATATCCTCCTTGAGCGCCGCATTCTCCCGCTCCAGCCCTTCCAGCTTTGCCAGCAACTGTTGCTGCGCCGCACGCTCGATACTGACTGCATTTTGGCCCGTTCCAGCGGTCGACCGCAGCAAGATCAATTCCTCGCGCTGCTCCTGGAATTGCTGGTGAAGACTTTCCACCTCGCGCCCCGTCACGCCAACCTGATTACTCCGCAACACCAGCCAGATCAAGGTAACTAGGAACAACAACATCACCACCGCCGCCAATGCGAACCACGGCCAAGGCAAATGGCTGCGCACCACAACCCGTGACGCGGTGATGCCAAAACGCCGGCGAAATTTCTTGAGCTTTAGTGCAACAGCGGGCGTTGGCATAGACCGATCAATTCAATTTGGTCGAACATCGAATTTAAATTCGACACTGAAGACCTAGCCCCCTGAGCGGAGCACCGATGCGAGAAGCTCGGCCGAAGCAGGCAAAACGCAAGCCCGGCATGAGCAGCATCACCAACAATACCAATTCTGAACATGGCACTTCTCCAAAACAAGGCAGCATGATACTGCGCCACCCCAAAACAAAAAAGCCGCCAAGGGTATTGGCGGCTTTTCCTGCTGTCGAAGCGAATTAACGCTTGGAGAACTGCTTCCGGCGACGAGCTTTGTGGAAGCCAACCTTCTTACGTTCAACTTCACGCGCATCGCGAGTCACGAAACCAGCCTTGGACAGTGAAGGCTTCAAGGTTGCATCGTATTCGATCAGGGCACGAGTAATACCGTGACGAACTGCACCAGCTTGGCCAGACTCGCCACCGCCGATAACGTTAACCTTGATATCAAAACCAGTCAGTTGCTCAACCAGCTCAAGCGGCTGGCGAACGATCATACGACCGGTTTCACGGGAGAAGAATTGATCGATCGGCTTACCATTAACAACAATGATGCCCGACCCACGCTTCATGAAGACACGGGCAACGGCGCTCTTGCGACGACCGGTACCGTAGAAATAACTTTCAGCCATGATGACCCCTTAAATTTCCAGAGCCTTGGGCTGCTGGGCAGTGTGCGGATGCTGGTCGCCAGCGTACATCTTCAGCTTCTTCAGCATGGCGTAGCCCAACGGACCCTTCGGCAGCATACCCTTTACGGCCGTTTCCAGAGCACGGCCCGGGAAACGTTGCTGCATCTTCTTGAAGTTGGTTTCTTTAATACCACCCGGATAACCCGTGTGACGGAAGTACTGCTTATCTTCGGCCTTGTTACCAGTAACGGCGACCTTATCAACGTTGGTAACGACGATGAAATCGCCAGTATCAACGTGCGGCGTAAAGATGGCCTTGTGCTTACCACGCAGGTGGTGAGCGATTTGAGTAGCGAGGCGGCCGAGCACCTTGTCTGTGGCGTCGACCACAAACCACTCGCGAACCACCTCATGTGGTTTGGCGGAAAACGTTTTCATGTGTGTGCCGTCCTGAAAAATGGGGCGCAGATTGGAGAAAGGCGCGGATTCTAGATGAATCACACCTCGGGTGTCAATGACTTTAACCATCGCACTCTATTGGAGACAAAAAAAACGCGGCTCGCTGAGCCGCGTTAAATCCACACCAAAGGAGGAGGGTGGAGGAGACAATCCTGAACTGGAGGACCTTTAACACCAAGTCACTGCAGTTCGTATGCTTCACATTCTGCCCGAACACTATCGATACCGCAAGCGTTATTTGTGCGGCGCACAAATAATTTATTTTATGTGCACATAAATTTTAATTAAATATTTCATTCCATTGAATTTAATATGTTTAATTAAATAATTATGCATTGATTTACAATTGTTTAATGAATAGTCAGATCGGATTCGGAGGCAAATACACAGGGATTATGCTGCAACGCAGCACAGACGCATCACTCCCCGGGGAAATTTTAATTCCGCTAAAATCCCCGCTCTTTCAAGGAGAAATGCATGGAATGCACAGTGAGATGGATGGGGAACGATGCCGGCATGTCGTTTGTTGCCGAGACAGGTAGCGGTCACGCTGTCGTAATGGATGGCGCTCCAGAGGCCGGCGGCAGAAACCTTGGCCCTCGCCCAATGGAAATGGTGCTAGCGGGTACCGGCGGTTGCTCAGCATTTGATGTAGTGCTGATTCTGAAGAAAGGCCGGCAAGCTGTGAGCAGTTGCGATGTCAGCCTAAAAGCCGAACGCGCCGAAACAGACCCCAAGGTTTTTACGCACATCCACTTTCACTACCGCGTCAAAGGTAAACAGCTCAAACCCGACGCTGTAGCACGCGCCATTGAATTATCAAAGGACAAGTATTGCTCGGCCTCAATCATGATGGCCAAGACTGCGCAGATCACCCACGACTTCGAGATTATTGAAGAAGATTGAACGCCGGCGCTTTGCCTACAGGTGGTAAGTAGCCTTGGTCATGGCTTTTGCTGCAAGTTTCATCGCAGCCTTTACCACTCCAGGCAATTCAGCCGCACCATACTGAATAGCAGTTTCCGCATGCTGGATTTCATCCAGGCGCATCTGTTCGACGATGGCTCTTGACCGCAAGTCTTTAGCCGGCAAGGTAAGCAGATGACTATCCAGGTGCGCCTCAACCTGGCGCTCGGTTTCTGCAAGGAAGCCCAGGTTCCACTTATCGCCGAGCGCACCGGCAACCAGCCCCATCGTTAACGACCCGACGTATAAGAGGGGATTCAACAGGCTTTTGTGTCCGCCCAGTTCAGCAATACGCTGCTCAGTCCAGGCCAGGTGCTCGGTTTCCTCTTCGGCAGCGCCACGTAGCGCATCTTTCACTTCGGGATCACGCGAGGTCAGCGCCTGGCCCTGATACAAGGCCTGCGCACAAATCTCACCACAATGATTAACTCGCATCAGGCCAACAACGTGCCGTCTTTGCCCCTCATCCAAGGCCACATCGGGCAAGGCAGCACCAGGCTGCTGGCGAATCGTCCGGGCCGGCGCCGATATTGTCCGTAACGCCCGGTCAAACTCAATAATTATCTGGTCTAGAGACATAAATCACTGCCGCCTGTTTAGTGGATGACCGCCTCGCCGCAAGGCATCTTTCGCCTCGGCTGCATCTTGAACAATCGTCCCGCCGGGACAAAAGTAGTCAACAAAAAGCGCCGCATGCTGGCGGTTGGCATAAGCCTCCTGGATGCGCGACCAAGTATTATTGCGTGACCTTGACCAAGAACCGTCGCGCCGCCCGGAAGCGTAAATGCGATGCGCACGGGTTTCACAACGGATGCCTTCAAAGGTCACATTGCGCCCGCCTTCCGGCGTCAAGACAAGCAACACATAGCGGATCACGCCATCTTGGCCAACAATCAGGGTCGCCAAGTCGATCAAAAACTGATTGTCGCTGGCGGCGCTGACATAAAAAGCCTGTAACGTTTCATCCTTTGGGGCAGCCGGCAATTGGACTTCGTTTTCCTGCCACTGCTTCGATTCGTAGTCTCCCTCCAAATCAGCGAATGCATGCCCACAAATGGCGAATGCACCAAGCAAAAACAGGCATTTACCCAGAAACGACATCGGATTTCCCCTCTTCTGGCGCCGCCAAATCCGGCTCGGCTGAAGACATGCTGGCACGCACGATTTTGCCCCGCCGATCGAAATCGACAAAGCGAACCAGTTCATTTAAGGCGTGCTCATAAACGCCGCGCTTAAATTCAATCACGGCATCGAGCGGAATCCAGTAATCATGCCAACGCCAGGCATCAAACTCCGGTTTTTTTGTGGCGCGCAGGCTGACGTCATTGTCACGCCCAACGAGGCGCAGCAAAAACCAGATCTGTTTCTGTCCTTTGTAGGAACCACGCCATTCGCGCTTAATCCAGTGTGTCGGCACTTCATAACGCAACCAGCCTTTGGTTCGTCCGAGAATACGCACATGCTCGGGCAACAGCCCGACCTCTTCATACAGCTCACGATACATGGCATCTTCCGGCGTTTCGCCGCGTTTGATGCCACCTTGTGGAAACTGCCAGGAGTGCTCCCGTATGCGCTTACCCCAGAAAACCTCGTTCTTCGCGTTACAAAGAATAATGCCGACGTTCGGGCGATAGCCTTCACGGTCGAGCATAAAAATCCTGCAAAAATTAAAAGTTACCCTGATTCTTTCACAAAGCACGCCTGCGTGCAAAGCGCTGCCACCGTGTAAAATCGCCTTTTCGCAACGAATTCAAGAGCATCCCATGCGCACTTCGCAGTTCTTTTTGACCACTTTGAAGGAAGCCCCCTCGGACGCTGAAGTTATCAGCCATCAACTGATGCTGCGCGCCGGGTTTATCAAGCGTGCCGCCTCCGGCATTTACACCTGGATGCCGATCGGCCTGCGCGTCTTGCGCAAGGTTGAACGTATCGTCCGCGACGAGATGGACAAGGCCGGCGCACTGGAACTGCTGATGCCAGCGGTACAACCAGCTGAACTGTGGCAGGAGTCTGGACGCTGGGAGCAATACGGCCCGGAACTGCTGCGCTTCAAGGATCGTCATCAACGCGAATTTGTCATTGGGCCGACACACGAGGAAGTCATCACCGACGTCGTGCGTCGCGATGTCAAGAGCTATCGCCAGTTGCCAATTCACCTCTATCAGATCCAGACCAAGTTTCGCGATGAAATCCGCCCCCGTTTTGGTGTCATGCGCAGTCGTGAGTTCTTGATGAAGGACGCCTATTCCTTCCATACATCGTTCGCCGACCTGGAACGTGAATACAAAAAAATGTACGTAACGTACAGCCGGATTTTCAGCCGAATTGGCCTTAAATTTCGTGCCGTTGCGGCCGATACCGGCTCCATCGGCGGTACTGGCTCGCATGAGTTTCATGTTCTCGCCGACTCCGGGGAAGACGATATCGCCTTCTGCCCGGATTCCGATTACGCCGCCAACGTTGAACTGGCCGAAGCGCTAGCGCCAACAACGCCGCGTGCGGCGGCTGGCAAGGCCATGGAAAAAATCCATACGCCCGGCAAGATGGCCTGCATTGATGTCGCCAAGTTTCTCGACATCTCACTCGACCAGATCGTCAAGACAATCGCCGTGGTCAGTGAAAAGGAGGATGGCAGTTTAACTTTCGCCCTTCTGCTCCTGCGTGCCGATCACGAATTGAACGAAATCAAGGCGAGCAAGATTGCCGCCATCTCCCCCTTCCGTTTCGCCACCGAAGCCGAAGTGATTGAGCACATGGGCTGCAAACCGGGTTTTATCGGGCCTGCTGCGGTCGACGGCAAAAAAATGGCAATTTTCGCGGACAGAACTGTCGCCGCGCTGAGCGACTTTGTCTGCGGCGCCAACGAAGCCGGCTACCACCTGACCGGCGTGAATTTTGGCCGCGATTTGCCCGAGCCGGAAGTGGCTGACTTGCGCAATGTTGTCGTAGGTGATCCGTCGCCAGATGGCAAGGGGATTCTGAAAATCTGTCGCGGCATCGAAGTGGGTCATATTTTCCAGCTTCGCCAGAAATACGCTCAAGCGCTGAACTGTGCTTACCTCGATGAAAACGGCAAAAGCCAGATCATGGAAATGGGCTGCTACGGCATTGGTGTCTCACGCATCGTCGGCTCGGCTATTGAGCAAGGCAACGACGAGAAAGGGATTGTCCTGCCGACCGCCATCGCACCGTTCGAGGTTTGCGTCGTACCGATGGGCTACCACAAGAGCGAAGCCGTCAAGGCTGCGGCCGATCAACTTTATGCCGAGCTGAAAGCGGCCGGCATCGACGTTATCCTTGACGACCGCAACGAGCGTCCCGGCGTCATGTTTGCCGACATGGAACTAATCGGTATCCCGCATCGCGTCGTCATTGGTGAACGCGGCCTGAAAGAAGGCCAGGTTGAATACAAGGGCCGACAGGATGCCGAACCCACTTTGTTGCCGCAGGGCAACATTATCAGCAGCCTCAAGGGAAAGTTGTGCGTCGGCTGATTGCCGCGCTTTTGATGTTTAGCACGCCGGCAGTCTTTGCCGGTGCGCAACAATACATACCGCTCTCGACCAGCGTTCAGGCGGCGCTGCACAAGGCAGTATCGGACGCCCGCCCTTCAGTCAGCTCCTTCCGTGACCCCATGGACGCGGTGGATTGGCTCGGCGAAATGTCACGCCGACTGGAAAAGCGCATTCCGAACCGGGAATACCGGATCGATTTGCTGCGCAGCGTGCATTACGAGGCCACCCGGGCCGGGCTTGATCCGCAACTGGTATTGGGCCTGATGCAGGTTGAATCGGGCTTTCGCAAATACGCCGTCTCTTCGGCCGGAGCCCGTGGCTACATGCAGGTCATGCCATTTTGGGTCAAATTAATCGGTCGACCGGAGGACAGTCTGTTCGATCTGCGCACCAGCCTGCGCTATGGCTGCACCATCCTGCGCCACTATCTGGATATCGAAAAAGGCGACATTTTCCGCGCCCTTGGTCGCTACAACGGCAGCTTGGGCAAACCGGAATATCCCAACATGGTCCGTGCCGCCTGGCAGAATCAGTGGTCTTACGAAAAAGCCGCCCGACTAGCTCAAGCCGGGCGCTGATTCACAGAGTTTAGCGCCCCATGCCGGGGATCATCCCCTTCATGCCGCGCATCAGTTTACCGATGCCACCCTTGGAAAACTGTTTCATCATCTTCTGCGTTTGCTCGAACTGGCTGAGCAGGCGATTCACTTCCTGCACCTGAACACCAGAACCGAGCGCGATACGACGCTTACGGCTGGCCTTGATCAACTCAGGCTTGGCGCGTTCAGCCGGCGTCATCGAATTAATGATGCCTTCAACGCGACCAATCAGCTTGTTCTCGGCACCGGCGGGCAGCTTCCCTGCCGCTTGGGCAATCTGCGCCGGCATTTTATCCATCAACGCCGAGAGACCGCCCATATTGCGCATCTGGGCCATCTGCTCCTTGAAATCATTGAGGTCAAAACCCTTGCCGGATTTCAACTTCTTGGCGAAAGCGACGGCCTTTTCTTCATCCAACCCTTTACGCGCATCCTCAATCAGCGATAGCACGTCGCCCATGCCAAGAATCCGCGAAGCCATCCGCTCCGGGTGGAAAGCCTCCAGACCAGAGAGCTTTTCGCCGACACCAGCAAATTTGATCGGCTTGCCCGTCACGTGACGCACCGACAAGGCTGCACCGCCGCGCGCATCGCCATCCAGTTTGGTCAGCACAACACCAGTCAGCGGCAGCGCCTCGTTAAAGGCCTTGGCAGTATTGACCGCATCCTGGCCCAACATGGCGTCGACCACAAACAGCGTTTCAATCGGGTTAATTGCCGCATGCAGCCGTTTGATTTCGGCCATCATTTCTTCGTCGACCGCAAGACGCCCCGCCGTATCGACCAACAAGACATCATGGTAGTGACGCTTGGCCCAATCCACCGCAGCCAGCGCAATTGCCTCCGGCTTTTCACCGCCCGTCGACGGGAAGAAGTCAACGCCGGCTTGCGCGGCCACCGACTTCAACTGCTCAATAGCCGCCGGTCGATAGACGTCACAAGAAACCACCAAGACTTTTTTCTTGTGGTTTTCCTTCAGAAACTTGCCCAGTTTACCCACAGTGGTCGTCTTGCCGGCCCCTTGCAGGCCCGCCATCAGGATAATTGCCGGCGGCTGGGTATTAAAATTGATCCCCTCATGAGCATCGCCCATGATCTTGGCCAACTCTTTATGCACCACGCCAACCAGTGCTTGACCCGGGCTGAGCGAACCAAGCACCTCTTCGCCGACCGCTTTTTCCTTCACGGCAGCGATGAAGTCCTTGACCACCGGTAGCGCCACATCGGCCTCCAGCAGGGCCATACGGACTTCGCGCAGGGCATCGGCGATATTGGATTCAGTCAGGCGAGCTTCGCCCTTGAGCGTCTTCATGACGCGGGCAAGGCGATTGGTCAGGTTATCGAGCATGTCAGTTGGGCTTCTAGTAGAATTCGAGGATGGCCGACATTGTAATTCAGCTTCTGCCGCACATTCTCGCTGCCCTGTTATATGGCGCGCTCGGCTTCCACTTCTGGAACACCCGTTGGCGCGAAAGTGAAAACCAGTGCGTCGCCTGCCCCATGCAAACATGGGAACGCAGCGCCATTGCTGCCGCGCTGCTTATTCACGCCAGTGGCCTCTACGTTGCCCTCTTCTCGGAAGCCGGCATGCGCTTCTCCTTCAGCTTCGCCTTATCACTGATGATGTGGCTGGCTGTCCTGATTTACTGGCTGGAAAGTTTCATGTCACGCATGGAGGGCATGCAACCCATGGTGCTGCCACTGGCCGCCGCCTGCACTGCGCTGCCTGTTTTTTTCCCGCAAGTACACTTGGTCGCCCATGCCAACGCCACCGGCTTCAAGCTGCACTTTTTGGCCGCCATGCTGGCCTACAGTCTGCTTACTTTGTCTGCGTTGCACGCCATTTTTATGGGTTTTACGGAAAGGGCGCTGCATCAACGCTCATTAAAGTTTAGCCTGAACAGCCTACCCCCCCTGCTGACCATGGAGTCACTGCTTTTTCGTATGCTGCTGGTCGGTTTCATCCTGCTGACATTGACCGTTGGCAGTGGCGTATTTTTCTCCGAAGCCCTGTTCGGCAAAGCGCTCACCCTCGACCACAAAACGCTGTTCGCCTTCGCCTCTTGGGGCATTTTCGCAACCCTGCTGGTTGGTCGCCATGCTTGGGGCTGGCGCGGCAAGCGCGCCTTACGCTGGACACTTGCCGGCTTTGCCGTGCTCATCCTTGCCTATGTCGGCAGCCGCTTCGTCGGCGAAGTAATTCTGGGACGCCTGTAATCCGTGGATGAAATTCCCTTATCAGCAATGCTGATAACGCTGGTTGTACTACTTGCCCTATCAGGCTTTTTCTCGCTAAGCGAAACAGCGATGATGGCATCAAACCGTTTTCGCTTGCGCCACCTCGCCCAATCAGGCCACCACGGCGCCAAGAAGGCCCTTGACCTACTTAACCGCACCGATAAGATGCTCGGCGTCATACTTCTCGGCAACAACCTGGTTAACTCTGCCGCAGCAATGCTGGTCAGCATCATCACCATCGAGTTAATTGGTGATGAAAAATGGGCGCTGGGCCTCAGCACCCTGACAATCACCTTTGCCATTCTCGTTTTCTCCGAGATCACCCCAAAAATCATCGGCGCCACCTACGCTGATCGCCTCGCGCTCATTCTAGGCCACATTTTGACCCCTCTGCTGCGCCTGGCCTACCCGGCAGTCTGGTTTGTAAACCTATTTGCCAGCGGGTTACTCAGCCTGCTCCGACTGAAACCAAAAGAGTCGGGCCAGACTAGCCAGATGTCCCCCGAGGAGTTACGGAGTCTGGTGCTCGAGTCATCGAACCTGATCCCGAAGAAACACCGCGCTATCCTCTCCAGTCTTTTTGACCTGAGCAATATTACGGTCGAAGATGTCATGACGCCACGCGGCAGCATCGAAATTCTTGACCTTGATCTACCCTGGGATGAAGCCCGAGCCCAACTGGCAACGAGCCACCACAGCCGCCTCCCGGTCTGCCGGGAGTCACTGGATCAACTTGTCGGCGTACTCCCCGTGCGCCGACTTCTGGCCAGCATTGGCGATCCGGAATTTGACAAAGAAGCGCTGTTATCGCAACTACAAGCCCCGTACTACATTCCGGCAGGCACCGCTGTTTTTTCACAACTTGCTTTCTTCCAGGAAAATCGCCAACGCATTGGTTTTATTGTTGATGAGTACGGTGAAATTCTTGGGCTACTGACGCTGGAAGATATTATTGAAGAGTTCGTCGGCGACTTCACCACCTCACTTCCCGGGCTAGGCCATAAACTGAAATGGTCGCCCGAAGGCGATGTAATCGTCGAGGGATCTCGCCAACTTCGCGAAATCAACCGTATGTTAGGCCTCGACTTGCCGCTGGATGGCCCCAAAACTCTCAACGGTCTGATCCTTGATTACTTTCAAGACATTCCGGAAGCAGGATTAAGTATTAAATTGAGTGGTGTGCCGATAGAAATTTTGCAGACAAGAGATCGCAGCGTGATCAATGTACGTATTTACCGCCCATAGTCTGGTTAAAGGCGACTGCCCGCCTGTCCTGCCTTTACAAACACTCTCTTGCGTAGCATCATCAGCTGATCTAGACAGCATTTGACGATCATCAATGGCAGCGACTCCTCAAAATCCTCCACTTAGCGGCTTGGCGCGTGCGCTCGTTCAGGCTGGCCAACTCAAGGAGGTTGAGGCAGAGCAACTGCTTTCTCAAGCCAGTAGCGCCAAGATTTCCCTGATTGAGCAGATCATTCTCAGCCAGAAGGCATCCGCAGCGACGATCGCGCGCTTTATCGCCGACACTTTTGGTTACCCCCTGCTTGATCTCGCCGCCTTCGACGAAGCACACATTCCCGAAAATGCGATTGATCGAAAACTAATCGCAACGCACAAGGTTATTCCGCTCAACAAACGCGGCAACCGTCTCTCGGTGGCCATTGCCGACCCAACCAACCTGCGCGCGCTTGACGAAATCCGTTTCCAGACGGGGCTGACGGTTGATCCAATTGTGGTCGAGCATTCGAAACTGGCGGCGCTGGTAGCGAAGTATTCTGAATCCGCCGCTGATTCGATGAAAAGTCTCGTCAGCGACGACATCAATCTCGACTTTCTTGATGAGGACTCTACCGCCAAGGCCGATGAGGCAGCCGGTCAGGACATTGATGATGCGCCGGTCGTCAAGTTCATCCAAAAAATGCTACTCGACGCCATTAATGACGGCGCTTCGGATATCCACTTCGAACCTTATGAAAAATTTTATCGCATCCGTTTCCGGGTCGATGGCATCCTGCGTGAAATCGCCACCCCGCCGCCGGCCATCAAGGAAAAGATTGCTTCTCGCATCAAAGTAATCTCCCGCCTCAATATCGCAGAGAAACGCGTGCCGCAAGACGGCAAGATGCGCCTAGTTCTATCCAAAACCCGCACGATTGATTTCCGGGTCAGCACTCTGCCAACACTGCAGGGCGAAAAAATCGTACTGCGAATTCTCGACCCGGCTTCGGCAACATTGGGCATTGAAGCCCTCGGCTACGAACCCGAACAAAAAGCGGCCCTGCTTGATGCGGTCAACCGCCCATACGGCATGGTTCTGGTAACCGGCCCGACGGGTTCCGGCAAAACCGTCTCACTCTATACCTGCCTGAATATCCTGAACAAGGATGGCATCAACATCTCGACGGCAGAAGACCCGGCTGAAATCAATTTGCCGGGGGTCAATCAGGTCAATATCGATGACCGTGCCGGACTGACCTTCCCTGTCGCCTTGAAAGCCTTTCTCCGCCAGGATCCGGATGTCATCATGGTGGGGGAAATTCGTGATCTGGAAACCGCAGAAATTTCCATCAAGGCCGCCCAGACAGGGCATATGGTGCTATCAACCCTGCATACCAACGACGCACCACAAACCATTACCCGCCTAATGAATATGGGCGTTCCAACTTTCAACATTGCATCGAGCATTAACCTGATCACGGCGCAACGCCTTGCCCGTCGCTTGTGCAATTGCAAAAAGCCAATCACCGCTCCAACTCAGGCGCTGCTTGATGCTGGCTACAAGGAAAGTGACCTTGATGGCAGCTGGACGCTTTATGGCCCCGGCGGCTGCGAACGCTGCAAGGGATCTGGCTACAAAGGCCGGGTCGGCATCTATCAGGTAATGCCTATTACCGAAGCGATGCAGCGCCTGATCATGAGCGGCGCCAACGCGATTGATCTGGCGGCCCAGGCAAAAACAGAGGGCGTCAAAGATTTGCGCGAATCGGGATTACTCAAAGTAAAACAAGGCGTGACCTCGCTTGACGAGGTATTGAGCACGACCAACCTATAAATAGAAGGAAGAACATGGCTACCGCCGCAAAACCAAGAGCCCCGGCAGTCAAGGAAGTTGCTTTTCTCTGGGAAGGCAAGAACAAGGACGGCAAGCTTGTTCGGGGAGAAATGCGCGCCGCGAGCGAGTCGGTCGTTCAGGCCAAGATTCGACGCCAAGGCATCACGAATACCAAGGTCAAAAAAGTTCGCTTCAAGAGCGGTAGCAAAATTACGGAAAAGGATATCGCACTCTTTACCCGTCAATTGGCCACGATGATGAAGTCGGGCGTTCCGTTGCTGCAAGCTTTTGATATCGTCGGGCGCGGCCACTCCAACCCGACTGTCGGGAAACTCTTGCTCGACATCAAGGCAGATGTCGAAACTGGCAGTTCCTTGTCGCAAGCCTTCCGCAAGTTCCCACTGCAATTCGACGCGCTTTACTGCAACCTGGTTTCTGCCGGCGAACAGGCAGGCATTCTGGACACCTTGCTCGACCGCTTGGCGACTTACAAAGAAAAGATCATTGCAATCAAGGGCAAGATCAAATCAGCCATGTTTTACCCGATCTCCATTCTGGTCGTAGCTTTCGTCATTACTGCCGTGATCATGATTTTTGTTATCCCTGCCTTCAAGGAGGTTTTCAAAAGCTTCGGTGCTGACTTGCCTGCGCCTACGCTGATCGTCATGAGCATCTCTGACTTTTTCGTTTCCTACTGGTGGGCCATATTTGGCATCATCGGTGGTGGTCTATATACCTTTTTCGAAAGTTGGAAGCGCTCGGAAAAAGTCCAGATTGCAATGGACCGCTTTTTATTGCGCCTACCAATTTTCGGAGAAATCATCCGAAAATCAGTTATCGCACGCTGGACTCGCACGCTGTCGACCATGTTCGCCGCCGGCGTGCCCTTGGTTGAATCGCTCGACTCCGTCGGTGGCGCAGCGGGCAATTACGTTTACAAGCTTGCCACCAAGCAAATCCAGAGCGAGGTTTCAACCGGCACCAGCCTTACCGTCTCCATGCAAAACGTCAATCTCTTCCCCAACATGGTGACCCAGATGGTTGCTATTGGTGAAGAGTCCGGCGCCCTCGACTCGATGCTGTCCAAAGTCGCCGACTTTTTCGAAGCGGAAGTCGATGATGCCGTCGACGCCATGTCCAGCTTGATGGAACCGGTGATCATGGTTGTTCTCGGTGTCCTGATCGGTGGCATGGTGGTTGCCATGTACCTGCCAATTTTCAAACTGGGAGCTGTTGTCTGATGCTTCCTGAATCTCTGGGTGGCCTGGCCGCCATGGCCGGGCTGCTGGGTTTGTGTATTGGCAGTTTTCTCAACGTCGTGATTCACCGCCTGCCCAAAATAATGGAACAGGAGTGGCAAGCGCAATGTGCCGATTTAAGGGGAGAATCGCCGTCGACCGCAGCACAACTCACTTTGTCCACACCGCGTTCCCGCTGCCCAACCTGCGGCCACCAAATTACGGCAATGGAGAACATCCCGTTAATCAGCTATCTGTTATTAAAGGGAAAATGCAGTAGTTGTAGCGCTTCGATTTCATTACGCTACCCGACTATTGAACTAATAACCGGACTGCTCTCGGCCTATACCGCTTGGCATTTTGGACCAAGCCCGCAGTGCGTCGGCGCCCTGCTTCTGGTTTGGTCATTGATTGCCCTAGCCGCCATTGACTTCGATACGCAACTACTGCCCGACAACATCACCTTACCGCTCCTCTGGCTTGGCTTGGGCTTCAATCTCGCCAACACCTATGTCGACACGCCCGCCGCAGTTGCCGGTGCAATGGCCGGTTACCTAGCGCTGTGGACCGTCTTTTGGCTATTCAAGCTAGCCACAGGAAAAGAAGGCATGGGCTATGGCGACTTCAAGCTGCTTGCTGCGCTCGGCGCCTGGCTGGGTTGGCAGATGTTGCCGACGATCATTCTGCTTTCATCAGTCGTTGGTGCGGTGGTGGGTATCAGCTTAATTGTTATTGCCCGGCGCGGTCGCAACGTCCCCATTCCTTTCGGTCCCTATCTAGCGGCCGCAGGTGCTATCGCGCTTTTCTGGGGGCCACAACTGACCCGCAGCTATCTTGGCCTGATTGTTTGAAACATCGTAATCCGCCCTGATATAAGGAATCCTTACTCTCGGTTATAATTCAAGGTTTTGGAGGATTCTCATGCCTATCTACGAATATCGCTGTGACTCCTGCGGCTACCAGAAAGAACATCTGCGCAAGATGAGCGACCCGTTGTTAACCACCTGCCCGGAATGCGGCAGGGAAAGCTACAACAAAATGCTCTCTGCTGCGGGTTTCCAGCTAAAGGGTAATGGTTGGTACGCCACTGACTTCAAGGGCGGCAAACCCGCCCCCAAGGCTGAAAGCACACCTCCTTGCCAAGGTGGTTCGGGAGCATGCACTCCGTGCGCGGCCAGCTAATCAAACGCTACTTCATCACCGGGCTCCTGATCTGGGTGCCCCTGGTCATCACTGGTTGGGTGCTGTCGATGATCGTCAGTACGCTCGACCAGTCTTTGCGGCTACTGCCAGAGTCAATGCACCCGCTATCACTGGTTGGCTTCGCTGTTCCAGGCGCTGGCGCAGTCTTGACCCTACTGATGATCTTCTTGACCGGCCTGCTGGCGGCCAATTTTATCGGGCAAAAGCTGGTTGGCTGGTGGGACAAGCTGCTATCACGCATCCCCGTCGTCAACTCGGTTTACAAAAGCGTCAAACAGGTTTCCGACACGCTATTCTCGCCAAACGGCAACGCCTTTCGCAAGGCGCTGCTCGTCCGTTACCCGCACCAGAATAGCTGGACTATCGCCTTCATGACTGGCCAACCGGGCGGTGACATCGTCAACCACCTTGATGGCGAATATGTCAGCGTCTACGTCCCAACCACGCCCAACCCGACCTCCGGTTTTTTCCTGATGATGCCGGTCAAGGACGTGGTTGAACTCGACATGACTGTCGACGAAGCGCTCAAATACATCATTTCTATGGGTGTCGTGGCGCCGCCACCGCATCCGCGCGTTATTACCAATACCTGAATCAACTGGAAAGCTTCATGCGTACTCATTATTGCGGACAACTCAATGCCGCCCTTGACGGGCAAATCGTTACTCTTTGCGGCTGGGCGCATCGCCGCCGCGACCACGGCGGCGTCATCTTTATCGACCTGCGTGACCGCGAAGGTCTGGCCCAAGTGGTTTGCGACCCTGACCGTGCCGAGATGTTTGGTATCGCTGAATCCATCCGCAACGAGTTTTGCCTGAAAATTACCGGTAAGGTTCGCCCTCGCCCAGCCGGCACGACCAACGCCAATCTCGCTTCCGGCGAAATTGAAATTCTCTGCCATGAAATTGAAGTACTGAACCCGGCGGTAACACCACCATTCCAGCTCGACGAAGACAATCTTTCCGAGAACGTTCGTCTGCTGCATCGCGTCATTGACCTGCGTCGTCCGCAAATGCAGAACAATCTGATGCTGCGCTACAAAACAGCGCGCGCTTTCCGCCGCTTCCTCGACGACAACGGCTTCATCGACATCGAAACACCGATGCTGACCAAGTCCACCCCGGAAGGCGCTCGCGACTATCTCGTACCATCACGCGTGCACCCCGGCCAGTTCTTTGCCCTACCGCAGTCGCCGCAACTGTTTAAGCAACTGCTGATGGTGGCTGGTTATGACCGCTACTACCAGATCGTCAAATGCTTCCGCGACGAAGACCTGCGTGCCGACCGTCAGCCGGAATTCACTCAGGTCGATATCGAAACCTCGTTCATGAGCGAGGCAGAAATTATCGCCCTGACCGAAAAGTTGATCCGCACCGTCTTTAAGGAAGCAATCGACGTCGACCTACCTGAATTCCCGCGCATGACCTACGCCGAAGCCATGCACCGCTTCGGTTCGGACAAGCCGGATCTGCGTGTCACCCTTGAACTGACTGAAGTCACCGACGTCTTCAAAGAAGTCGCCTTCAAGGTCTTCGCTGGCGTTGCCAACAGTATAGGCGGCCGTATTGCCGCCATGCGCATCCCCGGTGGCGCTACGCTGACCCGTGGCGAGATTGATGCCTATACCCAGTTCGTCGGCATCTACGGCGCCCGGGGCTTGGCCTACATCAAGGTTAACGACGTTACCCAGATCAACGAAACCGGTTTACAGTCGCCAATCGTCAAGAACCTCTCCGAAGCCTCACTAAAGGCAGTCATTGAGCGCACCGGCGCCCAGTCCGGCGACCTTATTTTCTTCGGTGCAGACAAAGCCAAGATCGTCAATGACGCCCTCGGTGCGCTACGCATCAAGATCGGCCATGAAAAGGGCTTTGTCACTGGTACCAAGTGGGCGCCACTGTGGGTTATCGACTTCCCGATGTTTGAATACGACGATGAAAACAAGCGCTGGTCGGCCTGCCACCATCCGTTTACCAGCCCGAAAGACGAACATCTCGCGCTGCTCGAAACCGATCCGGGCAAGTGCCTAGCCAAAGCTTACGATCTGGCGCTAAACGGCTGGGAACTGGGCGGCGGCTCCGTCCGTATCCACCGCGCCGACGTGCAGGAAAAAGTCTTCTCGGCCCTCAACATTGGCCCGGATGAACAGCAAGCCAAGTTCGGCTTCCTGCTCGACGCCCTGAAATACGGTGCACCGCCGCACGGTGGCCTGGCTTTCGGCTTGGACCGTATCGTTACGATGATGACCGGCGCTGAGTCGATCCGCGACGTAATCGCCTTCCCCAAGACTCAGCGCGCCCAGTGCCTGCTTACCGACGCACCTTCTGAGGTCGACGAAAAGCAACTGCGCGAACTGCACATCCGCCTGCGTCAGAAAGTGGAAACCCAAGTTGAAGTCGGTCAGGCCTAACCGCGTATGAACATCTGGTTGCGCTTCCTGCTCGTCGCCTGGTTAGCGGTCGGAAGCGCATTCGGTTTCAGCTTCGGTCGGGACAATGCTGCGGTCGACTCGGTTTTGGCGGCAGAATTGCCCTACGAAGCGCAACGAACGCTGACCCTGATCAAAACTGGCGGCCCTTTCCCCTATTCGCGTGACGGCATCGTTTTCGGCAATTACGAAAAGCGCCTGCCGCTACAAAAGCGTGGTTATTACACTGAATACACGGTGAAGGCACCGGGCCGGCGCGATCGTGGTCCACGCCGGATCATTGCCGGTGAACGGGCCGAATATTTCTACACCGACGACCATTACGAGACTTTCCGCCGGATAAGGGAGAAGCCGTGAAACCCAATGTGTTCAAGGATGACTCCCGGGCCGGCCTCTATCATTTGCCAGCCGCCGATGACGGCGACCTAGTGGATCTAGCAAGCAAGGCGCATCTCACACTCCTTATTGCCGATGTCAGCGCCAGTAAAAATAGCCAAGAAGCCCTGCGCGAACTGGGCAAAGCCGGGCAGTTCCCCCGGTGGTATGGCGCCAACCTTGATGCCTTGCATGACTGCCTGACCGACCCCGACTGGCAAGCAAAGAAAAAAATTATTCTCAAAATCACCGGCCTCGTTGCATTGCAAATCAGCCACCCGGAAGCCTTTTCAATGCTGATCGATGTCCTGCGTTCCGCGGCAGCAACACGCTTAGCAAAAAAACACCCCCTGTGGATTCTGCTCACCAGCCCGGCGCCCGGTGTCGCCCACCTGCCGGACGCATGACCACATACAAGCAGCCCGTTTCTGTACTGGTTGTCATCCACACACCGGCACTCGACATCCTGCTCTTGGAACGAGCCGCCCATCCAGGCTTCTGGCAATCGGTAACGGGCAGCCACGAAAACGATGAAATACTGATCAACACGGCACGCCGGGAATTGCTGGAAGAAACCGGGCTCGATGCCGCCTTGTTCAAACTATGCGACTGGCAACAGACCAACACCTTTGAGATTTTTCCGGAATGGCGGCAGCGCTATGCGCCCGGGGTGACACACAATACTGAACACGTTTTTTCTCTCGAAATCCCAGCCAGACAGGCTGTCACCATCGCCCCCGGCGAACATATTGCCTACGAGTGGTTGCCATGGCAGCAAGCGGCGGAGCGGTGTTTTTCCTGGAGCAACCGCGACGCGATTCTGGCTTTGGCCAAGGCATTGCAGCTAAGCAGCTAAGTGGCGGCCTTTGTGCCAACGACTCCCCCGTTTCTGCCTTTTTCTTTGTACAATCCGCGGCAATTCCACTCGGAGCATGCCATGAGTCTCGAAAACCTCTCCCCCGGCATTAAAGCCGCCGTTCTGGCTGAAGCCCTACCCTATATCAAGCGTTTCCACGGCAAAACCATCGTCGTCAAATACGGCGGCAATGCGATGACCGACGAAAATCTGAAGAACTGCTTCGCGCGTGACGTGGTGTTGCTAGAACTGGTCGGCTTCAACATCGTTGTCGTCCATGGTGGCGGGCCACAGATCGAAAACCTGCTGGCTCGCGTCGGCAAAAAAGGCGAATTCATCCAGGGCATGCGCGTCACCGACGCCGAAACCATGGAACTGGTCGAAATGGTCCTCGGCGGCCAGGTTAACAAGGACATCGTCAACCTGATCAATCAACATGGCGGCAAAGCAGTAGGCCTGACCGGCAAGGATGGCAATTTCATTCGCGCCAAGAAACTGATGCTGGAAAACAAGGACAGCCCGGGCGACTTGATTGACGTTGGCCAAGTCGGCGAAATTACCCAAATTGACCCCTCACTGATCGATCACCTCGACCGGGGCGCTTTCATCCCGGTGATCGCGCCAATTGGTGTCGGCAAGGATGGAGAAACCTACAACATCAATGCAGATGTCGTCGCTGGCAAGATCGCCGAAGTGCTCAAGGCGGAAAAGCTGGTGCTGCTGACCAATACGCCAGGGGTGCTCGACAAGGCCGGCAACCTGATTACCGGGATTACCCCCAAGCAGATCGACGAAATGGTCGACGATGGCACGCTCTCTGGCGGCATGCTGCCCAAGATCAGTTCGGCGCTTGATGCCGCCCGCAACGGCGTCAAGGGCGTGCACATCATTGATGGCCGGGTTGAACACGCGCTACTACTGGAAATTTTGACCGACCACGGGGTTGGCACCATGATCAAGTCACACTAAATGAAACCGGGGCGCGTCTGGCTGTTCGATCTCGATAACACGCTGCATAACGCGACCCCGCATATTTTCCCTCACATCAACCTCTCGATGCGTCAGTACATTGAGCAGCATTTGGGGTTTGATGCGCACCAAGCCAGCACCATCCGTCAGGATTACTGGGTGCGCTACGGCGCGACTTTGCTCGGCATGATCCGCCACCACGGCACTGATCCGCGCCATTTTCTGTGGGAAACGCACCAGTTTCCCGACCTCAAACGCATGCTTGATTTTCAGAAACCAGTTTTGCATGCGCTGCGCAAACTACCCGGCAGGAAGATCATTTTTTCAAATGCACCGCGTCATTACACTGACGCGATTCTCGCAATGACCGGACTTGATCGCTGCTTCTCGGCCATTTATTCCGTTGAAAACGTCCACTTCCAGCCTAAACCAATGCTCGCCGGTTTTCGCGCCCTGCTCCGCGCCGAGCATCTTGACCCCAAACGCTGCATCATGGTCGAAGACAGTCTGCCAAACCTGATCAGCGCCAAAAAACTGGGCATGAAAACCGTGTGGGTGAGCGCTGGCTTACGTCAATCTCCTTTTGTCGATGTCAAGATAAAGTCGGTCCTGCAGTTACCGGAGCGCTGCGGTCGACTATAATTTTTGGGCAAAAACCAAAAAAACCAAGGGGACAAAAATGGCAACGAAACCGGGCGAACGCCGCCTGCAGATTCTGCAAACACTGGCCAGCATGCTGGAAACGCCAAAAGGGGAAAAGATCACTACGGCAGCCTTGGCTGCCAAGCTTGACTGCTCGGAAGCCGCCCTCTACCGGCATTTTGCCAGTAAAGCGCAGATGTTCGAAGGCCTGATCGAGTTCATCGAGCAAAGCCTGTTTAGCGTCATCAATCAAATCACTTCAGAGGAGAGCCAGGGATTCAAGCAAGTCGAGCTGATCATTGGCCTGCTCCTGCGCTTCGCCCAGAAAAACCGTGGCATGACGCGCGTGCTGATCGGCGATGCCTTGGTCAATGAACATGAACGCCTGCAGACCCGCATCAATGGTCTCCTCGACAAAGTCGAAGCGGCCTTGAAACAAGCCTTGCGTATCGCCGCCACCCAGGACAACCTGAAGGCTGATGCCGACTTCGGCGCCCTCGCCAACCTGTTGCGCTGCTACGTCGTCGGCCGCTGGGAACAATACGCCCGGAGTGGATTTATGCGCGAACCTCTGACGCAATGGCCGCAACAATGGCCGATGCTCTATTTCGCCTGCCTGTCGCAATCTGGCGCACCGGGAAGCCCATAAAAAAAGCGGCCAAAGCCGCTTTTCTATTCTGCACACTGATGATTCAACCCCGCAGATATTCCGCCGCATCCAGTGCGAAATAAGTCAGGATGCCATCCGCCCCCGCCCGCTTGAAAGCCAGCAAGCTCTCCAGCACGCAAGCCTTTTCATCAAGCCAACCGTTCTGTGCCGCCGCCTTCAGCATGGCGTACTCGCCACTCACCTGATAAGCATAGGTCGGCACCTTGAACTCGTCCTTCACCCGACGAACGATATCAAGATAAGGCATGCCAGGCTTGACCATAACCATGTCGGCCCCTTCGGCCAGATCAAGCGCCACCTCCTTCAAGGCTTCGTCGGAATTACCCGGATCCATCTGGTAGGTGTATTTATTGCCCTTGCCCAAATTTCCCGCCGAACCCACCGCATCGCGGAATGGGCCATAAAAAGCCGAAGCATACTTTGCCGAGTAAGCCAGAATGCGGGTGTAAATTTGCCCGGCTTCATTCAACTCGGCACGAATCCGACCGATACGACCATCCATCATGTCAGAGGGTGCCACCACATCGGCCCCCGCTTCAGCATGACAAAGCGCCTGCTTGGCCAGCACCTCAAGTGTTTCGTCATTCAAAACATAGCCAGTTGCATCGATCAAACCGTCCTGACCGTGACTGGTGTAGGGATCAAGCGCTACATCGGTAATCACGCCGAGTTCAGGAAACTCGCGTTTCAGCGCCCGAACCACGCGCGGCACCAGGCCGCTACCGTTGAAGGATTCTTCCGCACCCAACGATTTCAACGAAACATCAATCACCGGGAACAGCGCCAAGGCGGGAATACCCAGCTTGACCGCCCGTTCTGCCGTTTTTAGCAGCAGATCAAGTGACAGGCGCTCAACGCCGGGCATAGAACCGACTTTTTCGACCCGCCCCTCACCCTCAAGGACAAAAACCGGGTAAATAAAGTCGTCGACCGTAAGCACCGACTCCCGCATCAAGCGCCGCGAGAAATCATCGCGCCGCATCCGGCGCATGCGGGTTCCAGGAAAGTTTCCGGTAGCACTCATGCTTCAACCTCAATTAATTCAAAAGAAAAACTTTTAAACGGCGCGGAACTTTTCGCATTGACCCGTATCAGAATCAACAGATGGCACGCGCTATCTCCCGCTTCACCTCCCTGAGCGGGCGCCTTAACTGCGTTAAGGTCTTTTGGCCCTCGGACTCCCCTTATCCGGGGGCCTTTTCTTTTCTGCTTTTTCTTTTTTCTCGATACCCAACCAGCCAGAGAGAACGATCTCTGCGTCTTCAACGCCGGTCTTTTTCAAGCTAGAAAAGAGCTGTACCGAGTAAAGCGCCGCATCACCCCAGGTGGCCAGTTCAGCGCGAACAGAAGCTAAAACCTTGGTCTGTTCTTGGCGACTCAATTTATCAGCCTTGGAAAGCAGGATGTGGATCGGCCGACCGGTTGGGCGGAACCAGTTGATCAGACGAAAATCAAGGTCCGTCAGCGGACGACGAATGTCCATAATGACCACCAAGCCAGCCAACTGATCACGATGCGCAAGATAAGGCCCAATCAGACCTTCCCACTGGGAGCGAATCGCTTCCGGCGCTTTGGCGTAGCCATATCCTGGCAAGTCAACAAAGTACTTACCTTCGGCCAGCGTGAAATAATTCAGGTGCTGGGTACGCCCAGGAGTTTTACTCACATAGGCAAGGCGAGTCCGCCCGGCCAAGGTATTAATTGCTGAAGATTTACCCGCATTGGATCGACCGGCAAAGGCGACCTCGCAAACAGAATCCATGGGCACATCACGTAAATTGGCGACCGTAGTAAGGAAAACGGCCTGTTGGAACAGAGGCATAAAAAACTCGATAGACCCGCCAAGAGGGCGGTGAACTGATATAGAATAACAGGTTTGTAACTTCCGTTCCGGCCAAAGCGCCCACAAACGCGTACAAGGAGCTCGATAATGATTCGTACCGCGGCAATGGCAATCTTGTTTGCCACCAGTTTCATCGCTAATGCATCTGAACAAGCCCATAGCAAGGCTGATCCTGCCAAGGGCAAAGTCATCGCCGAAACCGTCTGTGTCGCCTGTCATGGCGCCGATGGCAACAGTGCTGCATCCGCCAACCCGATCCTGGCGGGTCAGGTTCCGGAATATATTTACAAACAGCTGAAAAACTTCAAATCAGTCGATGGCAAGCCGGCGGCGCGCAACAACGCCATCATGGGTGGCATGACCGCGGGGCTATCTGACGAAGACATGAAGAACGTCGCCGCCTGGTTTGCCAGCCAGAAACAAAAGCCGGCGGCTGCCAAGGATGAAACCCAGATTGCTCTTGGTCAGAAACTTTGGCGTCAGGGCGATTTCAAGAAGGGTGTTCCTGCTTGTGCCGGTTGCCACGGCCCAGCTGGTGCCGGCCTTCCGGCTCAATATCCACGTTTGGCCGGCCAGTTCCCCGAGTACGCCGAAGCGCAGCTAAAGACCTTCCGTATCGGTGAGCGCGCCAACGACCCAGAGAAAATGATGCGTACTATTGCCGCCAAGCTTTCTGACGTTGAAATCAAGGCAGTTGCGGAATACGCAGCTGGTTTGCGTTAACCCAAAAATGCGATCGAAAAAAAGGCAGCTCAGGCTGCCTTTTTTATTTTTTGCGACTTGGCAGTTAGATCACTCTGAGGATAGACTCATTCCACTATCGCTCTGCCATCGAAGAGGAGACTCCCAATGAAAACACTCAAACAATTACTTGCTAACAAGCACCGCCAACTTGCTGTTGTCGCCCCTAGCGACTCCGTTTTTCATGCCCTGACCGTCATGTCACAAAACAATGTCGGCGCGCTGCTCGTGCTTGATGGCGAGCAACTCGTCGGTGTATTTTCTGAACGTGACTACGCCCGTAAAATCATCCTGCAAGGCAAGTCCTCCAAAGAAACCCTTGTCCGCGAGATTATGAGCGACAAGGTTGCCTACGTGACACCATCCACTACACTGGATGAATGTATGGCGCTAATGACTGAAAAGCACTTCCGCCACCTTCCCGTTCTTAATGAAGACGGCAGCGTTGCCGGCATGATCTCGATTGGTGACCTAGTCAAGGAAACGATCAGTTCGCAAAAGTTCCTGATCGCCGAACTGGAACGCTACATCGCTGGCTGAGATGGCTGAAGACAGCCGCCTCCACTTTCGCATTCTTGAAGACATCGCCCGTGACCTCTCGGGCGATATCAATTTTCCGATCTGCATGGATGCAGCGATTCTAGTCAGAAACACGCTGAAAGATCCGCTGGCTAATCTTGATCGGGTGGCACAGGTTGTCGGTCTTGAGCCCCTTATTTCCAGCAAACTGCTGCGCCTAGCTAACTCGGTAAGTTATAACCCGTCAGGAAAAACCATGTCTGACCTGCCCGCAGCAATTGCTCGGCTTGGTTTTGACGTGGTGCGTACCACCTCGTTGGCCGTCGCCATGGATCAGATGCTGAAATCGCGCAATCTGGCCAATTTTGACCAGATCGGTCAAAGCACATGGGAGCACTCCATTCAAGTGTCAGCCATCGCCCGAGTTCTCGCTCGTCGCCTGGGGCGGATCAACCCGGATGAAGCAATGCTGGCCGGCCTCGTTCACAACATCGGTATTTTTTATCTCCTCTACCGGGCTGCTGAGTATCCGGAATATCGTCGAGATCTGCCGGCTACGTTTGAATTGCTGCGTGGCTGGCATGAGAGCATTGGCGAAAGCCTCCTAAATACCTTGGGCTTACCGCAAAGCATCACTGACGCAGTTCGCGACCATCATCAATTGCAGGGCGTCGAAACCCCATGTACGGTTCGCGACGTCCTCTATTTCGCCAATTTGCTGGCGGATAACGATCCACAATTAATTGATGCGGAAGCCGAGCCAGCCGAGATGGAAGCCCGCGCTGCCGACCGGGCGCGCTATATCGATTTGGTCGAGGAAGCCGAAGAGGAAATCCTCGAACTACGCGCCGCACTCAGCGCCTGAAGCGTATACACTCGGACGTATATTCAATAACGCTTCTAAACAATGAACCGCTCACCTGACAATCAGCAATTATTTCAGATCAAGGCTGCCCTTTTCCTGATTTGCCTGCTTCCTTTTTCCCGCCTGCTCTGGTCTGCCTGGACAGGTAACTTCGGCGATGAACCGGTAGCGTTTGTCCAACGCTGGACCGGTTCGTGGACATTTAATCTACTGCTCGCCACCTTGTGCATCTCGCCACTGCGCGGTCTGACCCAACTGCACTGGCTACTCCGACTGCGCCGCATGCTCGGCCTTTTCACCTTCTTCTACGCCAGCCTGCACTTCCTCTCGTTTATCGGTTTTGACCATGGTTTTTCGCTTGATGAGATTGCCAAGGATGTTTTAAAGCGCCCCTTTGTGCTGGTGGGTTTTGCCGCCTTCCTGCTGCTAGTCCCGCTTGCTGCGACCTCGAATCAGTGGGCGATCCGCCGACTTGGCGGACGAAAATGGCAGGAATTGCACCGGAACATCTATTTGATCGGCATTCTGGCCAGCATCCATTATTTCTGGCTTAGCAAGTTTTCAGCGCTGCTCTGGCCGCTGGCTTATTCGATTGCGCTGGCACTTTTACTTGCCTGGCGCATTCAGGAACGGCGGCGCAAGGCGATACCAATACCTAAAGTCGAAACAGCCAAACCGCTCAAGTTCTTCAAGAAAAAGCCGGATTGATTATTTTTTCCGGGGCAGATCAAAGCGGACAATAGCGCGACCATCCGCCGTCTGTTTCGGTTCAACCTTCCAGGCATGCCCATAGACCACTTCAAAGGTGGCTGGTAGCCTGCCATTCCGGCGCATCGCCTCATAGGCAAGCCGGGCAGCCTCCAGCGCACCGCGCCCAGTCAGCCCATGACGACGTGCCTTCATGGCACAGGAAGAACCCGCTGCCCGCAACTCAACAAACAGGGCATCGATATCATCGTAAGTCAGGGTAATGACTTCCATGTCCATCACCGGATCGGCAAAGCCGCAGCCAACCAGCATGTCGCCGAGATCGTGCATGTCGATGAAGCGCTGGGTGTGGGCATATCCGTCGGCAAAGGCTGTGCGCAGCTCTTTGAGCGAGTCGGGACCGAGCGTCGAGAACATCAGCAGGCCACCGACGTCCAGCACACGATGCGCCTCGGCGAGCGCCGGCAGCGGGTCATCCAGCCAGTGCAGAAGGAGATTCGACCAGACGAGTGCGGTCGACCGGGATTTCAGGGGTAATTTGGCCGCATCCGCCGCCAATCGGAGCGGCCCGGTCTGCTTGCCGATACCCAGCCAACGCTGCCAACTGGCGCGTTGCTCTCGCGCCGTATTGAGCATGGCCGGGGAAACATCCAGCCCAATTAGCTGCGCGGCAGGATAACGCGTTGCAAGCTGGGGGAAACTACCACCACGGCTACAACCGAGGTCGAGAATTCGCGGTGGTTGAAGATTGACGAAATCCAACCGCTCCTGCATTCGGCGATCGACTTCACGGGCAAAGAAATCGGCATCGCCGTAACTTGCCGCAACCTTCGAGAAGCTTCGACCGACTTGCTGCCGGTCGACAAAACCTTCCGTCAAATCGCTTTTACGCCCAGACGAGCAAACAGTTGGTCGTCACGGTCAACGTCTGGATTTCCCGTTGTCAGCAGGCGGTCGCCATAGAACATCGAGTTGGCACCGGCCAAGAAGCACAGCGCTTGCAATTCATCGCTCATTTCCTGCCGGCCAGCCGACAGGCGCACCCAAGAGGTCGGCATGGTGATTCGGGCGGCGGCGATGGTGCGAACAAACTCAAAGGGGTCGAGCCGGTCAACTTCAGCCATCGGCGTTCCCGGAATAGGCACCAGATTGTTAATTGGCACAGACTCTGGCGGCTTCGGCAGGTTGGCCAGTTGCACAATCAGTCCAGCGCGGTTCTTGCGCGACTCACCCATGCCGATAATGCCACCGGAACAAACATTGATGCCGGCATCACGCACCTGCTCCAGCGTATCGAGGCGGTCATCATGGGTATGAGTCTTGATGACCTGACCGTAAAATTCCTTGTCGGTATCAAGATTATGGTTGTAGTAGTCGAGGCCGGCTTCCTTGAGCTTGCCAGCCTGACCTTCGCCGAGCATACCGAGCGTGACGCAGGTCTGCATACCGAGCGCCTTCACTTCGCGAACCATCGCCAGCACGCTGTCGAGATCGCTATCTTTCGGGCCTTTCCAGGCGGCGCCCATGCAGAAACGGGAAGCACCTTTTTCCTTGGCGACCTTGGCGGCAGCAACCACCTCATTTAACGGCATCAACCGCTCGCGCTGGGTATCGGTGTCGTAACGAGCCGATTGCGAGCAGTAGCTGCAATCTTCCGAACAGCCGCCGGTCTTGACCGACAACAAGGTCGAGCGTTGAATGGCGTTCGGATCGAAGTTTTCGCGATGCACGCCCTGCGCCCGCCAGATCAAATCCATCAAAGGCAGCTCATAGAGCGCGAGCACCTCGGCAACCGACCACCGGGGGGTGGATGCAGATTTAGGAATGGACGAAACAGCGGCGAGTGAGCTAGCTTGCATGGGTGGCCTTGCTTGAAATAATACGATAATGATCAGATACGTAGCGTATCGGTAATTATGAATTATCGAGGACGCCAAGAGCGATGTCAATTTTACCCTAGCCCTCTGTGCATGCCCTAAAACTCCTCGCCAAACGCTGCCTCTCCAGCCTGCTCCCGGAAAGCTGCCTGCTCTGCAGCGCGGACAGTTTGGGCGGCCTGCTTTGCCCGGAATGCACGGCTGATCTGCCGGCACCACCGGCCGCCAGTTGCCCGCAATGTGGTGAGCAGACAACACATGGTGAGCGTTGCGGCGCCTGCCTCAAGACGCCACCGCACTTCAATCGGACGATTGCCGTTTTTCGCTATGATTTCCCCGTTGACCGCATCATTCACGCCTTGAAGTATGGGCACCAATTAGCAGTTGCCCGCTGGCTGGGAGAAAAAATGGCCAAGCAGTTGCATGCTGACCATCAACTGCTCATCCCCCTGCCCTTGCACCCGGATCGGCTGCGTGAACGGGGCTTTAATCAATCAGCCGAAATAGCACGGATGATTGGAAATTACCTTGATTTGGCAGTCGACCGCAGCAGTGTCATTCGTAACCGGGCAACGCCGCCACAAGCCGCGCAGCCGCTCAAGGAGCGCCACAAAAACGTCCGTGGTGCATTTGAATGTACTGCAGACTTCAGCGGTCGGCATATTCTACTTATCGATGATGTGATGACCACTGGCGCCACTGTTAACGAATGCGCCCGCGTCCTCAAGCTGCATGGTGCCGCCGATGTCACGGTGCTCGTCGCCGCCCGCGCCCTAAAACATTGAGCCGTGATTAAATACGCTAATTCGTGCTCTAATCCGCCACCCGCAACGCACCCAAACAAGCCGCCGTGTTAACCGTCGTCCTCTACCAGCCTGAAATTCCGCCCAATACGGGCAACATCATCCGCCTCTGCGCCAACACCGGCGCCGAGCTACATCTGGTTGAACCACTGGGTTTTGACATTACAGACAAGGGCCTGCGCCGGGCCGGGCTGGATTATCACGAATACGCCCGCGTCGTCCGCCATGCTGACTGGGCCGCCTGTAAAGCCGCATTGAACGGTCGCCGGATGTTTGCCATGACCACCAAGGGCACGGCCAATCTTTTCACGACAAAGCTAGAGGCAAATGATGTCTTTGTTTTTGGCCGTGAAACCAGCGGCTTGCCACCTGAAGTAATTGCTGAATTCAGTGTTGCGCAGCGTTTACGTCTGCCCATGCAAGCCGGCCAGCGCAGTCTGAATCTCTCGAATGCAGCAGCGGTAACCGTCTTTGAAGCCTGGCGCCAAGCCGGCTTCGCAGGCTCGCTTTAAGCGACTTCTTCCTTCGGGTCGCGGGCCATCAATTGCTCAACGGCTTGAGCCGCAGTCAACCGACCATCCAACACCGCAGCCACCGCCGCACTAATCGGCATGTCGACGCCCAGCTTACGAGCCAATTGATCAACTTCCCGCGCGGTATAAACCCCTTCGGCGACGTGCCCAAGCTCTTCCAGAATTTGCGGTAGCAACTTGTTTTTGGCCAAACCCAGGCCAACGCGACGATTCCGCGACAAATCACCTGTACAGGTCAGGATCAAATCACCCATCCCGGCCAGCCCCATGAATGTTTCGCGCTGCGCCCCAAGGGCCAGACCAAGTCGGGCAATTTCGGCTAGACCGCGGGTCATCAAGGCAGCGCGAGAATTCAGGCCAAGGCCTAGGCCATCGCAAGCGCCAGTGGCAATTGCCAGAACATTTTTTACCGCCCCGCCCACTTCGACACCAATCAAATCGTCATTGGCGTAAATGCGTAAACGTGGCGAGTGCAACTGACGCGCCACTTCGCGGGCAAAAATCGGGTTATTGGCGGCCAAAGCAATTGCCGTCGGCTGGCCGGCTGCAACCTCCTCGGCGAAACTCGGACCGGAGAGCGCGCCACAAACCACCTGCGGCCCCAACACTTCAGTCACCACCTGATGCGGCAATTTGCCAGTGCCGGCTTCAAAACCCTTGCAAACCCAGACCAACGGCAGGCTGACATTAAGCGATTTGAGATGTTCAACCGTGGGCCGCAGCCCGGCAATCGGTGTGGCCACGACAAGCAGTTCAGCGCCAGCTACGGCTGCCGCAAAATCCGTCGACACAACAACAGATTCAGACAGCTTGTGACCGGGGAAAAACCGGTGATTTTCCCGAGTATTTTGCAGGTCGACCGCAACATCTGCCTCCCGCGACCACAGCGTTACCGCATGTTTGCCGGCAAAGGCAATCGCCAATGCTGTTCCCCAGGCGCCAGCGCCAATTAGGGTAATTCTCATAGGCCCCAAACCTGGGTCGAACGCAGATAACCAATTGTGCCATCACGATGACGCACCTTGGCCCAACCCGGTGAAGCCGGCTCGACAAACTCGACGACAACCCACTTGTCGAGTTCAGCCAGCAACGGTGCCTCAACCTTGTCGGACTGACGCAGCTCAGCACGTGGCGCGGTTACGACCAGCGTGCGCCGCTCACTGAGACTGCGCGACTCTAGCCAGGCCAGTGTCCCTTCAGCGTCACGAATCTTCAGCCAACCCTCAAGGCGAACGACGACTTCAACTGGCGTCTGCGCCTTGATCAAATACAACTTCTTGCCCTGTTGCGATGGGGCGTCGTAAAGAATCGCCGCCGGGACAGTGACCGAACGGTAATCAATCGCCCAAGCCGCACCTGCGGCATTAACCAGCAACAGGGCAGCCAGCGTCCGACGCCACATGATCATGATTTACTGAATGGTCGGTTCAACAGCTGCAGCAGATTGTTCCTGCATGCGCTGCATGTACATGGCTTCGAAGTTGACCGGCTGCAACACGATCGGCGAGAAGCCGGCGCGCGTCACTGCATCGGACACCGTTTCGCGGGCATACGGGAACAGGATATTCGGGCAGGCGACCGCGATCAGCGGCTCGACCTGATCATCCGGCACGTTCATGATGCGGAAGATACCAGCCTGACCAACCTCAACCAAAAACACGGTCTTTTCGGCAAACTTGGCAGTGACGGTAACGGTCAATACGACTTCGAACACGCCTTCACCCACACCACGGCCGCTGGTATTGAGTTGAATTTCAACCTGCGGCGCTTCGCGCTCAAGGAAAATTTCCGGTGCATTCGGCACTTCAACCGAAAGATCCTTGACGTAGAGTTTTTCAATACCAAAGACGGGCTGTTCGTTTTGTTCCATGATTTTCTTTCAGTAAGTTATTAGGGTTCAGGCGTTGCCATCGAGCAGGGGCTGCAGTTTGCCAGCCGAATCAAGCGCATAGAGGTCGTCGCAACCACCGACGTAGGTATCGCCAATAAATATTTGCGGCACAGTGCGCCGCTGGGTTTTCTGCATCATTTCATCGCGCCGATCAGGATCGAGATCGACCCGGACTTCCTCAACAGTGGCCACACCACGCGCTGCCAGCAATTGCTTGGCGCGAATGCAGTACGGGCAAACAGCAGTCGTGTACATCAGCACCGCAACGCTCATTTGTTTTTTGCCCCTTTTTTGACTGGATAACCCGCCCCCACCCAAGCGTCGACGCCGCCAGCCAGATTGTAGAGTTGCGTAAAGCCCAACTTCTTCAATTCAGCACAGGCTTTACCAGAGCGCATACCGGAGGCGCAGCAGAAAATAATTGGCTTGTCTTTAAACTTCTCAAGCTCAGCCGCTCGCTCGGCAATCTTGGCGACTGGAATATTCAGGGCATTAGGCAAATGGCCACCGGCGAATTCACCGGCCTCACGCACATCGACGACATGCGCATCTTCACGATTGATCAGTGTCGTTGCTTCACCGGGATTGACTTCATTACCGGCCGGACGCATCAATATCGGCCAGAGCAAAGCCAAGCCACTAATCACCACGAGAGAAATCAGAAGAATATTCTGATTAATAAAATCCATCGGCATTAATTAATCCTTTTCACCACAAAAAAGTTCGCGCATCAAACAAACGAGTTGCAAGGTGCGATGATCACCCACCCGGTAAAAAACACGGTTAGCATCCTTGCGCGTCAGCAGCACACCTTTTTCCCGAAGGATGGCCAGATGCTGCGAAATATTGCTCTGCGAGGTACCTACCGCGTCGACAATCTCCTGAACGCAGGCTTCCTGATCGCCTAGTACACAAAGAATTTTCAGTCGCAAGGGGTGCGCAATAGCCTTGAGGGCTCGAGCAGCCAGCTCAATGTGCTCTTGCTTCTCGATCAAATTAAAGGAAGGCGTTTCCAAGATAAAACCTCGTTGTCTGCGAATGGATCATTATAAAATAAGGCTTTGCCTTTCGCCGACCTTAATCGATATCAATTGTAATGGCTCATGAACAAGATCGCGCTGCCCAATTCAGGCAAGAGCCATTCCCGCAACGACGCTCGCTCAAAATAGCCCAGACGGCGGCACTAATGGCCGCCGTTTTATTTTTCAGCGCTCAGGCAAACGCTAAATTGCCGTCGACGACGCAAAAACCTGCTCCTAGCCAAGCGGCACCGGAGATTGCGGAAAAACAGGCTGACCTCGGTGAGTTGCGCGGCCGAATCGAAAGCCTGCGCAAGGATTTAAATACCAGTGAAGGAAACAAGGCAGATGCAGCCGACCGCCTGCGTGAATCCGAGCGCCAGATTTCACGGCTGCAGCGTGAATTGCATGAATTTTCCGATCAGCGCGGTCAACTGCAAAAAAACCTCAAAAACCTGGAACAACAGTCGCTGGCACTCAGCACCACGCTGGGTCAACAGCAATCTCAACTGGAAAAGCTGCTGTACAAACAATATCTGCGCGGCAACCCGGACTCTTTGCAGTTGCTGCTGAATGGCGACGACCCGAACCAGATGGCGCGCGACCTGCATTATTTTTCGGCAATTGCGCTCACCCGCGCCGAGATGATGGGCGAAATAAACGCCAACCTCGATAAAAAGAAATCGCTAGCCGCCGACGCCAAAGAGCGTAATGCTGAACTGGCTGAAGTTGAAGCCGAACAACAGAAACGACACTCTGAATTGCAAAAACAACGCGAGGAGCGCAAATCGCTTTACGCGCAGGTTTCCGACAAAGTGAATAGTCAGCGCAAGGAAATCGGCAATCTACAGCAGAACGAAAAACGCCTGACCCAATTGATTGACCGCGTATCGAAAATACTTGCCGCGCAAGCGGCGGAAGCAACAAGGGCAGCAAAAGCCGCACAGGCAGCGCGCGCTGCAGAAGCAGCCCGAGCGGCCGAAACGGCACGACTCGCCGAGGCGGCAAAACTTAAAGCCAAGCCACAGCCGACGCCAGAAGAAAGAAAAGAATCACCTCGCCCAACGCCCATCAGCGAACCGACGCGGGCAAAACCGGTCGAAGCGGAGAATCGTTACGAACCAGTGGCCAGCGATGGCAGTTTTGGCCGGCAAAAAGGCAACTTGCGCTTGCCGGTTCGCGGTACTGTCGCGGGGCGGTTTGGGGCGCCGCGTGATGGCGGCGGCACTTGGCGCGGGTTGTTCATCAAGGCTGGCATAGGGACTGACGTGAAAGCCGTGGCTACTGGTCGTGTAGTATTTGCCGAATGGATGCGCGGATTTGGCAATATTTTGATCGTCGACCACGGCGATTCCTATTTATCCATCTACGGCAATAACGACTCACTGTTAAAGCAAGTTGGACAAGCTGTGAAAGGCGGAGAAACGATAGCCACTGTTGGCAACAGCGGAGGCAATCCAGATTCCGGTTTATACTTTGAGCTCCGCCACCAGGGGCAACCGATTGACCCGATGAAATGGGCTAGTTTGAAATGAGCAAAACGAAAACTATCAGCTTGACCTTAGGCGGCTTCATTGCCGGCGCACTAATCAGCCTGCAGATCCCGGCTTTCGCCGACAAGGATGTCAAACCCGGGCTGCCAATTGATGAGTTACGGACCTTTGCCGAGGTTTATAGCGCCATTAAGCAAGGCTATGTCGAGCCGGTCGAGGACAAGAAAATGATCAGCAATGCCATCTCCGGCATGCTCTCCAATCTCGACCCGCACTCTACCTACCTCGACGCTGATGCCTTCAAGGATTTGCAGGTCGGCACACAGGGCGAGTTCGGCGGACTGGGCATTGAAGTCGGCATGGAAGATGGACTGGTCAAGGTTGTTTCGCCAATTGAAGACACGCCGGCCTTCCGCGCTGGCGTCAAGTCTGGCGACCTGATTTTCAAACTTGACGACACGTTGGTCAAAGGGCTGACCTTGAACGATGCCGTCAAGAAAATGCGCGGCAAGCCAAAGACGCCAATCAAACTGACCATTCTGCGCAAGGGTGAAACCAAACCCATTGAAATCACCCTGATCCGTGAAGTGATCAAGGTGCAGAGCGTCAAATCGAAACTAGTGGAACCTGGCTACGGCTGGATACGCGTTACCCAGTTCCAAGATAATACCGTTGCCGAACTGGCCAAGCATCTCAATACGCTTTACAAGGACGGCAACCTGCGCGGCCTTGTACTTGATCTGCGCAACGACCCGGGTGGCCTGCTCAATGGCGCTATTGGCGTTTCTGCAGCCTTCCTGCCGCCGGACGTCAAGGTGGTATCGACCGATGGCCGTACCGCGGATGCGAAACAAGAGTTCCTCGCCCGGCCCCGCGACTATTTGCGGGGCACCCGCGAAGACCCGCTCCGCAGCTTGCCCATAGAAGTGAAAAAAGTCCCAATGGTGGTGCTGGTCAATTCCGGCTCGGCCTCGGCCTCGGAAATTGTCGCTGGCGCTTTGCAGGATTACAAGCGGGCGGCAATCATGGGCACGCAGACTTTCGGCAAGGGCTCAGTGCAGTCTGTTCTGCCGCTCCCGGGCAATACCGCGATCAAATTGACCACGGCTCGTTATTACACGCCGGAAGGCCGCTCGATTCAGGCCAAGGGCATCGTGCCCGACATCATCGTCGAGGAAACGGCAAACGGCAGTACTTCAATTAGCGGCCGCATTCGCGAGGCTGACCTTGACCGTCACCTGACGAATGATCGCGAGAAAGAAGCTGCCAAGGACACCGTCAAGCCGGAAATCAAGCCAGAAGCCAAGCAGCCGAACAAAACCCCAGCAAAACTGGGCAAAGACAAAGGCGGCAAGGATGAAGGCGACGATGAAATGCCACAACGCATGGAATATGCAAGCAAGAGCGACTACCAGTTCCAGCAGGCAATCAACCTGCTCAAGGGCTTGCAATTCATGCAGAACAAGGTGCAATAGCTGACCGACCGGGAGGGATGATGCCCAGCGCAGACTTGAAGAAAAATCGGGAGATTTTGTTCTCCAAATTTCCGCCCGGGCAAGTGCCCGAGGCGGCAGATGATTTACAGCGCCTGGATGAGGTCGAGATTGAGCCAAAGTACGAAAAACGCTCGTTGGGCGTGGCTTACGATCTGCAAAATCACACCCTCAAGGAACTTGACGAACATCTGATCGACAAGGGCTATCACCTCGACAACACCTTGATGAGCAAGCTCACCCGAGCCCTCATTTACTACGTCGAGGAAACCCAGCTGCACAACATCGGCGCCCCGGAAAAGCGCTTGAAGCGCTCATCCCAGGAGGCCTACGTGCAAGCCTGGGAACATCGTCCGCATGGTGACCACGACGATACGCCACCGGAGTGGCGCGAATATAAGTAGTTTTTGTCATTCGTATTGAGTCGTTAGCAGAAGCATTCCACCTCTCGCTAACGACTAACTTCCAGCAACTAACAACTTTATGACCGACGAGCAGTTACTCCGTTACAGCCGCCATATTCTGCTTGATGCGCTGAGTATTGAAGGACAGGAGCGCATTCTTGCGACGCACGCCCTAATCATCGGCGCTGGCGGCCTCGGATCACCAGCGGCGCTCTACCTTGCATCTGCTGGCATCGGCAAAATCACCCTGGTTGATGACGACACCGTTGATTTCACCAACCTGCAGCGGCAAATTCTCCATACCCAAGACCGCGTCGGCATGGCCAAGGCAGAATCCGGCAAGCAGGCACTGAGCGCGACCAACCCGGAAATCGAGATCGTGCCGTTGCAGCAACGGCTTTCCGGCGAGGCGCTCGACACGCTCATCGCCAGTGCTGACCTGGTGCTCGACTGCACCGACAACTTCACCACCCGGCATGCAATCAATCGGGCCTGCGTCCATCATCACAAACCTTTGGTCTCTGGCGCAGCGATTCGTTTCGATGGCCAGATCAGCGTCTACGACCTGCGCCGCGACGATTCGCCGTGCTATCACTGCCTGTTTCCCGAGGGCGAGGATGTTGAGGAAGTGCGCTGTGCCGTGATGGGTGTTTTTGCCCCCTTGACCGGCATCATCGGCACCATGCAGGCCGCCGAAGCCTTGAAACTGGCCGCTGGCATTGGTGAAAGCCTGACCGGACGACTGCTGCTGCTTGATGTGCTGGAGATGGAGTGGCGTACCGTCAAATTCAAGAAAGACGCCGGCTGTACCGTTTGCGGCCCTAACGGGGACGGGCGATCAGGCGAATATCTTCGCCAAGCTGTCGCAGATCGCGAATCTGCAACAGGCGTTTGCCGTCTAGCGAAGTCAGTTCGGGCAAATTGAACAGGCCGCTGGCTTCGTGACCAATCAGGCAGGGCGCCAGATAGAGCAAAAGCTCATCGACCAGACCTTCACTCATCAGTGAGCCATTCAGCTTGAAACCCGCCTCGGCATGCACTTCGTTGATGCCGCGCCGAGCGAGTGCTTCGAGTAAATCCTTCAACTCAACTTTGCCGGCGGCATTGGGCAGAATTATCACTTCTGCGCCGGTCGACCGGAGCAATGCGGCTTTTTCAGCATTTTCTACTGCGCCAGCAATCAGCACCGGGCCACCCTGCAGGATGCGCGCCGTCAGCGGTGTTTCCAGTCGGCTATCGACGACGACGCGCAGCGGTTGGCGCGGCGTTTCAAAATCGCGGACATTAAGCTGCGGATCATCATCGCGCACCGTGCCAATACCCGTCAGAATCGCGCAAGCTCGCGCCCGCCAGCGCTGACCGTCAAGCCGGGCCGCCGGGCCGGTGATCCATTGGCTGACGCCGTTATTGAGCGCCGTTTTGCCATCGAGACTCGCCGCCACTTTCAAACGCAACCAGGGGCGAGCGCGGGTCATCCGCGAGACAAAACCAATATTGAGTTCGCGCGCTTCGCTCTCGAGCAAGCCGCTTGCTGTCTCAATGCCGGCTGCTTGCAACAGTGCCATGCCTTGGCCAGCGACCAAGGGATTAGGATCGGTCATCGCCGCGACGACGCGCGAAACGCCGGCGGCAATCAACGCTTCGGCACAAGGCGGCGTGCGGCCGGTGTGACCACATGGCTCCAGCGTCACATAGGCCGTGGCACCGCGCGCCTTGTCGCCGGCCGCCCGCAAGGCGTGGACTTCAGCGTGCGGCTCGCCGGCTTTTTCGTGCCAGCCTTCGCCAACAATCGCGCCCGATTGCACCAGCACGCAGCCAACACGCGGGTTGGGTGAGGTCGTCCACAAGCCGCGCTCAGCGAGTTGCAAAGCGCGGGCCATCATGCCGTGGTCGACGGCGTTAAAACTCATTTTTTCTTGGGGGAAGGCGAAACTTCGCGAATGGCGCGGGAGAAGGCATCGACATCTTCGAAGTTGCGATAGACCGAAGCAAAGCGAATGTAGGCCACCTTGTCGAGCTTCTTCAGCTCGCGCATCACCAGTTCGCCGAGTTGTTGCGTACTGACTTCGCGCTCACCGGCGGCGAGCAGCATCTCTTCAATATCAACGACTGCGGCATCGACTGACTCAATCGAAACCGGTCGTTTGCGCAGCGCCAATTCCAGACTGGCGCGCAGCTTGTCGCGGTTGAACTCGGTGCGCAGACCATTTTTTTTGACCACCTGTGGCAGGCGAATTTCTGCCCGCTCGTAGGTGGTAAAACGCTTGTCACAGGCATTGCACTTTCTGCGGCGACGAACGACATCGCCTTCGTCGTTAAGACGGGTATCGGCCACCGCCGTATCTTCAGCGCCGCAGAAGGGGCATTTCACCGGCGTTTAGGCTCCATACACCGGGAACTTGCCGCACAAGGCCGAAACCTTGGTGCGAACTGTAGCCGCCACCGCTTCGTCGTTCGGTGCATCAAGAATATCAGCGACCAGATGCGCAACGATTTCAGCTTCAATCTCAGTGAAACCACGCGTCGTCATCGCCGGCGAACCAATGCGGATGCCAGAAGTAACAAACGGCTTCTGCGGATCATTCGGGATACCGTTCTTATTGACCGTAATGTGCGCCCGACCCAAGGCAGCTTCGGCTTCCTTGCCGGTGATGTTCTTGGCGCGCAGATCAAGCAGGAAAACGTGGCTTTCGGTACGCCCGGAAACGACGCGTAGACCGCGCTCTTCAGACAACACGCGAGCCATGACGCGAGAATTGGCCACAACTTGTTCCTGATAGTTACGGAACTCCGGGGTAGCAGCTTCCTTGAAGGCAGTGGCCTTGGCGGCGATGACATGCATCAGCGGACCACCTTGCAGGCCAGGGAAAATGGCGGAATTAATCGCTTTTTCGTGCTCGGCCTTCATCAGGATAATGCCGCCACGCGGACCGCGCAGCGTCTTGTGGGTTGTCGAAGTGACAACGTCAGCGTGTGGCACCGGGTTCGGGTAGAAACCGGCCGCAATCAGGCCGGCGTAGTGGGCCATATCAACCATGAAAATGGCGCCAACTTCCTTGGCAACCTTGGCGAAACGCTCGAAGTTAATACGTAGCGAATAAGCCGAGGCGCCGGCAATGATCAGGCGCGGCTTGTGTTCGCGAGCCAGCGCTTCCATCTTGTCGTAATCGATCTCTTCTTTTTCGTCGAGACCGTAAGAAACGACGTTGAACCACTTGCCGGACATATTCAGCGCCATACCGTGGGTGAGGTGGCCACCGTCGGCCAAGCTCATGCCCATAATGGTGTCACCTGGTTTGCAGAAGGCCATCAACACAGCTTGATTGGCTTGCGAACCAGAGTTCGGCTGGACGTTGGCGGCTTCGGCGCCAAATAGTGTCTTCAGACGGTCAATAGCGATTTGCTCGGCGACATCGACGTGCTCGCAGCCACCGTAATAGCGCTTGCCGGGATAACCTTCGGCGTACTTGTTGGTGAGCTGGGAGCCTTGGGCTTCCATGACCGCTTTACTCACATAGTTTTCAGACGCGATCAGTTCGATATGGTCCTCCTGACGCTGCACTTCAGCCTGCATGGCTTGCCAGAGTTCAGGGTCAACTTTTGCCAGGGTGTCTTTCGCGGAAAACATGGGGAATGCCTCAAGCCATTGAAAAGGGTTGCGATTTTATCATGAGGGGAGTTCGTCAAGGGCGCCGGCATCCAGATGCGCCGTTTCGCCCCAGGTTTCGATGCGCCAAGCACCGTCGACCGTAGCAATCCAGTTCAGGCCGGCATTGGGAATCAAAAAATCACGCGGTGTTTCCAGGCTGTTGCCCCGGACAAAACGATTGATGATATCGAGCACACCGCCATGCAATACGACCACGGCGCTCTGCCCCGGATGCGCCGCAGCAATTTCCTTGAGCTTACCCGTCACGCGAGCAAACATTTCGCTCAGACTTTCGCCATTTTCAAAGTTGTACTCGGCATTGCGCCCCTCGAAAGCGGCATAACCCGCTGGATGTTTCGCCTTGGCTTCATCATAAGTCAGGCCCTCGAAAACACCGTAACGCCGCTCGCGCATTTCGGGAACCGAGACCGGCGCCAGGCCCAGCGCAGCACCGATAGCCAGCGCCGTTGTCCAGGCCCGTTTGAGATCACTGCTGTAAATTGCAACAATGCCGGCCAATGCAAGCCAGCGTCCAGCCCCTGCCGCCTGGCGCAAGCCGGTTTCGTTGAGCCCGATGTCGATTTGCCCCTGAATACGCCGCGCTGCATTCCATTCGGTTTCGCCGTGGCGCACCAGGCAGAGACGCGTTATCTGGCCTGTAGGGATTTCCACCATGTTCGACCTATGCCCTTCACTGTAAATTTCGCCCACTGGGATTTATCAATTAACCCCGGCCACTTTTAGAAGCCGGTAATTCTATCAACCGAGGAGGACTATTCGTGACCCTTCTGCTCAAGCTCTCGCAGCTGATCGATTGGCTCATCGAGCGTATTGCTAAAGGCGCATTCTGGTTAGTTCTGGTGATGACCATCATCAGCGCCAGTAACGCCGTGATACGTTTTACTTTCAACTACAGCTCAAACGGCCTGCTGGAAATCCAGTGGTACCTGTTTGCCGCTGTTTTTCTGCTCTGCTCGCCCTACACGTTGCAACGAAACGAGCACGTCCGGATCGACGTTCTGTCGGGCAAACTCTCGCCGCGCGGCCTTGCCGTCGTGGACATCATCGGCACCCTTTTCTTTTTGCTGCCAATGGTGATCATGGTCCTCTGGCTGTCGCTGCCGCTGGTCGCTGAATCAATGAAGATCAATGAAATGTCAGCCAACGCCGGCGGCCTGCTGCGCTGGCCGGTGAAGATTTTGCTGCCGATTGGCTTCGCGCTGCTCGCACTGCAGGGCATTTCCGAACTAATTAAACGCTTCGCCTTTCTGGCCGGGTTGATTGCAGACCCGAACAACAAGGAAAAAGGCCCGACGCCCGAAGAAGAACTGGCCGCAGCCATCGCTGCCGCCAAAGCCAAGGAGGCTAAATAATGGCTGAATTTATCATTGGCAACATGGCGCCGCTGATGTTCGGCGCCCTCGTCATCTTCCTGCTCTTCGGCTACCCGGTGGCCTTTGCGCTGGCTGCCAACGGCATCGTCTTCGGCCTGATCGGCATGGAACTCGGCCTGCTCACCCCGGCTATTTTCCAGGCATTGCCCGAACGCATCTTCGGCATCATGGCCAACGACACACTGCTGGCTATCCCCTTCTTTACCTTCATGGGGCTGATCCTTGAACGATCCGGCATGGCGGAAGACTTGCTTGACACGATCGGTCAGTTATTTGGCCCAATGCGTGGCGGTTTGGCCTACGCCGTCATCTTCGTTGGCGCGCTGCTGGCCGCCACCACCGGCGTCGTTGCCGCCTCGGTCATCTCGATGGGCCTGATTTCGCTGCCCATCATGCTTCGCTATGGCTACGACAAACGGCTCGCCGCCGGCGTCATTGCCGCCTCCGGCACGTTGGCCCAAATCATCCCGCCATCGCTAGTGCTGATCATCATGGCCGACCAGCTTGGCAAGTCAGTTGGTGACATGTACGAAGGCGCAATGATTCCCGGCCTGATCCTGACCAGCATGTACGTTGGTTACGTGGTCATCCTCAGCATCATCAAACCGCAAGCCTGCCCAGCCTTGCCGCCGGAAGCCCGCACCTTGCGCGGCGCCAAACTGGCCCTGCGCGTCTTGACGACGCTGGTGCCGCCACTGGTCCTGATCTTTTTGGTCCTTGGCACCATCTTCCTCGGCATTGCAACGCCGACCGAAGGCGGCGCCATGGGTGCAGCCGGCGCGATGATTCTCGCTCTGGCGCGCAAACGAATCACCTTCAAGCTGCTCCGGCAGGCGATGGAAACCACCGGTAAGTTGTCGTCCTTCGTGCTTTTCATTCTGGTCGGATCAACGGTATTTGGCCTGATCTTCCGGGCGGTCAATGGCGATCTCTGGGTTGAACATCTGTTGCTCGGCTTGCCGGGTGGCCAGGTTGGCTTCCTGATCGTGGTCAACATTCTGGTCTTCGTCCTTGCCTTCTTCCTCGACTTCTTCGAACTGTCCTTCATCATCGTGCCGCTACTCGCGCCGGTGGCCGACAAACTGGGGATTGATCTGGTCTGGTTCGGCATACTGCTCGCGGTCAATATGCAGACCTCGTTCATGCACCCACCGTTCGGCTTCGCGCTGTTCTATCTGCGCTCAGTCGCTCCGGCCTCGGTCAAGACGACTGATATTTACTGGGGGGCCATACCCTTTGTCTGTATCCAGATCATCATGGTGGCCCTGATCATCATCTTCCCGAATATCGTCAGCTATGGTGACGATGCATCCCGCGCCCAGGCACAGATGGAACGTGACGGCACGGCGCCGCCACCGATCGACCTGGATACGATGATGAAACAGGAAGAAGCTGCCAGCGAGGCCGACAGCAAAGACAAAGATGATGCCAATGCGGCCAATCTGCTAAAAAACCTGCAGGGCGACAGTAAATAAGTTTTACCTGGCTGACGACAAGGCGGCGCTTCGGCGTCGCCTTTTTTATTGATAGCCGCCGCCGATCAAACCGATACAAAGAATCCACTGGCATAGCCAAAGAATTCGCCGCACAATGGTTTCAGCGTAATCAGGCAGCGCTCGCTTTGACCACACAGAAGAAGGAGAATCGAACATGACCATCGATATCGGCATCAGCAAGAAAGAACGCGAAAAGATCGCTGACGGGCTATCCCACCTTTTGGCTGACTCATTCACGCTTTACCTGAAAACCCACAACTTCCACTGGAATGTTACCGGCCCAATGTTCAACACGCTGCACGTGATGTTCATGGATCAATACACCGAACTATGGAATGCGCTGGACTTGATCGCCGAACGCATCCGCGCCCTCGGCGTTGCCGCCCCCGGCACCTACCGCGAATTTGCCGCACTAACGGTAATCAAGGAAAGCGAAGGCGTGCCCAACGCAACCGAAATGCTCAAGCAACTTCTCGCCGGTCAGGAAGCCGTTACCCGCACTGCCCGCGGCATCTTTCCGCTGGTAGACAAGGCCAGCGACGAACCAACGGCCGACCTGCTCACCCAGCGCATGCAGATTCATGAAAAGAACGCCTGGATGCTGCGCAGCATGCTCGGTGAGTGAGACCTAACTCGGCCCATAAAAAAACCCGCGAATTCGCGGGTTTTTTGTTGTTGACCGTAGTAATTCTATTTATGTGTCTGCAGGAAGGTATCCATCCTGTTTTCAGCCACGCTGAACCACGCATTTTGCGTTTTACGGTACTTTTCAAACTCCGTGTAAATTTTCTTGAAGGCAGGATTTTTGCTCGACTCATCAGCATAAAGTTCCTGCGCTGCCTTGTAAGCCGCTTCCATCACGTCCTTCGGATAAGCCTGCAGCTTGACGCCAGCCTGCAATAGCTTGGAAAGCGCCGCCGGATTCTTGTGGTCGTACTCGGCCATCATCGTCACGTTGGCTTCGTAAGCAGCCGCCTGGAAGGCTTCCTGATATTCCTTGGG
>JBBSCQ010000007.1:0-74082 GCA_038250105.1 Burkholderiales bacterium | reverse complement strand
TCACCCGTACCGCGCAATTGCGGTCCGGCGCAGGCGGTCAAAAACATCGCCAGGAGAAAGCTGAGGAGAAGGCGCATTACAGGCTCACTTTGGAAATTCAGTCATCAATTTTTCAACAACCCAGCCGGCTTCGGCCTCCGACATAAACTGCTTCCAGGGCGGCATGGGCGTCCCCGGACGGCCGTAATAAATAGTCGCAACCAAGCCTTCCGCCGGCTTGTCATGCAAATTGGCCGGTAACAATGCCGGGCCTAGGCCACCTTTTAAGGTCATGCCATGGCAAGAGCCACAATCCTGGCGCACCAATCGCACCAGTTCTTGTTGACGACCGGCATCCGGCGCAGTAGCCATTGCTGTGGTCGACGTCAAAAAAAGAACAAAAACCAATTTATTCGCTAACAACAACAAGCCCCTTCATTTCCGGATGTGGCCCACAAGTGTAAGGGTATTGCCCGGGCAAGGAAAATTGCCGCTGCCAACTTTCCTCTGGAAATAACCGTTCCGATTCCCGACCGCCCTCTTGTGGAAACAGTACCGAATGGCTAGTCCGCTTTTCACGATTGATCCACTTCACCGTATCACCAACGCGAATTTTGATTTCCTGCGGGGTGAAAGTGTATTTCTCAATACCGATCTCAACCGTTTGTTCGGCCATAACAGAAAAAGAAACGAGCGCCAGCAGTACTGACGCTCGTTTGATTGGAGGGAATCCGGCGACCATTGCAATGAACTCCGGATACCCAGCCGATTATTGCTTGACTGCTTTCACATCACCATCAACACCGAGGCCGATGGTGTGACCGAAAGAAACGTGGTGGAAACGCCCACCCGAACTGTCGGCGTGAATTGCCACACCGAACGGCACAGCTTTGCCCGCAGCCAGATTGACGCCACCGGCCAACTTGCGGGTAAAGGTGACGGTATAAACATCGCCCGCCTTGGCGCCTTCAGCCGTCACGCCAGCCTTGCCACCTTCCATGTTGCGCTTGTCAGTGACGATACCGTCAACTGCCTTGCCACCGCCACCGCTCTTCCACTGCATCAGGTCCATCGAACCCGGTGTGGCGTACTTGGTCTTCTTGGCATCAGCGCCCGGCATGGTGCGAGCATCCTTGTGGCAAGCCGCCCAGCAACCAATTTGGTTGCCGATTGCAACTTTTTCGTCCGGGAACAAGATCGAAGCTTTGACTTCATTTTCCTTGTCGGAGTGATCAGCGCCACCGGCCGGTGCCTTGAAAGTCAGACGAACATAAAGGTTCGTCGCATCAAAAGCCGCCTGAACGCCAACCGGGTAGGTCATCGTCTTCGGTGCGCCAACCGGTTCCATTTCCTTGCTGGCCAGACGCTTCAAATCGATATCCAGCTTGCCCTTATCGTCAACGTGGCAACCGGCACAGGTTTCACCTTTTTTCAGGCCACCAGCACCGCTGTGATCACCGCCTCTCACCCACTCAACTGGTGAAACACCTGGGTGAATGACGTGGAGATCCTTCTTTGGCACCTTGCTCCAGTCCGGGGCAGCAAAAGCGGCCGAGGAACCAAAGGCCATCAGGGCACCCACAACCAGTAAAGCGCTTAATTTTTGATTCATTTTTATCTCCGTTTTATACGCGAGACGGGGGCTTGCGCCCCCGTTTATCGTTACAAACTAACGCCAGGCCAGATTAGTAAATGTCGTGCTGTGTGTTGTAGATATTGAACTTCCCGGTTGGCGTGATCATCTTCGGATCGGTAATCACTTTCTTGACCTTCAACGTTGCATCATCATAAACGACGATAGCGGACTGGTCAGTCTTGCCGCCCCACAGGGAGATCCAGACTTCCTTGCCATCAGCCGAGTATTCCGGATGAACGGCGCGCTTGGTTGCCTTGGCTTCCGGCATACCGGAATCCTTGGCTACATTCAGCACAGCCTTGGGCTTGGAGAGGTCAGCCATATCCCAGACAGAGACGGATTCAGCCAGCGTCTTGTCCGAGTTCTGCGCCGAGTCAGCCCACAAATGCTTGGACTTCGGATGCGTCTTGACGAACAGGTTGCCCGGTACGTGCTTGACTTCCTGAACAACCTTCCAGTTGTATTCCTTGAACTTGGCATCCGACTTCTTATCCGACGGCGTGCTGATTAGCGTCAGAACATCGGCACCAAGGTGGCCCGTCGCCCAGACCGGACCAAATTTCGGATGCGTGAAGTTGGCGCCACGACCCGGATGCGGAATCTTGGCGACATCGACCAATGCTGCAAGCTTGCCCGTCTTAGTGTCGACCGCAGCAATCTTGTTGGAGGCATTGGCAGCCACTAGGAAGTAACGCTTGGAAGCATCCCAGCCACCGTCATGCAGGAATTTCGCCGAACCGATGGTGGTCGTCTTCAGGTTCTCGATGTCGGTGTAATCGACCAACAGAATCTGGCCGGTTTCCTTAATATTAACGACCCATTCCGGCTTGATGAAAGACGAAACGATGGAAGCGACTCGTGGTTCCGGATGGTATTCGCCATCAACCGTCATGCCCCGAGTAGAAACTACCTTGAGCGGCTTCAATGTATCGCCATCCATGATGGTGTATTGCGGCGGCCAATAGCCACCAGCAATCGCGTATTTGTCCTCAAAGCCCTTGAACTTGGAGGTATCAATCGAGCGCGCATCGAAGGCAATCTTGACTTCAGCAACGACGGCCGGTTTTTCCAGCCAAAGGTCGATCAACGAAACGCGACCATCACGGCCGATCACATAGACATAGCGGCCGGAAGCAGAAACACGGGAAATATGTACGGCGTAGCCAGTCTTGACAACGTTAACGATGTCCTTCGTATCGCCATCAATCAGTGCCACTTCACCAGTATCCCGCAGGGTCACTGAGAAAATGTTATTCAGGTTCAGCTTGTTCATCTGCTTGGTCGGGCGATCCTTGACCGCCATGATGACTTTCCAGCTATCCAACTGATCCTTGAGCGAGAACTCCGGCGGCACATCCGGCGTGTTCTGGATGTACTTCGACATCAGGCTAATTTCTTCCTTGGTCAGGATGTCATCAAAGTTAACCATGCCGCCATCAGTACCATAACCGATGATCTTTTCCAGACGGTTCTGGCCGAGTTTGAGCGTACCGCCCTCGGTGACGTTGCCATCCTTGTCCTTCTTCGACCAATGCGGTTCGAGGTTCTTGCCGGTAGCGCCCTTACGCAGCACACCGTGACAACCCGCACAACGCTCGAAGTAAATTTTCTTGGCCTGCTCTTTTTCAGCAGCGCTCAACTCGGGCGCCTTGGCGGCGTCCTGAGCGAAAGCAGAACCCATGGCAAAAGCCATGGCAGTCATGGTCAGCATCCCTACTACGGTTTTTTTCATCTTTTATCTCCTAGATCAAAACAAGGCACATTTAACCCCCCAACGGGATGTTCGCTAGGTTGAACCTCCACCAAAATCGCATCCTTGATTTTTATCAAGCTTTGAAACCATTAGAAAACATTAATATTCAAAAGCTTGTAGTTATAACGGACTATTTTTGTAGTACTTTTGTATTAATAAAAAACTCCTTCCATCCCGCCTATTGGCAGCCGCCTTCTCCCGCATTAGGATGGCCGCCCAAAGGTACATTTAAAACATGAAAAAAAACGACAAACTTGAAACAGGCAAAGTCTGGCTGATCGGTGCTGGCCCGGGCGATCCTGACTTACTCACAGTGAAAGCTGCACGCCTGATTGGGCAGGCCGATGCGCTGGTCTTCGACCATCTCGTGAGCAGCGCCATCATGGATCTCGCCCGTCCTGACGCCCGGCTTATCTACGCCGGCAAGGAAGCTTCGAAACACACCTTGCCGCAAGACTCAATTAACCAGTTACTGGTTGATCTTGCCCACGAAGGCCTTTCCGTCGTTCGCCTGAAAGGTGGCGACCCGTTCATCTTCGGGCGCGGTGGCGAAGAGCTGGAAACGCTGGTTGCCTCTGCCATTCCCTTCGAAGTCATTCCCGGCGTCACCGCGGCGGCTGGCTGCGCTGCCTATTCAGGGTTCCCCTTGACGCATCGTGACCACGCTCAAGCCGTCACCTTTGTCACCGGCCACCTTAAGGACGGCTCGGTCAATCTCGACTGGCCGGCCCTGGCGCGACCAAAGCAAACTATCGTTTTTTACATGGGTATTGGCGCCGCTGCTGACATTTGCCGGCAAATGATCAATCACGGCCTGCCTTCAATGACCCCGGCCGCCGTAGTCCGCAACGGCACCCTGCCCGATCAGCAAACCCTGCTTGCCACGCTCGGCACACTGCCGCAGCGGATTCTCGATTCTGGTATCAAACCCCCCGCATTAATTGTGGTCGGCAGCGTTGTCGGTCTGCACGAAAAACTTAGCTGGTTTGAAAAGTCATGAAATTTCTTTGGTTAGTTGCCTTGCTCTTCTCCGTTCAGGCCCACGCCTACTCAAATCAAGAGTTGCGAACGGACTGCCAGGCCGCTGAAGGTTTTTACGCCGCAAAAAAAAGCACCGACCCCTACCAGTCAGTCCAGAGCGCCCGTTGTATTGGCTATCTTGCCGGCTTTGCCGATGGCTATGCCGTCAGCGATTATCTGGCCGAGAAAGTTGGCGTCAAACTGAACGCCTTCTGCCTGCCCACCGACGGCAATCTCTCGGCCCGCCTGGTTCGCGCCGTGCTCGGCCATCTCGACCGCCAACCACCAAACTCGACTGCCAGCACTGCGACAACGGTCGCCAGCGCCCTAGCAAATACCTTCCCCTGTGCAGATTCGCTTGAACCAAAGAAGTGATTCGTGGATAATTCGGCCTCCATTCGCCCCGATGGCGGAATCGGTAGACGCAGCGGATTCAAAATCCGCCGCCGAAAGGTGTGCCAGTTCGAGTCTGGCTCGGGGCACCAGTTAGACAGGGAAAGGCTTTCCAGACGGAAAGCCTTTTTCATTTAAGCGAACGGATTTCATACCATGTCGTTGACCGTCGACGACTTCGACTTCTCCCTCCCGCCTGAACTGATCGCCCAGCACCCCGCAACCGAACGGAGCGGCAGCCGGCTATTGCACGTCTGCGGTCAACAGCAAATTGATCGAAATTTTACCGATCTTCCGGCTTTGCTGAAGGCGGGCGACCTGCTTATCTTCAATGACACGCGGGTGATCAAGGCCCGCTTCTTCGGGCAGAAGGCAACCGGTGGCCAGGTTGAAGTGCTGCTCGAACGCATCGTCGATGACACTCACGCCATCGCCCAAATTCGCGCCAGCAAGTCGCCCAAACCCAGTACGCGGATCACCCTGGCCGAGGCTTTTGATGTCGTCGTGACCGGTCGCGCCGGAGCCAGTGGTGAATTCTTTGCTTTGGAACTAGTTGACCGCAGCAACCTCTGGGAGCTGGCCGAGCGCTTCGGCAAACTACCGCTCCCGCCCTACATCGAGCACCCGGCAGAAGGTGCCGACGAAGCCCGTTACCAGACCGTCTATGCCCGCGAACCGGGTGCCGTCGCCGCACCGACCGCCGGCCTGCATTTCGATGAAGCCATGCTCGCCACGCTGCGCGCCCAAGGCGTGCAAACCGCCTTCCTGACCCTGCATGTCGGCGCCGGCACCTACCAACCGGTGCGCGTTGACAAGATTGCCGAGCACCGCATGCACAGCGAGCGCTTTGAAATTCCAATCGCAACTGCTGAAGCAATCGCCGCGACCCGCGCCACCGGTGGCCGGATCATTGCCGTTGGTACGACCAGCCTGCGTGCTCTGGAATCTGCCGGCAACCCGGATGGCTCGGTGCGCAGCGGCCCGGCTGAAACCGACATTTTTATTACCCCCGGTTACCGTTTCAAGGTGGTGGACCGGCTGATCACCAATTTTCACCTGCCGAAATCGACGCTCTTGATGCTGGTTTCGGCCTTTGCCGGCTACGACAATATCCGTGCCACCTATGCACACGCTGTAGCCGAGCGCTACCGCTTCTTCAGCTATGGCGACGCCATGCTTCTGGAAAAAATCGATGCAGTTTGAACTCCTGAAAACCGACGGTGACGCCCGCCGTGGCACCCTGACCCTCGCCCACGGCGTTATCGAAACACCCGTTTTCATGCCGGTCGGCACTTATGGCACGGTCAAGGCGATGACGCCGCAATCCTTGCATGACATCAAGGCGCAGATTTGCCTCGGCAACACCTTCCACCTCTGGCTGCGGCCAGGGCTGGAGGTAGTGGCTGCCCACAAGGGCCTGCACGACTTCATGAATTGGCAGAAACCCATCCTCACCGATTCCGGCGGCTTTCAGGTCTTCTCGCTCGGCGCCATGCGCAAGATCACCGAGGAAGGCGTCAAATTTTCCTCGCCGCACGATGGTGCCAAGCTTTTCCTGACGCCGGAAATCTCGATGCAGATTCAGAAAGTGCTGAATTCCGACATCGTGATGATTTTCGACGAATGCACGCCCTACCCGGCCAGCCACGAGGAAGCCGCCAAGTCGATGCGCTTGTCGATGCGCTGGGCGCAGCGCTCGCGCGATGAACACAACAAACAGGAAAATAGTAACGCGCTATTCGGCATCGTCCAGGGCGGCATGCACGAAGATTTGCGCACGGAGTCACTCGCCGGGCTCGACGACATCGGATTCGACGGCATGGCCATTGGCGGCCTGTCGGTTGGCGAACCGAAGGAAGACATGGCGCGCATCCTTGCCCATACCGCCCCCAAAATGCCGATCCACAAGCCGCGTTACCTGATGGGCGTCGGTACGCCGGAAGATCTGGTCTTCTCGGTCAAAGCCGGCATCGACATGTTCGATTGCGTCATGCCGACGCGCAACGCCCGCAACGGCCACCTATTTACCCGCTTTGGCGATGTCAAAATCAAGAATGCTCGCCATAAGACTGACACCGGCTCACTCGATCCGTCCTGCTCCTGCTATACCTGCCAGAACTTCACACGGGCTTATCTACATCACCTTTTCCGTTGCGGCGAAATTCTCGGTGGCATGCTCAACACCATCCACAACCTGCATTTCTACCAGACCATTATGGCTGAAATGCGCGCCGCCATTGAGGCCGGCACCCTGAACGAGTGGGTCGCTGCCTTTGCCCGCGACCGTTCTTCCGGCCAATGATAGAATCACGCGCTTTGTTTCTTAGCTTTCAGGAGTTTCACCCATGATTAGTCTTGCCCACGCCCAAACTGCTGGCGCCGCTGCTGGTGGCCCGCTAGATGGCATCATGCAACTATTGCCGATGATCCTGATGTTCGTCGTGCTGTGGTTCCTGATGATTCGCCCACAAATGAAGAAGGCCAAGGAACACAAGGCCCTGCTCTCCGGCCTGGCCAAAGGCGACGAAGTCGTGACCGGTGGTGGCTTGCTCGGCAAGGTGGTCAAAGTTGCTGATAGCTACGTGACGGTAGAAATTGCTGCCGGCACCGAAGTTGTCGTGCAAAAACCATCGATCGGTCTGGTTTTGCCCAAGGGCACGCTGAAGTCGCTGTAATCACCCCAGAAGGCGGCTCGCAGCCGCCTTCTTGCATTTAAAAGCCACTATGAATCGCTACCCACTCTGGAAGTACATTACCGTTGCCATCGCGCTGGTGCTGGGCTTCGTCTATACCCTGCCGAATTTCTTCGGTGAATCCCCGGCCGTGCAGGTTTCCAGTGCCAAGGCGACGATCAAGGTTGACGACAAGGCAAAAGCCCGCGTCGAAGAAACCTTGACCGCCGGCAGCATCGTGCACGACGGCATCCAGCTCGACACAGTGGGTGTCAAAGTGCGCCTGAAGGACACCGATACCCAGCTGAAGGCGAAGGATCTACTCGAAAAAGCCTTCAACCCGAACGCGGCTGATCCGCAATATGTCGTCGCGCTCAACCTGCTGACTGCCTCACCACACTGGTTGACCTCGCTGCATGCGCTGCCGATGTACCTCGGTCTCGATCTGCGCGGCGGCGTGCATTTTTTGCTGCAAGTCGACATGAAGGGCGCGCTGACCAAGCGCCTCGACTCCACTTCGGCCGATCTGCGAACTGCCATGCGTGACAAGAATCTGCGCCACGGTGGCGTTGGCCGCGAAGGCGAGCGCATCGTCATCCGCTTCCGCGACGTCGAAACGCGCGACAAGGCACGTAATGTCATCAGCGACGCGCAGCCCGACCTGATCGTCACTGAACAGGGCGACGCCAGTGATCCAAAACTGGTCGCTACGTTAAAACCAGAAGCGCAGAAGCGCATCGGCGAATTTGCTATCAAGCAGAACATCACCACCCTGCATAACCGGATCAACGAACTCGGCGTCGCCGAGCCGGTGATCCAGCAGCAAGGCGCTGACCGCATCGTTGTCCAGCTCCCCGGCGTGCAGGATACAGCCAAGGCCAAGGACATTCTCGGCCGCACAGCAACTCTCGAAATCCGCATGGTCGATGACTCACCGGGCGCGTTGGAAGCTGCAATGGGCGGCAATCCGCCGTTCGGCACGGAGGTTTATAACGAACGTGGCGGTCAGCCGCTGCTGGTCAAGAAACAAGTTGTGCTAACCGGCGACCGCCTAACCGATGCTCAACCTGGCTTCGATACGCAGACTCAGGAAGCGGCGGTCCATTTGACACTCGACTCGGCTGGCGCCCGTATTTTCAAGGATGTCACGCGCGACAACGTCAATAAACGGATGGCCATTCTGCTGATCGAAAAGGGCAAAGGCGAAGTCGTTACCGCGCCAGTTATCCGGGCTGAAATCGGCGGCGGCCGGGTGCAGATTTCCGGCCGGATGACCACCACCGAAGCCAACGATACAGCTCTGCTGCTGCGCGCGGGTTCGCTCGCCGCGCCGATGGACATCATCGAGGAACGCACCATCGGCCCCAGCCTTGGTGCAGACAATATCCGCAAGGGTTTCCACTCGACGATGTGGGGGTTTGCCGCCATCGCCCTGTTCATGATCATGTATTACCGTGTATTCGGTGTTGTTTCGGTCTTGGCATTGGCTTCCAACCTGCTCTTCCTGATCGCCATTCTTTCAATGTTGCAAGCAACGCTCACCCTGCCGGGCATCGCCGCTATTGCGCTGACACTGGGTATGGCGATTGACGCCAACGTCTTGATCAATGAACGAGTGCGAGAAGAACTACGAGCCGGGATGCCGCCACAAGCGGCGATCTCTGAAGGTTACGAGCGCGCTTTCGGGACTATTCTCGACTCCAACATCACCACCCTGATCGCCGGTCTGGCCCTGCTGATTTTCGGCTCCGGCCCAATTCGCGGCTTTGCCGTGGTGCATTGTCTGGGCATTCTGACCTCAATCTTCTCCTCGGTCGTCGTCTCGCGCGCTTTGGTGAACCTGATCTACGGTCGCCAGAAGAAACTGACCAAGATCGCCATCGGCCAGGTCTGGAAACCGGGCATTGCTACGACCACAACAGCTGGCCCTACGGTCAACGGCCAGAAATAAGGAAAAACGAAAATGGAATTTTTCCGTATTCACAAAGACATCCCCTTCATGCGCCATGCGCTGAAGTTCAATATCATCTCGTTGATCACTTTTCTGCTCGCCGTGGTGTTTTTGTTCAGCAAGGGGCTGCATCTCTCGGTCGAATTCACCGGCGGCACGCTGATTGAAGTCAGTTACCAGCAATCGGCTGATCTTGAAAAGATACGCGGCTCGCTTGGCAAGGCTGGTTTCACCGACTATGCCGTGCAGAACTTCGGCTCTTCACAGGATGTCATGATCCGTTTGCCGCTGAAGGCTGAGCAGAACAACAACCAGCTCGGCGAATCTGTCCTCAAGGCACTCGAAGCCGATGCGCCGGGCGCCAGCCTGCGCCGGGTCGAATTCGTCGGTCCGCAAGTTGGCAAGGAGCTCGCTGAGAATGGGGCGATGGCCCTGCTGCTGGTCATCATCGGCATCGTCGTATACCTCGCCTTCCGCTTTGAGTGGCGCTTTTCGGTCTCGGCCATCATCGCCAACTTGCACGACGTCATTATCATTCTCGGCTTCTTCGCCTTTTTCCAGTGGGAGTTCTCCCTCTCGGTACTGGCGGCGGTGCTGGCCGTGCTGGGTTACTCGGTCAATGAATCAGTCGTCGTTTTCGACCGCGTCCGTGAAACTTTCAAACGGGTACGCGGCCTGACCACGCCAGAAGTGCTCGACCACGCCATCACCAGCACGATCAGCCGGACGATCATCACCCACGGCTCGACGCAGTTAATGGTCTTGTCGATGCTGATTTTCGGCGGCGAAACACTGCACTACTTCGCCATGGCACTGACCATCGGCATCTGTTTCGGCATCTACTCCTCGGTCCTCGTCGCCAGCCCGTTGGTCATGTGGCTGGGCGTCTCGCGCGAGCAGTTCATCAAACAGAAAAAGGTCATCGAAGGCGCCAACGAAGACGGCGCCGTCGTCTAAAAGCAAAAAACGATCAGAAGTCTTACTTTAGGCGCAGCATTTTCTTGGCTGAGCAAGAGAATTTCTGACCATTATGCCGCCCGTCACCGACTGATCCCTGATGGCGCCCGCAGAAAAACAGCGCTTACTTTAAATCCTCGGCCTTCAACCGAACAGACGAGTTCAGCGGAATTGACCTGCAGTTACCAGTTCGGCGTTTCGGCAGTTGGTGGCGGAGGGGGTGAAGCAGGCATCCAGGTGCCGCTAGCACCATAAACCGCAGCGGCGGCAAGGCCAAGCGCCACCACCAGTGCGACCACGCCGCCGCCACGCGACGACTCGCCCTGGCCGTCTTTCCAGCCGGTGAGCATCGGCTTGACCAGCTTCTGCTGCTTAACGTGGCCATAGAAGGCAATGGCGCCGATATGCATGGCGATCAGCAGATAAATCACATTCGAGAGCAGATGGTGAATGCCGCTCAGGCGATTGCTCATACTCTTGCTGACCAGATCAAAAAGCGGACCGACGAAGGCAATGTCGTCATTGGCAAACAGGCCCATGCTGACTTGTGCGGTCAACAGCCCCAGAAGGCCAAAAACCGACAGCGCACCGAGCGGGTTATGCCCTTCTTCATGCCACTCGCCGCGCAGATAGGCCCTGATCTTGGCCGGCGTCGGGAAAAATTGCAGAAAGCGGGCGTAGGTCGAGCCAACCAGCCCCCAGACCAAACGAAAGACAATCAGGCCAACGATAAATAGGCCGATCCGCCCATGCCAGTCGATCAGGTTACCGCCAAGCTGGCCACTGATAATCGCGGCGGCGACGGCCAGCACCAGCGACCAGTGAAAGAGTCGGGTGGGTAGGTCCCAAAGTCGGAATTTTGGTTCATTCATGGTGCAATTTCACTCGTCAAAATGGAACAGGCGCCCGGAGGCGCCTGCAGCAATGCGCTAACGCAACTGATTAATCCTTGATTTTGAAATCATCGTGGCAGCCCTTGCAGGTTCCTGCCAACTTGCCGAACTGCTCCTTGGTGGCTGCGGCATCACCGGCGGCAGCGACCTTGGCCATTTCATTGGCTTCCTTGTTAAAGGCCATAGCGACTTTGGTCACGCCTTCCTTGTTGGTGAAAAAATCAGGCTTGACGCGAGTTTTTTCCCAACCCGTGCCTTTGTCAGTACCGGCCGGATAGAGCGCGCCCATACCGGAGTTAGCTACAGCCTGGATCGCATTGGCCGCCTTGATGACTTCGTCCTTGTTGTAAGTACCTTCAACGTTCATCTTGATGCGGGCCATGTTCCAGGCCATAAAACCGTAACCGGACTGACGCCACTTGATAGCATCTTCAGGTTTGATCTGAGCGGCGGCAGTGCCGGCCAGGGTGATCGAGATGAGGGCGAGCAGAATCTTTGATTTCATTTGGTTTTCTCCGTTATTGATGAGGAATTTCGCGGCTTCACTACGGTATACGCTGGCGGCGACGATTTTATTCCAAAAAAGTTATGCTTTGGTGACGACAAGCCACCAGCCTGCTTCGGTGCAACATTCAGACGGCAAAGACATGCTTGACGCGTAGCGCCGGAGCACCCTGATCAATCGCGATTAGTCGGTCAATATTCGGGTGCTTGCCAGAGTTCGCACGGGCATCATCGGAATGCTCGGCAAAAATCTCCAAGCCCTTTTTGGCGGCTTCAGAATTGATCGAACCGTAGGTTTGCGCCAGATGGTTGTATACCGCTAGCGAACCCTGGCTACCAGCCTTGTTTTCGATCGTGGCGACCACGGTTTCTTGCTTATCCAGCAGGTTGACCGCAGCAAGGTGAGAAATTCCAGGAAGTTTCTTCAAATTTTCAGCAAAAGACATTATTTCCAGTCCCGTTTAGCTTTGACCATTCCAATGATCAGGCCGGTAGTAAATGTGGTCACCGGAATGATGAAGGCAATCGCCTTGATCCCGCGCTCGGCGCCAAAGTAATAGAGCAACCCCAGCGATGGTAGCAAGCCGAGGAACAAGCCGATCATCCCACCCCGAATACCGCCACGGATCACATCCTGATCCGTGGTTTTGCGCTCACCGGTGCAATGCGGACAATAAATGGCGTCCGCCGGCACTTCCTGGCCACATTTAGCGCACTGCATTTAGATACGCTTTGCCAATTCGGCCGCCTTGCCGGTGTAATCCCACGGCGTCAGCTTGAGCAGTTCAGCCTTGGCCTCGGCCGGAATTTCCAACGTCGAGACAAATTCCTGCATGCCGGCGCGCGAAACACGGGTACCGCGGGTCAGTTCCTTGAGCTTTTCGTAAGCGTTCGGCACAGCGTAGCGACGCATCACGGTCTGGATCGGCTCAGCGAGCAGTTCCCAGTTGGCGTCGAGGTCAGCCAGCATGGTGTCAGCATTGACTTCGAGCTTGCTCATGCCTTTCAACAGCGAGTCGTAAGCCAGCAGCGAGTAACCGAGGCCGACGCCCATGTTGCGCAGCACGGTCGAATCGGTCAGGTCGCGCTGCCAGCGTGAAATCGGCAGCTTTTCAGCGAGATGCTTGAGCACGGCATTAGCCAAGCCGAGGTTGCCTTCGGAGTTCTCGAAATCGATCGGATTGACCTTGTGCGGCATGGTCGAGGAACCGATTTCACCCGCCTTAACCTTTTGCTTGAAGAAGCCCAGCGAGATATAACCCCAGACATCACGGTCAAAGTCGATCAGGATGCTGTTGGCGCGGGCGAAGGCATCAAACAATTCAGCCAGCGCGTCATGCGGCTCGATCTGGATGGTGTAGGGATTAAACGTCAGGCCGAGCGATTCGACGAAGCGCTGGGCAAAACCTTCCCAATCGTAACCCGGGTAGGCGACCAAGTGGGCGTTGTAGTTGCCGACCGCGCCATTGATTTTGCCCAACAGTTCGACGGCGGCAATACGTGTGCGCGCCCGCTCCAGACGATAGGCGACGTTGGCCATTTCCTTGCCGAGCGTCGTCGGCGTTGCCGGCTGGCCGTGAGTACGGCTCATCATCGGCACTTCGGCGTTAACGTGGGCCAGTTCTTTGAGGCGGGCGAGCAACTTGTCGAGCATCGGCAACATTGCCTGTTCGCGAGCCCCTTTGCACATCAGCGCGTGCGACAGGTTGTTAATGTCTTCCGAAGTACAGGCAAAGTGAATGAACTCGCCGACCTTGGTCACTTCGGCATTGCCCTTGGTGTGCTCCTTGATCCAGTATTCCAGCGCCTTGACGTCGTGGTTGGTGACTGCCTCAATGGCTTTCACTTCAGCCGCTTGCTCCGGCCCGAAGTTGGCGACTAGTGCATCCAGCTCGGCTACGGTCGACGCCGAAAAAGGGGCAATTTCCGTAAAGTGCGCTTCTGCGGCCAAGGCTTTCAGCCATTCGACTTCCACCAAGAGGCGGCATTTGATCAAGCCATATTCGGAAAAATGTTCGCGCAACGCATCAACCTTGCCGGCATAGCGGCCATCGAGCGGGGAAATAGCGGTCAAAAACTGGGCAGCCGAGGCATCGAAAGTCATAAAAGCATCCTTTTCAGTAAGCTCGCAATTTTACCTTCCCGACGAACCGCTGCCCATACGCTATAATTCCCGCTCCCCAAATCAAAGAGCATGTGATGAAGCTGATCGGCTCCCATACCAGTCCATTTGCGCGCAAAGTGCGTATCGTTCTGGCCGAAAAAAAGATCGAATACGATTTCGCGATTGATTCACCGTGGCTGGCTGACAGCATGGTGCCCAACATCAATCCGCTCGGCAAAATCCCCGTGCTAGTGCTGGACGACGAAACGCCACTGTTCGATTCCCGCGTGATTGTCGAATACATCGACAACGTGACCCCGAACAACAAGCTATTCCCCGTGCCGAATCGCGAACGCACCGAGGTCAAGCGCTGGGAAGCACTAGCTGACGGCATTTGCGATGCCGCCGCCACGGCTTTTCTTGAAGCCAAGCGCCCGCAAGAACAGCAGAGCACCGACTGGATCGCCCGCCAGCGCACCAAAATCACCCGTGGTCTGGAGTTCATGGCCAAGGAACTCAGCGAGAAGCCCTTCTGCGTTGGCACCCATTTCTCTATGGCCGATATTGGCACAGGGACGGCTCTGGGTTATTTAAGCTTCCGCTTTGCCGAGATCAACTGGCAGGAAAGTCACCCCAATCTGGGCAAGCTCTACACCAAGCTGATGCAACGCCCCTCTTTTGCCGATACCGTTCCGCACGATTAAGCCATTTGGCGTTCGTCGAATTAAAAAAGGTGCTTTCGGGCACCTTTTTTTCATTCTGCCGCGCTTCAAAAATTCTTGATTGAACTGTCAATGATATTGCACAGTCGAATTCCAAGTTTTTAAGAATTATCAGGCATGGACCATGCGAACATTGACAGAACACGAGGACTCACTGATGGAAAACTTCGCCCGCTCACTGACCGTCGCCTTGGGCGAGCGCGACAACAACACCCGCATGCACTCTGATCGCGTTGTCCAGTTGTCGACCGAGTTGGGCTGCCATATCAATCTGTCTGCACGCGAACTTGAAGTATTGGCTCTCGGCGCCCAGTTTCACGACATCGGCAAGATCGGCATTCCCGACCATGTTTTAGGCAAACCGGCGGCCTTCGAAGCGAGCGAATGGGCGGTGATGAAACAACATCCGCTGATCGGCGAGCGGATCGTTCTGGCTCTGGGTGGCGACCGCTCACCGGAAATTGCCCAAGTTGTCCGGCATCACCATGAAAACTTTAACGGCACAGGCTACCCGGACGGTCTGGCCGGCACCGACATTCCGCTCTATGCGCGAATTATTTCGCTGGCCGACAACTATGACGCGATGGCCGTCGCGCGCCCTTACCACAAGGCCCGTCGTCATCAGGACGTGATGAATATCCTGCATAGCGAAAGCGGGATCAAACATGACCCCGACTTGTTACACGCCTTTTGCGAAGTGATCGAAAAGTCTGAAATGCGCAACAGCGACGACTGAGTGCTCTAAGACTGAGCGCCCTTAGCGAATCACGCCGCCGCCCAGGCAAACCCGGCTTTCGTACAGCACCACTGACTGGCCCGGCGTCAGCGCCCATTGCGGCTCGGCAAAATTAATGACACAACGATCGGCATCGACCAACTCGACTTCACAGGGTTGATCGGTTGTCCGGTAGCGAGGCTTGGCGGTATAAACCCAGTGCGTATGCGGCCAATGCTGGGCAGTTGCACCGGAGACCCAGGACAATTGCTCGGCTTCCAAGGAAGTACGCAACAAGGCGGGATGGTCATGGCCTTGAACGACATGCAGCACATTGTTTTCCATGTCCTTGCCGGCCACAAACCAGGCGTCGTGATCACCGCCGCCGGCATGGCCTTTTTCCTTCAGCCCGCCGATATGCAGCCCCTTGCGCTGGCCAAGCGTATGAAACATCAGGCCATCGTGTTCGCCAAGCACCTTGCCATCATCCAGTCGGCGAATTTCACCCTTTTTGGGCGGCAAATAGCGGCTGAGAAATTCCTTAAAGGGCCGTTCGCCGATAAAGCAAATGCCCGTCGAATCCTTTTTGGCGGCGACGTGCAGGCCTTCCGCCTCGGCGATTTTGCGCACCTCGCGCTTGTAAATATCAGCCAGCGGGAAAAGTGTTTTTGATAGCTGTGCCTGATTCAGGCGATAAAGAAAATAACTTTGATCCTTGGTGCCATCCTCAGCTTTCAGCAACTGAAACTCACCATTGAATTCGCGCACGCCGGCATAGTGGCCGGTGGCGATTTTGTCGGCACCGAGCTGCATGGCGTGATCAAGAAACGCCTTGAACTTGATTTCAGAATTACACAGGATGTCCGGGTTAGGCGTCCGCCCCGCCTGGTATTCGCGGAGGAATTCAGCGAATACGCGGTCACGATATTCGGCAGCGAAATTAACCACTTCAACATCGATACCGATGCGATCGGCGACGCTCATCACGTCGATCAGATCCTGGCGCGACGAACAGTATTCCTCGGTGTCGTCGTCCTCCCAGTTTTTCATGAACAGGCCAATCACGTTCCAGCCCTGGCGTTTGAGCAAAAGTGCCGCGACGGAGGAATCGACGCCGCCGGACAAGCCGACTACCACGGTTTTTTTAGACATCTGGCCCAGCCCCTTTTTTCCAATCATCCAGCGGCAAAATCACCGCCGGTTCACCATTATCAACAAACCAGCTATCGACGGCGAAGCGCGCCGGCTCACCAGCGCCATCCAATTTTTCTTCAATCACCGCGGAATAGTGTGCCGGAAAAACGTAAGCCCAGTGTCGCACTTCCGGTTCCACTACGCGATGCCAACGCAGATCGCCACGCCCTTCAAGCAATTTGAGCAGCCGCGTCGTCGACGTCGAATGATCAATACAATCCATTTTGCCGGGCATACTGCCATCGGCATAATTGCCGCCCCGGTCATTTTTGACATCCGACTGCTCGCCGGCCCAAGCGTATAACTGGCCAATGACCGCAGACAGCGTTTTTCGCTCATTTTCGGCGTCGACCCTAGGGCCAGCCGTTGTTTCTATGGCCGCAGCATTCATCCGGCGACCAATTTCCTGCAACCGGCTTTCGCTGTAATGGATATTCTCCTGCACCAGGCAACCATAGCCATAACAAACAAGCACCGTTTCATCGGCCGCAACCGGCCCGGCATTAACCAGCAACAGGAAAATCAACCAACGCTGCATCAGCCGTAATGCACCAGCAGATCAAGCGGTGCCGACTTGCCGGCAATCTGATCTTCAATACAGCGCAGGATCAACGGGCTGCGATGGCGCGCCTGCGTTGCCTTGGCTTCATCGAGCGTCAACCAGCGCGCCGCGACAATACCTTCATCCAACTGGCGGCCCGCTTCGTAGCCGCGCAATTCGCCACCGAAGGCAAAGCGCAAGTACGTCACATCCTTGGTTGGATGTGGCCAGCTGTAGATACCAACCAGATGTGTTGGCTTGAAATGGTAGGCCGTTTCTTCCAGCGTCTCGCGAATCACCGCATCGATCAAAGATTCGCCCTCTTCCAGGTGACCAGCCGGCTGATTGAAGGCCAGGCCCGCTTCAGTTTCTTCCTCGACCAGCAGAAATTTGCCGTCACGCATGACGACAGCAGCAACGGTGACATTCGGTTTCCAGATCATGACCAAGCTCAATCGGCAAAAGCGTTATTTTAACGTCTGAATTCGGCTAGAATTGTGCGCTTTGATACGCGCAACACGGAGAAATGACCATGTCGATGTCTGACCGCGACGGATTTATTTGGCAAGACGGCAAACTAGTGCCCTGGCGCGAAGCCACCACCCACGTCCTCACCCACTCTTTGCACTATGGCATGAGTGTTTTTGAGGGCGTCCGGGCCTATAAGACCGAACGCGGCACCGCCATCTTCCGCCTGGAAGATCACACCGACCGCCTGTTCAACTCGGCGCATATTTTCCAGATGGCCATGCCATTCGACAAGGACACCATCAATGAGGCGCACAAGGAAGTGCTGCGCGCCAACAATCTCGAATCCGGCTACCTCCGCCCAATCGCCTTCTACGGCTCGGAAAAAATGGGTGTTTCGCCAAAGGGCGCCAAGGTGCACGTCGCCATCGCCGCCTGGCCGTGGGGCGCTTATTTAGGTGAAGAAGGTTTGGAGCGCGGCATCCGCGTCAAGGTTTCCAGCTACACCCGCCACCATGTGAATATTTCCATGGTTCGCGCCAAAGCGTCCGGCCACTACATCAATTCCATCCTGGCCAATAACGAAGTAACCAATGACGGTTACGACGAAGCCATGCTGCTCGACCCGGAAGGCTACGTCGCTGAAGGCGCTGGCGAAAACCTCTTCATCGTCAAGAAGGGCAAGCTGTACACCCCGGATCTGACCTCCTGTCTGGAAGGCATTACTCGCGCCACCGTGTTGCAAATCGCCGAAGAATTCGGCCTCGAAGTGCAGGAAAAACGTATCACCCGCGACGAAGTCTATTGCTGCGACGAAGCCTTCTTCACCGGCACCGCCGCCGAAGTGACGCCGATTCGCGAATTGGATGGCCGGCAGATCGGCATCGGCCACCGTGGCCCGATCACCGCCCAGATTCAAGCCAAATATTTTGACGTGGTTTATGGCCGCTCGACCCAGCACGATAGCTGGCTGGCCTACATCTAAGCTCAGGGAGATCAAGATGTCCGATAACAAGACTATTGAAGTGACCGCCCACGACCTGCCGCTGCACTGTCCGCAACCCGGCACCGCGTTGTGGAGCCTCCATCCGCGGGTTTTTCTTGACGTGCTGAAATCAGGCGAAGTCGTTTGCCCGTACTGCAGCACCAAGTACGTTTTCAAGGGCGAGGCGCCCAAGGGTCATTGAGTTTTAGTCGTTAGCTGCTAGTTGCTAGCGACTAATGACTAACGTCTAACAACTAATGAAAGCCCTTATTGTCGCCCCCTCCTGGATCGGCGATACCATCATGGCGCAGCCGCTGTTTGCGCGGCTGCACGCCAAGTTTCCCGGTTTGCAGCTTGATGCCCTGGCGCCACGCTGGGTTGCTCCGGTGCTGCAACGCATGGATGAAATCAGCGAGGTCATTGATAGCCCATTCGGCCACGGCCAATTGTCGCTCAAACCGCGCTGGCGCTTGGCCCGCGAACTGGCGGCACGCCAATACGACGCCGTTTATGTTCTGCCCAATTCACTGAAATCGGCACTGGTGCCATTCATGGCCGGCATCCCGAAACGTGTCGGCTTTACCGGCGAATTGCGTTATGGCCTGATCAACGTCCGCCACAGCCTCGACAAAGCCGCCCTGCCGCTGATGGTCGAGCGTTTTGCCCAGCTCGCCGAAACGCCCGGCACGGCGCTGCCGAAACCGGTTTTTTACCCAAAAATCCGGTCGACCGCAGCAGACCAAGCAGAAACATTGGCCGAGCTCAAACTGGAGCGCCCGGCCCGCATCGTCGCCTTCTGCCCGGGTGCTGAATACGGCCCGGCCAAACGCTGGCCGGCCACCCACTTTGCGGCACTGGCCAAAAAACTGGCCGAACGCGGCTGCGCCATCTGGCTCTTTGGCTCGCCGAAAGACCACGCCGTCGCCGAGGAAATTTCGCAACTCGCCCCCGGCCTCTGCCGAAATTTGTGCGGCGCCACCTCGCTCGGTCAGGCGGTCGATTTGCTGGCGATGGCAGAACTGGTCATCTGCAACGACTCCGGTCTGATGCACGTCGCCGCCGCACTCGATCGTCCGCTAGTCACTTTGTACGGTTCCTCATCGCCCGGTTTCACCCCACCGCTCTCCGGCCAGGCCGACATCCTCAGCCTGAAGCTCGATTGCAGCCCCTGCTTCAAGCGCGAATGTCCGCTTGGCCATCTCGACTGCCTGAATAAACTATCGCCAGATCTGGTTCTAGCCGCTGCGCTGAAGCGAATAGCCTGATGAGCAAAGTCAGCAATTTTGCCGCGCCGGAAGATGTCGAAAAAGCCTTTTACGAGGCCATTCTCAAAGGCGATGCCGACCAGATGATCGCCCTTTGGGCCGAGGATGAAGAAACCCTTTGCGTCCATCCCACCGGCATCCGCCTGCTCGGCATTCCCGCGATCAGGGAAAGCTGGCGCGGCATTTTTACCACCGCAAAAATTCGCATCGAGGCAACATTGACTGCCCACTGGCAAGGCTCAATCCTGGCCATTCACCACTTGACCGAAACCCTATTTGTCGGCGACGACCCCAGCCCACACGGCCCCCTCCACGTCACTCAGGTATACACGCGTGGCCCGCACGGTTGGCGCTTAGCCAGTCGCCACGCCTCCGCTGCCGATGAAGGCCATCAAGCACTGGCCGAGACCTCCGTGCCGCACACGCTGCATTAATCGGCAGTGAAGCCCTACCAAGCCCCCTCCTGGCTCCCCGGCGGCCACGCCCAAACCCTCTGGCCGCTGCTGATCAAGCCACCAGCGCTGAAATTGCGCCGCGAACGCTGGGAAACGCTGGATGGCGACTTCATCGACGTCGATCATCTCGATGGCCCTGCCGAAGCACCGCTGCTCGTCCTCTTCCACGGCCTGGAAGGTAGCGCCCAAAGCCACTACGCCATCTCAACCGCCATCGCCTGCCAGAAAGCCGGCTGGCGCCTCGCCCTGCCGCATTTTCGAGGCTGCTCGGGGGAAATGAACCGGCGGCCCCGCGCTTATCACTCGGGTGACTCTGCGGAAATCGACTGGATTTTGCGTCGCCTGCATGCCGCCAACGGCGGCCGGCCACTGCACGCCGCCGGCGTTTCGCTCGGCGGCAACGCCCTGCTCAAATGGGCCGGCGAACGTGCCAGCGCTGCCGAAGAGCTGGTCACCGGCGTCGCCGCCATGTGTGCACCACTCGATCTCGCTGCCTGCGGGCAGCATCTGGCACGCGGCTTTAATCGGGTTTATACACAGCACTTTCTAAAAACGCTGAAAGCTGTTTCCGCCAGTCGCCTGCGCCAATTTCCCGGTCTGTTTGACGAAGTAAAAATGTTGCAGGCGATCAATCTTTACCAGTTCGATGATGCCGTGACGGCACCGATCCACGGCTTTGCCGGCGCCGATGACTACTGGCGCCGCGCCTCGGCGAAACCCTGGCTGAAATCAATCGCCGTACCAACGCTTGCGGTCAACCCGAAAAATGACCCATTTTTGCCCGCCCGTTATCTGCCCACCGCCGCCGAGGTCAGCCCGCAAGTGCGCCTGGAACAACCGGCCAGCGGTGGCCATGTCGGCTTTGTCAGCGGTTCATTTCCAGGAAATCTGGACTGGCTACCCCAAAGGCTCTTACACTTCTTCTCTTCTGAAACGTCATAAAAACCATCATGAGCCAACTCCTGCCTGCTGAAATCTTCAAAGCCTACGATATCCGGGGCATCGTCGATAAATCATTAACCGCCGACGTCGTCCGCCGCATCGGCCACGCCCTTGGCTCAATGGCAGCCGAACAAGGCCAGCCAGCGATCGCCGTCGGTCGCGATGGTCGCCTCTCCGGCCCGGAACTGGCGGGCGCTTTGATGGACGGCATCTGTGCCGCCGGAGTGGATGCCATCGATATCGGCTGCGTCCCAACGCCGGTCACCTATTTCGCCGCTTATGAACTGGGCTGCCACTCCTGCGTTTCTGTCACCGGCAGCCACAACCCACCGGACTACAACGGTTTGAAGATGGTAATTGGCGGCACAACGCTCGCCCTGCAAGCGATCCAGGATCTGAAAGCACGCGCCGAGTCAGGCAATCTGAAGCACGGCAAGGGCGAACGGCGTAGCGCCGATGTCATGACTGCCTATATCGAGAAAATCGTTGGCGACGTCAAACTCGCCCGGCCGATGAAGATCGTCATGGATTGCGGTAATGGTGTTGCCGGTGCAATCGCCCCGGCCCTGTTCAAGCGACTCGGCTGCGAAATCGTGCCGTTATTCTGCGAAGTCGATGGCAATTTCCCGAATCATCATCCAGATCCCTCGAAGCCGGAAAATCTAGCTGATGTTATCCGCGCCCTCAAGGAAACCGACGCCGAAATCGGCATCGCCTTTGACGGCGACGGCGACCGCCTTGGCGTCGTCACCAAGGACGGCGAGATTATCTATCCGGACCGCCAGCTGATGCTGTTTGCTGCCGACGTACTCTCCCGCGTCCCGGGCGGCCAGATCATTTACGACGTCAAATGCACCCGCTTACTGGCGCCATGGATTCGCCAACATGGCGGCGTACCGCTGATGTGGAACACCGGCCACGCCTTGGTCAAAGCCAAGCTCAAGGAAACCGGCGCGCCGCTGGCCGGCGAAATGTCCGGCCACACCTTCTTCAAGGAACGCTGGTATGGTTTTGACGACGGCCTGTACACCGGCGCTCGCCTGCTCGAAATCCTGTCGCGTGCGGCCGATGGTAATCCGCTGTTGAAAAACCTGCCCAATTCGCCGTCGACCCCGGAACTCAACATCAAAATGGCCGAAGGTGAGCCCTTCGCGATCATTGACAAACTGAAGGCCGAGGGAAAATTCACCAACGCTCAGGAAATCATCACGATTGATGGCATGCGCGTCGAATACGCTGATGGTTTCGGCTTGGCTCGCCCTTCCAACACCACGCCGGTTGTTGTGCTACGTTTTGAGGCCGACAATACTGCGGCACTCGAACGGATTCAGGCCGACTTCCGACAAGCCCTGCGTGCCGTCTGGCCAGGCATTGAGCTACCTTTCTAAGGACATTTCGTGAGCAACGAAGCCGCTGACCAGCTATTTCTCGGACGCCAACCGATCCTTGACCGCGAACAGCAACTGTTTGCTTATGAACTGCTGTTTCGCAACGGCACACGTAATTCGGCAGAAGTCACCGATGGCGTGCAGGCCACCGCGACTGTCATCGTCAATGCCTTTGCCGAACTAGGTGTTGAAGCGGCGCTGGGCTGCTATCGCGGCTTCATCAATGTCGACGAGGAGTTTCTCTTCAGCGACATGCTCGAACTCCTGCCCCGCCAATCCGTCGTGCTGGAAATTCTCGAAACCGTGCCGCCCTCGCCTGCCGTGGTCGAACGCTGCAAGGCACTAATTGCCGCCGGCTTCACGCTGGCACTCGATGACGTGATCCAGCTCGAACCGGAATTCGCCGAACTTCTCGCCCTAGTCGAAATCGTCAAAGTTGATATTCAGCCGCTTTCCCGCGTTCAGCTAATGCAACTGGTGATGAAACTGAAACCACTGGGCAAGCAACTCCTGGCGGAAAAAGTCGACTCCCGCGAGCAGATGGAGCAATGCCTGAAGCTCGGCTTCACCTTGTTTCAGGGCTATTACTTCGCCAAACCGACAATCATTGCCGGCAAAAAACTCGATCACTCGCAGCTTTCACTGATGAAACTGATGGGGCTGCTGCTCGGTGATGCCGACACCGCCGAAATTGAAATTGCCCTGAAGCCGGAGCCGGGTCTTACGGTCAACCTGCTGCGCATGACCAATTCCGTCGGTACGGGAACGACCGAAAAAATCACCTCATTGCGCCATGCCATCACAGTGCTGGGTCGGCGCCAGTTGCAACGCTGGCTACAGTTACTCGTCTTCGCCTCCGGTAGCCAGCAGGGGCCAAGCAACCCGCTACTTTTACTGGCTGCCACCCGTGGCCGGCTGATGGAACTATTGGCCGAAACATTGCACCCCAAAGACGGCGCTTTGGCCGATCAAGCTTTTATGGTCGGCATCATGTCCTTGATGCCAACGCTGGTCGGCCAGCCGATTGCCGAAATCGTCACCCCGCTCGGCTTGGCCAGCAGTGTGCGAGAAGCGCTCTGTGAGGGGCGCGGCGTGCTCGGCGATATGCTGCGTTTAGCCGAGAGCTGCGAAGGCGGCGATCTGGAACAACTGGCTGCGAACCTGGCCAGCCTGCCCGGGATCAGCCCAAAAGCCCTCAACCTGGCGCAAACCCGGGCCTTGCAATGGGCCAACAGCATCGGCCAGGAATAACCGGCCGGCAGCTGACAGATCGTTACAAAATGGCGACATTGAGCGCACAGACGACGCCAGCTGCTTTCTGTCAGAATAAAATCTGAATTCCATTTTGGATGCTTGACCCAAACGCGATGACGACCGAAGAGCAAATGAAGTTTTCCCAACGCTACGCCCGTTTCAACACGCCGCCGCAAAGCATCTTCGGCAAATTGCTGACGCTGCTATTAGGTGGCGCTTTTCTCGTGGTCGCCTTCATGTTTTCGCTGGTGGCGCTGGCCGTCGTTGCCGTTGGCGGCTTGATGCTGTGGGGCTGGTTGTGGTGGAAAACCCGTGCTGTCCGCAAGCTGATCCGTGAGCAGGGAATCGCTCCGGAATCGATGGCACGCAGCAATGGTGGTAATAGTGAAGGCAAAAGCGGCGGCTATATCATTGAGGGCGAAGCGGTCCGTCAAACAGATGAGCCGCCAGAAGCCGGCAAACTATTGCGCTGAACGCTCTGCCAGCCAGTCACGAACCGCTGGGCCGGTACCGAAATCCCACGGTTTCAGCTTGGTTACTTCAATCAGTTTGAATTCAGCCAGCTCCTCATTGAGGACAATCTCACCGCTGGCGACCACGTGATAGGCGAGGATTAACTGATTCTTCGCGGCAAAGGCGTAGAGCCCGATCTGATTAACCGCCTGGGCCACCAGGCCAAGCTCCTCGGCAACTTCGCGAACCACCGCCGCAGCGGGCGTTTCATCGCGTTCGAGATAACCAGTGATCAGCCCAAACTGCTTTTCCGGCCATGCTGCGTTACGCGCCAGTACGACCCGACCGCCATACTCAACCAACGCCGCAACAACCGGCACCGGGTTATCCCAAAGTACGAAATCACAATTTTCTGCACCACATTCTGGTCGTTCCAGCCCACCCTCAGCCCGCACACTGAGCGCCAATCCACACTGCGGACAGAAGCGATAGTCGGCCAATGTGGGTCAGTGCATCTTCGGGTTCAAGGAACCGCGGTTGTAATCCTTGTCGCCGGGCATGATGACCCGACCAAAACTACCAAACAAGCCGCCCTGCGCTTCGACCGGGCGCGTCTTGTTCTCGGGATATTCAGCGGCGCGCTTCTGTGCCTCGACCGCTTTCGCCGCATCGATGTATTCCCAGCGACCATTGGGGAAAAGGCGGACCTTTTCCCCAATCGTCGTCACCGCGTCAAGCGCCGTTCTATCGAGCGCCGGCGGCGCGTCGGCGAATGCTGCGGTCGACATCCCAAAAACAAGAAAAACCAACCAACGACTCACAGTTTGGCGTCAACCCAAGCCGTGACAGAAGCCAGCGCAGCCGTCAGATTTTCCGGCTGCGTACCGCCAGCTTGGGCCATATCTGGTCGGCCACCGCCCTTGCCACCGACTTGCATTGCCACCATATTGACCAGTTCGCCAGCCTTGACCTTGCCGGTCAGATCAGCCGTGACGCCAGCGATCAGCGCTACTTTGCCGTCCATCACCGAAGCCAGCACGATAGCGGCGGATTTCAGCTTGTCTTTCAGCTTGTCCATCGTTTCGCGCAACGCGGTTGCATCAGCGCCGATCAGCATCGCCACCAATACCTTGGCGCCCTTGATGTCGACGGCCTGATTAACCAGATCATCACCTTGCGCCGAAGCCAACTTGGCCTTCAAAGCCGCCAGTTCACGTTCCAGTTTGCGCACCTGATCGAGTACAGCGGTGACGCGGGCCGGCACATCTTTCGGCAGCACTTTCAAAGTCCCCGCCACGCCGCCCAGCGCCGTTTCCATCCCTTGCATGTAAGTCAGCGCATTGTCACCAGTGACCGCTTCAACGCGCCGCACACCCGCCGCAACACCACCTTCAGCGGTGATGCTGAACAGACCAATATCGCCAGTGCGGCTGACGTGCGTTCCGCCACACAGTTCGCGCGAGGAACCAATATCCAGCACCCGGACGCTATCGCCGTACTTTTCGCCAAACAACATCATCGCACCGAGCTTCTGCGCTTCGGCAATCGGCAGCACCCGACACTCATTGGCCGTATTGCCGAGAATTTCGGCATTGACGATATTCTCAACGCGACGAATTTCCGCATTGCTCAGCGGCTGGTTATGCACGAAGTCAAAACGCGTCTTGTCCGGATCAACCTGTGAACCTTTTTGCTGCACATGGTCACCGAGCACTTCGCGCAAAGCCTTGTGCAGCAAGTGCGTCGCCGAATGGTTGCGCATGATGCGCATACGGGCCAGCACATCAACCTTGGCGGTGACGCCATTGCCCACGGTGATGGCACCGGTCTTGACCACGCCGTGGTGACCAAAGACCGTTGCCTGAATTTTCTGTGTATCTTCAACCGCAAAGATGCCATGCACCGATTGCAACACGCCAGAATCGCCAACCTGACCGCCGGACTCAGCATAGAACGGCGTATCGTCAAGCACGACGACGCCCATTTCGCCCTCATTTAGCTGGTTGACCGCAGCACCATCCTTATACAAAGCCAGCACATTGCCTTGGGTTTCCAGCCCATCGTAACCATGGAAACTCGTGGCCGGGCCGCTGTAGTCGAGATTGGTCGCCATCTTGAATTTACCGGCAGCCCGGGCCTGCTCCTTCTGCCGGGTCATCGCCGCATCGAAAGCAGCCGCATCAACGGTGATTTGATGTTCGCGGCAAATATCCTGCGTCAAATCGAGCGGGAAGCCATAGGTATCATGCAACTTGAACGCCGTGTCACCATTGAAGATGCCATTCCCGGCCGCTTTCAACGCCGCCAGTTCGCCCTCAACAATCGCCATGCCATGTTCGATCGTTTCAAAGAAGCGATCCTCTTCCTGCTTCAAGGTCGCCATGATGCGCCTTTGATGCTGGGCCAGTTCCGGGTAAGCGGCGCCCATTTCGGCGACCAGATCAGGCACCATCTTGTTGAAGAAGGCAGTACGGGCGCCCAGCTTGTAGCCATGGCGAATGGCGCGACGAATAATCCGGCGTAGCACATAGCCGCGACCTTCATTGCCCGGAATAACACCATCGGCCAACAGGAAGGAGCAGGCGCGAATGTGGTCGGCCAGCACTTTCAGCGACGGCGAAGCCATATCGGCGGTGGAGGTCTCGCGGGCGGCTGCCTGTAACAAAGCCTGGAACAGGTCAATTTCGTAATTGGCATGAACGCCCTGCAGCACAGCAGAAACCCGCTCCAGCCCCATGCCGGTATCAACGGAGGGCTTGGGCAGCGGATGCATCACGCCGGCTTCGTCGCGATTGAACTGCATGAAGACGTTGTTCCAGATTTCGATGAAACGATCGCCGTCTTCGTCCGGGCTGCCCGGCGGGCCACCCCAATGCTGTTCGCCGTGGTCGTAGAAAATCTCGGTGCACGGGCCGCAGGGACCGGTGTCACCCATCATCCAGAAATTATCTGAGGCGTAACGCGCACCCTTGTTGTCGCCAATACGAATAACACGTTCGACCGGCACGCCGATTTCCTTGGTCCAGATGTCGTAGGCTTCGTCGTCCTCGGCATAGACGGTGACGGTCAACTTGTCCTTGGGCAACTTGTAAACTTCAGTGAGCAATTCCCAAGCGTACTTGATCGCATCGCGCTTGAAGTAATCGCCAAAACTGAAATTACCAAGCATTTCAAAGAAGGTGTGATGGCGCGCCGTGTAGCCAACATTTTCCAGATCGTTGTGCTTGCCGCCGGCGCGGACGCATTTCTGCGATGTCGTCGCCCGGGTATAGGGGCGCTTATCGAAACCGAGAAAAACATCCTTGAACTGATTCATCCCGGCATTGGTAAAAAGCAGGGTGGGATCTTCGTGCGGCACCAGTGACGACGAGGCGACAATTTGGTGGCCTTTGGAGGCGAAGAAGTCGAGGAACTGCTGGCGGATTTCTGAGCTTTTCATAAGCTGGCGGCCTTCAATGCGTGGAATACGTAATTTTCAATTTTAAAATAAAAAACCCGCCGGAAGGCGGGTTTCGTCATGCTCAAGCAGCCTAGCTGCGATGATGCGGCCGGTCGCGCTGACCGTCATGATTGTAATCATGCTGACGATCATGTTTTTGATTAAAAATATGGCGACTTTGCACATCCTCGGCATGGCGCAGTTTTTGTCTTTCCTGCTTCGTCACAACACCATCCGCCTTGGCCTTGCTTTCCATGTTGGCAACATGCTGCTGGCCACTTTCCAGTCGCTGATACTCTTTCTGCGTCAACGCGCCACTTCTTGCCCCTTGTTGAATGCGTGCCTGCTGTTGCATTTCGCGCTGGTCGACCTGCGGCGTATTGGTCTGGGCAAGTGCGGTCTGGGCAAAAGCCGCAAGTGGCAACATGATGCAAAGTGCAGCAAAAGTCTTGGTGGCTTGCATGGTTTTCTCCGTTTGGCGTTTTGTTTCGATGCCGCCATTAAAAAGCAAAAAACGGTAAAAATCAGCCGGCCAAATGCAAGCCTTTGTAAGCGTTTGTTTCCGCCGCGAATAAATCAAGCCGATCGGTAAACAGGCTGCTAACGCCGCGAGCAAAGAGCAGTTTTGCCGTTTCCTGGCAGTTAACCGTATAACCCAGCACGGGAATGCTCGCGGCAACGGCTTCAGCCAGCACGGCATCATTTAGCACAACTGCATCACAATGCAGTGACACCGCCTGCAAACGACGTAACTCGCTGTACCAATCAGCCGGTACGGCTTCATACAACAGGCCGCGCGAAATACTCGGGGCCAGGTCACGGGCAATTTCCAGCGCCGTGAGCGAGAAGGATGAGATCAGGGGCGGCACGGCAGCGCCTTGCCACAAGGCGGCGGTCAGCAGCGCCACCCGTTCGGCGGTCTGCGCCTCAAAACCCGTGGCCGGCTTGATTTCAACATTGGCCAGCAAGCCCAACTCGCGACACAGCGCGGCGGCTTCGGCAAAACGCGGAATGGGTTCGCCCAAACCGGCATCAAGGGAAAAAAGAACTGAATCGGGGGTTTCTGAAACCGGGCCAAAACCACTGGTGGTTCGTTCCAGCGTTTCGTCGTGGATGAGGACAGGCGTACCGTCACCACTTAACATGACATCGAATTCGACCGCTCGATACCCCAACCGGGCAGCCAAACGGATGCCGGCCAGGGTATTTTCCGGAGCGAGCGAGCCGCCACCGCGATGGGCAAACCAGCGCGGCAACGGTAACTGCATCAGAAGGGCTGCGCCTTCTTCAAGCTGGGCTTGGCACCAAGGATTACGTTGCCACGATGCACGGCGGCATCCAGTGCGGCCTTGGGTGGCTTCTTGTCGGCCCAGGCAGCCTCAAGCTCTTCATTTGCGACAATACGCACCGGATCAATATTGGCTACGCGCACACTGGGCTCAGCGCCGTGAGCATTCATCGAGGCATAAGCCACCTGCAGCGTTGCATCTTCGTTCTTCAAAATCTTGCTGCGCGCAGCGGCACGGGCCGCCGAGGTCAGCGGCAGCTGACCATAGGCGCGCACCATTTCGACCTGCATGTCCGGCTTCAGCATAAAGCTGACAAACTTTGCGGCCAGTTTGGAATTAGCCGCTGACAACCCGGCACCCACCCACAATGAAGCGCCATCGGCCAGCGTGTGCTGTCGACCGCCATAGACATCATCGTGGTAAGGCATCGGTGCAACGCCCAGTTCAACCCCTTTAGCATCACGGAATTCGATCGACTCGCGGGAATCGGTCGTGATCATGGCGCACTCACCGTCCTGGAACTTGCTGCTGGCTTCGTTACGACGACCGTAGGTTTTGAAGTAGCCAGCCTTGACCCAGGTCGTCATCATCGCGACATGCTTGACTTGCGGCAGACCATTAAAGGTCAACGCGCCTTTCTCGCTCATTGCCGGCACGCCGGACAATGCGCTCATATTGTCGATATGTACCCAAACTGGCCAGGAGGTCGTGTAGGGGCAGGCGTAACCGGCATCCTGCAATTTGTCGAGCATGCCTTGCATCTCGAACCAGGTCTTTGGCGGCTGATCCGGATCTAGCTTGGCTTTGCGCAGTGCATTCTTGTTGTAGAACAGCACAGGCGTCGAATAGGCTACCGGCAAGGCAACCAGGCGGCCCTTGGCGTCAACCACACCAGCTTTCAGGTCGCCCGACATATCGGCCATTTTGAGCGGCTCACCGGCTTTGGCCATGACTTCATACAAGGGCACAAAACTTTTCGGACGAGTCAGCACTTCAGCCATGTCGTAACGACTAACCAGATTCAGTGCGGCCGGCTTGTGATTTATTTCCAGCCGAGTCACTGCCAGGTTGGCACCGGCCTCCTTATTGAACCGCTCGACAATCGCCTTCAAATACTCTTCACCCACCGGACCGAGATTGTGCGCCAGAGCGAATTCAGGTGCTGCAGCCTTTTCAGCAGCTGGCTTGGCAGCTGGTTTGGCCGGTTTTGCCGCGAACGCAGGGAAAGCCAATGCCAAAGCAACAGCTGCAATCAGTGGGCGAAAACGATAAGACATGAGCACTCCAGAAGATCATAAAGGCAGCAATTATACCGCCCTCATCAGCGCCTATCGCTCGCCATATTTTTCACATTTGTGCGAAAATCCTCGCCATGAATATACGCACTTTCCTCATTTTCCTTACTGCACTCGCCTTGACCGGCTGCGACCAGATCAATCAGAAACTCGGTCTGGAAGACACCGGAAAAAAAGATGCCCGGTCGGAGTCAGAAGGCAAAGCAGTCGGTAGTGCCTGCCGTCATTCCGGTCGCGCCATTGAAGACTGCTACGCCATTTACACTTGGCTGCCCAAGGCGGGGATCTTTGAAGGCTGGCGCGAGATGGACACCTATATGCGGGAAAACAAAATCGAAACGATCGCCCCCCAGTTGCCGCCGCCCGAAGGCCCCGGCAGCGCCAAGAAAAAGAAAAAAATCCCTGTTGAGGAAAGCGGTGCGGCAGAGTCAGGCAAAACCAGCGAGGCAGCTGAGGCACCCAAGGCCAGCGAAAAACCGGCTGAGAAGCATTGATCCAGCCGCCCCGAGCGACAGAGGCATGAAATGAAACCTTCCTCTTTTTTCGGCGGCATCCGCGGCAAACTGATCAGCATCTTCGTCCTGATCAAAGTCGTACCGCTTGTCCTGCTCGCCTGGTTCGCCTGGCATGCGACCCAACAACTGGGTGAAGACGTTTCGGTCAAAGCCGGCGCGATGGCGGATTCGATGCTGAGCAGCATCAAGACCATCGGCAAGACAGTTACCGACGGCTCGATCCGTGCCCTCGACCTGCGTTCCCGCGAAGCCATTGAAGCGCTGACGACGGATACTGCAAAAGAAATCGCCGATTTCCTCTACGACCGTGACCGCGACATCCGCATGGCGGCCACGCTTGAGCCCTCTGAAGCGACTTTCCAGCGCTTTCTTTCCGGCCGAAGCCGCGCCCTACATCACCACGCAGCCTGGAAACTGGCCGCTGACGAGAAATCCTGGGTGCCTGAAGTACCAGTCACGCCAACAGTTAACGTCACCCGCCCGGTATTGCCGGATAACGCCAAGGACTTTCACGCCCGCCCGCCAGAATACCTGGGCGAAGTTGAACAGCGCCCGCTTTTTGTCGAGATGACCTACGTCGACCTCAGCGGCCAGGAAAAAATCAAGATCACCAGCGGCAACCTGACGGAAAAAAGCCTTAAAAACGTCGTCGACCGCAGCAATACCTTTATCAAGGCAGAAACCTACTTTCCTGAGCTGAAAAAACTCAAAGCGGGAGAGATATTCGTTTCCGACGTCATCGGCGCCTATGTCCCGACCCAGGCCATCGGCCCCTATTTGCCGGCGTCTCTGGAAAAAGCCGGCAAGCCATTCACGCCCGAAGAGTCCGCCTATGCCGGCACCGAAAACCCGCTCGGCAAGCGCTTTCGCGGCATTGTTCGCTGGGCCATGCCAGTGGTAAAAAATGGCCAGATTGCTGGCTACGTAACGCTGGCACTGGATCATGACCATATCCGCCAGTTCTCTGACCGGCTGATGCCGACCGAGGAACGCTACTCGCCGATTGCCGACCCAATCAAGGGCAATTACGCCTTCCTCTGGGATTACAAAAACCGCTCGATCTCGCACGTGCGTGACTATTTCATTGTCGGCTACGATGCAAAAACTGGTCTACCCGCGACACCTTGGCTGGATGAGTCGCTTTACGCCGAGTGGCAGGCCAGTGGCAAGCCATCTGACGAATTTCTCGCCGCCACTCCGCCCTTCCGTGACCAAAATCTAAAGCACAAGCCAGCCAAGGCGCTGAGCCAGGCCGGCACAGTTGCTCTTGACTGCCGCTACCTCAACTTTGCGCCGCAATGCGATGGCTGGAACGCCCTCACCGAGCATGGCGGTTCGGGTTCCTTCGTCATTTTCTTCTCCGGCCTGTGGAAACTGACAACCGCCGCCGCGATCCCGTATTACACCGGCCAGTATGGCAAAACTGAGCAGGGTTTCGGTTTCGTTACGATCGGGGCCAACGTCGATGAATTCCACAAGGCCGCCACGGAAACCGCAGGCAAGATCAATACCCTCGTCGTCGAGAAAGACAGCAGCTTCAAAACACTGCGCGACGAAATGCTCGGCGATATCGAAAAAAACCTGACCTCGACGGCAATCGGCCTCTGGGGTTCAACCATTTTGATGGTCCTCTTGGTCATCGGCATTGCGATCTGGATCGCCAACCTGATGACCAGCCGAATTACCCGGATGATCGACGGCATTCACGCTTTCCAGGGCAGCGACCGGAAACGCCGACTGGAGGCCGGATCGAGCGATGAAATGGGCGAACTGGCGCGCTCGTTCAATGGCATGGCTGATTCGGTCGAAGAATCCTTCAAGCGGCTCGAAGAAGCCAAGGAAAAAGCCGAAGAGGCCAGCCGTCTCAAATCAGCCTTCCTGGCCACCGTCTCGCACGAACTGCGCACACCACTGAACGGCATTCTTGGCTTTGCCGAACTGCTTCAAGCCGAACTGACTGAACCAGAGCAACAAGAATACGCCGGCATCATTCATCGCAGCGGCGAGCACCTGCTCAATCTGGTTACCGAAATTCTTGATCTGGCGAAGATAGAATCTGGCGAAATGACTTTTAATTGGGTCGAGACACTCCTCACCACCTTCATTGACGAAACGGTCTCCGTCTATCGCAGCACTGCCGAAGCCAAGGGTTTGCAATTCACCGTTCTGCTGGCAGCAGACCTGCCCGCGCAGTTCCGCACCGATCCAACCCGCCTCCGCCAGATCCTCAACAATTTGCTCAGCAACGCCATCAAATTCACAACGCAGGGCAGTGTCACGCTAGCGATCAGTCGCACGGCAAATGATCTAAAGTTCGTAGTGCAAGATACCGGGTCGGGCATTCCGCCGGAAAGTCGCGAAATTGTTTTTGAAAAATTCAAACAACTGGCCAACTTCCTGACCCGCGAACACGGTGGCACCGGCCTCGGTTTGGCCATCGTCAAGCAACTGACTGAGTTAATGGGTGGCCAAGTCAGTCTCGACAGCACGCCAGATTTAGGCTCGACCTTTACCATTCACCTTCCATTGGATAACGCTCATGGCTGAACGAAATGCATTGGTTGTCGATGACCACCCGACCAACCGTCTGCTCGCCGGCGCGCTGCTCAAGAAGCTCGGCTGGACGGTACGTGAAGCCGAAACCGGTGAGATAGCCCTTAGTATGGCCAGCGAACTCGCCGTTCAACTCGTCCTGCTCGACATCAGCATGCCCGGCCTCTCGGGCGAAGAAACCTGTACCCGGCTGCGTGCCCTACCCAGTCAGCAGCCGATGCACATTTTGGCCTATACCGCGCACGCATTCCCGGAAGATCGCCAACGTTTACTTGCTATCGGCTTTGACGAGGTGCTGGTCAAACCCATCAGCCGCCAACGCCTTGAAGAATTGATCGGAAATTTGTCGGCCGCGCAGCCCGGCTGATCTGACAGTTTCGGGTACGCAAGCCCGGGTAAGCGTATAATCGTTACCCATGTCTGAAATCAATACGTTAGCTGGCGACGCAGCCAGCATCCCGGCGGCAGCAATCCCTGCCGATACCGCTCCCGAAATAACCTTTGCCGACCTCGGCCTCGCGCCGGAACTACTGCGCGCCGTGCTTGATGAGGGTTACACCAAACCAACCCCGATTCAGGCCCAGGCCATTCCGCTGATTATCAGCGGCAAGGACATCATGGGTGGTGCCCAGACCGGCACCGGCAAAACGGCCGCCTTCACGCTGCCGATTCTGCAACGCATTCTGCCCTTCGCCAGCAGCAGCCCTTCGCCGGCCAAGCATCCGGTCCGCGCTCTGATCCTGGCACCGACCCGCGAACTGGCCTTGCAGGTCTTCGAGTCAGTCAAAACTTACAGCAAACACACGCACATTCGCTCAATGTGCGCCTTTGGCGGCGTTGATATCCGGCCACAGATTGCTGAACTGAAAAAAGGCGTCGAAATCCTTGTCGCTACCCCCGGCCGCCTGCTTGATCACGTCGAAAACAAGAGCGTCAGCTTTAACTCAGTACAAGCACTGGTGCTTGATGAAGCCGACCGCATGCTCGATATGGGCTTTGTCCCGGACGTGACGCGCATTCTCAACATGCTGCCAGCACAACGGCAAAGCTTGCTGTTTTCGGCCACCTTCTCGGAAGAAATCAAGCGTCTGGCCGACAGCATGCTCAACACACCGGTGCTGATTGAAGTCGCCCGGCGCAACCAGGTTTCTGAAAACATTACACACCGCGTTCATCCGGTCTCGGAATATGGCAAGCGTGGCTTGTTGATCAAGCTTTTGAAATCCAGTGAAATCCGCCAATGCCTGGTTTTCATGCGGACCAAACAAGGTTGCTCGCGGCTGACGCGTGAACTACAGCGCGCCGGCATCCAGGCTGACGCGATCCACGGCGACAAGAGCCAGCTGGAACGCATCAAGGCGCTTGACGCCTTCAAGGCCGGACAAACCCATGCGCTGATCGCCACCGACGTTGCCGCACGTGGCCTAGACGTTGATGATCTACCCTACGTGATCAATTACGAGCTGCCGCATACGCCGGAAGATTACATACACCGGATTGGCCGTACCGGTCGGGCCGGCAAGCTGGGCAACGCAATTTCGCTGGTCAGCGCGCATGAAGTGGGCTATCTGGTCGATATTGAAAAACTGATCAAGCGGCCGATTGAACAGGTTGAAGTGCTTGGCTTTGAACCCGAAGCTGAATATGAATACCCGCCGGGCAACAAGAAGAAGCGCTCGGCCCCACCGCCGCCTCCGCCCAGCGCAGCGCCTACCCGGGCGCCGGCGGCAGCCAGAACGCCGGCTAGTACGCCACAGCGCACACCGCGCCGTTCAAACATGGTGGCAGCCGATGGCTTTGATTTCCGCAAGCCTTACGAGGATAACCGGCCACGGGGTGAGGTGCCAAACTCGCCGAAAGCACCGGCGCCAATTGATCCACACAAACCAAAACGTGTCGTTGCAGCTCTGTTGGGTGGCTTGGGCCGAAAGTAAGATTAGCCTGACCGTAAAAACAAACGGCGCCTACTCGGCGCCGTTTGCTTTTACGGAAATTTCTACCTTTGGCGATCAGACCTTGGCGCGCCCGACAAAGCCGGTCGGTGGCTTGGGGATCGCTACCGGCAAGGCCTCGACCAGTTTGATGATGGCCAGCGAGATATTATCGCCACTGCCATTGCCTCGTTCACGCGCCTTGTCAATCAGGATTTCACAAGCATCACGGGCTGAATTTTCAGCAATCAGCGTGGCCAGTTCTTCATCATCAAAGTAAGCCCAGAGGCCATCTGAACAAAGCACGAAAGCATCATCAGCCTGCAGATCGTCGGTATCAGCAAACTCCAGTTTGGGTTCATCCTGCCCACCCAGCGAAGTCAGCAGGACATTGCGATTGGGATGGGTCAGCGCTTGTTCGGCGGTAATTCGGCCGCTGGCAATCAGGTGTTCAACGTAGGAATGATCGACGGTTCGACTGACCAACGCCTTGCCGCGAAAGCGATATAGACGGCTATCCCCACAGTGCGCCCAGGCAACGCGCCCGGGCAGAAGCAACAACATGACCGCGGTGCTGTGCGGATCTTTTTCGTTCATAAAACGCGATGCCTTGATCATCGTATGCGCTTCACGCAGGCTATTTTCAAGCAAGCACTTGGCACTCTCTTCTGAAGGGGCAAAGTGATCAAGGTTGGTTTTGCTGGTGTGAATTACCTGGGCCGCAGCCAGTGCACCGCCGGTGTGGCCGCCCATGCCATCCGCCACAACAGCCAGAGCGACACCTTTTCGCCGAGCATGCGGAAAAATGGCGACACGGTCCTGTTGCTCTTTACGATCGCCCTGGTGCTGCGCCGCGCAGGCATCGACTGTTATCGGCATCCTTCCCCCTTTTGAGGCCGAAAGATTATCACGAAAGCCCTAACCTTCGCGCAACACTGTGGCGAAAAGCCTGACAGCACAAGCATTTGCTATACAACCGGGGCATCAAAGCGCTCAAGAATGATATCGACAAACTCGGGCAAGCCTTCCTCATTTAACCCTAACTCGGCCAACACGTCGTGCTTCACCTGATCCCATTCCGGATTAACTACTCGCTGGCCACGATAATAGATTTCAATCGCCAACTGCAGGATCGCCACCATGCTGCGTGCATCGTGATCACCTAATTCACCAATCGCATGGTGGTAGCGAATGGCGTCGCAAATGAAGGTGGGCAAATGCCAGTGGCGCGCCACGAAATAGCCGACAACGCAATGATCAGCGTTGTATTTACTGTCCTCCTCGGCCAGATTGATCCACTGGCCGGCAACGCCCAGCTTCATTTCGGCGCAATAGGTCGGGAAGCGCTGCATCAACAACAAGACGCCACAATCGTGGAACATGCCGGCAAGATAGGCTTGGTCGGGAAATAAATTACAGACGGCGATCCGCTCGTCGGCGATCAACATCGCCAACTGGCCAATTTCCTGCGAGCGCGCCCAGAAAGCTTCGTAGACCATTCGATTTTTCTGCACATCGCCCATGCTGGTCAGCGCAATGGCTTGGACCAGATTGAAGGTCTGCCGCACGCCGACGGCATGCAGAATCTGCTCAACCGAATCGAAAGGCTGGTGTTGGCGATAAGTGTTGTTACCGACCACCTTGAAAAGCAGCGCGGTCAGGCCGGGATCCTGATTGATCACTTTCGCCAGCAAGCGCACATCAAGTTCCTTGCGCACCATCAGTTTGCGCAATTCATCGACGACACGAGGCTGGGCGGGAATCTTTATTCCGCCTTCGAGCAATCGCTTGATTCGGCCAGCGTCAGCCTCGCCCAGTGACTTGCTTATTTCAAAAACAGACGCCCCACCACTCATACCAAAACCTCATCAATCAATTCGATCCAGTGCCGCACCGGCAGCACGCTACCCGCCTGCAAATGGGTCAGACAACCAATATTCGCTGTCGCAATCACCTGTGGAGCAGCGGCGCTCAAGGCGGCCAGCTTGTTTTGGCGCAATTTTTCCGACAATTCAGGCTGCAATATTGAATACGTCCCGGCCGAACCGCAGCACAGGTGGGCATCCGCAACAGCTGTCAGGCAATAACCAGCAGCACTCAAAAATTCTTCGATAATGCCACGAATCCTCAGGCCGTGCTGCAGCGTACAGGGGGAATGGAAGGTCAGCTTACCGCGTTGGGCATTTCCTTGAGCCAGCAAAGCCAACAGGCGCTCGCGCTCAGTGGCGATAATTTCCGCAGGATCGCGGCTTAGTTCGCTGATTTTTGCCGCTTTTTTAGCGTAGACCGCATCATCGGCCAGCGTATGGCCGTAATCGCGAACCTGGACGCCGCAGCCGGAGGCCGTGACGACGATGGCCTCGATACCGGCTACAACATGCGGCCACCAGGCGTCGATATTGCGCCGCATGTCGTCTTTGGCGGCCGCTTGATCATTTAAATGAAAACGCACGGCACCGCAGCAAGCGGCCTTGGCTTCCTCCAAAAGCGTGATGCCGAGCTTGTCGAGAACGCGGGCTGTCGCAGCATTAATGTTCGGAGCCAGCGCGGGTTGGACGCAACCGGCCAGTACCAGCATGCGCCGTGGATGGTTTGCCTGGACCGGCCAGGGCTTCGCTGCGCCCTGGCTAGGCGGTGGCAGCTTGTCGGCCAGCGCTGTCGGCAGCAAGGGGCGCAAGGCTTGGCCGAGCTTGACGGCGGGGCCAAAAATAGATGGACGCGGTAAGACTTCACGTAAGGCCCAATGCGTCAGCGCCGCCCCCGCCGGACGCGGCAGTTTATCTTCAACGACCTGCCGGCCGATATCGAGCAGGCGGCTGTATTTGACGCCGGATGGGCAAGTCGTTTCGCAGGCGCGGCAAGTCAAGCAACGGTCGAGATGCAGGCGGGTCTTTTCGGTGACCGGCTTGCCTTCCAGTACCTGCTTGATCAGGTAGATGCGGCCGCGCGGCCCATCCAGTTCGTCGCCGAGCAATTGGTAGGTTGGGCAAGTGGCGGTGCAAAAGCCACAATGAACGCAACTGCGAAGGATTGCTTCGGCTTCCTTGCCGGCGCGGGTGTCACGGATGAAATCGGCGAGTCGGGTATCCATCAGCAGAGCTTTCTCAAAATTCCGCGTAGAGGCGACCGGGGTTGAGAATCCCTTTGGGGTCAAAGGCTTTCTTCAAGCGGCGATGCAGCGCGAACAGCGCCGGCGAGAGCGGCGCAAAGGGGCCTTCCAGGCAGCGCAGAGATTCCGGAGCGCGGTAGAGAACGGCGTGACCACCGGCACGGGCGGCAGCGCCACGTACGGCATCTTGCTCACCAGCGTACCAGCGTTGAGCGCCGCCCCATTCGATGGCGCGCAGGCCATCCAGTCCTGGCGGAATGGCGTTCGATGGCAGGGCGAGCCGCCACAGTATCTGGCCGGCAAAGGCCGGATGGCTTTGTTCACGCACGGAAATCCAGTGTTTTTCGGCGTTGACCGTAGCATTGCCGCCGAGCTTGCTGCGGGCGGCGTCAACCGCCGCGCCGGCACCAGAAAGACGTAGCCAGAGCTGACCGGCGTGCCAGAACGAAGCAGATATCGGCAAAGGCTGGCCGCCCCATTGGTTGAGTCTGGCAATGGCCTCAACTTCCGTCATTTCAAAACTCAACGTCTGCTCGGCCACTGGCTTGGGCAGGACTTTCAGCGTCACTTCCGCCAGCACGCCGAGCGTTCCCAGGCTGCCGGCGAGCAAACGCGAAACATCGTAGCCAGCAACGTTTTTCATCACTTGACCACCGAAATCGAGAACTTGCCCGGTGCCGTCAATCAACTTGATACCGAGGACAAAATCGCGCACCGCACCGGCCTGATGCCGACGCGGGCCCGACAAACCGGCGGCGACGCAACCGCCAACGGTCGCGCCGGAGAAATGCGGTGGCTCGAAAGCCAGCATCTGGCCTCTTTCCGCCAACACCGCTTCCAGTTCGGCCAAGGGTGTGCCGCATTTGGCGGTGACGTAAAGTTCCGTTGGCTCATAGGCGACGATGTCACGATAGCTGGCGACATCGAGCACTTCGCCGGCCAGCATGCCGCCGTAGAAATCCTTGCTGCCGGCACCGCGAATACGCAGTAGCGTCTGGCTGGCATGGGCCGCACCGATAGCGGCAACGAGATTGTTGAGCTCCATCAGAAGCGCTCCAATTCTGGAAATTTCGTCTCGCCGTGATGCACCTGCATGCGGCCATATTCGGCGCAGCGGTGCAGGCTGGGCACAGCTTTACCGGGATTGAGCAGGCCGTTTTCGTCAAACGCTGCCTTGATACGATGAAAGGCTTCCAGTTCCGGCGTCTTGTACTGGACGCACATCTGATTGATCTTCTCGATGCCGACGCCGTGCTCGCCAGTGATTGAGCCGCCAAGCGCCACCGACAACTCCAGAATCTCGGCTCCGAAAGCTTCGGCCCGCGCCCATTCGCCGGGTTTGGCCGCGTCGTACATAATCAAAGGATGCAGGTTGCCGTCGCCGGCATGGAAGACGTTGGCACAGCGCAGGGCATATTTCGTTTCCATGCCGCTAATGGCCGCGAGCATTTCGGCCAGGCGTTTGCGCGGAATGGTGCCGTCCATACAGTAATAATCCGGCGTAATGCGACCCACCGCCGGGAAAGCCGCCTTGCGCCCAGCCCAGAAACGCAGGCGTTCAGCTTCCGATTGCGAAACGCGAATATCGCTCGCCCCGGCGGCGGTCAACACCTCGATCACACGCAAAATCTCTTCGGCGACTTCTTCCGGCGTGCCGTCCGCTTCGCAGAGCAGAATGGCCGCCGCATTAAGGTCGTAACCCGCCTTGACGTAGGGTTCGACAGCGGCAGTCGCTGCCTTGTCCATCATCTCCAGCCCAGCCGGAATGATGCCGGCGGCGATGATCGCGGCCACCGCGTCGCCGGCCTGGCTGACGTCGTGGAAAGAAGCCATCACCACCTGCGCCAGTTCCGGCTTGGGAACAAGCTTCACCGTTACTTCGGTCACCACGCCGAGCATGCCTTCCGAGCCGATCATTAGCGCCAGCAGGTCGTAGCCGGGCGAATCCGGTGCTTCCGAACCAATCTCGAAAATTTCTCCTTCAATGCTGACGACACGAACACGCAGCACGTTATGCACCGTCAGCCCGTATTTCAGGCAATGCACGCCACCGGAGTTTTCCGCCACATTGCCGCCCAAGGTGCAGGCGATCTGCGACGAGGGATCGGGCGCGTAGTAAAGGCCGAATGGCGCTGCCGCCTCCGACACCGCCAGGTTACGCACCCCGGGCTGGAGGACGGCCAGCCGAGCGCTGCGGTCAACCCGCAAAATCTTGTTAAAACGGGCCAGCGACAAAACCACGCCCTGGGCATGCGGCATGGCGCCGCCGGAGAGCCCCGTACCCGCACCCCGCGCCACCACCGGCACGCCGAGTTTGTAACAGGTACGCAGAATGTCAATCACCTGGCCTTCCGTTTCCGGCAGGCAGACTGCCATTGGCAATTCACGGTAGGCGGTCAGGCCGTCGCACTCGTAGGGGCGCAAATCCTCCTCATCAAGCAGCAGGCAATGGGCTGGCAAAATGGCTTTGAGGCGAAGCGCCAGCGTCGGGCGATGGGTCGAGAAAATCGGATCGGTAGTGGGCATGAAAGAACTCATTCTAGACCGGCAAAGGAGCGGCGAAATTTATGGCGGTCGCGGCGTGGCGAGCCGGCAACCAGCCAAGACCGGCCTCGGTCGTGGTTAGCGGCTTGTATTCGCAGCCCACCCAGCCGGCGTAACCCAGCCGATCGAGCAACTCAAACAAGAACGGGTAATTAATCTCGCCCGTTCCCGGCTCATGCCGCCCGGGATTGTCGGCGATCTGGATATGGCCGATGCGGTGGATATTCGCTTCCAGCGTCCGCGCCAGATCGCCGGCCATAATCTGCGCGTGATAGATGTCGTATTGCAATTTCACATTGCTGCGGTCGACCGCCGCCAGCAGGCAAAAACCCATGTCGACACTATCCAACCAGTAACCCGGCATATCGATGCGGCTGTTGATCGGCTCAATCATCACCGTCGCACCGATCGTCGCCAAACGATCCGCCGCGCAACGCAGGTTGGCGATGTAAGTTGCGACCAGTTCGGCCTCATCAACCCCGGCTGGGCGCAAACCGGCCATGCAATGCAACCGCTCACAGTCCAGCACCATGGCGTAATTCAATGCCTGCTCGACGCTCTCGGCAAACTCGCCCTGGCGGTGTGGCAAACAGGCCAGGCCACGCTCGCCGGCCGCCCAGTCACCGGGCGCCAGATTGAACAGCACTTGTTCCAGATCGTTGTCACGCAGCCATGCCGCAATATCAGGCGCCGGGTAGTCATAAGGGAACAGGTATTCAACGCCCTTGAAGCCAGCGGCAGCAGCCCGCTTGAAGCGCTCGGGAAACGCCGCATCGGCAAATAAAAAACTGAGATTGGCGGCGAACTTTGGCATGGCGACGACAGTCTGTAGGGCGGGCCGGTCAGTATAATCCGGCCACACTCAGGAGAAGCGCACCATGAACGAAAGCGAAAAAGAACGTAAGGGCAACCGCCTGTCGAAGATCGTCACCCGCACCGGCGACGCCGGCACCACCGGCCTCGGCGACGGTAGCCGGACGACCAAGGACAGCCTGCGCATCGACAGTATTGGCGAAGTCGATGAGCTGAATTCCGGCCTCGGCGTGCTGCTTTGTGAAGAGCTGCCGGAAAACATTCGCAGCGCGCTGCTCGACATTCAGAACGACCTGTTCGACCTCGGCGGCGAACTCTGCCTGCCCGGCATGAATGTGATGAAAGATGCCCAGGTCGTCCGCCTCGAAGGTCTGGCCGACGAATTCAACGCCGACCTGCCGATGCTCAAGGAATTCATCCTCCCCGGCGGCACCCGCGCCGCGGCGCTGACTCACCTCTCGCGCACCGTCTGCCGCCGCACCGAACGCTCGATGGTTCGCCTGCACAACGCCGAGCCACTTTCCGAAGCGGCTCGGCGTTACATCAACCGTCTTTCTGACCTGCTCTTCATCCTCGGCCGCGCCCTTAACCGTGCCGGTGGACGCGGCGATGTGCTCTGGCAAAAGGGCAAAAACGCTGCATGAGCGCCTGCGTCATCGGTCACATCACCGTCAAGGACGAAGAAAAATGGGCGCAATACCGCGCCCAGGTGCCCGCCACGCTGGCGCCGTGGGGAGCCGAACTACTCTTTCGCGGCCAGACCGGCAGCGTCCTGGCGGGCAGCCATGCCCACACCGATACCGTCGTCATCCGCTTCCCCGACCTGGCTTCGGTCAATGGCTGGTATCAATCGGTCGCTTACCAGGCCCTGATCCCACTGCGCCAGCAGGCGGCCAACCTCGACTTGATCGCCTTCAACGACTGAAACTGCAGCGTGGCTCGAACCACATATGCACAGAGAACAAACCAAGCAGTCGAACAGGGATAAACAGGATATTCAGGATTACTTTTTATCCTGCCTATCCTGTTCATCCATGTAATCAGACTTATGACCAAGCCGACAGGAACCACCATGACGCCGCCGACCTTCACCACCCTCGCCCTCAATCTCACCGACGGCATCGCCGAAATCCGCCTCAACCGGCCGGACAAATCGAACGCCATGAACGAGGCCATGTGGCAGGAAATCCGCCAGGTTTTCGAGTGGGTAGACGCCACCCCCGAAGCCCGCGTTGCCATTCTGGCCGGCGAAGGCAAAAACTTCTGCGCTGGCATTGATCTCGTCATGCTCGGCAGCATCCAGCAACGCATTGCCCACCCCGACGGCGCTCGTAGCCGGGAAGCGCTGCGCCGGCTAATTCTTGATTTGCAAGATTGTTTGAGCCGCATCGAACGTTGCCGCAAGCCGGTAATCGCGGCCATTCACGGTGCCTGCGTCGGTGGTGCACTCGATCTCGTCAGCTGCTGCGACATGCGCTACGCCACATCCGATGCCATTTTTTCGATCAAGGAAATCGACCTCGCGATGGTCGCCGACGTCGGCACCCTGCAACGCCTGCCCCACCTGATCGGCCAAGGCCTGAGCCGCGAACTGGCCTACACCGGGCGCAACGTCGACGCTGAAGAAGCTGAAAAAATCGGCCTGATCAACCGCGTTTTTGCCACAAAAACGGCGTTGACCGCAGCAGTCCAAGAAATCGCTCAAAACATCGCTACCAAATCCCCACTTGCCATTCGCGGCCTCAAGGAAGTGATGAATTTCAGCCGCGATCACTCCGTTGCCGACGGCCTCAACTTCGTCGCCACCTGGAACGCCGCGCTACTGCTTTCCGGCGACCTGAACGAATGCATCACCGCCCAGCGCGAAAAGCGGGCGCCCAAGTTTGAAGACTAAGCAATCAACCGATTGCTACAGCGCCGCCAGACAAACCTTGTTGCGTCCGCCATTCTTGGCTTGATAAAGCGCCTTGTCGGCCTGGCTAAGCAAAACATCAATGTTGTCTTCCTGGCTAGCCATGGACGCCACGCCAATTGAAACGGTGAAGTGGATGGGGAGGCCCTGCTCAATCGGCACTCTGGTTTCAGCAATGGCGACTCTCAGACGTTCAGCCACTTCAACGGCCTCACTTTTGCCAATTTCCGGCAGCAAGACAGCGAATTCTTCACCACCCACCCGGCCGACAATATCGGCTTCGCGCAAGGTGGCGAGACAAACCTCAACCAACTTCTTCAGCACCAGATCACCCGTCTTGTGGCCGTGGCGATCATTGACCCGCTTGAAAAAGTCAATATCCATCATGAAGAGGGAAATGTCTTTGTCGTAGCGAATGGCGCGGTGAAGTTCACGTTCGGCTTGTTCCATGAAGTGACCGCGACTGCTCACCCCGGTCAGGTAATCGAGGTGGGCTTGGCGCGTCAGTTCAGCTTCCAGTCGCTTCTGTTCGCTGATATCGGTATTGGTGCCGACGATACGCGTCGGCTTACCGGCCTCATCCCGGCTAACCGCCATGCCCCGACCCAGCACCCATTTCCAGTTGCCATCCTTGCAACGCAGGCGATGCTCGGTTGTCGCTGAGGGTGTTTTCCCCTCAAGGTGCTCATTCAAGACGACCATCACCTGCGGCATATCATCCGGATGCACCCGTTTTATCCATTCTTCGGATGCGCTACCGATTTCGTCCTCAGCGTGCCCCAACATCTCCTTCCAGCGTCTCGAAAAGTGCGCCATACCGGTCTGGATGTCCCAGTCCCAGACGCCATCACCGGCACCTTGCAAGGCAAATTGCCAGCGCATCTCACTCTCGCGCAAAGCCACTTCGGCCCGCTTGCGCTCGGAAATGTCGTGAACGATCGAGAACAGCAAGGTTTTGCCGGCAATCTCATACGGCGTTGCGTAGACCTCGACATCACGAATTTCGCCATTGGCGAGGCGGTGACGGAAGTTGAAAAAATTGCGCTCTTCGCGCAGCGCCAAGGCCCGTTCCGCTGCAACAAGCTCGGAGGGAAGCGTGTTGATCTCTGTGATCAACACGCCAATCAATCTTTCGGGGGCAAAACCATAGTAGACCGCAGCAGCTTGGTTGGCATTGATGATCACGCCACTAACCGGGTCGATCATTAACATCACAGAGCTATTTTTCTCGAAAAACAGCCTGAACTGCGCCTCACTTTCAGCCAGTTCAGCATTCATAACTTCCAAACGACGCTGATGGCGAACATTCATCAACAAAATACTGAAGAACATCAGCGATAGCAGACCACCGCCGACAAAGATACTTATCGGCAGATAGCTGACAGTCACGCGATCAAATTCAGGGCGACTGCGCAGACGCGCCGTCCAGCGGTGACCGCCAAAATCTATCGCCAAGTCAGCACTGTGCCGATGCGCCGTTTCCTGCCGGCCAGGAAACGAGGCATAGAGCAGGTTTTCGGCCTGAACGTCGCCATCGTAGAGTTCCAGTTCGACATCCTTGCTTTCCTGTCCGACCACATTGCCGATCAGGTCGCGCGCCCGAAAGGGGCTGAAGGCAAAGCCAATCAATGCGGCTCGGCGCTGTTCAACACTTTCGCGGGGCAGACCATAACGATAAACCGGCACGTAAATGAGAAAACCGGGTTGGACATCCGTCACGGTTTCTTGAGTCAGCTTGACCTTGCCGGAGAGCGCCGGTTGACCCGTGTCCCGCGCCCGCTCCATCGCGGCCCGTCGGATCGGCTCGGCAAACATGTCGTAGCCGAAAGCGCGCAGGTTGCGCTTGGCGAATGGCTCGAGAAAAACGACGCTGCTGTACTGTTCGCGCACGCCATCCGGGCGAATCGCGTAGTCAGAAAAACCGTCCGTCCGCATTTCCCACTCGTGTTCGGCTTTGTCAGCCGGCGCGACCATCAGGACAAAACCGGTTCCCTGAATACCTGGCAGGTTTTTTTCCAGCGCCAACCCGGCCACATAGCGGCGCCATGCCTCACGGCTAAGCGTTTGACCACTTTCCAGGAACGCCGCAGCCCCACGCAGCACCTGTTCATAGGCCTGCATGCGAACGACGATATTGAGGCGCTCTTTCTCGGCTCGATATTGGAAACGCTCAGAAACGCGACTGTTATCCGCTACATCAACCACATACGCGGCAATCAGCGTCAGTAGCAGCATTAGCACCGGGGCAAGCCACACCAGCACCTTGCGCACAAAAGATTGGCGCAAGGACTTCGGCAAACTGGCGGATGTCGCTGAATTTTCCACGGCCCCTCACGTTAGACGCTATTACTTCAATTTCATCCTAGCACTTTAAGATAAGGCGCACGCTGCTCTGTGCCGTAAAGGGTTCTGCCTTCAACCAAATAAAAAAGGCCCGAGATTGTGTCTCGGGCCTGTTGCTTTCAGCGCGGCAAGCCGGGGTTTATTCCGTTGCTTCGGCGACCCGCCGGGCGCGCACGGCGGCGGCGAGTTGTTCCAGCACTTTGAGGCTATCGTCCCAGTTAATACAGGCATCGGTGACGCTTTGGCCGTAGGTCAGCGCTTTTTCCGGCGTGATGTCCTGACGCCCTTCGACGAGATGGGATTCGACCATGACGCCCACGATACGATCTTCGCCAGCGGTCAGTTGCGCCGCGACGCTGTCGCTGACTTCCATTTGCAACTTGAATTGCTTGCGGCTATTGCCGTGCGAGAAATCGACCATCAGGCGCGCGGCCAGGCCGGCCTTGGCGATTTCAGTACATGCGGCTTCAACGCTGGGCACGTCAAAATTCGGTTCCTTGCCGCCGCGCAGGATGACGTGGCAATCCTCATTACCCATCGTCGAAACAATTGCGGTGTGGCCGGACTTGGTGACCGAGAGGAAATGATGCGGCGAATTAGCCGAACGAATGGCGTCGACCGCAATCCGCATGTTGCCATCGGTGCCGTTCTTGAAGCCGACCGGGCAGGAAAGACCGGAAGCCAGTTCGCGGTGCACTTGCGATTCGGTGGTGCGGGCACCAATCGCCCCCCAGGAGATCAGGTCGGCGGTGTATTGCGGCGTGATAGTGTCGAGGAATTCAGTCGCACAAGGTAAATCCATCTCGTTGATTTCGAGCAAAATTTTGCGCGCCAGGCGGATGCCTTCATTGATGCGGAAAGTATTGTCGAGGCGCGGATCGTTGATCAAACCCTTCCAGCCCACAGTCGTCCGGGGCTTTTCAAAGTAAACGCGCATCAGGATAACGAGGTCTTCACTGTACTTTTCCGCTTCCTTGGCCAGTTTTTTGGCGTATTCCATCGCCGCGTCGTAATCGTGAATCGAGCAGGGGCCGATCACGACGAGCAACCGATCGTCAGCACCGTGCAGTATGCGATGTATCGCCTGGCGGGCCGCATAGGCCGTCTGCGCCGCACGATTGGACACCGGATATTCGCGGAAGACGTGGGCCGGCGGCACCAGTTCCTTGATTTCCTTGATACGCAGGTCGTCGGTATTCGGTTTGCTTTGCGGCGTCATGGCCAGCCTCATTCAAATGCAGAAAACCAATGATTCTACCGCGACAGCGTGCACATCAAAAATACGGGGACCAATTTAGCCCGGCGTTTCGCCCGATTGCCAAGGTAAACTGCAGCGGTTTTACGCCATACCACCGCCCATTTTCCCGTTGAGCCTTTTGATGATTGCACCACACGCTGACAACCGCATCCGCATTGAAGCACTCGCCTCCGCTTTCGGTCCAGCTGCGGCAGTCTGGGCGGCGCGACTGAATTTACCAATGGCGGGTGAGGCCGAGTTTGCCATGCAGATTGGCGAGCAGGGTTTGCAGTTCGTCGAACTCGGCCCTCTCGCAGCGGGGCCAGTTCGGGTTGATTTTGTCGCCGGGGCAGTGGCGCATCGCCGTTTATTTGGCGGCGGTGCCGGGCAGATGATTGCCAAGGCCGTCGGTATCCAGCCGGGCATTCGGCCGACGCTACTGGATGCCACCGCTGGGCTCGGCCGCGACGCTTTCGTGATGGCCGAACTCGGCTGTGCACTGACGCTGATCGAGCGCCAGCCCTTGATTGCCGCTTTGCTGGAAGATGGTTTGCAGCGGGCGATGGCGGCTGATGAAATCGCGGCGATTGTTGGGCGTATGCACCTGATGTGCGGCAATGCGATCGCTTTGATGCAGTCTTGGCAGAACGATCCGCCACAGGTAATTTATCTCGACCCGATGTTCCCGCATCGCGACAAAAGCGCGCAGGTTAAAAAGGAAATGCGCCTGTTTCGTCCGCTCGCCGGTAATGATGATGATGCGCCCGATCTGTTGGCTGCAGCACTGGCTCTGGCAACGCATCGAGTGGTGGTCAAACGACCGCGTAAGGCGCCGGCGATTGCGGGCGAACAACCCGGCTACGTGCTGGAAGGAAAATCCAGCCGTTTCGACATTTACCCGAAAAAGACGCTGAAAAACAAGCTGGCCTAGCTGCGTAAGCCGGAGGTCGCGAAGCGGTCTCTATTTCGGTAACTATTCGTAGAGTCCGACAGCGCCTTTCATGTCTTCAAGAATGCGCTCGCTGCTGCTGGCCACAATGTGTAGCAACAGTGTATCCAAACCACGGGGCGAAAATTATGGCAGCTGTGTCAGATAATTGGCCACAGCATTGATGTCGTCGTTTTTCAGCGTCGCTGTGGCGATCGTCATCAACTGATTACTGCGGATGCCCGTATTGTCCCGGTAACGGGTAATTGCCGTCTGCAAGTAGGGCAGTTTCTGTCCGGCGAGGCGAGGATAAACTTCGTTGCCGCGCGCCTGCTCACCGTGGCAGCGCACGCACAGCTTGGCAAATAGATCTTTTCCCTTTGCTGCCTGAGCTGCATCGGCAGCCGCTGGGCGAACCGGCACATTGGCGTAAAACAAGGCAACTTGCAGACGATCATCGTCTTTCAAAACCTTGATCAACCCTTGCATGAACTGATCTTTGCGCTCACCACTGGCGAACTTGCGAATCTGCTCCAACAAATAACCCGGGTTCTGGCCAGCCAGATTTGGCACTTCCGGTATTTTACTCACCCCGTCGTCACCATGGCAGTTGGCGCAGAAGGAAGTAAGTTTTTTTCCCGCGTCGACCGCAGCCTTGAGTGCAACTGGGTCAGCCTGCACAACTTTCAGGCGTTCCTGCAAGGCGGGTTGGGCTAAGGCAGAACCGCATGCCGCAGTTAGAACAGCTGCAAAAATCAAGCTCCGCACAATGCCCCCGAGACATAGTTACAATCAGCTGCACATTATGCCGTACCGCCCACCGTCAGTCCATCGATCCGCAGCGTCGGTTGGCCAACGCCGACCGGCACGCTCTGGCCATCCTTGCCGCAGGTGCCGACGCCGGGGTCAAGCTTGAGATCGTTGCCGATCATTGATACGCGATTCATTGCATCCGGGCCATTACCGATCAGCGTGGCGCCCTTGATCGGTCGCGTCACCTTGCCGTCTTCGATCAAATAAGCTTCGCTCATTGAGAAGACAAACTTGCCGCTGGTGATGTCGACTTGACCACCGCCAAAGTTGGCCGCGTAAATACCCTTCTTCACTGACTTAATGATTTCTGCCGGGTCGTGTTCGCCGGCCAGCATCATGGTGTTGGTCATGCGCGGCAGCGGCAGATGTGCGAAAGATTCGCGACGGCCATTGCCGGTTGGCGCCACACCCATCAGGCGGGCATTCAGGCTGTCCTGCATATAACCTTTGAGAATGCCATCTTCGATCAACACGGTGCGCTGGGTGGCGTTTCCTTCGTCATCGATATTCAGCGAACCACGGCGATCGGCGATGGTGCCATCGTCGATCACCGTCACGCCCTTGGACGCAACACGCTGGCCGACCCGGCCGCTAAAGGTCGAACTACCTTTGCGGTTGAAGTCACCTTCCAGACCATGCCCGACTGCTTCGTGCAGCAGGATACCCGGCCAGCCAGCGCCAAGCACCACAGTCATCTGTCCGGCCGGCGCAGCTTCGGCATTGAGGTTAGTGACCGCCTGATGGACAGCCTCTTTCGCATAACGCTGGAGAACTTCATCATCGAAATAGCCAAAGTCGAAACGCCCACCGCCGCCCGCCGCACCTTGTTCGCGCTTGCCATTTTCTTCAACGATGACCGAGATCGAACAGCGCACCAGCGGCCGGATGTCGGCGGCCAGGCGGCCATCGGAACCGGCGACCAGGATCACCTCATATTCTCCGGCTAGCGAAGCCATGACCTGAAATACCCGGGAATCAAGCGCCCGGGCAAAACCTTCCAGCCGTTCCAACAACTTCACCTTGGCCTCGGCCGGCAAAGAGGCAATCGGATCGTGCGGCACGTAAAGCGCATGACCTGCTGCGGTCGACGCCCGCAAAGCCGGCAAAATGCCATTCTGCCCAGCGGCGGCAATGGCTCGTACGGCTGTCGCGGCATCGGTCAGTGCCCGTGAGCTGATGTCATCAGAGTAGGCAAAAGCCGTCTTCTCACCGGAGATCGCCCGCACGCCAACGCCCTGATCGATATTGAAGCTGCCCGACTTGACGATGCCTTCATCCAGACTCCACGCTTCGGAGCGGGAATACTGGAAATAGAGATCAGCGTAATCCACCTGATGGCTCAGGATGTGGCCAAAGGTGCGGGACAAATCGCCCTCGTTTAATGAAAAAGGGGCGAGGAGCAAGGATTCGGCTTGGGCCAAGGCGCTGTTTTGATTCATTGACATTGATATTCCGTCAGAAAGTATTCAGAGAGTTCGGTGAGCGAGGGCCGGCAGGCTCTCACGAATTTCGGCAATACGGGCGTGGTCGAGATCGGCAATAACGACACCCGGCCCTTTCATTTTGCGATCCAGAATCTCGCCCCACGGGTCGATGATCATGCTGTTACCGTGGGTCAGGCGGCCGTTTTCATGGCGCCCACCCTGTCCGACCGCCAGCAGGTAGCATTGGTTCTCAATGGCGCGAGCGCGCAGCAAAATTTCCCAATGGGCGCGGCCAGTAGTATCGGTGAAGGCGGCCGGCAGCAGGATCAGATCAACCGTGCCCAGCGCCCGATAGAGTTCGGGAAAACGCAGGTCGTAGCAGATCGACAGCGCGACGCGGCCAAACGGTGTATCGACCGCCACCAACTGATCGCCGGCCTCGATAAAAGCAGACTCATCGTAGCTTTCCTCGCCCTTTTTGAAACCGAACAAATGCACCTTGTCGTAGCGCTGAACGCATTCACCAGCCGGGTTATAAACCAGGCTGGAATTCCGCATCTTTTCGGGGTTTGCTGCGGTCAACGGCAGAGAACCGGCAAAAAGCCAAATGCCGTGACGCTGCGCAGTTGCCGCGAGCCAGTCCTGAATCGGGCCACGGCCAAAATCTTCACGGGCGCGTACACGGTCGACATCGGCCGCACCGATAATCGGGAAATACTCCGGCAGCGCCACCATTTGGGCGCCCTGCGCCACCGCCATTTCGATCAACTGCCCGGCCGTAACCAAATTATCGGCAACACGTGGGCCAGAGACCATCTGCACCGCCGCCATGCGGCAATTCTGCTTATTCAAGGTTTGCTTGCCTCCGCTTTGGTTTCAGCTTTGTTCCCGGCGTTACTTTCGAGTTTACTTTCTTCTTCCAGCTTTTCTTTCAAATCGAGCACCACCTCACCGGTTTTGCCGACCTTCGGATCAGCCCAAGTACCTGTCACATGATAGCGATAGCTGAACAGGCGGCTGAGCGGATTTTGCAGCACAGTATTGGCCAGCAGCGCCGCGACGCCAACCACCGGATTGACCAGAGCCGCCGCCCCCACCGCCGCAATGCCGCCGAATTCCGGGCGGACAAGCACCTGCAGATCCTGTGTTTCATTCTTCAAATCAGCCTCCCCCAGTATCTCGATCTGCGCCGCCGGACCGTTGATTCGCAGCGGCTCAACGGTCCGCATCATGCCTTTCCGCACCGCCAGCTTGCCCTCGATACGGTCAAACGCCAGGCCATCGCTGAAAATATCGCGAAAATCGAGAGTCAGGCGGCGCGGCAGGGATTGCAGTGAGATCAAGCCAAGCAGTTTGCCCACGCCGGGCTCCAGCTTGTTGAACTGCCCCTTCTCGGCTGAAACCGTCATCTGTCCAGTCAGCGATGGATAATGAATGCCAGTCAACGGTCCATTCCACTGCAATTCACCACTCATTTTTGCCGAACCCCGACGCACCGCATCGACATATCCCAAACGCGCCAGCAGCTTGCCGGCATCGAGTGCAGTGAGGTCAAAATCAAGCGAGGTCTGGTTTCGGCCAACATTCAGCCAGGTCGCCTTGCCTTTAAAGTGACCATCGGGATTGTGCAGACTCAGCGTATCCAGACGCCAGGCCCCTTTGTCGTTGCGCGCCTTGAGTTCGAGCTTGCCGAGCGCCTTGTCGCCGACATAAAAATCTTCAACGATCAGACTCAAGCCGGGCAGTGAATTCATGGCCGTCGCACTAGCCTCGTTAACTTCAGCCGCCGGGCGCACGACCAGCCGTTTTAAATTCCCTTCCAGCCAGCCCTCGGCCGCACTATTCCAAAACAGATCACCGACCGCTTCACGAGCATTGAGGCTGACCTGCCAACCGCCATCGCGCGGCCGCAAATTGGTGTCAACCTGATTGAAGTCGCGCCCCATGAAATGCAACAGCGGCGTTTTCAAATAAACCACACTGAGGGCCAGGCCACCACTCCTTTTTCCTTCAGCGCCGCTCGAAGATTCGGGTAAAAACTTCTTCCAGGCATCGGCATCAATCGTCGGTGTTGCCACCCGCACCGCCAAGCCCTTTTCCGGCAAGCGCAGTTCCGCTTCGCCCACAGCAAAAACACCGCGCTCCCAATTTCCTTGCCGCCGTGTCACCAGTCCTTGCGCCACCTTGCCGAGGGTAATCCGATACTGCTCCCGCGCTGGTTCCGGGGCACTGCGTTCAATATGTAAATCGAGCGGGGCTTGCGCCACTTTGTTCAAAGGTTCGGGCAGCGGCGAAGTGACGCCAACCAGATCGGAGTCGATGACAAAATCGGCATTCCGCTTGCGAATATTGATATCCGCCTTCCAGCCCGCACTGCCTTGCAGATGCTCAGTCAGCGGAAAGCCGAAATGTTTGCTTACTTCGGCAATCTGGGCATTACCAGTGGCTACCACGCCAACCTTGTCACCGACGCTTTTTACCTGCACTTTGAGCGGTCCGCCGAAAACCTTGCCCGTGATGTCCTGCGCCAACACCGACTTCTCAGTCAGCAACAAGCGACCGTTCACCTGCGTTAGCGGCGGCAGCGCCGACACCGGCTCCAAATCGTTATTCTGAAAACGATAATCGCCGCGCATTTTGGTATCCAGGGCATGGCGCAGAGGAATATCGAGTTCCAGATTCAGGCTGCCGTTACCACGGGCTTTCATCCCTTCGGTAAAACGATCAATCGTCTCACCGACCGGACTCTGGTCGAGAAAACGGAAAAACTCGCTGGTCGGCCCCTGTGCAACGCCTTTGACCAGCAGCATTTCTTCATGCGACTCGAAATCCGGAATAACCACGCTGACATTCGATAATTTGGCCCCCAGCATGCTTCCTTGGCTGGCTTCGATCTTCATGCCGACGCCGAAAGTCAGGTTGGCATTGATCTCCTGAATCGTTGGCCAGCCGGACACATAGTCCACCTTGGCATCGGCCGCCTTGGCCGTGACGATAAATTTACCGCTGCCGCCATCGCGGAAAGGAAAATCCTGCAACGGCCCTTTCAGCACCAAACGCCCGTCGTAACCACGCCCGGAGACAATACCGCGCTTGATCCAGGCACGCGCTTCGGCATTGACGACATGCGGCATATAGCGCCAGACGGCGCTGGCGTCGGCCCGATCCACATTGGCGGTGAGATCAATCACCCCCGGCCCATCGCCGGTAAAGAGATAGTTACCGCGCGCCGAACCCGCAGCATCCGGGCCGGCAAACTCAAGCTTTTCGAGCTTGATGTCGATCCCGCCGCTGGCGACTTTCCAGCTGGCTTTTGCCTTCAGTTCGTCGAGCACCGTTTCTGGTTCAGGGAAAATAGCCGGGAATGACAGACTGGAGGCGGCGGTATCAAGCACCAGCTCGCCCCCCTTGTCGGTCAGGTCAATCTTGCCGGAAAGACCTTTGGCACCAGGAAAGTAGCCGCCCGGCAAGAGGCCCAACTGGTCGAAGCCGGCTTTGAGCGAATAGCGTTTGATTTCTTCACTCTCGATGCCCCAACTGGCGCGCAACTCAGAGATTCGCCCTTGTGGCTGATGCTTTTGCAATAACTCCCGGCTGCGCGCATCAAGCGGCAAATGCGCCGCCAAGCTGCCAAGTGCAGCGAGGTCGATGAAACTGGCACTAAAATTACCGTTTACCTTGGGGCCAGCCGTTGATGTCATGGTCGCAGCAGTTTGCGAATTCTGCCGCCATTCAAGGTGAAAATCCGTCGGCGCGACGCGGATGCCTTGTTGGGTCAGCAGTTCAATTTTGTGCGCATCGACTGCCCACTCGCCAGGTTTGTAACGCCCTGACAAACGGCCGCGCAAATTGGTCAGATCCAGTTCCGGCAGTTTGCGGCCGAGACGAACGTGAACCTCTTCCAGCGCCACATCCATCGTCACCTGGCCGCCGCCCTCCTTGAAATCGCCCCAGACCCGCAACGCCCCCCGGCCTTGCGGCAAATGCGCCGGGTAATCCACCCAGCTGCGCCAGCCGGCCAGATCGGCGTAATCGAGTTCGACAAATATCTTGCCGGCGAGACTTTCCAGTGCCTCACCAATATCACCCATGATCTCGCCACGGACGTCAATCCGCGAGGCCAGCGCCGACGGTGGCGCAGCCGAAAGGCCAAAACGGTGACGCCGGCCGCTGTTATCCAGCCCGAACTGCAAATCTTCGAGCAATAGCGGCGGTGCCTGACGCAATCGATCGTCCCAGACGATCGTCGCATCACGAATGCGGATACGGTTCTGCGCCAGCACCCATTCGGCGAAGGCCGGATCGCTTTCGCCCTCGGTTTCCATGCCGGCAACAGTAATCCGGCCATTGGCTTCGCGTCGGACATGCAGCACCGGGCCGGAAAAAACCAAAAGCGACAAAGTCGGCTTTCCGCGCCACAGCGTCTGCCAGGAGAGCACACTTTCCACCCGGGCCAGCGAAAACGCTGGCAAACCCTGGGCATCAAGCACCTGCACGGCATCGAGCACCAGTTCGGGATTCAGCCCCTCCCAGCGCGCTTCAATTTTGCCTATTTTTACCGGTTGACCGACAGCTCGCGTCGCCGCCTGTTCAATTTCAGTCTGGTAGTCAGAAACTTTCGGCAACACGACGTAGCGCAAGACAAGAACCAGCGCCGCAAAAACCAGCCAGGCGGCAAACAGCCCCCAGCCCAACCAGCGCAAACTGCGGGCGACCGAGGGCCGGGCCAGCCAGGGCCATAGCCAGTGCAGCCGGTGATAGAGGGCGCTGCGAAGTTCTGCGCGTTCCTGCGGCTTAGTCACTTGTCAAACCGTTTTGCCAAAAGAGGTAATAGATCACTACAATCAAAATTCTGCCAAGACCGGCATTCTATCCTTTTCGGCAAAATCGCCGATTGAGCAATCATGGACAACACACTCGACCCTCGCTGGCAATTTGCCCTGGAACACAGCCGCTACCTGAGTAATCAGTTGCAGGCGCACCCGGAAATGATCCCGGAACTGGCCGCCACCTGGCAGCAAGCACTCTCCGAAGATCAACTACTTAATGCGCTCAAACGGGACTTTCCCGATGACGAAGCGGTCAAAGCAACGCTGCGTCGCCTGCGTCAGCGCGCCATGGCGCTTCTCGTCCTGCGCGACCTGTGCGGACTGGCGCCGCTGACCGAAATTGTCGAAGGCATGACCCTGCTCGCCGACGTCACGACCAATTTCGTCCTCGACCATTATCACCGGCAGCTCGCCGCCACCTACGGCGAACCGCTCGACAAAGCCGGCCAGCCCCAGCGCCTGCTGATCATCGGCATGGGCAAGTTGGGCGGACGCGAGCTGAATGTTTCCTCGGACGTTGATTACATCTTTGTGTATCCGGAAGAAGGCGACACCGACGGCAAAAGGAGCATCGAGAATTACGATTTCTTCACCCGGCTGGGCAAACGGGTGATCGGCGCTCTCGGTGATCTGACCGCTGACGGTCAGGTTTTTCGGGTAGATATGCGACTGCGTCCGAATGGTGACTCCGGCCCGCTGGTCTGTTCGCTCGACTCGCTGGAAAATTATTTCATCACCCAGGGCCGCGAGTGGGAACGCTACGCCTGGATCAAGTCGCGGGTAATGAATGCCGGCCCGAACGCCGACGGCGCAACACTAAGCCACTGGATGGCAGCGCTCCGCCGGATCTCCCGCCCGTTCGTCTTCCGCAAATATCTCGATTTCGGCGCGATCAACGCTATGCGCGACCTGCATGCGCAGATTCGCCGCGAAGTTGCCCGCAAAGACATGGTCGACCACGTCAAGCTCGGCCCCGGCGGCATTCGCGAAATCGAATTCATCGCCCAGGTTTTCCAGCTCATTCGCGGTGGCCGCGACCCGGCGCTGCAGGTGCGCCCGACCCTTTCCGTCCTCAAGCTGCTGGTTGAGCGGCAGTTACTTCCGGCCGAGAGCGAACAAGAGCTGTGTGAGGCCTATGTTTTTCTCCGCCGCTTGGAACATCGCCTGCAATACGTCGAGGACAAGCAGACGCACATGCTGCCGACTGACGAGGCCGGCCGCGCCAGTATTGCGCGCAGCATGGATTTTGCCGACTGGCCGGCACTGCTTGTTGTTCTCAACGACCACCGCAACAAGGTGAGCAAACATTTTGAGCAGATTTTCTCCGACCCTGAAGCCGGCGAGCACCCACTCACTGGCCTGTGGATGAACCAGCTTGACGAGGACACTGCCATCGAAGCTTTCGGCAACCTCGGTTTCCGCCGGCCAAAAGAGGCCATTACCCATCTCGCCGAACTGCGCGCTTCGAGCCGTTACCAGCAACTGCCGAGCACTAACCGTTCACGTTTTGACGCTGTGGGCCCGCGCCTGATTGAAGCGGCGGGTGCGACCAGTGACCCGGACATCACCCTCGCCCGAGGTCTCAATTTCCTCGAAAGCATCGCCCGCCGGGGTTCCTACCTGGCCTTGCTGCAACAATACCCGATGGCGCTGCGCCGCGTCGCTGACATGATCTGCGCCTCGACCTGGGCGGCCGAATACCTCAACCGTTACCCGCTCTTGCTCGACGAATTGCTCGACCCCCGACTGTATGAAATTGCCACCAACTGGGTCGGCTTCCGCGAAACACTAAAGCGCAATCTTGAAGACCATGCCGGCGATACCGAGCGGGAAATGGATATTCTCCGCGAAGTGCATCACGCTCAGGCTTTCCGCTTACTGGCGCAAGATCTGGCCGGCCTGCAGACGATCGAGTCACTTTCCGATCACCTCACCGAACTGGCCGACACGCTGGTGCAGGAAACCCTGCCGCTGTGCTGGAGCAAAATCAAGAATCGTCATTGCGAGACGCCGAAATTTGCCGTCATCGGCTACGGCAAAATGGGTGGCAAGGAACTCGGCTACGCCTCCGACCTCGATCTGGTATACCTCTACGACGACGACGCTCAGGAAGCCGGGGATAACTATAGCCGTCTCGGCCAGCGCCTGAATACCTGGCTTTCCAGCCAGACCCCGGCCGGCATCCTGTTCGAAACCGATCTCCGCTTACGACCGAATGGCGACTCCGGCCTTCTCGCCGTCTCGATCGATTCCTTCCGGGAATATCAGCTCAAAAATGCCTGGGTTTGGGAACATCAGGCGCTGACTCGCGCTCGTTTCTGCGCTGGTGACCCGGTGGTTGGGGCGCGCTTCGAGCAGATCCGCTGCGAAATTCTTTGCCAGCAGCGTGATCTGGCCAAACTCCGCGTAGAAGTCGTTGCCATGCGCAAGAAAATGACCGATGCCCATGCTTCCAACAGCGAAACGGAATTCGGTCTGAAGCATGACCCGGGTGGCATCGTCGATGTCGAATTCATCGTGCAATATCTCGTGCTTGGCTACGCCAGCCAGCACCACCGCTTGACCGAAAATCTCGGCAACATCGCCCTGCTCCGGATGGCCGGCGAACTTGGCCTGATTGACCCGCGACAAGCCGAAGCGGCCGGTAATGCCTATCGCGAATACCGCCGCCTGCAGCACGCCAAACGTCTCTCGGCGACACCCAAGGCACGCATCCCGCGTGAGAACATCGAGAAACACATTGCTGCGGTCAACCGGCTTTGGCAGTCTGTTTTCGGCCAGGAGGACGCTGCGCCGACGCCATGACGCAGCTCGACACGCCCGTTATTTCTCCAATCGACGAAAGCGCTCTGGCCGGCATTACTGCTTTCCTGTGCGACCTCGGTCAGGCCCTTCATATCAGCGGTGCGCCGGCCCACAAGCTTGAACACGCGTTGGTCGCGGCTGGCCAAAATCTCGGCATCAAGGTTGAAGGCTTTGCCGTATTGACCTTTCTTGCCCTAACCGTGGCTGCGCCGGGTGGGGCGCGACGCGTCGAAATGCTGCGCCTGCCTGCCTACGACTACAACATGGCACGACTGATTGACCTGGAAGCGCTGTGCCGCGACCTGAGCGATGCCAATCAGCTCAACCAGTACGCCACCCGACTCGGCAAAATCATGCAGAAAGCACCGCCGTGGGGCGGTTGGCAGCTTGTCGTGATGGGCTTTTTGCTCTCGGCGTCGGTCGCCGCCCTGCTCCGTGGCGGCTGGATGGAAATGCTCTGTGGCGGCCTGATCGGTCTACTGTTCGTCGCAGCCAACCTGCGGCTGGCCAAGATCCCCGGACTCGGGCCCGCCATACCGGTCATACTTTGCGCTCTCGCCGCCATGCTGGCGCAGGGGCTGGCCATCCTCTTGCCGCAACAGTCACCCTTTATTTCAGCCGTCGCTGGGGTGGTGCTTTTATTGCCCGGATTCATGTTGACCGTAGCAATGTCAGAACTCGCGACGCAAAACTTTCTCGCCGGCACCGGCCGCCTGGCTGGCGCCTTCATGCTGCTTTTCCTGATGGGCGCCGGGCTGGCGATTGGCACCCAGATCAGTCTGGCGCTCTTCCCGGCAGCGATGCCAACCGCTGTCGCCACGCTGCCAGCCTGGGTGCTTTGGCCGGCAGTTGCCCTGTTGGGTGTAGCGCTACTCGGCGTCATTCAAGCGCCGCTGTCAGCCCTTCCTGTCTCGGCGGGCGCCTGCCTGCTCGCCTGGGCGGTCTATTCATTGGTCAGCGCGGCAATGGGCAATGTCGTCGGCGCCTTTGCCGCTGCGCTGGCTGTCGCCGCCAGCGGTCATCTCTATCAATACGTCACGCAGCGCCCGGCCGTTCTGGTGCAGATTCCCGGCTTGATCACCCTGGTTCCGGGCAGCATGGGTTTCCGTGGTGTGCATGCCTTGATGGAACAGGACAGTGTCGCCGGCATCAGCCTGCTGAGTGAAATGCTGCTGACCGGCGCCGTGCTCGCCGTCGGGCTATTGTTGGCCGACAATATTGCCGCCTGGCTGATCACACTTCGCCGAAATCCAACAGCAAAATAAGTTTTCCGGGGCATAAAAAAACCGCTCGAAAGCGGCTTTTTGGACGGCCTGAAAAAATTTATTTCTTCAGCGAATCGCGGATTTCACGCAACAGAATGACATCTTCCGGCGTTGCTACAACTTCCGATTCGGCTGCCGGCTCTTCCTTGCGCATGCGGTTCATCTGCTTGATCATTATGAAAATGATAAAGGCGAGAATAATAAAGTTGACCAGAATGGTCAGGAAAGAACCGTAGGCAAAGACCGGGATGCCTGCTTTCTTAATATCGGCAAGTGCCGACAAATTGGCCGGGTTATTACCGAGGACAACAAATAGACTGGAGAAATCAAGGTTACCGATGAGGCGCGCCACGATCGGCATAATCAGGTCGCCAACAATTGAATCGACAATTTTACCAAAAGCGCCGCCAATAATGACACCGACCGCCAAGTCCATCGCATTGCCTTTTACAGCAAATTCCTTGAATTCCCGAAGCATACCCATTTTACTTTTCCCGACTTAAGTTATTGAATATATTAATTATTATTGAACTACACGACCGGCGTCAAGCACATATTTATCCCTTACTACGCTTTCACAAAAGCCGCACAAAGCCGTTCAGAAGCAGCCAGCAAGGTTGACTCCTGTTTGGCAAAACAGAAGCGAACCACTTGATCATCGCGTGCATCGGCATAAAAAACCGAAACGGGGATAACCGCCACACCGACCGTCCGTGTCATCCACTCGGCAAAGGCGCGATCAGGCAAATCAGAAATATCGGCATAGCTCGCCAGCTGAAAATAAGTGCCCCGACAAGGTAGCAACTTGAAGGGTGTAGCCGCCAGCAAACCACGGAAGAAGTTGCGCTTTTCTTCATAAAAGGCCGCCAAGCCAAGATGACGCGCAGCATCCTGCATGTATTCGGCGAGCGCCAGTTGCGACGGGGTATGGACAGTGAACACATTGAATTGGTGCAATTTGCGAAACTCAGCCATCAGCGCCGCTGGGCCGACGACGTAACCGATCTTCCAGCCGGTGATATGGAAGGTCTTGCCGAAGCTGGAAACAATGATGCTGCGTTGCGCCAGATCGGCATGACCGCAGGCGCTGGCATGGCTTTCGCCATCGAACAGGATGTGTTCGTAAACCTCGTCGGAGAGGACGACGATATTGCTCCCTTGAACGATAGCGGCCAGTTGGTCGAGATCAGCGTTGGTCATCAAACTGCCGGTCGGGTTATGCGGTGAGTTGATGATGATCATCCGCGTTTTTGGCGTGACCAGCGCGCCTACCTGTGCCCAGTCCGGGGCGTAATCGGGAAACTTCAACTGGGCAAAAACCGCTGTACCGCCAACCGTTTCAATCGCTGGTACATAGGAATCATAGACCGGCTCGAAAACGATCACCTCGTCGCCCGGCCGGACAAAAGCGGCAATCGCAGTAAAAATCGCCTGCGTCGCCCCCGCCGTAACGGTGACTTCCGCTTCAACATCAAAGCGCGTGCCATACAAGGCCGCGACTTTATCGACGATCGCTTGGCGTAACTCCGGCACGCCCGCCATCGGCGCATATTGATTGCGCCCGGCCAGCATGTGACGATGCACCGCATCAAACAAGGCCGGCTCAGCCTGAAAATCAGGAAAACCCTGCGATAGATTCACTGCACCACACTCAGCGGCAAGGCGAGACATCACGGTGAAGATGGTCGTTCCCATTGCGGGAAAGCGGGAGTCGATATGGATATTGGTTTGCATGCTGCGGTGGACGGCGAAAAATAGGGAAAATGATGCGCCTAGCCAAGCAGTCGAGCAACAGTTACTTGAAAATGGCGTAGTATTACATTTGTTATAACAACCTCGGAGATTGCCATGTTTGCACTCAAATTGACCCAGATCGGCAATTCGGTCGGCGTGGTGTTGCCCAAAGAATTGCTAGCAAAGTTGCATGTCGAAAAAGGCGATACGGTTTATGCCACGGAATCACCCGATGGCGTCCGCTTGACGCCTTTCGATCCGGCATTCGAAAAACAAATGGAAGCTGCACGAAAAGTCATGAAGGCTCGCCGAAATGTCTTGCATGAGCTGGCTAAATGACTAATTGGACATGGATTGAGGAATCCGTCGTCTGGGCCGTTCACGAAGCACAACTCGCCGAACATGGCGGCTCAGCTGGGGTGCGCGATGCCGGCCTACTCGCTCCAGCGCTCGCTCGCCCACTTAATTTAATGGCTTATGGTGCGCCAGATGCGGCTGCGCTGGCGGCCGCTTATGGCTTCGGCATCGCGCAAAATCATCCTTTTATTGATGGCAACAAACGCACAGCCTTTGTTTGCGTCGAACTGTTTCTTGCGCTAAACAATTACATCTTGCAGGCAGATGACGCTAACTGTGTCAGCACTATGCTCGCGCTCGCTGCTGGCGAGTTACCTGAAGCCGACTTTGTCACTTGGCTCCGCACCCACACCGCCCCACTAAAACCATGAACATCGACGGCATCCCGACCCGCACTCTGCGCGCCCATCCTGAGCAGCGCCTTTTTGACATCATCGACCAGACCCGACTGCCACATGCGCTGCACTGGGTTCGAGTCACCACGCTGGACGAGGCGGCACATGCCATTCGTGCCATGCAGGTGCGTGGCGCGCCGTTGATTGGCGTCACTGCGGCTTACGGGCTGGCCATTGCGCTGGCCACCGACACCGCCGACGCCCATTTGCAGCACGCTGCGGCATTGCTGCGGTCAACCCGCCCAACGGCGGTAAATCTGCATTGGGCGCTGGCCCGGATGGAATGCGTGCTAAATCCGCTACCAGCCAGCCAGCGACTGCACGCTGCTTGGGAAGAAGCCGCCGCCATCGCTGAAGAAGATGTGGCGCAGAACGCCGCCATCGGCCAGCACGGACTCGGCCTCTTCCGCCAGATTGCCCGGCAACATGGCACAGCGCTCAATATCATGACGCATTGCAACGCCGGCTGGCTGGCCACCGTCGATTGGGGCACGGCGCTGTCGCCGGTCTATGCCGCCCACGATGCCGGGCTGCCAGTGCACGTTTGGGTTTCCGAAACCCGGCCGCGCAATCAGGGCCTGCTCACCGCCTGGGAACTGGCCCAACACGGCGTGCCGCATACGCTGATCGCCGATAACGCTGCCGGCATTCTGATGCGTGAAGGCAAGGTCGATGCCGTAATCGTCGGCGCCGACCGCATCGCGGCCAATGGTGACGTCGCCAACAAGGTCGGCACCTACCTCAAGGCGCTGGCTGGCGCCGACAACGGCATTCCCTTCTACGTCGCGGCACCCCGTTCGACGCTTGATTTTGCCTGCCCGGACGGCGCGGCAATCCCCATTGAAGAGCGCGAGGGTGACGAATTCCGCCGGGTGCATGGCCTCGATTCGCATGGCGTGCCGACGGCGCTGCAGCAACTACCGGCCAAAGAAGCCGTCGCCAATCCGGCTTTCGATGTCACCCCGGCCCGCCTCGTCACCGCCATCATCACCGAACGCGGCATCTGCCCGGCCAGCCCGGCTGGCTTGCTCAGCCTTTACCCGGAGACGGCCCATGCCTGACCAACGCGCCCAACTAATCGCCACCGCTCAGGCCATGCAAGCTGCCGGCCTCAATCGAGGCACCTCGGGCAATGTCAGCGTGCGCAGCGGCGACGGTTTCTACATCACGCCGACTGGCATGGCCTACACGACGTTGGGCACCGACGATATCCCGCTGATGGCGCTCGACGGCAGCCATCAAGGCAAGCGCAAACCGTCATCCGAATGGCGTTTTCACCGCGACCTCTACGCCACCCGGCCAGAAGTTGGAGCTGTTGTACATGCCCATTCGCCGTTCGCCGTCAGCTTGGCTTGCCTGCGCTATGACATTCCGCCCTTCCATTACATGATCGCCCGCTTTGGCGGCGACACCATTCGCTGTGCCGACTACGCCATTTTTGGCTCAGAAATGCTGTCGACCGCAGCACTCGCCGCCATGCAGCAACGCAAAGGCTGCCTGCTCGCCAACCACGGCTTGCTCGTCGCCGGGCAAGATCTCAACGAAGCACTTGCCCTCGCCAGCGAACTCGAAGAACTCTGCGAGCAATACTGGCGCACCTGCCAACTCGGCCAGCCAGCGCTGCTCTCAGCCGACGAAATGGCCGCCGTGCTGGAAAAATTCGCCAGCTACGGACAACAATGAACAAGCAAACGCACGACCTCAGCCGCTGGACCCACGAACACCGTTTCAGCACGGGTAACGCCGCGGCCGAAAGCGGCACGCGCTGGGTGATGTGGATCACGCTCGCCACCATGCTGCTCGAAATCGTCGCCGGCAGCTGGTTCAACTCGATGGCCCTGCTCGCCGACGGTTGGCACATGAGCTCGCACGCCTTGGCGATTGGCCTTTCCGCCTTTGCCTACGCGGCAGCACGGCGCTACGCCAGCGACCCGAGTTTCGCCTTTGGCACCTGGAAAATCGAAATTCTGGCCGGTTACACCAGCGCCATTTTCCTGCTCGGCGTCGCCGGCATGATGGTTTTCAGCTCGCTCGAACGCCTCTGGTCGCCGCAAACAATCCATTACCCGGAAGCCATCGCCGTCGCCATTCTCGGTCTTGCGGTCAACCTCGTTTGTGCCCTTATTTTGGGCAAGGCGCACAACCATGATCACGGCCATAGCCACGGCCACGACCACGACGCTGAGCATCACCACCATCACGACGATCTCAACCTGAAATCAGCCTACATCCACGTCATCACCGACGCCGCCACCTCGGTGCTGGCGATCGCCGCACTGGCCGGTGGCTGGTTCTACGGATGGGATTGGCTCGATCCCCTAACCGGCATTCTTGGCGCTGTCCTCGTTGCACTGTGGGCGAAGAACCTGCTCAAACAAACCAGCCGCGTCCTGCTTGACCGCGAAATGGATCACCCGGTAGTGGCCGAAATTCGTGAAATCATTGACCAGCTTCCCGCCGCCGGCCAAACCCAGCTTACTGACCTCCACGTCTGGCGCGTCGGCACCGGCAACTATGCCTGTGCGCTCAGTCTGCTCACTCATGACTCAAACCTGACGCCCGCCGACATTCGCCAGCAACTCGCCATCCATGAAGAAATCGTTCACGTGACGATTGAAATCCATCTTTGCCCCGACTGTAATTAGCGGTTCTACAAGGGGTTTCAGCAGGCCGTCAGACCGGCAGCCGAATGTTAAAATCGGCTCATAAGCAAAACCAGAAAAGAACAGCATGCTCGCCACCCGTCATCTCACCTGCCTAGCTCTTGCCCTGGTCGCTCTACCCGCCTTGGCTGGTGAGGGTTTGTCGCTAGCCGGCATCCCGGTCGAGTTCATCCTTTTCGGCCTCACCCTGCTTGGCGTGGCGCTACTGCACAACCATACTTTTTAAGTCGCGCTGACCGGTCTGGTTGCCGTTTCGCTCTATAAAACGCTGTTTTCCGGTTTCAAAACCGGCGTTGGCGTCGCTGGGCTGTTCAGCCATCTCGGCCACGAATGGGTCACGCTGGCCAACCTGTTTTGCCTGCTGATGGGCTTCGCCCTGCTCGCCCGACATTTCGAAAAAAGCCACGTCCCGGTCATTCTCCCCAAGTTTTTACCCGATGACTGGCGTGGCGCTTTCCTGCTGCTGGTCATGGTCTGGGTGATGTCCAGCTTCCTCGACAACTTCGCAGCCGCGCTGATTGGTGGCGCGATGGCGCATCAGTTGTTCCGCGCCAAGGTACATATCGGCTATCTCGCCGGCATCGTTGCTGCTTCAAATGCCGGCGGTGCCTGGTCGGTAGTTGGCAATACCACAACGACCATGATGTGGATCGGCGGCGTTCAGCCGCATCAGGTTTTTGAGGCAATTATCGCGTCCACCGTAGCAGTCATTATCAGCGGCATAGTTGCGGCAAAACAGCAGCACGCTTATTCGCCCATTCGCCCATTCTCAAAAATGCCCACGCCCACACCAAAGTTGATTGGGCGCGGGTTGGCATCGTCCTGCTCATCCTGATTTTTGCCATGGTCACCAATGTCCTGATGAACAGGGGTTTTTCCCAATTTGCCGATCGTTTTCCGGCAATTGGTGTTGCTGTCTGGGCTGCCATTCTGCTCACCGTCGGCGTTCGTCGCCCGGACTGGGAAATCCTCCCGGAAAACCTTAAAGGGACCATCTTCCTGCTTTCGCTGGTCGTCATCGCCTCGATGATGCCGGTCGAAGCGCTGCCGCCGGCTTCCGTCGGCGTCGCCCTCGGCATCGGTTTTGTCTCAGCCATTTTCGACAACATCCCGCTCACAGCGCTAGCCCTTAAACAAGGCGGCTACGACTGGCGCTTTCTTGCCTACGCCGTCGGCTTTGGCGGTTCGATGCTGTAGTTCGGCTCATCGGCCGGCGTCGCGCTCTCCAATATGTACCCAGAAGCCAAATCAGTCGGTAACTGGCTGCGCCACGGCTGGCACGTTCCTGTCGCCTACGTTGCCGGCTTTGCCGTGATGGCCGCAGTAGTGGGCTGGCACCCCGACATCCCGGCCGTCAGCGCCCCAACCAGCGCCCCGGACTTACACCGCATGATTGCACCGGGCGAAGCCCACTAACTGGATTTTTCACTGACACTCACTCTCCGCCGCCTCATCCCTATTGCCCTGCTCGCCGCAGCCTGGCCAGTCTTCGCCTCCGGTTCTGACGTCGTCGGGGAAAACCTGCTCTGGCTGGCCATCATCATCTTCGCCGCCCGCCTCTTTGCACCGCTGGCCCAACGCATCGGCTTCCCCGCCGTGCTCGGCGAATTGCTGCTCGGTGTCATTCTCGGCAACGCCGGCCTGCTGGGCTTTCACTACTTCGACAGCATCGCCAAAGATCCGATCATCATTTTCATGGCCGAGTTGGGCGTGATCATTCTGTTGCTACAAATCGGCCTGGAAACCCGCCTGAGTGACTTGGTTAAGGTGGGCGCCCGCGCCTCAATGGTTGGCACGGTTGGCATCATTGTTCCTTTCGTGCTGGGCGCCTTCGTTGCCGGCCCCTTGTTGCTACCGGGTATGGATTTCAACGTCTATCTCTTCCTCGGCGCCACGCTGTCGGCCACCTCAGTCGGCATCACCGGCCGCGTTTTCCGCGATCTCGGCAAGCTGAAGATGCCGGAAGCGCAAATTGTGCTCGGTGCCGCAGTTATCGACGACGTGCTCGGCCTGGTCATTCTCGCCGTCGTTTCCAGCTTGGTGCAGGCCGGAACGGTCAGCCTGATCGACGTTGTGATGATCATCACCAAAGCCGTCTGCTTCCTTGGAGGCTCAATCGTCATCGGCCGGGCGGCAGCGCCGCATCTGCTGCGCTGGTGTCACGTATCGACAACAGCCATTCAATGCTCTTTTCGCTGGTCTTGGTCGCTGGCCTGTTCATGGCCTGGCTGGCGCATGCCGCCGGCCTCGCACCGATCATCGGCGCCTTTGCCGCCGGCCTGCTCTTTGAACCGGTCTTCCTCAAGGAATTTGAAACGCCAAAGCTGGTTCAGGACATCGAATCACTAATGCTGCCAGAAAGTTCCGACCCAGAAAAGCAAGCTGCAATCCGCAGTGTGCTGGCGGGCCATACCAGCCATCAGCATGAACACATGATGGAACCTATTGGCTACTTTTTCGTCCCGGTATTTTTTGTTTTGACCGGCATGCAGGTGGACTTGACGGCTCTGGCCGACCCAAAAGTCGTCGCCGTCGCTCTGGGCATTTCGCTGGCCGCAGTCGCCGGCAAACTGGTCGCCGGCTTTGCCGCCGGCAAAGGGATGAATTCTTGGCTGGTCGGCTGGGGCATGGTGCCGCGCGGCGAGGTCGGCCTGATTTTCGCCATGGTGGGCAAGCAGCTTGGCGTCATGAGCGAAACGATGTTCTCGGTCATCGTCATCATGGTCATCCTGACCACGCTGATCACGCCACCGATTCTTACCGTACTGCTCCGCCGCCAAGCCGGCCCGACCAAGGCGCACTAGGCCAAAACCAGGCCAGCATTTTGCCAAAGTTTTAAGCCAGCTCGTGCCGCTCGCGTTCGACTTTGCCGATATAGCGCTGGATGCGATTTTCTTCAGCCAGCGGCAACTTGATGAATTGCAGCCCGACACGCCAGACGGAGGCGCCGCCGCGGGTTTCGCGCTCGCTCAAGTGCCGCAAGGTGCCATTGAAGAAGAAATCATGTTCATCTTCCGGCAGGGCAAAACGGCACTTTTCCAACACCGGGCCGGGTGTCAGCCCCTCGGGTAGACTGCCCGCCGTCAGCCCGATACCATCGACTGAAATATTGTGCGCCGACAAGCTGAGCAAAGTGTCATCGGGCAATCGACCGAAGAATTGCAAAGGTTTGACGCGCGGCGTTTCGATGCGGAAAAACTCGCGCCGTTGCAAACGCACAATATATTTCGGCAGCGCCACCGAAAAGGCTTTGCTGCCGCCATAAATCAGTTCGGAAACCGGGCCAACGGCAAACTGGACGCGAATACCGTCGGGCTGACCAACCAAAATATTGCGCTCACTTTTCATCAAATTGCGATTGCTCTCACTGCTGCCGCTGCAATCAAAAATGAGCAGGTTTTTTTCCGGAAAAACAGCGAGCAAGGTGGTCAAAAACATTTCTTGACCGGCCTGGAAGAATACGGAAAACTGCTCATTTTCCTTGGCGAAGCCGGCCAGCATGAAAGCGACGGGGCGCCTTCCCGTAATTTGAAAGCGCGCTTCAATTTCGGCTTCTGAAAGTTGGGCAATCTGACTCATGCGCTTTCAAGTACCCGTAACAATGAGGACGTGTCATCACGCCCCCAACCCTGCCCCATCAGCGCGTTTAGTTGCTGAGCGACGGCTGCGGTTAACGGCAAAGGAACGCCAATTTTCCGGGCGGCCGCCAGAACCAAACCAAAATCCTTGTGGTGCAGACGCGCTTCAATACCGGCTGAAAAATCACGTTTCACCATTCGCTCACCCATCACCTCGAGCACCCGCGACGCCGCCGAACCGCCGGCCAACGCCTGGCGTACCTTGCCGCAATCAACGCCGGAAGCGGCAGCGAGCCGCAGCGCTTCGGCCACCGCCTGAATCGCTGCAACCATAATCATCTGATTGCACGCCTTGGCGACCTGACCGGCGCCGTTCGGGCCGATATGGACAATGCGTTGCCCCAGGCAGTTGAGCAGTGGCCGGACACGTTCGAGCACTACCGCATCACCGCCCACCATGATCGCCAACGTCGCGTCGATGGCGCCCTGCCCCCCGCCGGATAGGGGCGCGTCGAGAAAATGAATGCCCTTTTCGCTTAGCTTGGCTGCAATCTGCCGGGCTGCCTCCGGCGCAATGGTCGAGCAATCGACCAGCACCTTCCCGGCCGCCATGCCTTCGATCAGCCCCGCCTGGCCAAGCGCGACATTTTCAACGTCGGCACTGGACGTAACGACGGTAAATACCACTTCACAACAGCGGCCCAGCTCGGCTGGCGTCGCGCAAATTGTGGCCGGCAAATCGCCAATACTCTCTGGCCGCCGCGCCCAGACGAACAATTCATACCCAGCCTGAGCCAAATGCAGCGCCATCGGGCGCCCCATGACGCCAAGGCCGATAAAACCCACCTTTAAACCAAGCTTCATGCCTGTCCTGACAAACGTTCCAGTAGTTTGAGCACGGCAATCGAATCTTCTTCGCCCTGACCACCGCCGACCATGGCGTTGAACATCTGCGCCGTGGCAGCCGAACCGGGGAGACAAAGGCCCAGTTCGTGCGCCGTCTGCATGACGATATTCAAATCCTTCTCGTGCATCCAGCTTTTGAAGCCCGGCGTGAAGTTGCGCTCGAGCATGCGTTGACCGTGGTTTTCGAGGATTTTTGACGAGGCAAAACCGCCCAGCAGCGCCTCGCGCACCTTGCTACGGTCAACCCCATTTTTTGAGGCAAAAGCAAAAGCCTCAGCGACGGCTAGCACGCCCATCCCGGTGACAATCTGATTCGCCGCCTTGGTAACTTGCCCGGCGCCGGACTCACCGACATGAACAATATTTTTGCCCATGCATTCAAAAGCTGGCTTCGCCTGGGCAAACGCCGCTGCGGAACCGCCGACCATGATCGACAAGGTGGCGGCAATGGCGCCAACCTCGCCGCCGGAAACCGGCGCATCGAGAAAATCAACACCCGCCGCCGCCAGGTCTGCACCGATCCGCCGCGCTGCCGCCGGGGCAATCGTGCTCATATCGACGGCCACCAGGCCAGCCGTGGCGCCTTGAGCCACGCCGCGCATGACTTCGGCGACATCCGGCGCATCGGCCACCATGGAAATCACTAGCTCAACCTGGCCCGCCACCTCGGCCGGACTGGCCGCAGCCAGCGCCCCCGCCGCGAGCAAAGGCTGCATGGATTCGGCCCGCCGCGCCCAGACGGTCACCGTGTGGCCACCCTTGATGAGATTGAGCGCCATCGCGCGCCCCATGATGCCCAGGCCGAGAAAACCGATTTTCATGCTGCTCTCCAGATTACTGAAGGGCAAATTTTATCTTACTGGTCTGCCAACAAGGCATTCAAGGGAATGATGCAGCAGAAATCCGCCGCTTAAATGTCGTTAACTGGGCGTTTTTCGTATGGATATTTGAATAGCCGACGACACCCCGGCCAATCAAACGCCGCAGCCGCCATTGCCGCGCTTCACACCCAATTTGGTCAGCAGCTTTTCTGGCGGGCAAAAGCCGGTGAACCCACTTTGCAACAAATTTAAACCGACAAAAGCGGTGAAGGCGAGGAACCATTCAGAAACAAAAATCGGGCTGCCGTGGTAGCCGAGCGCCAGTGAGAGCAGGACAAAAAAGCCTGCCATGATGCGGATAATGCGTTCGATGGTCATGCGGAATGCTCCTTGCGGAAAGCTGAGAAATAGAGAACGGGAATCACCACTAGCGTCAGCAGCGTGGAGATCAGGATGCCGAAAATCAGGCTAAGGGCCAGCCCGTTGAAAATCGGATCATCAAGAATAAACATGGCGCCGAGCATGGCGGCCAGGCCAGTCAAGGCAATCGGTTTGGCGCGCACTGCCGCCGACTGAATCACCGCTTCACGAAACGGCATGCCGGTGGCGACTTGCTGCTTGATGAAATCGACCAGCAAGATGGAGTTACGAACGATGATGCCGGCCAGCGCGATCATGCCGATCATTGAGGTTGCGGTGTATTGCGAGCCGAACAGCGCGTGGCCGGGCATGACGCCGATGATGGTCAGCGGAATCGGCGCCATGATGATCAGCGGTACCAGATAGCTGCCGAAATGGGCGACGACCAGCAGGTAGATCAGGATCAGGCCAACGGCGTAGGCAATGCCCATGTCGCGGAAGGTTTCGTAAGTGACCTGCCACTCGCCATCCCACTTGACGCTGTAGCCAGCATAGGGATCGCTCGGTTGGCGAATGAAAGATTCGCCCAGCGTGCCGCCTTCTTTCAGCGCCATACCGTTGATCTGCGAACGAATGTCGAACATGCCATAAAGCGGCGAATCGAGCTTGCCGCCCATGTCACCGACGACATAAACCACCGGCAGCAGATCCTTGTGATAGATCGCCTTTTCCCGCGCCACATCACGCACTTCAACCAGTTCAGAAACCGGCACCAGCTGGCCCGAGTTTGCGTCACCTCGCGAGCGAACGCGGAGTTTGAGCAAGGCATCGAGGCTGGACTGCTTTTCCGCCGGCAGCGTAATACGCACCGGGATTTCAAACTTGGAATCAGTGTTGCGCGCCGGCGTCACATCCTGCCCAGCCAGCCCCATGCTCACCACCTCAACAATGTCGCTCTGCGCCACACCAAGTTGCGCCGCCTTGCTTTGCAGCACATGCAGCACGAACTTGCGAGAATCGGCCTCGATATAGTCGTCGACCGCAACAATATCCTTGGTCTTCTCAAACGCGGCACGTACCTGCTTGCCCACCGCCATCTGGCCCTTCATGTCCGGTCCGTAGATTTCGGCAACAATCGGCGACATCACCGGCGGCCCCGGCGGCACTTCAACGACCTTGGCGACACCGCCATTTTTCTTGCCGATCGCTTCGATGCGCTCACGCAAAGAAATTGCAATGTCGTGACTCTTCCGCGTCCGGTGATTCTTGTCAGCCAAATTGACCTGGATATCACCCTTCTCCGGTGCGGCGCGCAGGTAATACTGGCGAACCAAACCGTTGAAGTTGATTGGGCTGGCGCTGCCGGCGTAGGCTTGATAATTGACCACATCGTCAACCTGCGCCAGTTCAGCGCCGATTTCACGCAGCACACGAGCAGTTTCTTCCAGCGGCGTACCGACCGGCATATCGACGATGATCTGGAATTCGCTCTTGTTGTCGAAGGGCAGCATCTTCAACACCACGAGCTGGAAATAGGCCAGCGATACCGAACCGAGAATCAGCAAAACGATCGCGATCGCCAGCTTGAGGCGCATCGCAGCACCCTTGATTGGGTCGAGGAAAGGCGTCAGCAGTTTGCGGAAAGTGCTGTCGAGTTTGGCATCGAGTTTCGACGGCTGATGCACTGCGCCGCTGCCATGCGATTTCATCAGCTTCAGCGCCAACCAAGGCGTGACGACGAAAGCAACAGCCAACGAAATCGCCATGCCCATCGACGAATTGATCGGGATCGGGCTCATATACGGCCCCATCAAGCCGGTGACGAAAGCCATCGGCAGCAACGCCGCGATCACCGTTAAGGTGGCCAAAATGGTTGGTCCGCCGACTTCATCAACGGCCGGCGGGATGATTTCAAACAAAGTTTTTTCTGGATACAAGGCCTGCCAGCGGTGAATGTTCTCGACGACAACAATCGCGTCATCGACCAGAATACCGATCGAAAAAATCAGCGCGAAGAGCGACACACGGTTCAGCGTAAAGCCCCAGGCCCAAGAGGCAAACAGGGTTGCCGCCAAGGTCAGCGTCACCGCCACGCCAACGATCACCGCCTCACGCCGACCCAGCGCGAAGAAAACCAGCAACACGACAAAGGCCGTGGCGAAAATCAGTTTGCCGATCAGCTTCTGCGCTTTTTCAGTCGCCGTTTCGCCGTAATTGCGCGTTACCGTGACTTCAACGCCTTCTGGAATCACGGTGTTTTTTAGTGTATTTATCCGGTCGACCGCAGCATTCGCCACATCCGCCGCATTGACGCCGGGCTGCTTGGAAATCTGCATCGTGACGGCGGGAAACTCGCCATCCTTGCTGCCAATCCAGGCGTAAGCCTTGGGCTGATCCGGGCCATCCTCAACCGTCGCGACATCGCTCAAAAACACCGGCTTACGCTCATTGGCTGCGCCGCGTACGGCGACCACCAACTGCTTCACATCGGCGGCAGATTCGAGATAAGTACCCGTCTGCACCAGCACTTCGCGATTGCCCGTGGTCAGTCTGCCTGAGGATTGCACCGCGTTCGACACCTTCAGCGCAGCGGCAATATCCTGCGGCGTGACGGCGAATGCATTCATCCGCTCGGCATCCATCAGAACACGAATCGCGTGATCCGGGCCGCCAATGGTCGAGACATCGCGCGTTCCCTTGATCCGTTTCAACTCAATTTCAACGGCCCGCGCCACTTGTTGCAAATCGAATGCCGAACGCTCGGCATCCTTCGTCCAGAAAGTCAGCCCGACAATCGGCACATCGTCGATACCGCGCGGCTTGATCACCGGTTCCATCACGCCAAGATTCGACGCGAGCCAGTCGCGGTGCGACATCACCGTGTCGTACAGGCGCAGCACCGCGTCGTTATATTTGACGCCGACATCGAACTGCACGGTGATCACCGCCATGCCGGGGCGCGACATCGAATAGACGTGCTCGACGCCATGCATCCGCGACAGCACCTGCTCGGCTGGCCGCGCCACCAGATTTTCAACATCCTTGGCAGAAGCACCGGGGAAGGCAACCAGCACGTCGGCCATCGTCACATCGATCTGCGGCTCTTCCTCGCGCGGCGTCACGATCGTGGCGAAAATACCCAGCAACAACGCCACCAACGCCAGCAAAGGCGTCATGCGTGAATCCTGGAAAGCGGCGGCGATGCGCCCGGAAATACCCAATTTCTGGCTGTCCGTACCCACTTCGTGGCTCATCACTGACCCGACTTTTGTGGCGGGTTTTTCAGGGAAATGCCGGCCCTGACTGGGTCAGTTACCACCTGATCTCCTGCGGCCAACCCGGCCAGCACCTCAATTTCACCGACCCCAACCGGATCGCCCAAACGTAATTGGCGCAAACTCAGCCGACCCGAGTTTGGCCCACCCGCTGCTGCCTGCACATATACGGCCGCCACCTCGCCCCGGCGCACTACGGCGACCGCCGGCACAGTCAATTTTTCGGCCTGACCAATGACAAAATGAACGCGAGCAAACATCCCCGGCGTCGTATCGGGCACGGCCGGCAGCGCTACCCGCACCTGCGAAACATGCGTTGTCGCATCGGCAGTCGGTAGCAAAACGACCGACGTCGCCTCAACCCATTTACCCAATTCAGGAAATTCAACCCGTGCCGTCTTCACCGCGCGCATATCCTTCAAGCGGTATTGCGGCACGCTGGCGGTTACCCGCAGGCCGCCCGGTTCGTAAATAGTGAACAGCGGTTTGCCCGGCGTCGCCATATCGCCCAACTCAGCATGGCGGCGGGCGACAATGCCGTTGATCGGCGAAACAATCGTCGCATGACTCTGGCTCGCCCCGGCTGCGGCGCGATTGGCGGCAGCGGCATCAAGATCAGCCCGGGCCTTGTCGAGCGCGGCGGAGCTCATGAATTTTTGTGTAACGAGGCTCTTCGTTCGGTCGTAGTTCACCTTGGCATTGGCG
>JBBSCQ010000006.1:0-75120 GCA_038250105.1 Burkholderiales bacterium | reverse complement strand
CAAGCATCTCGCTCCCCGTGTCATCAATAGATCAGGGGGCTATTTTCCAAATCTACTGCGCCGTGGGAAGAACGCTTCTTGGTTAACGGTTACGCCGTGCCGAAAGCGTTTCACCTATCCCGGGTGATGGGTAAGATGGTTAAAACTCCTGCGGCTTATTGAAGTATCAAAATTCAACAAAAGTGATGCCATGCTTAAACGTATTTTTTGGCTCGCTGTGTTGTTGGTATCTGTTCCCGTATTGGCACAAGCGCAAGGCACTACTTATCGTTTCTCCCCGGTCAACCTGTGAGACATCAACAGGACGGCGGCCTACTGGAACCCGATCATCAAGTATGTCAGTGAGAAAAGTGGTGTCAAACTTGAACTGAAAATTGGCCGAACTTCAGCCGATACAGCCGCGTATGTGTTGGCCAAAGAAATTGAGTTCGTTTTTTCCAACCATTTATTTAGTCCGCAGCGCGGGTAGTTGGGCTGGAAGGTGTTTGGCCGGCGTTGGGCGCCGGCGCTTTTTGGCCAGATAGCGGTTCCCGCCGATTCGCCGATTACCAGCTTGGATGAGTTGAAGGGGCAGGAGGTTGTCTTTGCCGGGCCGGGGCTCGGCTTATCGATTACCCGTCGTCTGGTGGATTTGCTGGGTGGGCAGATTTGTGTCGACAGCCAGCCGGGGCGGGGCAGTTGTTTCCATTTCACGTTGCCTGCTTTGTTGCTAAAGACCGACGAAGCGAAGAAGTCGGCTGGTCAGCCGCTTGTATTGTCACCACCGGTTGATGCCAAGCCATTAGTCGGTGCTGCTGGCGATAAACTGATCCTGCAGGGGGGAGGATAATCCGGTGAATCAGAAAATTGCCGGTTATGGACGGGATTGAGGCGACTGGTGAAATTCGCCGAATGGAAAAGGCGCGACAGGCTTCCCGTGTTCCGATCATCGCAATGACGGCAAATGCCATGCAGGGTGACCGGGAGCACTGCCTTGAGGCGGGAATGGATGACTACATTGCCAAGCCGACCAAGGCCGATCAGTTATTTGAAAAGCTGACGCATTGGACCGGTGTTTAGAACTTGGGGCTGAGGGTTTGGCCGCGGCAGATGTCGCTTTCCAGGCGCTGGGTTACTCAAGGTTGCAAGGCTGAGGGGCCGGTGTTGTAGTCTGAGGCGGTGGTACTTTTGCTTGCGCGTGCTCTGCGGTCGACCATTTGATCAGTCAGGCCGGCGCCCAGCCACATGCCAATCAGCGAAATCCAGGCGGTGAGGGCAAAGACCGATGCGCCGGAGACGCCAGCGCCGACAGCGCAGCCACCGGCAAGCATGCCGCCGAAGCCCATGCAAATGGCACCGATGATGTAGCGTCGCATGCCATGGGCGTCCTTGAAGCCTTCCAGTTTGAGTTCTTTGCCCCATAGCCCGGCGAGAAAAGAGCCGAGGACGACGCCGGGGACCAGACCAATGTCGAAATCCCAGGGCTGGCCGGGGGGTGAGAGCAGGAGCATCAGCATGTCGGCCGAGGGGCCGGTAAAGCTGAGGCTTTGGGTCGGGATGATTTCAAAGGACTGCGCGCCGATGGTGAAGGTAAGTAGCCAGGCGAGGGCGATGGTGATGCCGACGCCGATTGCGCCAGCCCATTCGCGCCGGCTGAGGTGGCTGCGTTTGGCGAAAAGGATCGCGGCGGCCAGCCAAATGAGGCCGAAGGTCAAGCCACCCCAGTTTCCCAGGTGAAATCTGGCGAGCAAATCGCGCGCGACACCGCCTTCGATAGTCCAGAGACTGGAAATCCAGGTGCGAACAGGGGAGAGCAGGCCGTTTAACGAGGCTTGCGCGGTGACGGCGAAAATCAGGCCGGCGAGCAGGGCGCGCAGATTGCCGTTTGAGGCCAGTACCAACATGCGTGAGGAGCAGCCCCGTGCCAGTATCATGCCGATACCAAATAGCAGGCCACCCACCAGCGCGCCGGACAGGCTGCCGGCGGCAGAAAGTTGCCGCGCCTGGCTGACATCCAGCCAACCCTGGGTGATGAAAAACTGGGTGCAGATGATGGCGGCTGAAAAGGCAAATAGCCAGATGGCCAGTTTGGCCGTGCCCTGCCGGTTCCAGAATTCAACCACGGCTGAGCGCAGGCAAAAGCGTGATCGCTGGGCGCAGACGCCAAAAACCAGACCAATCAGCAGGCCGATGACGGCGATCGTTGTCTTTTCGCCGAGCACTTCAGTCAGGTTATTTATGTCCATGATTTTTGCCCAAAAATCCGGTTGACCGCAGCAGTTTTACTGCGTTGAAACATATTTCAGAATAGCTCAACATCGCCATTGTTGCTGCTCGACGGGGCATTCGACTTATTGTGCGCACGAAGCGCATCGGCCTTGACGTGCGAATTGACCAACAGTTGGATCAGTCGCTCGCTACGCTGGCGGAAGCGTTGCAGACCATCGGTTTGGCCCTGGTCGTGGTGCAGGCTGAGGAAGGCGTGCATGTATTCGCCGACATTCAAGGTGCGCTGGCTGATACGGCTCATCATCTGGGTGACGATGTCTTCAAACTGCATGGCCATGACGCCTTCCTGGGTCAGGCTGTGCATTTTCTCGGTGACTTCGGTGATGTGATCGGAGTGCTGGCGGGCTGTATGGGTCATGGTGAGCAGTTCGTTGCCTAGTTCGCTTAGCGTGGCGCGCGATTTATCGGCAATGCTCATATCGATATTGGTGGCGCTGGAAACGCGCACGCCAACTTCCTGCAACGACTTGAGAATATCGGCCAGCGCATCGCGGATATCGACATTGAACTCGCCGGTGCGGGCGGCCAGTTTGCGTACTTCGTCGGCAACAACGGCAAAGCCACGCCCCGCTTCGCCGGCTCGAGCCGCTTCGATGGCGGCATTGAGGGCCAGTAGATCCGTTTGTTTGGTAATGCTGGCAACATCGTTCAGCGTATTGGTGATGCGCCCGACCTGGCTCTGCATTTGGGTGAAGCTGACGGCAACGCCTTTGCTGGTGGTCTGCAGTTGCGACATTTTGCTGACGAACTCGCTGATTAGGGAATTGGTTTCGTCAAAAAAGCGCTGCAGGCCGACCTGCTCCTGCGCTTGCACATTATCCGAACCGGTCATTTGCAACATTTCTTCAATCAGCGAGCGAAGAATTTGCCGCTGGTCGGAGGATTGCGATTCAAGCCCGGTCAAACTGCCGGAAAGCTTGTTCACGGAAGTGCGAATGATTTCTTGCGCCTCCTGCATGTCACTTTCGAGCGAGGTGAATTGCAGCTCGGCATGCGCCATGGCCTCGGTGGAGAGCGTGTTGTACTCCGACATCACCTGGTTCAACTCGGTGACAAAGGTTTGCTGGCGGGCTTTCCAGCGGCGTCGTTGATCGAGTGAGAGAAGAGATACGCCGCCTAAGGTGATGGCAATCGCCAAGAACCAGTGAACAGATAGCGGTCCCGACATTTGTGCTGTAATCCAAAGCCCAAGGCAAAGCGCCACAACAGACCAGAGCAGCAGATCATCGATTCTTTTCACTTTTTTATTCCATCATAAACAACAGGCCCCATTGTACGAGGCCTGTTGTATCAAAGCTACGAAGTGGTCCGACCTTAGCCTTACCCCATTGCCTTCAAGTGCTGAATGATATGCCCGGCCATCGGCTGCGCATCGCCGTAAAGCATCCGGCAGTTATCGGTATAGAACAGGGCATTCTCCACTCCGGAATAACCCGTTCCCTTGCCGCGCTTGATGACGATGACGTTCTGTGCCATATCCGCGTTAAGGATTGGCATGCCGTAGATCGGCGAGGATTTGTCGGTACGTGCCGAAGGATTCACCACATCATTCGCCCCGATAATCAGCGCCACATCGGCCTGGCCAAACTCGCCATTGATTTCCTCAAGGTCGAAGATCTTGTCGTAAGGGACGCCGGCTTCGGCCAGCAGAACATTCATGTGTCCTGGCATCCGTCCGGCTACCGGGTGAATGGCAAATTTCACTTCGACGCCGGCCTCTTCCAGGATGGACGTCATCTCCCACACCTTATGCTGGGCATGTGCCACCGCCATGCCGTAACCCGGCACGATGATCACCTTGCTGGCGTAACGCATCATCGCTGCCGCATCCAATGCACTCAACTCCTTCATCGTCCCTTCAATCGCCTGGCCGCCTTCACCACTGGCCAGCATCGGTGTAAACAGAATGTTCGAGATCGGCCGATTCATCGCCTTCGCCATCAACTGGGTAAGCAGCGTTCCGGCCGCGCCGACCACAATACCGGCGATGATCAGTGCCGGATTGCCCAGCACATAACCCTCAAAGCCCACGGCCAACCCGGTAAAGGCGTTGAACAGCGAAATCACCACCGGCATGTCCGCCCCGCCGATCGGCAGTGTGACAATCAAACCGAGAATGAGGGCGACGGCAAAGAAGACCAAGATCAATTGCGGCTGCGCTGGCGCGAGAACAATCATCGTCACCCCCAGGCCAATCGCCGTCAAAGCGAGAGCGACGTTTACGACATTCTGCGCCGGCAGGCGATAAGTCTTCTTCAAGATGCCCTGCAGCTTGGCATACGCGACACAGGAGCCGGTAAAAGAGACCGAGCCAATCAGCGCGCCCAAGACCGCCAGCGTCGTAACCACCGCACTGTGGCTATCACCCTTGGCAAATTCAATCGCCGCAATGGCTGCGGCTGCACCGCCGCCCATGCCGTTGTAGATCGCCACCATCTGCGGCATATCGGTCATCTTGACCTTCTTGCCGGAAATCCAGGCGGCTGAAGCACCAATCACCAAGGCCAGCGCCATCAAAGCGAGATTCTGCAAACCGGGAATCAGGAAAGTCCCGGCAATGGCGATCAACATGCCGTAACCGGCCCAGATGATGCCCTTGCGCGCACTGGCCGGCGAACTCATACCCTTGAGGCCGAGAATGAACAACAGGGCGCCGGCAAACCAGGCGCCTTGGACGTAGAGTGGTAGCGTCATTGCGCGCCATCCTTCTTCTTGAACATGGCGAGCATGCGTTCTGTCACGACATAACCACCAGCGGCATTGGCCGCCCCCAAGGCGACGGCAAAGAAACCGATGGCCTGTTGCAGTGGCGTATCCGCCTGACCAAGCATGATCATCGCGCCCACGACGACAACGCCGTGAATGAAGTTGGAACCGGACATTAGCGGCGTGTGCAGGATGACCGGCACCTTGGCGATAATCTCGTAGCCGGTAAAGGCAGCGAGGACAAATATGTATAAAGCGAGTAAACCGTCCATCATGCCTCTCCCAAAACCTGCTTGACCACGGCGTTGACCGTAGCACCGTCCTTGCACAGCAAAGTGCCGGCAACGACGTCATCGCTCCAGTCAAAAACCAGCTCGCCATCCTTGATCCATGGCGAGATGAAGTTGTAGATGTTCTTGGCGTAGAGCTCGGAAGCATGCGTCGGCATACGTGAGGGCAGATTCAACGGGCCATGGATATTGACGTCATTGGCAATGACATGTTCGCCGGGCTGGGTCAGGGCGCAGTTGCCACCGGATTCAGCCGCCATGTCGACAATGATGGCACCGTATTTCATCCGCTTAATCATGTTGACCGTGATGATGATCGGGGCCCTCTTGCCGGGAATGGCCGCCGTCGTAATGACGACATCCGACAAAGCCACCGCTTTGGCCAGCTTCTCGGTCTGCTGCGCTTTCTCGTCTTCGGTCAGGTCACGGGCGTAACCGCCAGCACCGTCAGCCGATACGCCGGTATCGACGAACTTGGCACCGAGCGATTCGATCTGTTCACGGGCGGCGGAACGGACGTCGTAGGCTTCAACCATGGCACCGAGACGTTTGCAGGTGGCGATCGCCTGCAAGCCAGCAACGCCAGCGCCAATCACCAACACCCGCGCCGGGCGGATGGTGCCGGCAGCGGTGGTCAGCATCGGGAAGAATTTAGTGCAGCGGGCGGCGGCAATCAGGCCGCACTGGTAGCCGGCGCAGGAGGCTTGCGAAGACAGTGCATCCATGCTTTGGGCGCGCGAGATGCGGGGGACTAATTCCAAAGCAAAGGCGGTGATCTTGCGGGCGTTGAGGGCGGCGAGGCGGGCTTTGTCTTCGAAGGGTTTCAGGAGGCCAATCAGGACGGAACCTTCTGGCATCGCGGCGATTTCTTCTGGCGAGGGCGGGGTGACGCGCAGGATCAGGCCTGAATTGCCGTAGGCTTCGGAAATTCCGTTAACCATCGTCACATCGACAAAGTCCGGGTCGAGGAAGTGGCTCTCAATGGCGGCGCTTTGCTCCATGCGCAAAGTGACGCCAAGCGCGGCAAATTTCTTGGCCGTTTCGGGAACAAGGGCAACCCGGCTTTCACCGGGGGCGCGTTCCCTTGCGACTGCTATGCATAAAGGCATGCTGTATTCTCCATGGGTAATGTGTTTATTTTAGTGATTTCTAATATTGACTGCTATTCAATTTCTGGCGGTGAATTGCTAAAGCGAATCTCCTGTGGATAGGGGAAAAAGTCTTCAACATGGCCGGCGCGAATTTTCTGTTGCGCATCCTGCCAGAATTTTGCGTCGAGCAGGTCACGATGGTGCTTGTGGAAGACCTTGCGCAGCGTCGGCGAAGCGAGCAGAAAAGTACTAAATTCTTCCGGGAAAACATCGTTTTTTGCGACGGGATACCAGACTTCGCCGGACATCTCGGATTCAAAGTCCGGCGCCAGCGGGATTTTGCGGAAGTTGCAATCCGTCATGTATTCGATTTCGTCGTAGTCGTAGAAGACGACACGGCCGTAACGCGTAACGCCGAAGTTTTTCCACAACATGTCGCCTGGGAAAATATTGGCCTGGGCCATTTCGCGGATCGCGCTGCCGTATTCCTTGATGGCATGCTCCAGTCCCTCGATATTGTTTGAGCGTTCCATTCGGTCGAGGTGAATGTTCAAGGGCTCCATCCGCCGCTCAATGTAGATGTGCTTGATGACCAGCGCTTCGCCATCAATTTCAAAGCAGGAAGGCGCCAGCGTGCGCAACTCTTCCATCACTTCATCGTTGAAACGGTTGAGCGGAAAGGCGGCGTTGGAAAATTCCAGCGTGTCGGCCATGCGACCGACGCGGTCGACCTGCTTCACCATCATGAATTTGCGTTTGACCGTGGCGCGATCCATATTTTTCGAGGCACCAAAAACGTCCTTGATGATCTTGAAGACGTAAGGGTAGGACGGCAAGGTAAAGACCAACATAACGAGGCCGCGAATGCCGGGCGCCATGATGAATTTGTCGGCCGAATGGTGCAGGTGGTAAATGAAGTCGCGGAAAAACATGGTTTTGCCCTGCTTGCCAAGGCCAAGCATGATGTACAACTCCGAACGCGGCTTGTTCGGCAGGATGGAGCGCAGGAACTGAACATAGCCCGAGGGCACTTCCATCTCGACCATAAAATAGGCGCGCGACAGCGAGAAGAGCAGGCCGATGCGCCAAGCGTCCAGCAGGATGGTGTCGAGGAACAACTTGCCGTTCTCATCGTGCAGCACTGGAATGGCAAAAGGATATTCGGCCGCGCCATTAATTGCCTTGCCGATAATATAGGCCGCCTTGTTGCGGTAGAACGCCGAGCCGAGCACCTGAATCTGGAAATTTACATCCCGGGCCGGCATCTCTTTCAGGTAACGGCGAACGGCGTGATAGACGTGATTGACGTCGCGCGCCAGATCAGTAAAGGGGCGTTGCCATTCGAAATCCTGAACGATATGGCGAATCGTGCCGCGCAGCCCGTCGTCCATGGCGTAATAGCTGCGATAGGTCGGGGTGAATTCGGATTCGATGTTCTCGGTCGACACGGTCGGGCGAACAAAAATGAACTCATTGCGAAAATAGTCGCGATTGAGAATCTTGGTGGTGACTGAGTTAAAGAAGGTTTCGGCCAGTTCCGGTTGCTTGTGGTTAAGCAACAAGCCGATGTAGAGCAGCTTGACCTGCTGCCAGGTGGCGTCTTCGATATTTTGAGCGTCGAACTCGTTGCGCAGCCGTTCAACGCTTTCGTTGACGCGGTCGTCATAAAAGCGGATGCGTTCCTTGACTGCCTTGTGCGCGCCCAGCCAGTCACCGCGTTCGAAGCGGGTCTTGGCCTCCTTGCTGGTTTCGCGGAACAAGCTGTAGTGCTTGTTGAAGCCCTGAATAAGGGCGAGCGCGATCTGGTGGGCAGTGGTGCCGTAGAGGCCGACAGAGATTTTCATGAACGCGATTTGTGCTGCACGGAAAGAGCAATTTTAACACCGTCATAAAGTTCGCAAGTCACTGGCAGTCGTGCATTTATTCACGCATAATCATCGCGCTGCCAGCCTGAATCAACTAGGTTGGCCACGCGCCAGTCGCGTCCAGGGCCATCAGGCCGGTCGTCAAAACACAGTGAAGGAGTGAACATGACATCACACATCAACGTGCCACAAGGTGGTCAGAAAATCGTTCCGGGGCAGGCGACGCCGAACAATCCGATCATCCCCTTCATCGAAGGCGATGGCATCGGGATCGACATCACCCCCGTCATGATCAAAGTGATTGATGCTGCGGTCGACAAGGCTTATGGCGGCAAAAACAAAATTCACTGGATGGAAGTTTATGCTGGCGAAAAATCCACCCGTCTGTACGGGCCGGATGAGTGGTTCCCGAAGGAAACTTTCGATGCCCTGAAAGAGTACGCCGTTTCAATCAAGGGCCCAATGACGACGCCGGTCGGTGGCGGCATTCGCTCCCTGAATGTGGCGCTGCGTCAGGAACTCGATCTCTACCAGTGCGTCCGGCCGGTGCAATACTTCAAAGGCGTGCCGTCGCCGCTGAAGCACCCGGAACTGACCAATATGGTGATCTTCCGCGAGAACACCGAAGATATTTACGCCGGTATCGAATGGGCTGCCGATTCTGAGGGCGCCAAAAAAGTCATCAAATTTCTGCAAGATGAAATGGGCGTCAAGAAAATTCGCTTCCCGCTCACCTCCGGCATCGGCATCAAGCCGATTTCCGTTGAAGGCACTACCCGTCTGGTCCGTGCCGCCCTCAAGTACGTTATCGCCAACGACCGCAAGTCGCTGACCATCGTGCACAAGGGCAACATCATGAAATTCACCGAAGGCCTGTTCCGTGACGTTGCCTACAAGATCGCCCAGGAAGAGTTCGGTGCTGAGATGATTGATGGCGGCCCGTGGTGCAAGTTCAAGAACCCGAACAGCGGTCGCGAAGTCATCGTCAAAGACTCCATTGCCGACGCCTTCCTGCAGCAGATTCTGCTCCGTCCGGCCGAATACGACACCATCGTCACCACCAACCTGAACGGCGACTACATCTCCGACGCGCTGGCCGCCCAAGTCGGCGGCATTGGCATTGCCCCGGGGGCGAACATCTCCGACCAGTACGCCTGTTTTGAAGCCACCCACGGCACGGCCCCCAAATACGCTGGTCTGGATAAAGTTAACCCCGGTTCGCTGATTCTCTCCGCCGAAATGATGCTGCGCCATCTCGGCTGGGTCGACGCGGCCAATCTGGTCATCAAGGCGATGGAAGCCGCCATCGGCGACAAGCAAGTAACCTATGACTTCGCCCGCCTGATGGAAGGGGCTGACGAGTTGTCCTGCTCGGAATTTGGCGATGCGATGATCGCAAGAATGTAGACGTTGCGCTTTCATGGTTGAACAGAGGCCCCCGCTTGGGGGCTTTTGTTTTTGGGGTTGGCTTTTCGGGGTGCGTTTGAACGTGTTGGTCTCACTGATCAACATTGGTGGTTATCAGGAAGCCTTAAGGAGCCGTTGATTAAATCAATTTTGTCATCCCCGCGCAGGCGGGGATCCAGCTCCTTGTTTTTCCTGGATCCCCGCCTGCGCGGGGATGACGAATAAATCAGTAGTTCCTTAACGGTGGCGAGCAGCGGCGCACCGCAAAAGGTGATTGCTACGGTCAACCCTGAAAAACAGCCAAAAACCGGGCCTGTCGCTGATTGCTGCGGCTGTTACAGTAAGCGCGCCCATGCCGATCAACTTTTGCTTTGCCGTGCCGTTAATAGTACAAATGGTTTAAAGCGAGGTCCAAAATGGACTTGAGTGCTTCAAGGCGAAGTCGTGTTTCGATAGGTTTTCGGGCATCCACGAATGCCGAGGTGACTAACGAGTTGGCTAAACGGGCCGAGAGCCGTCAGGCAAATCGACTGAGTGACATGCAGGAGGCCCTGAAGGCGGTGCCCAGCCCGAGAGCGATGGCGAAGCAAATGGCGACGAATAAGGTTGCGATGCTGAAACAGCGCCTTGATGCTTTGAAGGCGATGCTGTTACACGCCAGCCCGGAGCAGGCCAAAATCCTTGCCCGTGAGTTGAAGAGTATTGCCAAGGAACTTGTCGGCACCGCCAAAAATCTCGGTTCAGGTGGCAGCGGTGGCGGCGATGACGTAGCGCCCAATGTCGCGGCAAATAATAGTGCTGGCGAATCAGAGCCAGCAAATTCGACCGATGCTGCGCCGGACGCACTTGCTGCCGAGGCGGCTGCTGCAAACGGTGCAGACCCGAGCGTGGTGAGCCAAGATTATGCCGAAAAATCGGGTGAGGCTCATTCCAGCGACGGTGAAAAATCCGCTTTGCCGGGTGTCTCCAGCAAGAGTCAAGCAAACGGTAAAAGCGCCGCGCCGGATGATGGCGATCAGAGTTTGCGTGCGGCGCTGCTCGATGCCAAAAAGCTCCTGAAAGAGGTGCTGGGCATGTTGAAGGCAAAACTCGCCGACGCCGGGAAAGAAACCAAGCGTGACTTGCAGGATATCGATAAAAGCCTGACCGAGATTAATCGCGCCTTGACTCAGGGCGATGGATTTGAGCTTTACACCGTGCAGGGTGAGCTTAATGCTGGCGATGTGGCGAGCGGGGTTTCGATCAGCGTTACCGGCGGGAATGTAAACCTCAGCGTTTAATAGTTCGCACGGACAGGAATAAATCCACCTTGTATGCAGATGGCAAACAACGATGGCTTGGAATGAATCTGACAAAGTAGAACCAATACGTTCAGCCACTTGCTCTGGGTGCATCCAGCCGTTACCCGAAGCTTCAATGTTTCGGGATTGGAAATGATCAAGTCTGTTCGTTGCGATTTTCGTCCAATCCTCACCATCTGCTAATCGCTAAACTTATTATATTTGTCGGTGAAGCTAAGACATTAGGCCGCAGCCAGCACCGCGTCCGGATTCATTGACGCGATGCGCAGCAAGGTTCTGGCCGCGCCAGATGGCTTGTGTCGGCCTTGTTCCCAGTCTTGCAAAGTACGAACCGACACGCCCATCAGCTTGGCGAACTGCGTTTGTGACATGCCAACCTTTTGCCGTGCTTCGGTTGCTGCCGAGAGTTTAACCTGCGACACGCGACCGACTCCTTCGGACGCCTCTTTCAGTGCCTGTCGAACGTCAGGCAATCCCATGCCAGCATCTGCCTCAATCGCTAAGGCAATTTTTTCAATATCCATGTCACACCGCCTTATCAATATTGCTGGGCGAAACGTTGGCTTGCGCCGCCTTGGCGTAAATCATTATTAGCACCAAAACGCCTTGCTCGGTCAGGTTAAAGTAAACTACACGCACGCCACCACGCTTGCCAGAGCCTGCACGACCCCAACGCACTTTACGCGCCCCTTCTGCGCCGGGAATCACGTCACCGGAGAGCGGGTTTGCCGCAATCCAATTGATGAATTCCAGACGCTCCGCTTCACCCCACAGCTTTTCGGCTTGCTTTTGAAATGTCGGGGTTTCGATGACGGTGCGCACGAAGAAATTATACGGGAATCCCGTATGTAAGCAAGCGTACATTGACCTCGCCAGTGATGCGCATAAATTAGGCTGGCAAATCCGAATGCCCATTCAAAGCTCCTGGCCGAATTCATCAACTGGAATTGAGAGGGGCTTGCCGCAAAGGGGGGGCTTCTTTATTTCAAGTAGAATCGCCGCTCTCCTTACTCCATTTGTGATCCTTGTCATGAGTTCAGAACCAGTTCCAGTATCTATTAGTCGAGAAGAGCTTCTGCTGCGCCAGAGAAAAGTACGTCGCTGGGTGTTGATTCGAGGGTTCCTGATTGGTGCCATGGTCGCAGCCTGGTGGATATTGTTCGTGCCTGATTCCATGATGGATGCCGAGCTAAAGAATATTTTGGGTTTTATCGCCGGTCTGCTCGCTACCGCCAGCTATTTGTTCAACCTGCGTCACACCATTCTGCCGCCGAAGCCGCCGGCGACGGTCAATGGAGATCCGGCCGAACGGTCTTCCTCTTGAGTTTTGTCGCACCATCTGAGCGTGCTGCTCGGCGCTGCTTTTGAAAGCCGCTGCAATCGCTGTTTTTGATTCCGGCCTTGGTGGCCTGACGGTGTTGCGCGCGTTGCGCGATCGGCTGCCGCAGGAGGACTTTTTCTATTTTGCTGATACCCGTTTCTTGCCCTACGGTGATCGTCCGGAAATTTTCCTCAAGGAGCGTGGTGTCCTGATCGCCCAGGCCTTGGCCAAACGCGGGGCCAAGGCGCTGGTGATCGCCTGCAATACAGCAACGGCGGCGGCGGCGGAGGCGATTCGTGCGGTGACTGCCTTACCGATTGTGGCGCTGGAGCCGGGGGTGAAACCGGCGGCCGCCTTGAGCAAAACCGGCGTCATTGGTGTGCTGGCGACGACCCGGACTTTGGAGAGCGAGCGTTTTCAACGCCTGGTCGGTAATCACGCCAATCATCTGAAGCTGGTGGCCCAAGCCTGCCCGGGGCTGGCGGAGGCGATTGAAATGCAGGGGCCGGATAGCCCCGACGTGGCGGCTTTGCTTGATGTTTTTGTCGCACCCCTGGCGGCGGCGGGGGCCGATGTGGTGGTGCTCGGTTGCACGCACTTTCCCTGGGTGGCTAAGGCCATTGCCCAACGCATGCCGGCGGGTGTTCATCTGCTCGATACCGGTGAGCCGGTGGCGCGGCAGTTGGATCGATTGCTCGCCGCGGCCGGTTTGTTGGGCGGCGGGCAGGGGCGCTTGACGGTGGCGACCAGTGGCGCGCCGCAAAAGGTGATTGCTACGGTCGACCGTCTTTTTGGGCAAAAATTAGCAATCGAACATTGGGAACCTTGAGATGAGCCAAATACCCAAATGCGCACCCAAACCGCTGGCTGGCTTGAAGGTGGTTGAACTGGGAACGCTGATTGCCGGGCCGTTTTGCACACGCATCATGGCCGAGTTTGGTGCCGAGGTGATCAAGGTGGAATCGCCCGATGGGGGCGATCCTTTGCGCCAATGGCGCAAACTTTACGAAGGCACCTCGCTGTGGTGGTACGTCCAGGCGCGCAATAAAAAGTCGGTGACGGCCAATCTTAAACATCCCGATGGCCGCGAGTTCGTGCGCAAACTGATCGCCGAAGCCGATATTCTGGTGGAAAATTTTCGCCCCGGTGTGCTGGAAAAGCTCGGCCTGGGTTGGGAGGCACTCAAGGCAGATAACCCCGGTTTGGTCATGGTGCGGCTTTCCGGCTTCGGCCAGACCGGGCCTTATAAAGATCAGCCGGGATTCGGCGCGGTGGGTGAATCGATGGGCGGCCTGCGCTACATCACTGGCTTTCCCGACCGCCCGCCGGTACGCACCGGGATTTCGATTGGTGATTCGATTGCCGCCTTGTGGGGGGCGATTGGCGCGTTGATGGCCTTGCGCCATAAAGAGGTGAATGGCGGCGCCGGGCAGGTGGTGGATGTCGCGCTCTATGAAGGCATTTTTGCGATGATGGAATCAATGGTTCCAGAGTTCGACGTTTTCGGTTTTATTCGTGAGCGCACCGGCAACATCATGCCCGGCATTACGCCGTCGAACACGCATACGACGAAGGACGGCAAGCATGTGACGATCGGGGCGAATGGCGATGCAATTTTCAAACGCCTGATGCTGGCGATGAAGCGCGCCGATCTGGCCGAAGATCCGGGGCTGGCCGATAACGCCGGGCGCGATGCGCGGCGTGATGAGGTGTATGCCTTGATCGACGCTTGGTGTGCGACGCTTGATGAAGCCGAGGTGTTGGCGATTCTGGCCGAGGCCGAAGTGCCGTCCTCGCGCGTTTATGCTGCGGTCGACATGTTTTCTGATCCACAATTCATTGCCCGGCAGATGATCGAATCGGCTCGGTTGCCGGATGGCAAAGAATTCCGTATGCCCGGCATCGTGCCCAAACTTTCCGCAACCCCGGGTAGCACCGAGTGGGTTGGGCCGGAACTCGGCGCCCATACTAATGAGGTGCTGGCGGAACTGGGTTATTCCATGGCGAACATTGCCGAATTGAGAGCTAGCGGAGCGATTTAGCCCCGCCGGCCTCTCGTTAAACCCGGAACTTGCCTATCTGCTGCTTCAGGCTGTTGGCAATTTTTTCCAGCTGATGCGCCGTTTCAGCCGTGCCGCGAATGGTCGTAGTCGTTTCTTCCACCATATTGGCAATTTGCTCAACGCGCTGGGCAATTGAGGTGCTGGCGCTACTTTGCTCTTGCGTCGCATCGGCCACCTCGCCAACCCGCGTTAACGTGCGACGTGCCCCATCCTGAATCGCCCGTAGTGAATTGGAGGCGGAGGTCGCCAGTTGTACGCCTTCCTGAACCTCGGGCAACGCAGCATCCATCGCTTCGACAGCGCCAATGGTTTCACCCTGGATGCCGGTAATCATCTGCTCAATTTCGGTCGTCGCCGAGGCGGTGCGTTCGGCTAGTTTGCGCACCTCGTCGGCAACAACCGCAAAGCCACGCCCCTGTTCGCCGGCGCGAGCTGCTTCAATGGCGGCATTTAGGGCCAGCAGGTTGGTCTGGCCGGCAATATCCTTGATCACGTTGGCGATTGATGAAATCTGCTTGGCGCGTTCTTCCAGGGCGCGAATGCGGCCCGAGGCGTCAGTCACCGTGTCTGAGATTTTTTGAATGGCTTGCGATGCCAGATGGACTCGATCCGCACCCTGGCCGGAAAGCTCGACAGCCTCCTGGGTTTCGCGGGCGGTTTCGCGGGCGCTGTCGGAAATGTGGTTGGAACTGACTGTCAGTTCCTCGATGGCTGCGGCCATCGCCGAGGTTGAATCAGCTTGATGCTCCGCGGCGCGCGCCACCTCATCGGAAGCCCGGGCGATCTGGGCGGCATTGCCCACCAGGCTATTAGCATCCTGGTTGATTTCACTGACCAACTGACGCAATGATGCAACCATGCCTCCCAATGCATTCAATAAGCTGCCTGGGCGGGTGTTTTCAAGGTTGGCGGTGAGGTCGCCAGCGGCGACGCTGCGCATGATTTCAGCGGCATCGCCGGGTTCGCCGCCCAGTTGCTGTACCACGCTGCTGCCGATCTGCCAGCCGACTAGACTGAGTAGCAATAGCAGGCCAAGAGAAATGCCACCGAGCAGCAGGGCGGCATCTTTGTAATGGCGATCAATATCGTCAATGTAGATACCGGTGCCGATGACCCAGTTCCAGGGGGCGAATAGTGTGGCGTAGGATAATTTCGGCTCGGCTATTGGCTGGCCAGCCCTGGGGAACCAGTAATCGACAAAGCCGCCACCGGCTTTGGCTGCCTTGACCAGCTCCTGAATCAGAAATTTGCCGTTGGCATCCTTCATGTCGGCCTTGTCCAAGCCTTCAAACTCAGGCTTGGTGGGGAGGAGGATGTATTTGTGAGTGGTGTCGACCACAAAGAAGTAATCGTTGCTGCCGTAGCGCAGTTGACGCAAGCTTTCCCGGGCGGCATTTTTAGCTTCTTCTTCAGAGAGCTTGCCATCTGCCGCAAGTTTCTGATAGTGGGAAAGGATGCCCACACCGACTTCAACCACATTTTGCGTTTTCTGTTTCCGGTCATCCAGCATGCTGGACTTGAGCTGTAGCAAGGCGGTGAAGCAAAGAATTAACAGGCCTGCCAATGTTAAGCCGACCAGTAGTTGCATGCGTGTTGATACACGTAACGAACTCAAGTTGTTCATGATGGATTCCCCGAGTGGCGTGATGTTATTGTTGGCGTCAGTTGTTAGTTGTTCGTTAGTCAGTTAACGGCTTTGATTATAGGGCATCCGGGGATTGGGGATTGGGGATTGGAAATCGTTCGCGTTTCTGGTGCCTTAGCGTAGCCTGAAACGCACAGGTAGCAAGGTTTCTCGCGGGGCGTCAGTGGGTAGTGAGCGCAGGGCGCGGACGGCTCGCAGGGCTGCATCGTCCAGAATGCGCTGGCCACTGCTTTGTTCGATTCGGGCGGCAACGACCTGGCCGCTTGGGTCTAGGATCAGCAGAATCAGTGCCTCGCCTTCGATCCCCTGAGCGATCGCTTCGATGGGATAAAACTCTTGGCGCTCGTCTTGCTGGCGGAATTGCCGGCGAATTTCATCTTGCCAGTTTCTGCGGCCAGTCGGCGCGGTCAGAACTTTTTGGGCCGGGGGGGGGGCTTTGGTGGGCGCTGCTGCCGGCATAGGCTTTGCCAAGACAAGGGGGATTTGTGCTGGCAATTTGGGCGGGGGGCGGAGTTTGGCCTGCAGCGGCGGGGGCGGTGCCGGCTTGGGCGGTGGTTGCAGCAGCATTTCAAGGAATGGTGCGAGGTGCAACAGCAGCGAGAGTGCAAGGGCCAGTGTTAGCCGGCAATTGGTCCGGGTCATGAGAAAATGCGGGCTGGCCTGTGAGATGGAAATATTAATGAACCGGTTGATGAAGCGAACAATAAAGCCGTCGGCGCGAATGCAACTGGCGGCAATGATAATCGGGATGGGGCTGATTTTGCCGCTGGCGTGGTCGGCCGACAAGCTGGCTTTCCCGACACCGACGGCTTTCGCGGTCAGTATGGAGGTCGGTGATCTCGGGCAGGCTGAAGCCTGGCTGGATGCCGGCTTGCCACCCGATTTCATGGGCAGCCGGATTGGTTCCGGACTGATGATCGGGGCTTGGGAAGGTAATCTCGAACTGATGCGGCTGTTTATTTCGCGCGGGGCAGATATCAACCGGATGAATGGCAACGGCGAAACGGCGATTGCACTGGCTGCCTGGCGCGGCAATCTGTCGGCAGTCAAATGGCTGCTCGATCGGGGGGCACGTATTAATGCACCGAATCGCCAGTGGTCGGCGCTGCATTACGCGGTGTTTGCCGGGCATGCCGAGGCGGCAGATTATCTGATCGATCAGGGGGCCGATATCGAGGCGCAGAGCACCAACGGCTCGACGGTATTGATGATGGCGATTTATGAAGGGCGGGAGGGTCTGGCGCGCAAACTGCTCGAAAAGGGCGCCGACCGCAGCCCAAAAAATGATTGGGGAGATGGCGCGCTGGAGTGGGCGATGCGTTTCAATCATCTGAATATTGCCCGGATGGTGACGAATCCGGAGGAGTTCAACATTGCCGCCAGTCAGCCCAAGGAAAAATGGGGTGAGCCACGGCGTTCGGTACGAATGTCCAAGGAACTGGAAAACCTGCTCGAAATGCGTGAAAAACTCGTTGAGCGTGGCGTCTCAACTGAGGCGGTCGATAAGCGCATTGCGTCGGAGCGGGTACGTATTGTGCGGAGTGAGGTTGATCGTCAAGTACCGGCGCCCCGGTCGGCAACACTTGAGATAACCGCTAATCGAAAAATACCTAAAGAGCAGTCGACGCAGATTATTTTCGATGACAAGGGAAAGGCTGTTGGTTTCAAGGCGCCGTCGACTGGCTATTTCGGTACGCCCAAAATGCCACCCAAAGTGCCGGTTAAAAACTACTGAACGCTTATTTGGCCGCTTAATCGCTGGCTGTATATTGTCTGACTTCATCATTCGGCCAATTGCAATCGATGGCTGCCTGATGCAGACTTCGTTGCTGACTAACAGGAGGTGCTGGCATGCTTTACGTGGCAAGAAACAGTGCAGGACAGATTTGCGAACTGCACCCGATGCCGCTGGGTCATGCCCAGGAGGCCTTGCCGGCGGATAATGCCGATGTGCTACAGTTCATTCACGAGCGCTGGCGGCAAAATGAGCTCTCCGAGCTGGATCGGGATTTTGTCCGCGCCATTGAAGATACGATCGAATTGCTGATCACCAAGGGCATCATCTTGTTTACCGACTTGCCGGCAAAGGTTCAGGAAAAACTGCTGCGCCGGAAGGAAATCCGTGGGCAAGCTTTCTACCCGGGTGGTTACAACTCGAACGATAGCGACATCATTCAGTTCTGAGTCGCAAGTTTAATTAACTGTCATCACCGCCTTGACCAGTTCGGCCAGGGTGCGTACGCCCATTTTTTCCATGACGCGGGCGCGGTGCGCTTCGACTGTTTTCATGCTGATGTCCAGTTCGTCGGCAATCTGCTTGTTTAATTTGCCGACGACGACCAGTTTCATCACTTCGCTTTCGCGCTGGGTGAGCTGATTCAGGCGGTGCGAGATGGCGTCGTTGTGTTTACGCCGCGTAGCAATCTGGGTGTCGAGTTCGAGGGCGCGTTCGATACGGGAGAGCAACTCTTCATTGTGGAAGGGCTTTTCGATGAAATCACAGGCGCCGCGCTGCAGGGCGGCGACGGCCATCGGCACGTCGCCGTGGCCGGTGACGAAGATGATCGGCAGTTGCGAGCCGAGGCTGTCGAGCCGTTCATGTAATTCCAGGCCGCTCATTTCGGGCATGCGGACGTCGAGCACAATGCAACCGCGCATGTGGTCGCGCCAGGCGGCGAGAAAGCTCTGTGCTGAGTCGAAACAGGTGACCTTGTAGCCTTCGCCTTCAAGCAACCAAGTCATCGAGTCGCGCATGGCTTCGTCATCGTCGACGACAAAAATAGTTTGTGTCATCTCATTCCTCTTTTTCTTCAATCGGTACGGTGAAGCGGAAGATGGTGCCGCCGTCGCGTCCTGCTTCAACCCATAGCCGCCCCTGGTGAAACTCGATGATCGAGCGGCAGATGGCGAGACCAATGCCCATGCCATCCGGCTTGGTGGTGTAGAACGGGGCAAAAATCCTTTCCATATCCTCCTCTGCCAAGCCATGACCGTGATCAGCCACCGCAACTTCGAGCATGCGCTCGTCGATTACTTTGGCCTGAATGCTCAGGTGACGGCGGTCGAAGGGCACATCGTTCATCGCTTCGATGCCATTTTTCACCAGATTGAGCAGCACCTGTTCGATCATGATGCGGTCGACGACAATTCGAGGCAAATTTTCCGGAATACCGACGGTGATCTGCGTGCCGGTGCGCTGCGCCTCAATGTCGGCAAAGGCACGGGTTTCGTCGACCAGTTCATGCAGCGAAACCGGCAGGCATTTCGGGTCGCTTTTTTTCACCATGTCACGCATACGGCGGATGATCTTGCCAGCGCGCTCGGCTTGTTCAGCCGCTTTTTGCATGGCGGCGAGCAGGTCTTCAAACTTGTAGTTACCGGCTTGCATGCGCTTGACGCAGCCAGCACAATAATTGGCGATGGCCGAGAGCGGCTGGTTCAATTCGTGGGCAAGCGAGGAGGCCATTTCCCCCATGGTGATCAGGCGCGAGGTTTGTTCCAGGCGTTTTTGTTGCTGCAGATTGACCTCGTCGATGTGCTTCTTGTCGGTGATGTCGGCAGCGACCTGGACGCGCACGGTCCGTCCGTCCATCCAGCGAATGGCGCGTTCATGCAGGTGGTACCAGTGGCCGGACAGAGCGTGCTGGATTTCGCCGTCGAAAACCTCGCAAGGCAGGTCGTCCGGGTGCAATGTCTCTAAATCGCGAATCAGTGCTTCCGGCGGTGGGTGACAAGCAGCAGTGACTTGCGCGGAATCGCGGCCGACGCTGTTGAAGCCAAAAATGTGCTGGAAGGCGCGATTGGCAAAAAGGATTTCGCCGGTCGACACGTCGGTTACGTGCACTGCCGTATCGAGGCCATCAATGACCGTGACAAAGCGTTCGTGAGCTCGTTCGAGTTCAACCCGGGCGCGCTTAGGCTCGGTAATGTCATTCATTGAGGCCATCCAGCCGATTTGCACGCCATTGCTGTCGATCAGCGGTGAGAAGTAAAGGCGAACGTCGAAGCGTTCGCCGTTTTTGCGCATGATGCGCATCTCGAAACCGGCCGTCGGCGCCTGGCCGGCCAGCGCCTGGTTGACGTTGTTCTGCAGTTTGTTGAACTCTTCCGCCGGCCAGTAGGGGTAGGGCGGCGCGATACCGACCAGTTCGCTTTCATCGAAGCCGGTCATCCGACAAAAAGCGGCATTGACGAAGGTGATCCGCCCTTCGAGATCAATCGCCCGCATGCCGGTGATCAGCGATTGCGACATGGCGTGGCGAAAGGCGTAGGCGGCGCGCAGCTTTTCTTCGGTTTCGGCCCGGTGATGCGCGTGTCGGCGCAGTTGAACGAGGGTGGCGGTGGCGATCAGCGTCAGGAAAACAATCAGGCCGGCTGGCACAAACGGCAGCCAGGCGCCGCCACCGCGGTAGGCGACGATGTTGAGGCCGAGCTGGTTGTTTGGCAGGTCGAGTCTGATCTTGCCGGAAATCTGCCGGTCGGTCGGCTTGACGGTGGAGTTGCGGAAAACTTCTCTATCTTCGGCGTCGACCACGGTCAGGCTGTAGCGAGCCGTGAAGGCGGCTGGCAAGGTGGCGCGCAACAGAGTTTCCAGCGACTGCATGGCGATAAAGGCACCGATGTCGGCACTGCCTTGTTGTACTGGCTGAATCAGATCGTTGGCTGGCCGCTGGTTGGCATTTGGATAGTTCTGTGAAAACAGCGGTCGCCGGGTGCGCAGCGCTTCCTGCAAGGCAAGCAGTCGGCTGTCGTTGAACTGTTCGCCAACAAAGGTGGCGGTGGCTTCATTGGGCGATACCCAGTCGACTTTGCCCTCGGTGCTTACCCAAATGATCGCATCAAGTTCCGGATTGTCGCGCACATAGCGACTGGCGCGGACCTGAAAGGCTTCGTAGGTCAGTTGCTTGAACTCCAGCTCGCGGCCAAGCGCGGCGAGAAAATCGAGATGGCCATGCAGGCGACTTTCAATCGTCCGCTCAGCCCAATGCATGTCGCCTTCCAGTGCTGAGCGGGCGGTATCCTGCTCGCGCCACTGGAGCAGCGCCGTGACAATGAGCATGGCGAGGGCAAATATACCAATGGCGGCATAGGGGGCAAGCCAGAGCCAAGTCTGTTTCGCGGGGGCGGGTGGGGGACGTAAGAACATTGGGCTATTCTTTGCTTACCGTGGGCCCTCGGCCATTGGTAGATACCCTTACTTGACCGGGCAGGGATTTTGGCCGCTTTTGGTGGTTGACCGCAGCAGTCCTTATGGCCCGGTCAGCCAGCCGGCAATCAAGGGCACGAGGATGGCGGTGAGCGCCCCATTCAGCCCCATCGCCAGCGCGGCAAAGGCGCCACTTTGTTCATTGACCTGAAAGGCCCGCGCTGTGCCGATGCCGTGCGAGGCGACGCCGATGGCGAAGCCGCGGATGGCCGGGTCGCGCAGTTTCATCGCATCGAAAACATAGCGCGCCCCAACGGCTCCAAGGATGCCGGTGATGATAACGAGCACAGCAGTGAGTGAGGGAATGCCGCCGATGCGCTCGGCAATGCCCATGGCAATTGGCGTCGTGACCGATTTGGGGGCGAGCGAGAGCTGGGTGGATAAGCTGGCGCCGAACAGGCGGCCGACCAGCACCGCCGAAATAGTCGCGGTCAAACTGCCGACGACCAGGCCGACCGCCACCGGCAACCACATGGCGCGGACGCGGTGAAACTGCGTGTAAAGGGGAATGGCGAGCGCCACGGTGGCCGGGCCGAGCAGGAAATGGACAAATTGGGCGCCGGCGAAGTAGGTTTCATAGGATGTTGCGGTCAACGTCAAAAAAACCACTAAAACGGTGACGGCGATCAACACCGGGTTGGCCAACGGGTTGCAGCCGGAACGCTGGTAGAGCCAGAAAGCGCCCTGGTAGGCGAGCAGCGTGATGGTTAGCCCGAGCAATGGCGAGGCCGAAAGATAGACCCAGATTTCGTTGATCGGCGCGGTCATGGTTGTTCTCCGCTGGTAGCGGGGGCGCGCTGGCAGAGTTTCATTGCCAGGGCTGTGACCACCAGCGTGGCCAACGTGCTGACCAATAGTGAAAGCAGCAATGGCAGCCATTCGCTGGCGACGCGATGCAAGTGCACCATGATGCCTGCGCCGGCCGGGACGAAAAGCAGCGAAAGGTGTTGCAATAACGTCTGGCTGGTCGTTTGCAGATCCTTACCCGGGCCGCCACGGATAACGAGCGCGACGAAGAGGAAAAGCATGCCAAGCACCGGGCCGGGCACCGGCAGGTTGAGGCCACGGGCGATGATCTCGCCAGCGAGTTGAAAGATGAGCAACTGGGTCAGGGCGGAGAGCATGGCGAGCCTCTTTCAGGGGGTCAGAATATGGCCGATGGTGCGCCCGGCAATACCGACGCAAGCGCCGAGGGCGGCGGGTTTCCAGACCGCGGCAACGCGGCGGCCGGCAGAAATCAGCACGGCGACGCCGGGCAGGTCGAAGGGGGAAATCAGGAAGCCGGCGCTGGCGTTGAGCAGTTCGGCGCTGATCTGGCCGGCCCGGCGCATTTCGTCCATTACCCCCATCATCGCCGTGCCGCCGCCGAGGTACTTGGTCAGGCTAGGCAGGATCAGGGCGCTGTCGATGGAAGCAGCGGTTAGCAGCGGGGCAAGCCAGCGGGTCAGGCTGTCGATGGCGCCTGATGTGCGCAGCGCGGTGACGACGACCAGCGATAAAACCAGCATCGGAATGGCGCCGACGGCGATGCGGAAAGCTTCAGCACCAGCCCGATTGATCACGTCGAGCACGCCCTTGCCGCTTTCGGCCACGGGGTGCGGCAGGGTTTCATCCAGCAATGCTTCATCCGCCGACAGATGACGGCCAAAGAGGTAATAGGTGGCGGCCGCTGCGACCAGGCCGCCAATCAGCGAATAGAGCAGCGTCGTGCCCAAATGTAGGCCCATGCTGATCATCGGGAAAACCGCATTGGCCTGCGCCATGGCGAAAACCATCGCCAGCGTCGCGGCAATATGGCGGTCAGAAGCGCCGCGCTGTTCCATCATGGTCAATGTTGCCATTGGTGCGGCGAAGCTGACAAAATTGATCTGCAAAGCGGCAAAAACGCCCAGCCCGGTCAGCCCGACCGGCTTCAATACCGGCGCTAGCTTGACAACCACCCAGTCGAGCACGCCCCGCGCTTCAAGCAGGCGCATCAGCGACAGCATGACGACCATCACCGGCAGCAGCACGAAGAGCGAAAGCTCAACCGCCGAGCGGCCAGCTTTCAGGATGATGTCGATGAGGATTTCCATGGGGGATTCGCTCGGATTATTTTAGGGTGGGGTTTAACTTGTCATTATTTAACCCGCAGGGGCAATCATGGACTTCCCTGACTGCTCGCGACGGGCCTTGGGTTTTGTCATTTTTTGCCGGTCGACCGCAGCATTCGCCAAACAGCCAATCATGAGTCGGCAGGAAATAAATGCAGCCTCCGTGTGCTGATTTCAGTCCACTACTAAAGCCGTCGCCTCCGGGGTCTTGAGCAAGTCAATAAACGCCCGCAAACCCGCTGGTGCCAGGCGGCGGCTCGGGTAGTAGAGGAAAAAACCCGGCTCGCTGGGGCGCCAGTCATCCAGCACGCTGCACAAGCGCCCAGCGGCCAGACCTGCGGCAGCGGCTTGTTGATAGACGTAGGCAAGGCCGATGCCGTCTTCGGCCGCCTGAATCATTAACGGCATTTCGCCGGCATCGAGTGGGCCGTCGACTTCCACCTCGACCTTCTCGCTGCCGCGTGAAAATTCCCAGCGATAAAGTTCGTCATTTTGAAAGCGGATACGGATGCAGCGATGGCCGGTCAATGCCTGCGGCGTTTGCGGCGTGCCAAATTCCGCCAGATAGGCCGGCGAGCCGACCACTACAAAGCGCTGCGCCGGGCCGATGGGCCGGGCGATCATGTCCTGGGCAAGGCGTTCGCCGAAACGGACGCCGGCATCGAAACCGGCGGCGACGATGTCCACCAGCGTGTTGTCGGTGACGATCTCCAGCCGCATGCCAGGGTTCTGGCGCAGGAAGCGCGTGGCCAGCGGGGCCAGCACATAATCGACGGCGGCGCGCGGGGCGTTAATGCGCAAGGTGCCGACCGGCGAATCGCGAAAGGCGTTGACCTCGTCGAGCGCGCAATCAATATCGAGCAGCGCCGGCACGAGTTGCGTCAGCAGGCACAGGCCCGCCTCAGTCGGCGCCACGCTGCGTGTTGTGCGGTTGAGCAGACGAACTCCCAACCGGGTTTCCAGCCCGCGCAGGGTGTGGCTGAGGGCAGAGGGTGAAACATTCATTTCGCTGGCCGCTTTTCGGAAACTGCGCAGGCGGGCGACGGCGGCGAAGGCTTGCAGATCGTTCAGACTGGTACGGATCATATTGTTGAGAGTAATTCAGTAACGCATCAATAATTTGATGAATTGTTGCATGGGACGCTGGCTCGTATTCTAAGCCCAAGCCGTTATTGGCCGGGGATTGACGCGTCCGGCGTAGCGCTTCCAGTCCAAATTAATACGCCGCAAAAAAGGACTTTCCTGATGAAACATCGACTATTAGGCGCCACCGGAAAAACCGTTTCCGCCCTCGGCCTGGGCTGCATGGGCATGTCTGAATTCTATGGCGAGGCTGACGATGCCCAGTCCCTGCTCACCCTGGCCGGCGCGCTGGAGCGGGGCTACAATTTTTTCGACAGCGCCGATACCTACGGCTTTGGTCACAACGAGAGCCTGCTCGGGCAATTCATTCAGCAGGGCGGGGCGGCACGGCGCGAGGAAATGGTCATCGCCACCAAATTCGGCATCGTGCGTGAACCGGGTAATTACGAACGGCGCATCGACAACAGCCCGACCTACATCCGCAGCGCCTGCGAAGCCTCGCTGCAGCGCCTCGGTATTGAGCAGATCGATCTCTATTACTGCCACCGCCGCAATCCGGAAGTACCGATTGAAGAAATGATCGGCACCATGGCGGAACTGGTGATAGCCGGAAAAGTGGCACAGATCGGTCTCTCCGAAGTTTCGCCGGCCACCCTGCGCCGGGCCGTCGCCGTGCATCCGGTGGCGGCTGTGCAAAGCGAGTACTCGCTGTGGTCGCGCGACCCGGAGCGCGAAATGCTCGCCACCTGTGCCGAACTGGGCACCAGCTTCGTCGCCTATAGCCCGCTCGGCCGGGCTTTCCTGACTGGTACGGTCGACCCCGAAAAACTGGCAAAAAACGACTTCCGCAAAGCCAACCCGCGCTTTCAAGGCGAGGCGGAACAGAGTAACCATTTGCTGGTCGAGCAACTTGCTGCCTTTGCCAAAATACGGCGTTTGACGAATGCTCAGGTGGCTCTGGCTTGGTTGCTTGCCAAGTACCCGTATGTGATTCCCATTCCTGGCACCCGGCGCCTTGCCTATCTTGAACAAAATGCCGCTGCGGTTGATCGCGTGCTAACTGTCGCCGAGATCGCCGAACTCGATAGCCTGTTTGAGCCATCCCTTGTGGCGGGTGAGCGTTATCCGGAAGCCGGCATGGCCGGCATCGAGTGAGGTTCGACCATGGGTAGGGGAAATTTTTGCCACGACCCGGTTCGGCTTATCCAATCGGTTATACAAATCTTGTCATTCGTTGATTGATTTGTATGGCTGAGGAGTCGTGAGTCAACAATGTTGCGGTTGACGGGAAAATTTGGTCAAAATCACGGGTTGACCGTGATGGCTGGGTTGAGAGCCACCAAAACTTTTCCGAGGGCAACAAAAAAGCGCCAGGTTTCCCCGGCGCTTCAGTCTCAACCTACTTCTTCTCTGTATTGCTTACGCCATCGCCTCATACAGCGGCAGGGTCAGAAATTCCGGGTATTCCGGCGACAGGGACATGGTGTCGAAAATGACCGCAGCCTGATCGTAGCTGGCGGTGTCTTCGCCTTGGGCGGTAACGAAGGTTTTCACCTTGGTCAGTTCTTCGGCAATCATCGGGCGGACCATTTCAACGGTGACCTTGCGGCCGTCGTCGAGAATGCCCTTCGGCGAAACCACCCACTGCCAGACTTGCGAACGAGAGATTTCAGCGGTGGCCGCATCTTCCATCAGGTTGTGAATCGGCACGCAACCATTGCCGGCCAGCCAACTGCCAAGGTAATGGATGCCGACGTTGATGTTATTGCGCAGGCCGGCTTCGGTGATCGGCTGTTCCGGCTGGAAATCGAGCCACTGGGCCGGGCCGAAATTGCCTGCAACCTGCTTTTCCCACTGGTTCGGCTTGTCGCCCAAGACCTTGACGAACTCTTCCATGGCGATCGGCACCAGGCCCGGGTGCGCCACCCAGCCGCCGTCAAAGCCATCATTGGCGTCGCGGGTCTTGTCGTGGCGGATGCCGGCCAGCGCCTTTTCGTTAGCAACCGGATCGTTCTTGATCGGGATCAGGGCCGACATGCCGCCCATCGCCGGCGCGCCGCGCTTGTGGCAAGCCTGCACCAAAGCCAGGGCGTAGCCGCGCATGAACGGCACTTCCATGGTGATGGCGCTGCGCTGGGCCAGGCAGAAATCCTTGTTCTTCTTGAACTTCTTGATGCACGAGAAGATGTAATCCCAGCGGCCGGCATTCAGACCGGCGGAGTGGTTACGCAGTTCGTAGAGGATTTCTTCCATCTCGAAAGTGGCGAGAATGGTTTCGATCAGTACGGTAGCCTTGATGGTGCCCAGCGGCAGGCCGATGTGGTCCTGCGCCATGACGAAAATGTCATTCCACAGACGGGCTTCGAGGTGGCTTTCCATCTTCGGCAGGTAGTAGAACGGGCCGGCGCCGCGCGCGATCTGCTCCTTGGCGTTGTGGAAGAAGACGACGGCGAAGTCGAAAATGCCGCCGCCAACGCGTTGACCGTCGACCAGCACGTGCTTTTCATCGAGATGCCAGCCGCGCGGACGAATCTGCAGCGTGGCGATCTTGTCATTCAGCTTGTATTCCTTGCCGTTCTCGTTCTTGAACGACAGTTCGCGACGGATCGCCTGATACAGGTTGATCTGGCCTTGAATCTGGTTTTCCCACTTCGGGCTGTTGGAGTCCTCGAAGTCGGTCATGTAGGAGTCAGCGCCTGAGTTGTAGGCGTTGATGATCATCTTGGCTTCAACCGGGCCGGTGATTTCAGTGCGGCGGCATTCCAGCGCCTTGGGCAGCGGGGAAATCTTCCAGTCACCTTCGCGGATGCCCTTGGTTTCCGGCAGGAAGTCAGGCATTTCGCCGGCATCGATGCGGGCCTGGCGGGTAACGCGGGCCTTCAGGAGTTCCTGGCGACGCGCTTCAAAGGCGCGGTGCAGCTTGGCGACCAGGGCCAGCGCGTCGTGGGTCAGAATGGATTCGAAACCGGGCTGGAGAGGGGCGGTAATTTGCACGCCTTGCGGCAGGTTGAGGCTCATGGGGGCTCCTGAAAGATAGATAAATTGATGCGACGCCGCAAATTTTATTGCTATTTCGATTGAATAAAAAGCCGGTTAAAATCATTTCATCTTTTACCTCAGGTATCAAATGGATCGCTTAAAGCAGATTGAAGCCTTCGTTTCGTCGGCAACGCGCGGCAGTCTCTCCGCTGCGGCCCGGGCAGAGAGCGTTACCCCGGCAATTATCGGGCGCCGGCTTGACGCGCTGGAAGCCCGCCTCGGTGTGAAATTGCTGCTGCGCACCACGCGCAAGCTGACGATTACTTTCGAGGGGCAGGCTTTCCTGGAAAACTGCCAGACGCTGTTGAACGACATCGCCAATGCCGAAGCCGCTGTGTCTCTGGGCAGTATCCGGGCCAGCGGTCAGTTGCGCGTCTCGGCACCTTCCGGTTTCGGCCGGCGCCATGTTGCGCCGTTGGTCGGCGATTTCATGCGGGCCAATCCCGATGTCACGGTCAACCTCGATTTAAGCGATAGATTGGTCGACTTGCTCAACGAAAACATCGACTGCGCCATCCGCATCGGTGAATTGACCGATTCCAGCCTGATCAGCGTCCGCCTCGGCGAAATGCGTCGCATGGTAGTGGCCAGCCCGGCTTATCTGGTGGCGCATGGCGTGCCGCGTGAACCAGTCGATCTGGCGACGCACAATTGTCTTTCGCTCGGCCAGCAACGCGGTTGGGTTTTTCGCAATGCGCAGAGCGGTGAGGTCGATACGCTGAAAGTCAGCGGCAGTTTCGAATGCAACGACGGCGCCGTGCTGCACGAATGGGCGCTGGCCGGGAAAGGGTTGGCTTGGCGCTCGCTATGGGAAGTCGGCCAGGATTTGAAGGAGGGCCGCCTGACCTCGGTGCTTGATGCTTGGCAAGCGCCGCCGATGGGCATCTACGCCGTTTTCCCGCAACGCCGACATTTGCCCTTGCGGGTACGCCTGTTCATCGATCTGCTGAAAGAGACCTACAGTCGGTCAAGTTATTGGGAACTGCGATGAGACGCCCGGTCTATCGAGTGCTCGGGCTTGTTTCTGTACTGTTGGGGGTAATCGGTGCCGTCCTGCCACTCCTGCCAACAACGCCATTTCTTATCCTTGCCGCCTATTTTTTCGCTCGATCGCATCCTGAATGGGAGGCGAAGCTGCTAGCCCACCCAACGGTCGGGCCATCGATCCGGGCCTGGCGCGACCATGGCGCTATACCCAAAGTAGCGAAACGGCTGGCGGCCCTTCTTCTGACAATCAGTGCAATTGGCGGCTGGCTTTCCATGCCTGAACCCTGGTGCTACGTGCCAGGCGGTATTGGCCTTTGTGTGTTGGCCTGGATGGCGTCACGGCCGTCAGTCTGAAGCCTAAATTGGCCGAATTTTAGGGTTGACCCTGGGGCTAGCGGTTATTTCTAGGGTCGTAGCATTCTCGAGCGCGCAATAAAAAGGCCGGCACCTTGTGGGAGCCGGCCTTTATTACTGCCCGGTGGGGCAGCAATTTTAAACGGTGAAGTGCTTAGTGATTGAACTGCTCTTCTTCGGTCGAGCCAGTCAGCGCGGTGACGCTGGACTTGCCACCCTGGATGACGGTGGTGACTTCGTCGAAGTAACCGGTACCGACTTCCTGCTGGTGCGAAACGAAAGAGTAGCCACGGTCACGCGCCGCGAATTCCGGCTCCTGAACCTTCTCGACGTAGGCGGTCATGCCGCGAGCGACGTAGTCCTGGGCCAGATCGAACATGTTGTACCACATGGAGTGGATGCCAGCCAGGGTGATGAACTGGTACTTGTAACCCATGGCGCCGAGTTCTTTCTGGAATATGGCGATGGTGGCATCGTCCAGGTTTTTCTTCCAGTTGAAGGACGGCGAACAGTTGTAAGCCAGCATCTTGCCTGGGTGAACTTTATGCACAGCTTCGGCAAACTTACGGGCGTATTCCAGATCCGGCGTGCCAGTTTCGCACCATACCAAGTCAGCGTAGTCAGCGTAAGCGATGGCGCGGGAGATAGCCTGGTCCAAGCCCTTACGGGTCTTGTAGAAGCCTTCAGCAGTGCGCTCGCCAGTGATAAACGGCTTGTCGTTTTCGTCGTAGTCGGAGGTCAGCAGGTCAGCCGCTTCCGCATCGGTACGGGCGATCACCAGGGTTGATACACCATAGACGTCAGCCGCCATACGAGCAGCGATCAGCTTTTGAATCGCTTCCGTGGTCGGAACGAGTACCTTGCCGCCCATGTGGCCGCATTTCTTGACGGAAGCCAATTGGTCTTCCCAGTGCACGCCGCCAGCACCAGCGCGGATCATTGCCTTCATCAGTTCGAAAGCGTTCAGCACGCCGCCGAAACCGGCTTCAGCATCAGCCACGATCGGAGCAAAGTAGTCGATGTAACCTGCGTCGCCTGGGTTGGCACCCTTGGACCACTGGATTTCGTCCGCACGGGTGAAGGCATTGTTGATGCGCTCGACCACCTTAGGCACGGAATCAACTGGGTACAGGGACTGGTCCGGGTACATTGCGGCGTATTCGTTGTTGTCAGCAGCAACTTGCCAGCCGGACAAGTAGATGGCTTTGACGCCAGCCTTGACCTGCTGCATGGCTTGGCCGCCGGTCAGGGCGCCCAGGCAGTTAACGTAGGGTTCGTTATTGACCAGATCCCACAATTTTTCGGCGCCACGCTTGGCCAGGGTGTATTCAACCGCGACAGAACCGCGCAAACGGACGACGTCAGCAGCGGAGTAGCCGCGCTTGATGCCTTTCCAGCGGGGGTTTTCAGCCCAGTCTTTTTCGAGGGCGGCGATTTGCTGTTCGCGAGTGCTCATTGTGAATTCCTTAAGAGTTTGTTTAGGGGTATTTAAGGCTTGGCGCCGCGGTGGATTTTACCGATGCGATGGCAGAAAGTATAAAGTTTATTTTGCAGGGCAGCAACAGTCTTATATAAGACATAAGACTTTATTATTTGCAATAAAATCAATTACATAAAAACAATGTTTCACGATGTGAAATTTTATTCGTCTTTATGAAATGATTTTACCTTGCACTAGCACAATGATTTGCTGCTAACCAATACGCCGTCTTCATCGGCATAGAGAAAGTCACCCGGATTGAAGGTGACGCCACCAAAAGTAACGGCAATGTCTTTGTCGCCAGCACCTTTCTTGATGCTCTTCTGCGGATGAGTGTTCAAGGCGCGGACACCAATATCGATCGAGTTGATGTCGCCGGAATCACGAATACAGCCATAAACCACAACGCCTTCCCAGGCATTTTTCTGCGCCAGAATGGCCAGTTGGTCACCGACCAGCGCGCAACGCAACGAGCCGCCGCCATCTATAACCAGTACTTTGCCTTGACCGTTTTCCGCAAAAGCCTCGCGTACCAGCGTGTTGTCCTCGAAAATCTTCAGGGTGACGATTTGGCCGGAAAAACTATTGCGTGCACCGTAGCGCTGGAACATCGGGGCAACGACGCGCAATGTTTTACCGAGTTCGGTTTCAAATGCATCACACAGATCGGGGGTTTTGAAGGTCATGCGGGGCTCCCTGGCAGAAAAAAAGCCATGCAGTGCATGGCTTGTTGGAATGTGGCAAGAATTTTAAACGACGGCTACGCTTTTTTCTTCCTCAAAAGCTAATTTGATTTTGCCCTCTTTATCGAGGTCGACCGTAACTCGACCGCCATTTGACAGTCGGCCAAACAATAGTTCGTCAGCCAGCGCCGAACGGATGGTGTCCTGAATTAGCCGGGCCATTGGCCGGGCACCCATCTGCGGGTCAAAACCCTTTTCCGCCAGCATGGCCTTCACCGCCTCGCTGAAGTGAGCATCCACCTTCTTCTCGTGGAGCTGCTCTTCGAGCTGAATCAGGAACTTGTCGACCACACGCAGGATGATGTCGCGGTCGAGCGGTGCAAAGGAGATCGTCGCATCGAGACGATTGCGGAATTCCGGCGTAAATAGCCGCTTGATTTCGACCATTTCGTCGCCCGTCTGTCGGGAATTGGTAAAGCCCATGCTCGACTTCTGCAGATCGGAGGCGCCAGCATTGGTCGTCATGATGATCACCACGTTGCGGAAATCAGCTTTACGCCCATTGTTGTCGGTTAGCGTGCCGTGATCCATCACCTGCAACAAAATGTTGAAGATGTCCGGATGCGCCTTCTCGATTTCATCAAGCAGCAGAACGCAGTAAGGTTTCTTGGTGACTGCTTCGGTCAACAATCCACCCTGATCAAAACCGACATAACCCGGTGGTGCGCCAATCAACCGTGAGACCGCGTGGCGTTCCATATATTCGCTCATGTCGAAGCGCGCCAGCTCAATCCCCAGGCAGTAAGCCAGTTGCTTGGCAACCTCGGTCTTGCCGACACCGGTCGGGCCACTGAACAGGAAGGAGCCAATCGGCTTGCCGGGATTGCCCAAACCGGAACGGGCCATCTTGATCGCCTTGGCCAGCGCGTCAATTGCCTTTTCCTGGCCAAAAACAACGGCTTTCAAATCTCGGTCAAGATTCTTCAGTGCACCACGGTCGTCGAGCGTCACATGCTGTGAAGGAATGCGGGCGATTTTGGCAACGATCTCTTCAATATCCGTCTTGTTGATGACTTTCTTCTGCTTCGACTTAGGCAGAATGCGCTGTGCTGCACCGGCTTCGTCAATAACGTCGATTGCTTTGTCGGGCAGGTGACGATCGGTAATGTAGCGCGCTGCCAGTTCGGCCGCCGAAGTGATAGCCGTGGCCGAGTATTTGATGCCGTGGTGGGCTTCGAAGCGGGCTTTCAAGCCTTTGAGGATTTCAATGGTTTCGGCCACCGAAGGTTCATTGACGTCAATCTTCTGGAAGCGGCGAGAAAGCGCACTATCCTTCTCGAAAATTCCCCGAAACTCGGTGTAGGTTGTGGCGCCGATGCACTTGAGCTGGCCGGAAGAAAGCGCTGGCTTGAGCAGATTGGATGCATCCAGCGTGCCGCCCGAGGCCGAGCCAGCACCAATCAAGGTGTGAATTTCGTCAATAAAAAGAATGGCATGCGGATTGTCGCTCAATTGCTTAATCACGCCCTTCAAGCGCTGCTCAAAATCACCCCGATACTTCGTTCCTGCCAGCAACGAGCCCATGTCCAACGAGTAAACATTCGCTTTGGCCAGAATCTCCGGAATATCGCCTTCAACAATTTTGCGCGCCAGTCCTTCCGCAATAGCTGTTTTGCCCACACCCGCTTCACCAACCAGTAAAGGGTTGTTTTTCCGGCGTCGGCACAGGGTTTGAATCACCCGTTCAAGTTCCTTGTCGCGGCCAATCAACGGGTCAATCTTCCCTTGCAAGGCGAGGGCATTGAGATTGATCGTGTATTGCTCAAGCGGGCCAGATTGTTCCTTCTCCGCCTCGGTTTCAATTTCGCCTTCAATAGGTGCCTTCTGCTGCGGCACCTTGCTGATGCCGTGGGCAATGAAATTCACCACGTCGAGGCGCGTGACGCCCTGCTTCTGCAGAAAATAAACGGCATGCGAATCTTTTTCGCCGTAAATGGCGACCAGCACATTGGCGCCATTCACTTCTTTTTTGCCCGATGACTGGACGTGCAGGATGGCGCGTTGAATAACGCGCTGGAAGCCGAGCGTCGGTTGGGTGTCGATGTCATCTTCACCGGAAACGGTTGGTGTATGTTCGTTAATAAAGTTGCCCAAGTCCTTGCGCAAGGTGTCCGGCTTGGCACCACAAGAGCGCAAGGCCTCAGCTGCGGATGGATTGTCAATCAGCGCCAATAGCAAGTGTTCAACCGTAATGAACTCATGGCGTTTTTGCCGTGCTTCGACAAAAGCCATGTGCAGGCTGACTTCAAGTTCCTGAGCAATCATTAGTTTTCCTCCATGATGCAAGCAAGCGGATGTTGGTGCCGGCGGGCGAATGCACTCACCTGTTCCACCTTCGTGGCTGCAATATCGCGAGGGAATACCCCGCAAACACCGCGACCTTCGTTGTGAACTTTGAGCATAATTCGCGTCGCTTGTTCAGTATCGAGAGAAAAAAACTGTTGCAGAACTTCGATGACAAACTCCATCGGAGTGTAATCGTCGTTCAACAACAACACCTTGTACATCTTTGGCGGCTCCAGCTTGGCGCGTTGCGCTGCAAGCTGTCCGTCTTCATGAATCTTCGTAGCCATGCATTCGATTCTATACAGTCCAATTCAATCTGCAATAAGAAATATTGGGGCGGGGGCGCAAATTTCCAGTGCAGTTAAAAGCCTTTTTACCAGCTGGTTATGTTGCGCTGCAGAATCGAAACTTGTTGACGACATAATTCAAGTGGCGTAGAACGCAATTGTGTTTAAGTTTTCGCTGTAACAAAGTGTCGAAAGATGCGGCGTTGGCAGGCTCAAACAGGGAATCGGGGAAACCCGGAAAAATCATTCGTTTTTTGTAAGAAAGTAGCAAACATGGCACTCGGTACTGTCAAGTGGTTCAATGATTCCAAAGGTTTTGGCTTTATCACTCCTGATGATGGCAGCGAAGATCTTTTCGCACATTTCTCCGCCATCAACATGAATGGTTTCAAGACCCTCAAGGAAGGTGACAAAGTTTCCTTCGAAGTCGTGCAAGGCCCCAAGGGCAAGCAGGCTTCCAACATCCAGAGCGCCTAAGCAACGGATCGTTAGAAATTAAAAAGCCCGCCTGTTTCAGGCGGGCTTTTTTTATTTGATCTTTTATTTTTATTTCGGCTGTAAGTGTACTTCGGTCAACGCTCAGGCCAGCGTAATTTCATCCTGACGCTTGTCGCCGGTATTGTCGCGCCAACTCACTGTCAGTTTGTCACCCGATTTGATGCCGCGCGCCTTGAAGGCGAATAGCGGATTTTTTGAAATCGATGTGTTGAGTTGCCCATCTATCAATACTTTTCCGTTGAGGCTGAGCGAAAAGTGCTGGATGAAATGCATTGCCAGAGACTGGCCTTTTTCATCCTTGCGTTGCCCGGTTTCCATCGGATGCTGTAACAAAACACGGATGTCGGTGATTTCACCCTGAATCTGGGCGCGAATCTTGATTTGATCTCCCATGATTATCCTCCGCAGCCGCCGAGTGTGACTTTGATTTCACGAAAGGCAACATAGGTTTTGCCATCTGCTGTTTTGATCATGGCGCGCACTCGGGTTGTTTCAGCAAGTTTTATCTGCACACGAGCGTAGGGCAGCGCTGGCTCGGAAAATTCGATGATGGCGCACAGTGGCATTGGGTTCTTGTCGGCAAAGACCGCCAAGCTGCGGCTGTTTTCAATATTGCTGGTGATGTCGACTTCAACCTTGGCACCATTTTCAGCAATCTCCGGTGCGTTGATCAGGATGTCACGCGAGTCGGCTGAATTGCTGCCGCTGTAAGCTTTCAGTGCGTCATTAATCGAGCGCGCGGTAAAGGCGTTGCGGTTCCATTCGGCAGCGAGCACGCGGCTTGGCGTGAGCAGGCCGGTGCCAAGCAGCGGCGTGAGCAGGGCAGCCAACGAGCTACCCTTGAGGAGTTTTCTGCGTAACTCAAGCATGGCTATTTTCTCCAGCCGCTAATTCAGCTGTCCAGTGGCCGGATTTGCCGCCGATTTTTTCCAACAGGCGAATATTTTCGATACGCATGCCGCGGTCGACGGCTTTTGCCATGTCATAAATCGTCAGCAGGCCAACCGAGGTGGCGGTCAGCGCTTCCATTTCAACCCCGGTGCGACCATGGCATTCGGCCGTGACGGTGCAGTGGATGGCGTTATGTGCTTGGTCTATAACGAAGTCGGCGGCAACGCGGGTCAGCGCAATCGGGTGGCACAGGGGGATCAAATCGCCGGTACGTTTTGAAGCTTGAATGGCGGCGATGCGGGCAATGCCGATGACGTCACCTTTCTTGGCGCTGCCGGACTGGATTAGCGCCAAGGTTTCGGGCTGCATGAAAATGCTGCCGGTGGCACGCGCCACGCGGCTGGTTTCGGACTTGTTGCCAACGTCGACCATATGAGCCTGGCCGGTGCTGTCAAAGTGGGTAAGGGTTTGGTTTTTCACAGGAATTCACACAAGGTTACGAATCGCCTGAAGGGCGGTTTTTCGGCTGCGGTATCATAACACCATGCCCCTTGCTCAACGATTGCTCGCCGGACTCCTGGCCTTCTCCCTGTTTCTGCAACCCTTGCGTGCTGATGAATTGCCGGAATTGGGCGATGTCGCCAGCAACGACTTGTCGCTGAGTGCCGAGAAAAAAATTGGCCGGCAGATCATGCATGAAATTCGCTGGCACGAGCCATCGTATCTCGATGACTCGGATGTCGAGGCCTATTTGAATCAATTGGGCGGGCGACTGGCTGCGGTGGGTAGCGATCCTGGGCTGGGCTATTTCTTTTTTCCGATCAACGATCCGAGCATCAACGCCTTTGCCATGCCGGGCGGTTTCATTGGTGTCCATACCGGTTTGATCTTGTCAGCACAGTCTGAGTCAGAACTGGCCGGCGTATTGGCGCACGAGATTTCGCATGTGACGCAGCGACATATTGCGCGCCAGGTCTTTCAGTCGAAAAAAATCGGCATGGCCTCGATGGTGGCGATGGGCTTGGCGCTGCTGGCGGCCCGTTCCAGCGGGCAGGTGGCGGGGGCGGCGATTGCGACGACGCAGGCGGGGGCCATGTCGGCCCAATTGGCTTTTTCTCGTGATTTCGAGCGTGAAGCTGACCGCCAGGGTTTTGACATCATGCGCAAATCTGGCCTTGATGTGCGCGGCATGTCCGATTTTTTCGAGCGCCTGCAGCGCGCCGTCCGTCACTATGAAAACAATGCAACGGCTTATTTGCGGACGCACCCGTTGACCGGCGAACGGCTGACTGACATGCAGAATCGTGAGCAATCACAAGGCTATCGTCAGATGCCCGATAGCATCGATTTTCAGTTGGTTCGCGCCAAGTTGCGCGCGATGCAGGGTACGCCGGGCGATGCGGTGAAGGATTTCGAATCTTTGCTGCGCGAAAAGAAATTTACTGCCGAAGCGGCGACGCGTTATGGCCTGGCTTACGCGCTTTATCGCCAGCGTGCCTGGCCTGCGGCTGAGCATGAGATCACGGTGGTTCGCCAGATGAAGGTTTCAGCCGCGATGCTCGAACGCTTGTTGGCTGATATTCGTATTGCCCAAGGCGATGTCGATGGTGGTCTGAATGTCTATCGGGATGCGATGGTGCATTTTCCGCTGCATATGGGGCTGATGTATGGATATGGTAGCGCCCTGTTGGCCGACCATCGTTTTGATATGTCATTGCGTTTTTCCGAGGCGCAATTGCAGAATTATCCAGACGATGTTCGCTTGCATAAGATGCGGGCTGAAAGTTACGCCGGGCAGGGGCGTAAGGCGCAGCAGCATCAGGCGCTGGCCGAGGCTTTTGCCTTACAGGGACAGACTGCGGATGCCATTCAACAATTGGAGCTGGGGCAGCGGGCTGGTGATGCTAATTTTTACGAAATGTCGGTGATCGATACGCGACTTCGAGAGCTCAAACGACAGCTCCTTGAAGAACTCAAGGAAAAGCGTAATTGAGAGTAAAATATTGGGCCTTACCCGGAAGTTAATCAAACATGGAATTTGATCGCGATCTCGACGTCAAGGGGCTGAACTGCCCGTTGCCCATCCTCCGTACCAAGAAAGCGCTTGCCGAGATGGCTTCTGGTCAGGTCTTGCGCGTTCAGGCCACGGACTCTGGTTCTCTGAAGGATTTTCCTGCTTTTGCCAAGCAAACCGGTAACGAACTGGTTGCGCATAGTGAAGAAAATCGCGTTTTCGAGTTTTTCCTGAAGCGCAAATAAACCCCACGTTTTACGCATTCCTTGAAGACCGGCGGGCGCCCGATGGCGAACCCGCCGCTTGGCTTTTTTCTGGGCTGATCGATTGTCTGGTTGCTTGGGATAAGACCACGCTGGACGCGGCCCTTGGCCTTCTCGAACTAAAGCCCGGCTGGGCGGTTGCCGCGCTGGACTATGAGCTTGGCTACCTGTTCGAGCCGAAGGCGGCGCCAACGCACTGGTTGCCGGCGGAATCGAGGCCACTGGCCAAATTCTGGCGCTTTGCTGCTTGTCAGCCACTTACGGCAGAACAGGCTGAGGCGTGGCTGGCGCAGCAGGTCAGTCCGGCAGCAGCAGGGGTTGGCGGCTTACAGCCACTTATTTCCGAAAAAGAACATTGTGCTGCGGTCGACCGGATAAAACACCTGATTTTCGAAGGCGATTGCTATCAGGTCAATTTGACCTTTCCCCTGTCGTTTCAGTGGTTCGGCCGGCCACTAGATATTTATGCCCGCCTGCGGCCGTGCCAACCAGTGCGCTATGGCGGTTTTGTCGGTGATGCGCAACAGGGTATCGTTTCCCTGTCACCAGAACTGTTTCTCGAAGGGCGGGGGGATCAACTTTTTACCCGGCCGATGAAAGGCACAGCGCCGCGAAACTCGCCGCCGGAGGAACTCCGTGCCTCTGAGAAGGATAGAGCCGAGAATCTGATGATCGTCGATTTGCTCCGCAATGACCTCGGGCGAATTGCTGAAAAAGGCAGCGTCGTGGTTGATCGGCTATTCGATATTGAGGAATATCCCAGCCTTTGGCAGATGGTGTCGGCGGTGTCAGCCAAAGTGGGCGAGCGCAATCTGGCTGATATTTTGCCGGCGCTTTTCCCTTGCGGCTCAATTACCGGGGCGCCAAAAATTCGCGCCATGCAGATTGCGACAGAACTGGAAAATACGCCGCGCGGGCTATATACCGGCGCGCTCGGCTGGTTGTCGCCAAATGGTGATTTTCGCCTGAATGTGGCGATTCGCACGCTAACGCTACAGGCCGGCGGGATTGGTCAGTTGGGCGTGGGCAGCGGGATTGTCGCCGATTCACAACCGGCGGCAGAGTGGCAGGAGTGTTTGCTCAAGGCCCGGTTTTTACGCGATTGCGATCCCGGGCTTAAGTTGATTGAAACCCTGCGTCGGGAAAATGTTGAATATCCGCGCCTGGCTGGGCATCTGGCGCGCTTGCGCCGTTCCGCCGCGTGGATGGGCTTTGCGCTGGATGAGGCAGCTGTGGTGCAACTTCTGGCGGCGCAACCGCAGCAAGGTAACTGGCGGGTCAGGCTGACGCTTGGTAAATCCGGCGAGCTAGACGTGCAGACATTTGCCTTGCCGGAGGAGCCGATTGGCCCGCGTTACGCCCAATGGGCCGAGCAACGGATCGATGCTTCTGACCCACTGCGCCGTCACAAAACAACCGAACGCCAACTTTACGATGTGGCGCTGCAACGCCTGCCGGCAGATGCATCGTTTTTCGATGTCCTGTTTCTGAATGAGCGGGGCGAGGTGGCCGAAGGCGCACGCAGCAATGTTTTTGTCGAACGCGATGGCTTGCTGCTGACGCCACCGCTGGTGAGTGGTTGCCTGCCCGGTGTCTTGCGTGCTGAATTGCTGGCGAGCGGGCGTGCCAGGGAGGCGGTGTTGCTGCCGAATGATCTGCAATCCGGTTTCTGGCTGGGTAATGCGCTACGCGGTTTGATTTGGGTTGAGTTGCAGGCAGTTGCAGAAAATGGCCGCTAAGCGGCATATCTGACGAAAAAACGGCCTGAAAATTTTCTTTTCAGGCCGTCGACCGCAGTATTTTTCCTGGAGATCAGTTACGCAATTTGCGCAGGTAAATCCCGATCAGTGAGAAGAGCCCAGCCGCCATGCCGAAATATAGCGCCTTGGCGCCAACGTCCTGATACTCAACCAGAACCGGCTTTTCGCCTTCAACTGTATAGCGCAGCGTAGTCTGGAAATGCCAGGAAGAAGCTTTGACTTCAATAATGTCGCCAGTCTTCTTCCATTTCAACCAGTTCATTTCTTCCATCACGTCGCCGGCATCAGTCGGAATGACCAGGGTGCTGTAAAGGCCCTTGCTCTTGGCTTCTTCCAGTTGTGAATAAAGAATGCCGCAGACTTCGCCATCCTTGCAGACGGCGGCAACGCGGAATTCCGGTTTCCAGACGTCAGTTTTTTCCCACGGCCAAGTGATGATGAAGGCGACAGTCCAAGCCCAGACCAAACCACAGAAAATCATCATGGCGATAAAAATTTGGGCCAGCATGCCGCGTTTGTCGAGTGCCATTTATTTATTTCCTTTAGCCGAGTTTGGCTAGTTGGGGTTTAAGTTTTTCCAGTGTCGCGCTGAAGTCGGCGACCCGTTGTTTTTCCTGCTCGACTACTGCCGCCGGGGCGCGGGCGACAAAGCCTTCGTTAGAGAGCTTGCCCTGAGCGATAGAGATCAACTTTTCCAGCTTTTCGATTTCCTTGGCGAGGCGTTCGCGCTCTGCAGCCGGGTCAATTTCAACCTTGAGCATCAGACGAGTTTCGCCCACCACGGCGACTGGTGACATTTCATCAGCCGGCATTTCATCGACGATCTGCACTTCGGAAAGCTTGCCGAGCGCTTGCAGGATGGGGGCGAACTCGGCAATGTCGGCACCGCCGCCAGCAACCAGCAAGGGCATGCGCAGTGCCGGTGAGACATTCATCTCGCCGCGCAAGTTACGGCAGGCGTAGGCCAAGGCCTTCAGGCGTTCAACCTTAGCTTCGGAGGCGGCATCGATCTTGAACTCCTCGGCGCGTGGGTAGGCGGCGAGCATGATCGAGTCGTGTGTTTTGCGGCCGGCAATCGGTGCCACCGTCTGCCATAGCTCTTCGGTGATGAAGGGGATGAGCGGATGGGCCAGGCGCAGGATGGCTTCCAGCGTGCGCACCAGCGTTCGGCGGGCGCCGCGTTGCTGGGCATCGTTGCCGGTCTGAATTTCAACTTTGGCGATTTCCAGATACCAGTCACAGAACTCGTCCCAGATGAATTTGTAGATGGCCTGGGCGACCAAGTCGAAACGGTAGTCGGTGAAGTGCTGTTCGACTTCCATTTCAACCCGTTGCAACTGGCTGACGATCCAGCGATCTGCAAACGAAAACTCCAGCGGCGCGGAGCCGCCGCAGGCCGGGCCATTTTGCTGGTGTTCCAAGGCCAGGTCGTGGCCTTCAACGTTCATCAACACAAAGCGCGTCGCATTCCACAGCTTGTTGCAGAAATTGCGGTAGCCGTCGCAGCGATTCAGGTCGAACTTGATGTCGCGGCCGGGAGAGGCGAGGCTGGCGAAGGTGAAGCGCAGGGCATCTGTGCCGAAAGCCGGGATGCCTTCCGGGAATTCCTTCTTCGTCTTCTTGGCAATGCTCTCGGCCTGCTTCGGGTTCATCAGGCCGGTGGTGCGTTTTTCGATCAGCGCTTCAAGGCCGATGCCGTCGATCAGGTCAATCGGGTCAAGGACATTGCCCTTCGATTTCGACATCTTCTGACCTTCGCCGTCGCGGATCAGGCCATGCACATAAACATGTTTGAACGGAATCTTGCCGGTGATGTGCTTGGTCATCATCACCATCCGCGCCACCCAGAAGAAGATAATGTCGAAGCCGGTGACCAGCACCGAGGAGGGCAAATATTGCTGCAAAAGCGGGTTCACCGTATCAATCGCCTCGTCACCGGTCCAGTCCAGCGTCGAGAACGGCCACAGGGCAGAGGAGTACCAGGTATCGAGAACGTCCTCGTCACGCTTCAACGGGCCGTTGTAGCCGGCCTTAGTGGCTTCGGCGCGGGCGGCTTCTTCGTTCTGGGCGACAAAAATTTCGCCGTTATCGCCATACCAAGCCGGAATCTGATGGCCCCACCACAACTGGCGGGAAATACACCAGTCCTGGATGTTGTTCAGCCACTGGTTATAGGTGTTGACCCAGTTTTCCGGGTAGAACTTGATTTCGCCGGAATGGACGACGTCCAAGGCCTTTTCGGTGATCGACTTGCCATCAGCACCGGGCTTGGACATGGCGACGAACCATTGGTCGGTGAGCATCGGCTCGATGACGACATTGGTCCGGTCGCCACGCGGTACTTTCAGCTTGTGCTTGTCGGTCTTGACCAGAATGCCGAGAGCGTCGAGGTCGGCAACGATGACCTTACGCGCTTCAAAGCGGTCGAGGCCGCGATATTTCTCCGGGGCGTTTTCGTTGATCTTCGCATCCAGCGTCAGGATCGAGATCATCGGCAGGCTATGGCGCTGACCAACGGCGTAGTCGTTGAAGTCATGCGCTGGCGTCACCTTGACGCAGCCAGTGCCGAAGGCAGGATCGACGTAGCTGTCGGCAATCACCGGGATTTCGCGATCGGTCAGTGGCAGTTTTGCCATCTTGCCGATCATGTGTTTGTAACGCTCGTCTTCCGGGTGCACCATCAAGGCGGTGTCGCCGAGCATGGTTTCCGGACGGGTGGTGGCTACGGTCAAGGCGTCAGAACCGTCAGAAAGCGCGTAGCGAATATGCCACATGAAGCCGTCTTCTTCCTCCTGCACGACTTCGAGGTCGGAAACGGCGGTATTCAGCATCGGATCCCAGTTGACCAAACGTTTGCCGCGATAGATCAGGCCTTCGTTGAACAAGCGAACAAAGCTTTCGGTGACGATCTTGTTGAGGCCGGCGTCCATCGTGAAGCGCTCACGCTTCCAGTCCGGGCTGGTGCCCATGCGACGCATCTGGCGGGTGATCGTGCCGCCGGAGTATTCTTTCCATTCCCAGACTTTTTCCAGGAATTTCTCGCGGCCGAGATCGTGGCGGGAGATGCCTTGGGCGTCGAGCTGGCGCTCAACGACGATCTGGGTGGCAATACCGGCGTGGTCGGTGCCCGGTTGCCACAGGGTGTTGTGGCCGCGCATCCGGTAATAACGGGTCAGCGCATCCATCAATGTTTGGTTGAAACCGTGGCCCATGTGCAGCGTGCCGGTCACATTGGGCGGCGGCAGCAGGATACAGAAGTTGTCTTCAGGGGCTTTGCTGCGGTCAACGCCGGCAGCGAAGTAATTTTGCGTTTCCCACTCGGGGTACCAGCGGCGCTCAATGTCGGCTGGTTCAAAGGCTTTGGCGAGTTCCATGGGCTTGGGCTAAAACGGAAAACCGTCGATTATACCGGCTTCAAGCCCCACGCCCGGCGCTCATTCGCGCTGCTGCAGTTGCCTGCTCCGATGAGCTGCAGCGTCTTTTGGTTTCAGTCGTCCGGCTGCAGCGCTGAAATCATTTGTTGTTCAGCCAGAAAGTCACGGACGGTCGATTCGATAATGCGGGGAAGTTCAGCAATGATACGGTGTTCAACACGACGAGCTAGTTCGTGCGCAAGGATGTCGCGTATGCCTGCATCAAAATGTCTAGACGGCGTTTGCTCCTCTGCCAGCACGGGTGGCGCTTCGATAACTGGCTCGAAAACGGCTTCGCTAACGGCCTTGGTAGCCTGCTCAAACGGCGGCTCGAGTTCTGCAACCGGGCTCGGCGACTCGGCATCGAATAACACCGGCACGTCATCATCCGGATCAATCGCGTCGGTCAGTACCGGCAGGTCATCAAGTTCGGCATTCTGTCGGCGGCGCTGCATGAGTGCATCGGCACGAGCGAGGATGGGACTGGGCACGTTTTTTCCTTAACGCTCGCTGAGGTCGAAGTAGCGCACTTCATAACCACGATCTTTATAAAATTTGACGCGGTCACGGGCGGCGGCGCGGTCGCCTTCTTCCTGGCCGACTACTTCGATCAGGCTTTGAAAGCGAGCAAAACCGGGCGGGATTTCCCGACTCAAATTCATCAGGCGCTCATCCTGCGGCGGGGTTTCCAAATTGTCGGTAATGACGATGGGCGTCTCCGCGGCGAGCGGCGAGTGACCTGGGCAATGTGGGACAAAACTCAGCGCCGGGTGGGTCCAAAGCATGCGGTCGACGCTGTTAGCGACCTCTTTTTCCGAGGCGAAAACCAGCATCGGTTTTTTCTTGGCATAGGCTCCGGCGAGCAGCGCACAGGCGGCAGCAATCCTGTCTGCCGCCCCGTGGTAAAAGAAAACCTGGGTCAACTCAGTTTTCCAGCGCGCTGCATCAGGTAATGCGTCAGCAGCGGGACTGGCCGGCCGGTGGCACCTTTGTCGGCACCCGACTTCCAGGCGGTGCCGGCAATATCTAGATGCGCCCAATCGTATTTCTTGGTGAAGCGTGACAGGAAACAGGCTGCTGTAATGGCACCACCCCAACGACCACCGATATTTCCCATGTCGGCGAATGGGCTCTTCAACAGTTCTTGGTAGTCATCCCAAAGTGGCATGTGCCAGGCGCGGTCATGTGCTTCGTCACCGGCGTCGAGCAGATCGCGCGCCAAGCTATCCTTGTTGGCAAACAGGCCGCTGGCCACACCGCCGAGGGCGACGACGCAAGCACCGGTGAGTGTTGCAACGTCAATCACCGTATCCGGTTCAAAGCGCTCGGCGTAGGTCAGTGCATCGCACAGAATCAGCCGGCCTTCGGCGTCGGTGTTGAGAATTTCAATCGTTTGACCCGACATCGAGGTGACGATATCGCCGGGGCGCGTCGCATTGCCACCGGGCATATTTTCGGTGGCGGGAACGATCACAATTAGATTAATCGGCAACTGCATGCGGGCAACGGCCTGCATCGTGCCCAGGACGCCAGCGGCACCACACATGTCGTACTTCATTTCATCCATTTCAGCTGCCGGCTTCAACGAAATGCCGCCGGTGTCGAAAGTCACGCCTTTGCCAACCAGAACCACCGGCTTTTCGCTTGCTTTGCTGCCTTTGTAAGTCAGCACAATCAGCTTGGGGGGCTGATGCGCACCGCGCGCAACGGCTAGCAGCGAATGCATGCCGAGTGTTTCCATCTCAGCCGTTTCAAGAATTTCACAACCCAAGCTGAACTCTTTCGCCATGGCCTGCGCCTGTTCGGCCAGATAGGTCGGGTGGCAGATATTTGGTGGCAAATTGCCCAGCGTCTTGGCCAGCGCCATCCCTTCAGCAATAGCGATGCCCTGATTCAAGGCTTCATCGGAGAGCGTCAGTTCATTGCGGCGCTCAACGCCAAGCGTCAGCTTGCGCAAAGGACGACGAACCTCATCCTTTTTGCTCTTGAACTGATCAAACTTGTAAGTGGCATCAAGTGCAATGATCGTCGTTTGGCGAACTCGCCAAGCCAAGCTGCGTTTCTTAACGGCAAGCTCAGTCAGGAAAAATGAGGCATCAAAAGCGCCTGTTTCGTTCAGGGTTTTGATTGCAGTGCGAACTGCAGCGCAGAATTCTTTTTCGCGGAAATCCTTTTCTTTGCCCAATCCCACCAGAAGAACGCGTTCGCATAGCGTGCCAGGTACTTTATGGAGTAACAGGGTGGTTCCTGCCTTACCCTCCATGTCGCCACGACGGATAATCTCAGAAATATACCCATCAGCCGCCTTGTCAAGTAGTTCGGCTGGGAGGGTGAGTTTTCTCGATTCAAAAACGCCGGCAACAACACAAGCGCTACGCTGCTTTTCCGGGCTACCGCTTTTTATGCTAAATTCCACAGGCTGCTCCTGATCAAGGATATATCGGTGTTTGAGGGATTATCCTCGTATTTTTTCGGTTTCGTCAAAGCATGATATTCGAGCGCGCCGCACGACGCGAATTTGCTCAGGCAGCTGCCGGCATCAGTGTCGTGCTGCTGGCCATCCTGACCTCCAGTCAATTGATTCGGTTGCTGAAAGATGCCGCCGGAGGCCGCATTGCGCCTGAGGCAGTGGCTTCAATGTTGGGCTTCTCAGCGTTGAATTTCATGCCAGTCCTGTTGTCGCTGACCCTTTTCGTCTCGGTATTGTTAAGTCTATCTCGCGCCTACCGCGACTCCGAGATGGTGGTCTGGTTTTCCTGCGGCCGTTCCCTGACTGACTGGGTGCGGCCTGTATTGATGTTTGCGCTGCCCATTATTTTGGCGATCACAGTACTTTCCGGTTTTCTGTCGCCTTGGGCTAACCAAAGCAGTGCGGAGTACCGGCAGAAATTATCGGCCCGAAGTGAGTTGTCCCAGGTATCGCCCGGTGTTTTTAGGGAAGTTAAAAAAGGCCAGCGGGTATTCTTTGTTGAAGCCATGGCTGAAGATGCAAGCCAAGTGGCCAACGTCTTTCTGGCTTCGATTCAAGAAGGTCAATTGGGCGTTGTTATGTCCAACTCGGGACACCAGGAAGTTGCCGAAAACGGAGATCGTTTTGTCGTACTTGAACACGGGCGTCGCTATGAGGTGGAACCGGGAACACCTCAATTCAAGATCATGGAATTTGAGCGCTATCGGGTTCGCTTTGAAGATGGTGTAGCTACGCCCACTGAGCATTCCCCTCGGGGCCTGCCCATACACGAATTGATTTTTGACACAAGCAACAAGGCACGCGGTGAACTACTTTGGCGGATTGGGCTTCCTGTGTCCGCATTGATCCTTGCCTTGCTGGCGATTCCGCTTTCATATGTTAATCCGCGCGCCGGGCGCTCGGCCAATATGCTGATTGCCGTGCTCGTATACGCCATTTATAACAATTTGCTTTCAGTTGCCCAGGCTTGGGTTGCCCAAGGCAAGCTTTCGTTCTGGATCGGTGTCTGGGTGGTCCATGGATTCATGCTGCTACTGCTGATCTTTTTATTCTACCGACGCATTGTGGTCAGTATGCCTTGGCAGAGGAAGCGCACTTAATGTTTCGCTTAAAGCTCTACCAACGTTACTTGATGCGGGAGACCTTTGCTGCTGTTGCGCTTGTGCTCGTTGCTTTCTTGGTGATTTACAGTTTTTTTGATCTGATAAACGAGCTGAGAGACGTTGGCAAGAATGGCTATCAACTTTGGCACGCCTCGGTGATTGTTTTACTTGGTTTGCCTGGGTTGATTTATGAGCTTATGCCAATAGCTACCCTGATTGGGGCGCTTTACGCACTCTCAACGCTGGCGCGGCATTCTGAAATTACCGTGTTGCGAGCCTCTGGGCTGGCGACCAGCCAATTGCTCATGACGCTGTTCAAAGTCGCCGCCCTGCTTGCATTGCTTACTTTTACTATCGGCGAGACCTTGGTCCCTATCTCGGAGCGTGTTGTACAGGATCTGCGGATTAAGGCAATGAGTCAGGTTGTTGCCCAAAAAGGCTTTGCAACAGGCTTGTGGGTTAAGGATGGACGAAGTTTCATCAATATCCGTGAAGCGACGCCTGGCGGACTACTCAAAAAAATTCGTATCTACGATTTTGATCAGGAAAATTTTCTGAAATCGGTGACTGAGGCAGAAGAAGCGGCCTTTGTGATGAATGAAGGCTGGCGGCTTAAAGGGGTCGTTAAAACTATTCTTGAAGGTGACGTGGCAAGAGTTGAGCGCAATGAAACCGGCGCGTGGCATTCTGCGGTCAACCCCGAATTATTGTCAGTTTTGATGGTGACTCCCGAGCGAATGTCACTTTTCGGCTTGCTTAATTACACACAGCACCTGTCGGAAAATCGTCAAACCACGGCGAGCTATGAAATTGCCCTCTGGAAAAAATTGCTTTACCCGTTAGCGACGCTAGTCATGGTCGCCCTGGCCTTGCCGTTTGGCTATTCGCACAATCGAGTTGGTGGTGTAAGTCTGAAAATTTTTGCCGGGGTGATGCTGGGGATTCTTTTTTACGCACTGAATGGATTGTTCTCCAACCTAGGCATCATCAATGCTTGGCCACCTTTTGCCAGTGCTGCAGCACCTTCTGCACTTTTTCTTTGTGCGGCCATCGGGATGCTCTGGTGGGTCGAGCGGCGATAGGGCTGATCGGATGGCCCGTCACAAAGTCCGCGTGACAAAACTACACAGAAGTTACCGTATTGCTGATGCGTGTGCCGGCGATACGGTCATGCAAAAACTGTTTGTCTTTGTCGAAAATCGCCCAAAAAATTCCTATGCCAAACAGAATGACACTTGGCCATGCCGCTAAATAACGCAATAGTGCTTGCGCCGGGCGCAACGGGGCGCCATCGACGTTGGTAATACGCAGCTTCCAGGTTTTCATTGGAAGTGTTTGACCGCCATTCAGCCAGCACCAAATAAAGTAAAACATCAGCAAAACGAAGACGTGAAGCCATAAAAACTTGGGGTTAGCCACCATGCCGAAGCCGGCTAAGGCAACTTGCGGTAGCAGAAAACCAATCAGCAATATGGAAAAGACCACCAGCCCTTCGTAGAGCATACTGGTCAATCGGCGGCCAATGCCCGGAAGTGGGGCTGTGCTCAACGTCGGGGTTGCTCGGCGGGTAAGGATTGGGGCGAAATGCCTAACGAATCGCTTGTCGGTTCGCCCGCTTTGCTTTCTACGGGGGTAGGGGGCGGTGCTGGCGGGGTGAGCAATTGTGCTGACTTGCCACCTTCACGAACACGTTGTTTTTCTTCCGCAGGTAGGCTGGAGTAGGCTTCCCATTTTTGCTTTACAGCAGTCTTCTGTTCGGCGGGTAGTTGGTTGAAGTCCTTGTAGCTATCGCGAACTTTTGCTCTTTGCTCGGGTGTTAACCGAGCCCATTCACGCATGCGCTCTTGCATGCGAAGTTGCTCGTCCGCTTTCATGCCGGGGTAGCGATCAGCGATTCCCTGCCACTTTTTCCTGCGGACGTTCTCCATCTTCTCCCAGTCGTTGGCGAGTGGGGCGAGAATGGACTTTTGTTGCGAACTTAACTGGTTCCAAGCTGGCTGGGGAAGTGTACCAAGAACAACTGTTGTTGGAAGATCCGCAGCTTCAGCTGTTGCGATTAGCGCCAGACAGAGGATTACTCCTCTGAGGTGTCGTCTTTTAACCATTCGAAGAAATCGTTATCCATGAAAGCCTCTGGCGGGAGGTCGTCAGCAAGCAAGGCGCTATCCACTTCTTCAAGGGCGCTGACGTATTGAGTGCTCTGCCAATAAAATGAAATCCACATCCCCAATAAGAGGGCAGCAATAGCCATCAGCTGTTTCAGGTGGGGAAGATGGGATGGTGAGGAGAGTGACCGTGATCCGCCGTGGGCGAGCACCATTTCTGGTGCAGTCTGTTTTTGCCGGGACAGCGCGAGATGGCGAGCCGCCTCCAGTCGCCGGCTGGCAGCCGGTGGAATGTCGTTCAGTCCGTGGTTCAGTGCTTGCCGAACCCGGGAAGCGTAGCGTTCTTCTTTCATAGCCTTATACCTTTTGCCGACAGGGCGGCTGCCAACGCGTGGGTGGCACGAGAGCAATGGGTTTTGACGCTGCCTTCCGAGCAGCCCATCGCCGCTGCCGTTTCAGCGACATCCATGTCCTCCCAATAACGCATGAGGAATGCTTCCCGTTGACGTGCTGGCAGTTTTTTTATTTCTTCATCAATAATGTTCAGGGTTTGCGCTTGCAGCAGCTTGCTTTCCGGCGTTCTTGGTCCGGCATCATCTTCATCGGCAGCAAGTGTTTCAAGTGGATCATAGTCCTCATCGTCTTCGGAAGAGAAGGACGATAGAAGTGTTGTCCACATTGAGCGCACCTTGCTGCGCCGGTAAAAATCACGAATTGTGTTCTGCAGAATGCGCTGGAAGAGCATGGGAAACTCTTCCTCTGGTCGGTCACCATATTTTTCGGCGAGTTTGAGCATGGCATCCTGAACAATATCCAGGGCCGATTCCTCTTGGTGGACGGCAAACATGGCTTGTTTGAATGCCCGCCGCTCAACGGATTCTAGAAAGCTCGATAGTTGTTGGGGTGAAGCCAGGGTCGTCTCTTCCAGTAAAAACCTTGAGCATTATAGGGGCGTGACAGGAAGCCTTGACCGAAAAGGGACGGTCGATTAAGGTTACGCCCTTCCGGCAACAGCTTTTTTGGGCTCAAGAATGATGATCAGCGGTGCAGAAATTGTAATCAGGTGCTTGCAAGAAGAAAAGATAGATTGTGTTTTCGGCTACCCGGGTGGTTCCGTACTGCACATTTACGATGCTCTTTTCCGGCAAGATCAGGTGAAGCACGTTCTCGTGCGTCACGAGCAGGCGGCTGTTCATGCGGCTGATGCCTATTCGCGCTCGTCGCAAAGGGTGGGGGTTGCTTTGGTCACCTCCGGGCCCGGCGTGACGAATACAGTGACCGGTATTGCCACTGCCTACATGGACTCCATTCCAATGGTGGTCATTACGGGGCAGGTGCCGACGCACTATATTGGTCAGGACGCTTTTCAGGAGTGCGATACGGTTGGTATTACCCGGCCTTGTGTCAAACACAATTTTCTGGTCAAGGACGTCAAGGATTTGGCGCTGACGATCAAAAAGGCCTTTCACATTGCAGCAACCGGTCGTCCTGGTCCGGTGGTGGTTGATATCCCGAAGGATATTACCGCCCAGATGTGTGAATTCGACTATCCAAAGACGATTCAGATGCGGTCTTACAACCCGGTCGTCAAGGGGCATCTTGGTCAGATCAAGCGGGCTGTGCAGATGCTGCAGGAAGCCAAGCGACCGATTATTTATGCCGGCGGCGGTGTGATCCTTTCTGACGCGGCTGAAAAGCTGACTTTGTTGGCTCACAAGCTAAATTTTCCGGTAACCAACACGCTGATGGGTTTGGGTAGTTTTCCTGCGACCGATAAGCAATTTGTTGGCATGCTGGGGATGCACGGGACTTTTGAAGCGAATAATGCAATGCATTACGCCGATGTGATTCTGGCCATTGGTGCACGTTTCGATGACCGGGTAATCGGTAATCCCGAGCACTTCGGTGAGGAAAAGCGCCGTGTTATTCATATCGACATTGATCCGTCGTCGATTTCCAAGCGCGTCAAGGTTGATGTGCCTATCGTCGGCAATGTTGCCGATGTGCTGGATGAACTGCTCAAATTGATGGACGGAAACTTCAAGACCGATCCGGATGTTGGTAACTGGTGGAAGCAGATCGACGAGTGGCGTGGGCGCGATTCACTGCGTTACAAGCAGAGCAACCACATCATGCCGCAGTTCGTGATCGAGAAGCTTTATGAAGTCACCGGGGGTGATGCTTTCATTACTTCCGACGTCGGCCAGCACCAGATGTTTGCCGCCCAGTACTACAAGTTTGATAAACCGCGCCGCTGGATCAACTCTGGTGGCTTGGGTACGATGGGGGTTGGATTACCCTACGGCATGGGTGTTTTGATGGCGAACCCGGGTGCGCAGGTTGCTTGTGTCACGGGTGAAGGCTCAATCCAGATGTGCATTCAGGAGCTCTCAACCTGCAAACAGTACGGCCTGCCCATCAAGATCATTAACCTGAACAACGGTATGCTTGGCATGGTTCGTCAATGGCAGGAAATGTTTTATTCGAAGCGCTATTCGGAGTCTTACGTCACGTCTCTGCCTGACTTCGTCAAACTGGCTGAAGCCTATGGCCACGTTGGCATGAAAATCGAGAAGCCGGAAGATGTTGAGCCGGCACTGCGTAAGGCATTTACCGAACACAAAAACGATCTGGTTTTCATGGACTTCATCATCGATCCGACGGCGAATGTCTTTCCGATGGTTTCGGCCGGCAAGGGCCTGACCGAAATGATTCTCGCTGAAGATTTGTAAGCGGGAGAGAAAAATTATGCGACATATCATTTCCATCCTGATTGAAAACGAATCAGGTGCACTTTCCCGCGTTGCAGGTCTGTTTTCGGCACGTGGCTATAACATTGAATCGCTGACTGTGGCACCAACGGAAGATCCCTCGTTGTCACGGATGACTATCCTGACCCGGGGTTCCGACGAGGTACTCGAGCAGATCACTAAACAGCTCAACAAGCTGATTGATGTGGTCAAGGTGGTTGATCTTTCCCAGGCGGCTCACGTCGAGCGCGAACTGATGCTGATCAAGGTTCGTGCTACCGGCAAGGACCGCGAAGAAATGACACGGATGGCCGACATTTTCCGTGGTCGGATCATCGACGTTACCGAATCGACCTATGTTATCGAGTTGACCGGGGCAAGCGCCAAGCTCGACTCGTTCATTGCCGCCATTGATGCTGGCTTGATTCTCGAAACTGTTCGTACCGGCGTTTGTGGCATCGGTCGCGGTGACCGTATTCTTAAAATTTAATTATCTGTAAATAAAGAGGATTTCATGAAAGTTTATTACGACAAAGACGCCGATCTCTCCCTCATCAAGGGCAAGAAGGTCACTATTGTTGGTTACGGCTCACAGGGCCATGCCCACGCCCAGAACCTTAAAGACTCCGGCGTTGAAGTCACCGTTGGTTTGCGTAAGGATGGCGCTTCCTGGAAGAAAGCTGAAGCGGCTGGTCACAAGGTCAAGGAAGTCGCCGAGGCGGTCAAGAAGGCTGACGTCGTCATGATCCTGTTGCCGGATGAGTCCCAGCCTGACGTTTACAAGAACGATATCGCCCTGAACATGAAGAAAGGCGCCACGCTTGCCTTTGCCCACGGCTTCAATATTCACTACAACCAGATCATTCCGCGTGATGACATTGATGTCATTATGGTTGCGCCGAAAGGCCCGGGCCACACTGTGCGTTCGGAATACCTGAAGGGCGGCGGCGTGCCTTCCCTGATCGCTATTTACCAGGACAAATCCGGTAAAGCCAAAGATCTCGCGCTTTCTTATGCTGCGGCTAATGGCGGCACCAAGGGTGGCGTCATTGAAACCAACTTCCGCGAAGAAACCGAAACCGACCTGTTCGGCGAACAGGCTGTGTTGTGCGGTGGTGCGGTTGAGCTGGTCAAGATGGGTTTTGAAACCCTGACCGAAGCCGGTTACGCGCCGGAAATGGCCTACTTCGAGTGTCTGCACGAGCTGAAGCTGATTGTCGACCTGATGTACGAAGGCGGCATTGCCAACATGAACTACTCCATATCCAACAATGCGGAATATGGCGAGTATGTGACTGGTACCGAAGTGATCAACGAGCAGTCCCGTGTCGCCATGCGCAATGCACTGAAACGTATCCAGACCGGTGAATACGCCAAGATGTTCATTCAGGAAGGCAAGACCAACTATCCTTCGATGACGGCTCGCCGTCGTTTGAATGCAGTGCATCCGATTGAAGTCGTCGGTGGTCAGTTGCGCGACATGATGCCGTGGATCAAGAAAAACAAGTTGGTTGATCAGTCCAAGAACTAATCTTGTGCCGACTTCGTAGAGTATCTTTGCTCGACTCTGTCGTTATCACTAACGGATTGCGTCTTTGCAACTAGCTCTACCTTCGCCCTGGGCGGTGCAGAATCCTGCATCGCCCTTGTCGTTTCTGGAATTGGCCAGTCGCGAAAAGGTGTATCCTTTGCCATCCTATTTTGCTGAACTCGTGTAATCAATGACTGAACGCAAGCCTCGTAAAGCCCTGTTTAATCCCGAAATCAAACGGCGTGGCATTTATGTGCTGCCCAACCTGTTTACTACAGCAGCACTTTTCGCCGGCTTCTTTGCTATCGTCCAAGCAATGCAAGGTGATTTTGAGCGGGCGGCGATGGCGATTTTTATCGCCATGGTGCTTGATGGTTTGGACGGTCGTGTTGCTCGAATGACCAATACACAATCGGCTTTTGGTGCGGAGTACGATTCGTTATCGGATATGGTCAGTTTTGGTGCGGCTCCGGCACTTGTTGTTTATGAGTGGGCGCTGCGGGATATGGGGCGACTTGGCTGGATAGCTGCATTTATCTACTGTGCCGGTGCTGCGTTGCGCTTGGCCCGCTTCAACACAACGCTTGAAGTGATGGATAAACGTTATTTCCAAGGTTTGCCCTCTCCGGCCGCCGCCGCTTTGGTCGCGGGGCTGGTCTGGGTCATGATCGTTTCCGGTATTCCCGGCCCCGATGTTCGTTGGCTAGCCTGCGGGCTGACGATCTTTGCCGGTGTAACGATGGTTTCCAATATTCGCTATTACAGTTTCAAGGACATTAACTTGCGCAAAAGCGTGCCGTTTTTCGTGATTGCGGCCATTGCACTGGGTTTTGCGTTGATCTCGATCAGTCCTGAAATGACCCTGTTCGGATTCTTTCTTCTTTACGGTTTGTCCGGCTATGTGCAGGCCGCTATTAGCCTGATTAAACGCAAACCCCAGTGACAATTCGGAGCTTCAAATGAAACAACATCTGGTTATTTTTGATACGACCTTGCGCGACGGTGAGCAAAGCCCCGGCGCTTCGATGACCAAGGAAGAAAAAATACGCGTCGCCCGGCAATTGGAAAAAATGCGTGTTGATGTGATTGAGGCAGGTTTTGCCGCTGCTTCACCCGGTGACTTTGACGCGATTTTTTCCATTGCCCAGACGATCAAGGATTCGACGATTTGTTCATTGGCGCGGGCCAATGAGAACGATATTCGTCGCTCCGGCGAGGCGATCAAACCAGCCAAGTCGGGACGTATTCACACATTTATTGCCACTTCACCGATTCACATGGAAAAGAAGTTGCGCATGAGCCCGGATCAGGTGGTTGAGCAGGCGGTGAAGTCGATTGCCTGGGCGCGTGAATATACTGACGACGTTGAGTTCTCGGCAGAAGATGCCGGCCGCTCTGAACTCGATTTCCTCTGTCGAATTTTCGATGAGGTGATTCGCGCCGGGGCAACAACAATCAATGTGCCGGATACCGTTGGCTACAATATTTCCAGTCAGTATGCCGAAACAATGCGCCAACTCATTGAGCGTGTGCCAAATGCGGACAAGGTGGTTTGGTCGGTGCATTGCCATAACGATCTCGGTTTGGCCGTCGCCAACTCGCTGGCGGCTGTCCTGGCAGGGGCGCGTCAGGTGGAATGCACCATTAACGGTCTTGGTGAGCGGGCCGGTAATGCGGCGCTTGAAGAGATTGTGATGGCCGTGCGCACACGTGCCGATGTTTTCCCGGTTGAAACGCGGATTGATGCAACACAGATTGTTCCTGCATCAAAACTGGTTTCGCAGATTACCGGCTATCCGGTGCAGCCAAACAAGGCGGTAGTTGGTGCTAATGCTTTTGCCCATGAGTCCGGCATTCATCAGGATGGTGTTTTGAAGCACCGTGAAACCTACGAGATCATGCGGGCTCAGGATGTGGGCTGGGCGCAAAATAAACTTGTTCTCGGCAAGCATTCGGGGCGCAACGCTTTTAAAAACCGCTTGCAGGAATTGGGGATAGAGCTCGCCAGTGATGAGGCTGTTAATGCCGCCTTTGCCCGCTTCAAGGAACTGGCTGATCGTAAGCATGAAATCTTCGATGAAGACCTGCACGCACTCGTTTCAGATGAAGTGGTGACACCCGAGCAAGAGTATTACAAGCTCGTCTATTCAAATGTCTGCTCTGAAACGGGTGAAATGCCTTTTGCTCGGGTCATTCTTAGCGTGGGTGGTGTCGAGCAGAAAGGCGAGGCGGGTGGTGGTGGCCCGGTTGATGCGACCTACAAGGCGATTGAGAGCATCGTCAGCAGCGGTGCTGAGCTCATGCTCTACTCGGTTAATGCGATTACGACCGGTACCGATGCGCAGGGTGAAGTAACGACTCGACTTGCCAAGGGCGGGCGCGTGGTCAATGGAAATGGCGCCGATACTGATATTGTGATTGCATCAGCGCGCTCCTACCTTAACGCGCTGAATAAGCTGCATTCAACTTTGGAAAAAGTGCGCGCCCAAGGCGGTATTTGAACCCTGCGGGTTCTCTTGAACGAAGGGCTGCTTCAGCTTGGCTGAGCGGCCTTTTCTTCTTTTGGGGCGCGCGTTGCACGAATGTAAAGAATCGCTCCTACGAAAATGATGCTGGCCAGCACGGTTTCGCCGACGGCGAGCCATTGTGACATGCCGCTGTCACTGGTTGCGCGGAAGGCGCCCTCCAGCAGGTAAAACTGAATAAACAGTGATACCCATTTGTAGGTATAGCGCTTGCCGCGCAGGATGCCGAAAAGCGGAATCAGTAAAAAGGCCCCTTTCAGTATTAGCCAAGAGCCACCGGGGCGTAATGGCGCTAGCCAGCCTTCCCAAAGAAGACAAAGAAAAATTAGGGTGATGAGACTGACACTAGTGGTCAGTTGATATCGAGAGGCTGTCACGGTCGACTCAGTTTTTTAACAATATTTGCCAAGCGTTGGCCTTGTACAAAGGCCAGCCGATTTTCGGCGTCCGACAAAAGTGGATTGCCGTTGGCGCCAGAAATATGACTGGGTCCGTAAGGCGTGCCACCGGTTGTGGTCGTTGATAGCGCCGGCTCGGTGTAGGGAAGGCCGGTCAACAGCATGCCGTGGTGAAGAAGCGGCAGCATCATCGACAGCAGCGTTGCTTCATTGCCGCCGTGTTGGCTGCTGCTGGAGGTGAAAACGCAGGCCGGCTTGCCGTCCAGTGTGCCGTTCTGCCAGGCTGCGATGGTACCATCCCAGAAATATTTCATGGGTGCCGCCATATTGCCAAAGCGTACCGGGCTGCCGAGCGCGAGTCCGGCACATTCTTCTAGGTCGGCGAGCTCAACATAAGGGGCGCCGCTATCTGGAACAGTTCTCTCGGTTGCCTCGCAAGTCGTCGATATTTTCGGGACGGTACGCAGTCTCGCCTGCATGCCGGGCACCGCTTCAATGCCGCACGCAATACGTTCAGCCAAGGCGCGTACAGAGCCGTGATGGCTGTAATAGAGAATAAGTATGTCTTGCATGGTCAGCTATTATACGGCCCCATGCAAACACGCTCCCGAAATCATCGTGCTCGCCCCAAATCAGTTGAGGTCGGCGGCATCTTTCATCGTTTCTTGAGCGAGAACATGATGCAGACCAGTTCTGCTCTGGCTTTTACCACCTTGATGGCGTTAGTCCCCTTGGTGGCCGTTGTTTTAGCCGTGGCGGGTGTGGTGCCCTATTTCGATACACTGGTCTCACGACTTGATCTAATGATGAGAGAAAGCCTGCTGCCCAGCGGGGCCGCAGGAACTATTGCGAATAGCATCAGCCGGTTTTCGAACAAGGCGCAGCAGTTGACCGTAGCAGGTATCGCCTTCCTCAGCGTAACGGCATTCTTGTTGATGCATACAATTGAGCGGACGTTCAATCATCTGTGGCTGGTGGCGCCCCGGCCGTTTTTTGTACGCTTGCGGCTTTATGCCTTTGTTATGCTCGTATGGCCGTTTATTCTGGGGGCCGTGGCAGCGGCGATGTCCTTGGCTGTGAGTGTTTCAATGGGCTTGTTTGACGAGCCAATATGGCTCCGCCAAGGTTTGTTAAAGGCCGTTTCGATGGCTCTGCTTGCCCTGTTCTTCTCGTTTCTTTATTACGCCGTGCCCAATGCGGATGTTTCGCGCCGAGCAGCATTGGTAGGCGGGTTATTCGCCATGCTGGCCTTCTCCGCCATGCAAAAGGTTTTTGAACTGTACTTGGTCAGTTCCGCCATGTTGAAAAGTATATATGGCGCGTTTGCTGCCTTTCCCGTGTTCCTTGTCTGGCTGCATCTGTCTTGGGCGGTCGTGCTCTTTGGTGGCCTGATTGCCGCTAAGGTGAGTCGTCTGGTAAAACGCTAAAAATCTCGATGGCGCTAGTTTGTTCGGAAAGGTGTGTTGCCCGGATTTCTCGAATTTCAAGGTTGTTTTTTTCTACCAGAAGGATGATGCGCCCGGTGTCTTCCTTCAATACGCCAGTTGGTACAACGAGCGATTCCCCCATGCGCAAAGGGGGGGTTTCCGGCAGGATCAGGGCGGCGATCTTGCCAGCTGTAAGTTCGAAGGGGTGGGCGATTTCGGCTGCGGTAGCCTGGGGGGCAAGTAACTCGAGGCCCAATTCGATATGTTCCGGATTTTCCGAGATTGCCCAGCGAATGATGCAGACGTGCCAGAGCGGAATCACCTCTGTACGCTCTCCGAGCGGTTGCAGCGCGACAATGTCACCCACGTGCAAGTCTTCAGTGTGGCCGGAAATGTGCATCAACGAATAGCCATCGGGGCTTTCGTTGGTCACCATCCACTCGCTGAGCTCGATATTCGCTGTTGGCTTTTTGAGTAGGTGCCAGAGTTGGTCGAGTCCGGCGCAAAGGGCGGCGCGGTAGGATTGTCTTCGCCGGGGAAATTTCCGTTTGCTGGGGTGGCCCCAGAGCAGGTTGAGCCGCTGTAAAACCCCTTTTCCTGCATGCGTCTCAGCAAATTCAGGCAAACCAAGGGTGGCGGCCGGAATTTCATTTTCCAGTTCAGCACGATGTTGGCTTGCCGTGCAGGCGATTGCGTCGCAGGAAAAATATAAAACGTCGAGGTCAACCGCAGGCGTTCGTCGTGCAAGTGCGTAGGCGGGAAAATCCTTGCTCAGGTCGATCCAGAAAAGACCGGTGCTATCAAGCGGCAGCGTCGACGCAAAATTGATGCTTAATGAGGCGCTTTCGATATAGTCGCTGATGAACTCAAGCTCAGCTGACGAAAACGAAGCCGGGTGGGCAATCGCAGCCAACAGTATGTTGGTGTAAATCTGCTGGATGCTGGGTCGGTCGCGTGGGGCGGGTAGGTTTTCCAGTCTGAGGCGGCAAGCTGTGCGATAGGCGGCATGTAATTGCTGCCAGAGTCCAACGCCTGGCGGCGCGGCCAGTAAATGATTGATTTTGATTTGCCAGGCAATCGCATCCATCGCTCTGCGTAGCGAAATGTGAGGTGTACGCAGCGTATTAGTCGTTTCGGGGTCGAAAAGCTCGGCAAGGGTATTGAAGTAATCTTGTGTCAGCGTAGCCAGCAGGTCTTGTACTAGTTTCATGCGCTGGCGAACCTTACGCGAGGCGGGTAAGGATATGACCCTTAGTTTCCCCAGTTCGGCATTTGCGATGCGCTCGGCGTGGTTGTATAGAAGATCAAGAAATTTTATCCGCTGGGCCGTCGGGATTGGCGCTTCACGCAAGACCAAAACCTGCCGATAAAGCTGAGCCGCATCGTCGGCGCCCGTGCGTTCGTGCGCCAGGGCCAGCCATTCGAGAAGCCCTTTAATATGGGCTTCTGGCGGGTTTTTCGGGAGATTTTCTAGTGTGCTATTCATGCTTGGCTGAGAATAACAAAAATCCTTGGTTTGACCACACACATCCGATAGATGGCGCTTGCGTCTAAATGGACTTTTCCTTGCGCGATTGTTTGATGACTGCCAAGTGGCTTGTTTTTCCTTATAAAAGCGCTATAATCTCGGGTCTTTTTTCCAGCTAACGAAAGAGTTCCCATGGTTGTTATCCGTCTTGCCCGTGGCGGCGCCAAGAAGCGTCCCTTCTACAACATGGTTGTTACCGACTCCCGCAATCGCCGTGATGGTCGTTTCGTTGAGCGTATCGGTTTCTACAACCCAGTAGCGTCCGGCAATGCAGAAAGCCTGCGTATTGCAACAGATCGCCTGGCCTACTGGCAAACCAATGGCGCCCAGTTGTCCCCGACTGTTGCACGTCTGGTCAAGCAACACGCTGCCCAGCAGGTTGCTTAAGTAATACCCGCTTTGGTAGTACCCACTTTGGCTGGCAACGATATCGTCGTACTGGGTCGGCTCGCCGACCCCTACGGGATGCAAGGCTGGCTCAGGTTGCACCCCTTTGGTGACGATCCGCTGGCTTGGGCTGATATGCCTGTTTGGTGGCTCAGTAGCGATGGTGAATCGTGGCGTGAATGCAAGCTCAAGCGCTTGAAACCTCACGCAAATGGTTTAGTGGTGTTGTTGGATGGGGTAGTTGACCGCACAGCAGCTGAAGCCATGAAAGGGATTCTGGTCGGCGCGCCGCGTGAATCTTTGCCAACGACTGAAGAAGGTGAGTTTTACTGGTCCGATCTGATCGGGCTGGATGTCATCAACACCGCTGACGAGCGGCTGGGCAAAGTTGCCAGCCTGATCGAAACGGGCGCCAGCTCGGTTTTGCGTGTGGTGTCGGATGATCATCCGGAACGCCTGTTGCCGTTTGTGGCTTCAGTTGTTTTGGCGGTAGAGAAAGAGGCGCGACTCATTCGAGTGGAGTGGGGCAGCGACTGGTGATTCGCTTTGACTGCGTAACCATTTTTCCGGAAATGTTTGTCGCTGTGACGCAAAGCGGAATTACCCGTCGGGCGCTGGAAGAGCGGCGCTGGGTGTGGCAAAGCTGGAATCCACGTGATTTTGCCGAGAACGCCTGGCGACGAGTTGATGATCGTCCTTTTGGTGGTGGGCCGGGTATGTTGATGCAGCCGGGGCCGCTGGAGAAGGCGATTGCTGCAGCCAAGTTGCAGCAACGTGAAGCTGGGTTGGCGAAGAGCCGGGTGATCTATCTTTCACCGCAGGGCGCGCCACTGACGCATGCACGTGTGATGCAACTGGCGACGGGCGAAGAAGGATTGATCCTGCTTTGTGGTCGCTATGAAGGAATTGACGAGCGTTTGATCGAGCGCTGTGTCGATGAAGAGATTTCGATCGGAGATTTTGTGCTTTCCGGTGGCGAGTTGCCGGCGATGGTTTTGATTGATGCTGTCGTCCGCCAGTTGCCGGGGGTGTTGGGAGATGCCGCTTCGGCGGTAGAAGATTCGTTTGTAACGGGTCTGCTGGATTGTCCGCACTACACTCGGCCCGAGAATTACGACGGCGAGAGTGTGCCGGATGTGTTGTTGTCTGGTGACCATAAAAGAATTCGACGTTGGCGGCTGAAACAGTCGCTGGCCCGAACCCGGAAGCGCCGGCCGGATTTACTGGCGCACCGCGTGTTGAACGCGGAGGAAACGCAACTCCTCACGGAAATCGTCGGAGAGGAGCAATGCGGTGAGTAAGTGTTTATAAAATTTTAAGGATCTCACATGAACCTGATTGAACAACTGGAACAAGAAGAAATTGCACGTTTGGGCAAGACACTTCCTGATTTTGCCCCGGGCGACACCATCGTTGTCCAAGTTAAAGTCAAGGAAGGCACCCGCGAGCGTCTGCAGGCTTACGAAGGCGTTGTTATCGCCAAGCGTAACCGCGGTCTGAACTCGGCTTTCACCGTTCGCAAGATATCTTCTGGCGAAGGCGTTGAGCGTACTTTCCAGACCCACTCCCCGCTGGTAGCTTCGGTTGAAGTGAAGCGTCGCGGTGATGTCCGTCGCGCCAAGCTGTACTACTTGCGCGAGCGTTCAGGCAAGTCCGCACGTATCAAGGAAAAACTGACCCGCAAAGTCGCTCCGACAGCGGCGTAAGGTGAAAAAGGAAAGGGCGCTTCGGCGCCCTTTTTTGTATCTGGTTTTTGCCTAAAATAAGGCGTCGACCGGAGCAGTTACGATCAAGCTTGGGTTTTGTCTTTTTCAATCAGCGCGTAGGCTGAGTGATTATGGATCGACTCGAAATTCTCCGATTCCACCACGTAGGAGTCGATGCGGCTTTCAGTGTTCAGGCGAGCGGCAACGTCGCGGACCATGTCTTCGACGAACTTGGGGTTATCGTAAGCGCGTTCAGTGACGTACTTTTCGTCCGGGCGCTTGAGCAGGCCGTAAAGCTCGCAGGAGGCTTCCTGTTCAACCAGTTGGACCAGTTCTTCAATCCAGAGGAAGTCGTTGGTCTTGGCCGTTACGGTGACGTGTGAGCGCTGGTTGTGAGCGCCATACTCGGAAATTTTCTTCGAACAGGGGCAGAGGCTGGTCACCGGGACAACGACTTTGACTGATGTGGCGATTTCACCATGGCAGATTTCGCCGATAAGGGTGACGTCGTAGTCCATCAAACTTTGCACACCGGAAACTGGCGCCGTCTTGTTGATGAAGTAGGGGAAGTTCATCTCGATGTGGCCGGTTTCGGCTTCGAGTTTGACCACCATTTCACGCAACATGGCCGGGAAGTTTTCCACCGAAATTTCGCGTTCGTGACTGTTCAGAATCTCCACAAAGCGCGACATATGCGTGCCCTTGAAGTTGTGCGGCAGGCTGACGTACATGTTGAACATAGCGATGGTGTGCTGGATGCCGACCGATTTATCCTGCACCTTGATCGGGTGGCGGATAGCCTTGATGCCGACTTTGTTAATGGCAATATGGCGCGTGTCGGCTGAGTTCTGAACGTCGGGGATGGCAGTGTTGGGGGTGTTCATGGGCTGTTCTTAGATGAATTATTGTGTGTTGGTTAGGGCGCGCATTTCACCTACTGCACGCACGATGCCATTTTTGTCGAGGCCAAGTTCGGCCAGTAGTTGATTCTGCTCGCCGTGGTCAATGAAGCGATCCGGCAGGCCGAGGCGCAGGAATTTCACCTTCATCCCACGTTCGGCCAAGACGCGTTCGATTTCCGAACCTGCGCCACCAATCACGGCATTCTCTTCGATACTGACCAGCAGGGAATGGTTCCCGGCAAGTTCGACAATCAGGTCGACATCGAGCGGTTTGACGAAGCGCATGTTGGCGACAGTGGCATCCAGCTCTTCACCGGCAGCCAGCGCGGCCGGGACCAGGCTGCCAAAGGCGAGCAGGGCAATACCCTGGCCGGTGCGGCGGATTTCTCCCTTGCCAACGGGCAGTGTGTCGAGATTCATTTCTGGCACTGTGCCGGTGCCACCACCGCGTGGGTAGCGCACCATGCTCGGGCCATCAAGCGCATAGGCGGTGGACAGCATCTTGCGGCATTCGACTTCGTCAGCCGGGGTCATGACAACCATATTGGGGATGCAGGTAACGAAGGAGAGGTCGAAGGTGCCGTGGTGGGTCGGGCCATCGGCACCCACCAGACCGCCGCGGTCGACGGCGAAAATGACCGGTAAATTCTGCAGGGCGACGTCGTGAATCAGTTGATCGTAAGCCCGTTGCAGGAAGGTCGAGTAAATGGCGACGACCGGCTTCAAACCTTCGCAGGCGAGACCGGCGGCGAGGGTGACGGCGTGTTGTTCGGCGATGCCAACATCGAAATAGCGGTCCGGGTATTCGGCCGAAAAGCGCAGCAGGCCAGAGCCTTCACGCATCGCCGGGGTGATGCCAACCAGCCGGGAGTCAGCCTTGGCCATGTCACACAGCCAGTCACCAAAAACCTGGGTGTAGGTCAGCTTGCCACCCTTGCTGGCTTTAATGCCAACGTCCGGCTCGAATTTGCCGACGCCGTGATAAAGGATCGGGTCCGCTTCGGCCAGTTTGTAGCCTTGGCCTTTTTTGGTGATGACATGGAGGAATTTGGGGCCTTTAAGCTGGCGCAAGTTTTCCAGCGTCGGGATCAGGGCATCGAGGTCATGGCCGTCAATTGGGCCGTAGTAATGGAAGCCAAACTCTTCGAAAAGCGTGCCCGGGGCAATCATGCCTTTGACGTGCTCTTCGGCCCGGCGGGCCAGTTCGAGTAGTGGCGGGGCGAAGCCGAGCATATTGCGGGCGCCGTCGCGGGCGGCATTGAAGGTCTTGCTCGACGTCAGCCGGGTCAGGATGTTGTTGAGTGCGCCGACCGGCGGCGAAATCGACATCTCGTTGTCGTTAAGAATGACCAGCATGTCGGCATCGGCAACGCCGGCGTTGTTCATGGCCTCGAAAGCCATGCCGGCTGACATCGCGCCGTCACCAATGATGGCAACTGCCTTGCGGTCTTCGCCTTTGTGCTTGGCGGCCAGGGCCATGCCGAGGGCGGCGGAGATCGAGGTCGATGAGTGGCCGACGCCAAAGGTGTCGTAAGGGCTTTCGCTGCGCTTGGGGAAGCCGGAGACGCCGCCATGCATACGTAACGTACTCATGCCTTCGCGGCGGCCGGTGAGGATCTTGTGGGCATAGCACTGGTGACCGACGTCCCAGACCAGCCGGTCTTCCGGTGTGTTGAAGACGGCGTGCAGGGCGATGGTCAGTTCGATCGTGCCGAGGTTTGATGAGAGGTGGCCGCCGGTTTGCGACACCGAGTCGATCAGGAAGGCGCGCAGTTCGGTTGCCAGTTGTGGCAATTGCTTGCGATCCAGGCGGCGCAGGTCGGCCGGGCTGTTGATAGTTTCAAGCAAAGAGGCGCTCATTTTAGAATTGCCGGTGACAGATGAAGTCAGTCAGTTGGATCAGGCGGGTGGCACGATCGCCAAAAATGGCGAGGGCGGCGAGGGCGTCGCTGCGCAGTTCGTCGGCGTAGGCGCGCGCGGCATTGAGGCCGAGCAGGCTGACATAAGTTGGCTTGGCGGCGGCCTCGTCCTTGCCAGCGGTTTTGCCCAAGGTAGCGGTGCTGGCGGTGCAGTCGAGGATGTCATCGACGACCTGGAAGAGCAGGCCGGCCCGCTTGGCGAAGCGGTCGAGGTTCTGCCGTTCATCGGCTGACAATGCTTGACCACTTAGGGCGCCGAGCAAAACGGCGGCGCGGATCAGGGCACCGGTTTTTAACGCGTGCATTAGTTCCAGTTCAGGTTGGCTCAAGGCTTTGCCGACCGAGGCAAGATCAATCGCCTGGCCGCCAGCCATGCCGCGCGAGCCGCTGGCATGGGTGAGTAGTTTGATCATTTCAAGCTGACGGGCCGGTTCGCCACTCGCTTGGCTGGCCAGTATTTCAAAAGCCAGCGTTTGCAGGCTGTCGCCAACCAGCAGGGCGGTCGGTTCGTCATATTCAATATGGCAGGTTGGCCGGCCGCGCCGCAAGTCATCGTTGTCCATGCAGGGCAGGTCGTCATGGACCAGCGAGTAGGCGTGGATCATTTCGACGGCACAGCTGACGGTATCAAGCTGTTCTGCTGCCGCGTCAGTTAATTCACCGGCAGCAACGACGAGTAGCGGACGAACGCGCTTGCCGCCACCCAAGGTGGCGTAGCGCATGGCGTCATGCAGGCGAGCCGGAATGCAGTCCGGGCCCGGCAGGTGCTGGGCGAGGGCGGTTTCTACGCGGCTTTGCGTCGCTGCCATCCATTCGGCAAACGGGCTTGTACTCACTGAGCCTCCAGAGTGCTGCGGTCAACGTCTTTAAACTGGCCATTTTCAAGAATGCGGATCTGTGTTTCGGCGTCCGTCAATTGGGCCTGACAGTGCTGCATCAGTTCCATACCACGGCGGTAGGCGGCGATTGAGGCTTCGAGTTCAAGCTTGCCACCTTCCATGCTGGCGACGATGTTTTCAAGGTCGGCGAGCGCTGTCTCGAATTTCATGTCGTCGATGGGGGATTGATCCATGTCATCCGGCTTTTGGGAAACACGCGAAAATACTCTATCAAGGGGCTTTAGGTCAAATCGTCGGGAGAGTAAAATGCCCATTTTTAACCCGCTGAAGGCATGGAATGTCCGACGTGGCGACTTTGTCCCGTGTGGCCCCGGCAGTTTCGCAACTGCCGGTGGACTGGTATTTCGGCGAAAAGATTTTTGCGCTGGAGAAAAAACTTATCTTCGATGCCGGCCCCGGCTATGTGGGGCATCAGTTAATGGTGCCGGAAGCAGGGGATTATCGGACGCTAGCCTGGAAGGATCACGGCCAGATGTTGCTCAACGGTGGCCATGAAGGTGCCAATGCGGGCAATTGGCAGATGTCCAACGTCTGTCGCCACCGCCAGGCGATCATGTTGCAAGGTTCCGGTAATTTGCCGGGCAATATTGTCTGCCCGATTCACCGCTGGACTTACGCTACCGGTGGCGAACTGATCGGCGCGCCGCATTTTCCGCAGAACCCTTGTTTGAATTTGAACAAAGCCAAGCTGGAAAACTGGAACGGTCTGCTTTTCAAAGGCCCACGTTCAGCCAATGCCGATCTGGCCGGGATGAACGTCGCTGGCGGCCTCGATTTCACCGGTTATAAGCTCGATCACGTCGAGATGCACGAGTGCAATTACAACTGGAAGACCTTTATCGAGGTTTATCTTGAGGACTACCACGTGGCGCCGTATCACCCGGGGCTGGGCAACTTCGTTAGCTGCGATGATTTGACCTGGCAGTTTGGCGATTGGTATTCCGTCCAGCGCGTTGGTATTACCTCGCTGAAAAAATCCGGTTCGAAAGCCTACGAACGCTGGCAAAAAGCTGTGCTCGACATTTATGGCAGCGAAGGCAAAGCGCCGGAACATGGCGCCATCTGGCTGACCTACTTCCCGAACATCATGGTCGAGTGGTATCCACATGTGCTGGTTGTGTCGACGCTGATTCCGCAATCGGATAACAAAACCTTGAATGTCGTTGAATTTTATTATCCGGAAGAAATCGTCGATTTTGAGCGCGATTTCATCGAAGCCGAGCGTGCCGCCTATATGGAAACTGCCGTTGAGGACGACGAAATTGGCGAACGGATGGATCGTGGTCGCTATGCGCTGATGAAAGAAGGGCACAATGAAGTCGGCCCTTACCAGAGCCCGATGGAAGACGGCATGCAGCATTTCCACGAGTTCTATCGGCGGATCATGCAAGCGCACATTTAAGCGTCGGCTACATCAATCAGGGCGTCGGGGTAAAATCCGCCGCCTTTTTCATTTTGAGTCACGCCAATGCAATCCCTCTGGATGCTGGTCGCCAGCCTGCTTTTTGCCTGCATGGGGGTGTGCGTCAAATATGCCGCGGCAACGCATTCGGCAGTCGAAATCACCTTTTACCGTAGCTTCATTTCGCTGATTCTGATGTTTGGCCTGGTTCGCTTGCAGGGCGTGCCTTTGGCCACGCCACACTGGCGCTGGCAAATCAGCCGGGGTGTCGTCGGCTTCTCGGCTCTCTTTGCCTATTTTTATGCGATTACGCTGTTGCCACTAGCGACGGCGGTGACCCTCAACTACACCTCGGCGATCTTCCTAGCGATTTATCTCGCCTTGGCCGGCATACGAATGCGCGCCGGTATTCTTGGCGCGCTGGTTATCGGCCTGATTGGCGTGGCAATGCTGCTCAAGCCGGCGTTTCATGCTGATCAATTGGTCGGTGGCCTGATTGGCCTCGGTTCCGGTGTCCTCGCCGGTATGGCCTATTTCAGTGTGCGTGAGCTTGGGGCGCGCGGTGAGCCGGAAACGCGGACTGTTTTTTACTTCTCGCTGGTTTCCTCGGTCTGCGCCGGTGCCTGGCTTCTGTTCAGTGAACTGCATGCGGTCGACTGGCATAGTGGGCTGCTTTTGCTCGGTGTTGCTTCATTTGCCACGGTTGCCCAGCTGGCCATGACGCGCGCCTACACGCGGGGAAAAACCCTGATGTCGGCAGCACTGGCCTACAGTACCGTGATCTTCTCCAGCCTGTTCGGCGTGTTCTTCTGGGGCGAGGTGCTCGATGCCTCGGCCTGGCTCGCCATCGGGCTGATCATCCTCTCCGGTATTGCGGCTACGCACTTTTCCCGCGCCAGCCCGGTAGAACAGGATTAAACTCGTGACAAACAACAACGGAGTCAAATCATGATTGTCATCGACCATCAACCCAGCCGTGTCGGCGTTTCTGTCTTTGGTGAATTTACCTTGGCGGATTACAAGGAATTCGAAGAAGTCGTCAATTTCAAGATCAAGTTTGAAGGCCCGGTTGATCTTTATTTTGACCTGAGCCAAATGGCTGATCTGACCATTGACGTAGCTTGGGAGGAAATCAAGTTTTCCCGCGCCCACGCCAATGATTTCAAACGCGTTGCCGTGGTGACCGATAGCCAGTGGGTCACCTGGAGCGCCTGGTTATCGCAGACCTTTGTCAATGCCGATGTCGAGGTCTTTGATAGCGCCGATGAAGCCAAATCCTGGCTTGATGCGGCACCATGAGCTACACGACGCTGGTTGATGTCGCCGCGCTGGCGGCGCATCTGAACGATCCCGACTGGTTGGTGATTGATGTCCGGCATCAGTTGGCGGATACCGGCTATGGCGATCGGGTTTATGCCGAAAACCATATTCCCGGCGCGGTTTTTCTCCATTGTGATCGTGACCTATCAGGGTCGGTTACCGGTGCGAATGGTCGCCATCCCTTGCCGGATGCTGAAACGCTGGCGAAACGCTTGGGCGAAATCGGTGTTGGTCGGCAAACCCAGGTCGTTGTCTATGACGACGCCCAAGGCATGATCGCCGGGCGCCTGTGGTGGCTGTTGCGCTGGCTCGGCCATGAACAAGTGGGTTTGCTGGATGGTGGATTTCAGGCCTGGCAGGCAGCGAACGGGGCACTAACGCAACAATTGCCGCTGCTTCGGCCAACCAGTTTCGTGGCGAAAATTTGTGACCGCTGTGTCGACGCCAATTACGTCCAATCCTTTCTCGCCACCTCGCGTATGCATCTGGTCGATGCTCGCAGCCCGGATCGTTATCGTGGCGAAAACGAAACCATTGATCCTGTTGGTGGCCATATCCCTGGTGCGGTCAACCGCTTTTTTCGCGAAAATTTGCAGGCAGATGGCCGCTTCAAACCGGCTGCAACATTGCGCGCTGAATGGCTGGCGCTCCTTGCGGGCAGCTTGCCGGAGCAGGTTGTGCACCAATGTGGTTCTGGTGTTTCCGCTTGCCACAATATTCTTGCGATGGAGATTGCTGGGCTTGCCGGATCACGCCTGTATGGTGGTTCGTGGAGCGAGTGGTGTAGCGATTGCAATCGGCCAGTAGAAAAAAACTGACAGGTTTTAGCCACTCCGGCCAAGCCTGATGCATTGAGTCGGGTCGTATTGCGATCGTGCTGCGGTCAACACCAAAAAAAGGCTAAATTCAGCGATTGCGTTAAGGGTGGCTCGCCGTATCGAATTACACTTTATGCTCAGCCGGCTTTTTCGGTCGAGAAGAAATACGACAGGCGTTGGCGGGGATTAAGCCAGTTCAGGACATCCGGCGGAATGGTGGAAGGCCGCAAAGCCTCTTCAATCTTGATCTCGGGCACTTGGGCCAGATTGATCGTCGGTGCATCGCGTTTGTTGAATTCCGGGCTATAAACCAGAATGGTTGGACGCAGGCTTTCCTTGCCCGGGCTAACCACCAGGCCCAGTGATTCGTCATTGAGCCGCACCAGCGTACCGGGCGGATAGACGCCCAGTAGTTTGATCAGCAGGCTCAACAGGCGCTGGTCGAATTTGGCAGTCTCAACGCGAAACAGCCGCGCCATCGCTTCGGCCGGCATCAGCGCATCACGTTCAGGCGACTCCGGGGAACACAATCGGTCGTAGCGGTTGACCAGCGCAACAATGCGGGCAGCCGGGCCCGGGTTGGTTTTACCAGTCGGCCAACCACTGCCATCAATAAATTCGTGATGATCGGCGATGATTGAAAGCGCCACTGGCCCAAAGGCGCCCGATATTCTGGCCATTTCCAGGCCATAGGCGCCGTGTTGGCGATAGAACGCCTCCTCATGCTTGGCGCGGGTCTTTGCTTTCAGAAGATGCACCGGCACTTTGGCCTTGCCGATGTCGTGCGCCAGTGTGCCCAGGGCGAGTTCGGCCAACTGGCTTTCGTTCAGCCCGGCAGACTTGCCGAGCAACATAGCCAAGGTCATCACGTTCAGGGCATGGAACTGTGGACCTTCACCTTCTTTGTCGCCCAGTAAGTGGAGCAGGACTTCCTGTCCCTCGGTAATCAGATTAGCTGTTTTTTTGGACAGGTCGAGGAGTTTTTCACCGGCTTGCTTGGGCGAATGCGCCATGCCCAGCATGGCCTCACGCGATATTCGCGCCGCTTGTTCCCAAGCGCGGTCGGCGCGGGCGGCAGAATCTTTTTGCTGGCGCAGACGGTCGTGCTTTTGCTTGTTGTGTTCCGCAATCTCTTTGGCTAGCGCTGGATCCGGCACGACTGCAACTGTTTCTGAAATGCTTGCTTCCGGGGTAAGGACTAATGGGCCAGGTTGTGCGCTGCTTTTTTCCCGGTAATAAAACAACTTTCCATCGAGTGGCATGCTCTGGATGGTGGCAATTTGTTTTTCATCGCTCACTTTAAAGCGATTGTAGAGGAACGGATGATCGTCCCAACCCAGGTCAAGCCAAACGTAGAGCCCGATCACCACTTGCGATGGGTGAATGGATATGGGCTTTTCAGGTTTTTTCCACATAGGCCTACGTTCTAAGTTTTGTGGTCAGCATACCAGTCAAATTTCTTTGTCGGTTAGGCCGTTGAGGATTTTCCGTCATATTGTTGTAATAGCGCCCATGCAACGTGCTCTTTGACCATGGGTGAGGGGTGGTTTTGCTGTTGCTGCAAGGCTTTTGCAGTCGTTTCGCTGTATGGCGCATTGCCCAGCGCAACTGCAATATTACGTAACCATTTTTCATACCCGATACGGCGAATGGGGTTGCCGGCGAGTCGGTCATTGAATTCCTCCTCTGTCCAGGCGAAAAGTTCAAGCAAGCTGCTTGAGTCGAGACCGTGGCGCGGCGCGAAGTCAGGGTCGCCAAGTTGGGCAAAACGGTTCCACGGGCAGCACAGCTGGCAGTCGTCGCAGCCGTAAATGCGGTTACCGATCAGGGGACGGAACTCTTCAGGAATTGAGCCGGCTAGTTCGATCGTCAAGTAGGAAATACAGCGCCGAGCATCGACTTTGTACGGCGCAATGATCGCTTGGGTCGGGCAGGCGTCGAGGCAGGCGGTGCAACTGCCGCAGTGCTCGTCAATCGGGCTATCCGGCGGCAATGGCAGATCGGTGTAAATTTCGCCGAGAAAGCGCCAGGAGCCTTGTTGCGAGAGCAAAAGCGTGTGTTTGCCGCGCCAGCCAAGCCCGGCTTGCCGGGCAAATTCAACCTCCATAACCGGCGCTGAGTCAGAAAATACCCGGTAGCCGAATGGCCCAGCCAACTCAGTGATGACATCGGCCATTTTTTGCAGCCGGTTACGGATCAGCTTATGATAATCACGGCCTTGGGCGTAGCGCGAAATCGCCGCCTGTTCCGGCTGATCGGCGGTTTTTGTGTGTGGCAGATAGTCGACCGCAGCAGAGATGACGGTGATTGTTCCCGGCTGGAGTTGTGCCGGTTCGGCGCGCAAATCGGCATGGCGGGCCATATAATCCATTTCGCCGTGGCAGCCTTCAGCCAGCCATTGCCTCAGGCCATCAACCGCTTGGCCCGGTTTGGCTCGGGCGACGCCGATGGCCGCAAAGCCCAATTTTGTGCCGGCCGCTCGAATTGCTTCCTTGAGCGCCGCGTAATCCACTGTGGAGTCGTGATCGTGCATAGCCCTGATGTTACCGCCGTTTTTCAATTGCCTGACGAAGCGGCAACTCAGCGCCTAGGCGAAATTTTGGCGCCGTTGTTGCAGCCGGGGCTGGTCATTTTCCTTGAAGGTGACCTCGGGACTGGCAAGACAACATTGGTCCGCGCCATGATTCGTGCCTTGGGTTACGCCGGCCCGGTGAAAAGCCCGACGTATTCTCTGGTTGAAGTTTACGTAATTTCGAGCTTATACTTATATCACTTTGATTTTTATCGTTTTGAGTCACCCGAGGAGTTTCTCGATGCGGGCTTTAGCGAATACTTTAATGACTCTGCAGTTTGCCTGGTTGAGTGGCCGGAACAAGCTCATGGCTGCGTTCCATCGCCAGACCTGCGGCTGCGCCTTCATCATGCAGGTTTCGGGCGTTACCTCGAAGCCGTGGCAGATTCACCGGAAGGGACGCAATGTATAAAGGGGCTCGCCTCAGCCTGGGGCGACGGCAACTCCTCCGTTACGCCGGCGCCTCACTGATTCTGTCGGTATCGCCGCTGGCTGGTGCTGCGGCAAAGTTGCCGGCGGTGCTTGCCGTGCGTATCTGGCCCGCCGCTGATTACACGCGGGTGACGCTGGAACACGACGCGCCACTCAAATACAGCCATTTCACCGTCGAAAATCCTGACCGTCTGGTCGTTGATATCGAAGGCGTTGAATTCAATAGTGTGCTCGACAGCCTGGCCCGCAAGGTAGCCACCGACGATCCCTACATCAAGCTCCTGCGTGCCGGTCGTTTCAAGCCAGGTGTCGTGCGCCTGGTGATGGAACTGAAAACCAAGGTAGTGCCGCAAGTCTTTACGCTGGCCCCGGCCGGCGAATATGGCCATCGTCTGGTCCTTGACGTCTACCCGATCAACCCGCCTGATCCGCTGATGGCGCTGCTTGAAGGCCGCAAGGATGCGGTTGAGCCTTACAAGATGGATCAGGATGTGGCGCAGGTCGAGAAAAAGCTCGATGAAACTGGCCAAAAGAGAACAGAAAAAGTAGTCGAAGCGCCTGAGGTGCATACCAGCAAAAAATCAGGTAAGCAGATTGTCGACCGTATGGTGACGATTACGCTTGACCCCGGTCATGGTGGTGAAGACCCCGGCGCCATTGGCAAGGGCGGCTCCTATGAAAAGAACGTGACGCTGCAAGTCGCCAAACGCCTCAAGGCGCGCATCGATGCCGAGCCGAATATGCGGGCAGTGCTGACCCGCGATTCGGATTTCTTCGTGCCGCTACAAATGCGCGTGCAAAAAGCCCGGCGCGTGCAGTCCGATCTTTTTTTGTCGATCCATGCCGATGCCTGGATCAAGCCGGATGCACGCGGTTCCTCCGTCTTCGTTCTCTCCGAACGCGGCGCCACCAGTTCACAGGCGCGTCTGCTGGCGCAACGTGAAAACGATGCCGATCTGGTCGGTGGGGTAAATCTTGGCGCAAAGGATCTATTTCTCGCCCGCACGCTGCTTGACCTGTCACAAACAGCACAGATCAATGACAGCCTGAAACTGGGCAAATACCTGCTCGGCGAATTAGGAATGATCAATACCCTACACAAAACCAATGTTGAGCAGGCTGGTTTTGCCGTGCTCAAGGCGCCTGATATTCCTTCTGCGCTGATCGAAACCGCCTTTATCTCGAACCCGGAAGAAGAGCGCCGGCTGAATGACGACGCCTATCAGGATAAACTGGCCGATGCCATTGTGCGCGGAGTGAGGCAGTATTTCATCAAACACCCGCCTGGCCCAAAATCCAAATTGGCGGCGCTCGGCTAGTCGGTGCACTAATTCCCTTACGCCCGAGATCCTCTTCGAGGCTGGAAACCGGCACCATGGATGCCGATTACAATCAGCCGGCGACTCCCGCCGAAATAGGGCAGATCAAAATCGCAAACGCTAGCGTTGTGTTGTTTGTGCCGTGATTGCCAGCCACTCGCCGTTGCGCTGTTCAAGCAGATACTCCTCCAGTGCTTCAAAGCGATAGGGACGACCGTTCATCAGGCCTTGCTCGATGGCGATTGATTTGACCACCACTTGACGGCAAGTTGCTTCATTTTCGCCAGCGGCCAGTTTGGCCTCAAGAGAAACGCGGCGCTGCGAATAGTCCTTAAGGCTAGCGATTGATTTGAGGGTGCTATCAACCAGTTCGTCGCGATTAAATTCAAGGGTGGTTATGCCATTCCCGCTGCGTACCGTGGCCTTGGCGACCACCTCCGGGGCAAACAGGGCGAGGATAGTTTTTACATCATGGCGGATGATGGCGCGATCAAAGCGACCGAGCCAAGCTTCACCTATCGTTGCCGGTGGGCAGCCGACGATAGCGACGGGGGCCGGTTCGGGCGCAAGCGCGTTAGTTGCTGCCGGCACCATAGCGGCTGGCGCAGCGGCTTGGGTAGCCGGACGGTTGCCGGGATGGCGCGATTCAAGCTGTTTCAGATTGGCGGCGTCTATGTTTTGAGAATAGCGGTCTAGTTCCTGCTCGAAGCTGCCGGGCACGTAAAAATCCGGGACCCGAGCCAGCAAAACCGGGAGCAGAACGGTCATCAGTGCTCGCGAACGAACGCCCGGTGGAGAGGGCGCGCGCGCAAACCCAACCTTGCCGCTGTCGATTTCGACAATGCCGCCATTGGCATCAAGCAAGGTGGTGCCACGATTCACCTTGTCATAGGTGCCCTGGCGATAGGTTGAGTTGGCCATTTCGGCTGGCAACACGTAAGGTTCGTGATCGGTGCCGCGAATGCCGATTGTGGCGGTAGGGGTGATGACTTTATGCTCATTCCTGTTGAGCAGGCCAATCCAGCCGGTAATGACGCGCAGCGACCCGGAAATGAGGCGCAGCACCTGACGGTCGCTCGGCTTGCCTTCGGCGGCAAAGCGTTCGGGGATAAACTCGGTACCGGGGCGAACTGCAACAATGCCGCCATCAGCCGCTTTCAGAACCGCTTCACTGTCGGGGGCGGCGCGCACCAGTTCGCCGACATGCACGGCTCCACCTTCTTTCAGGCGGCGTGGCGCACCATACTTACCAGTGGCAAAAGCATCGCCGCGCACGCGCCAGACGGTCGCAAACGGCTTGCCGGTATCCGCGTTGATTTCAGTTGCGCTGGCCGCCCAAGCAGGGGAGGTACAGGCCAAGGTGAGAACAATCAGGACGAGATGTTTGAACTGTGAGATTGGCATTGGGCGTATGGCGAGCGTTCATCAGAGTAGATGTGCAGTGTAATTGCAAATTGCGCTGGGGGCGAAAATTCACCAGCGGCAACGAAGCCCAGCCCCGTTTTATGGGGCAAAACGAGACGGCTGTTTTCGCTCCTTGGCAGATCGCCGGTATCTTGAGCAACCATCTATTTCCGGCCATCCACATGGGATGAGGTGCTGCCACTGCGGTTCCCCGAGGGGATGCTGCGCGATGCCTGAAGTGTGGTGGCGAGGTGAAAATCATCGCATTTATCACCGATGTGGCGGAGATTCAGGATATTCCCGATCATCCGGGTAAGCCGACTTCGCCACCGAGTCTGCGGTCAGCAAGATGGGCTAAGCTGTGCGTTGGCATGCAATGCTACGGTCGACGCCATAAAAAGGGCAAAAACCGTAGCGGCAAGAGAACTGCTTCTCAACATGGCAAAAATTCAACCCTAAACTAAGGCGATTCAAAAACTTGAGTAGGTCGCCGGCGACTCAAATTCAGCTAACACAAAGGTCCAAATAAATAGCTAAATATCAAAAACTCTTGCCGCAAGAAATGCTACTTACAATCTAATGGAGGTGAGCACAAATTGTTGCGGACAGCATAGATAACCTTTGCAAAAACAAACACCAATGTCGTAACATCGCGACCTAATATTTAAAATTCGCCCTCCTTAATTTGTTGGAGCGACAATTCAGGGGGTTTCATGAGCAAGCAGTTTTCACTGAGCGCGGCAGCCCTGCTGGTCGCGTTATCATCCGGCGCCTGGGCACAAAGCGCTAAATTCGCCATTTCCAGCTACGAAATCGAAGGCAACACGCTGCTTCCCGAAAGCCAGGTTGAACAGGTTCTAAAGGCCTACCTCGGTGCCGATCGCAGCATTGACGACGTTAACGCCGCAGCCGACGCCTTGCGCAAAGCCTACGAAGATGCCGGCTACCCCGTCATTAAAGTCTTCCCTCCGGCACAAACTGCCGAGGCGGGTCGCGTCAAGCTTAAAGTCATTGAAGGTCAAATCCAGACTGTTCTCATCAAAGGCAACCAGGCCTACAACCAAAAAAATATCCGTAACAGCCTGCCCCCGTTACAAGAAAAAGTAAAACCCAACGCCAAGCAAATCGTTGCTGCTATTGCCGCCGCCAACGAAAACCCTGCCAAACAAGTGGCTGTGAATTTCCAGTCGGCAGAAGAGGTCGGTCAGATCGATGCTGTGATCAACGTCACCGAAGACCGTCCACAGAAATTTACTGTTGGCTACGACAACATGGGCGCCACTTCCACTGGCGTCAATCGCATTAACCTCGGGTACCAAGACGCCAACCTGTTCAACCGTGACCACATGGCCACCGTCCAGTTTGGCACATCGCTCGACCACCCGAGCCGGAGCCAGCAACTGTCCGCTGGGTATCGTGTGCCTTTCTACGATCAAGGCCTTTCCTTCGACCTGATCGGCGCCATCTCCCGTTCAACTGCCGATACCAATGTCGGTTTTGGTAGCACCCGGTTCGTTGGTAATGGCTATATGCTTGGCGCTCGCCTGAACCAATCTTTGGCCAGCGCCGGCGAATATCGCCACCGCATGATCTACGGCTTCGACTTCAAGGACTTCGACAACACCTGTACCGGGATCGCCGCCGGCACCTGTGGCACCGTCACCGCAATGCCGGTCAGCGCCACCTACTTTGGCGCCTTCAACGCACCCGAAGTTCAAGCCAGCGCTGCCCTCTCCTTTGCCGCCAATATCCCCGGTGGCCGACATGGCAATATTGAAGAATATGCCTTGGCCCGAGCCGGCGGCACGCCAAACTGGAACGTCTGGCGCGCCAACACCAATGTCCTTGT